>NZ_JBYOJT010000001.1:0-895048 GCF_057798875.1 Cupriavidus sp. 94F1
CGCGGGACCTGGCTGACCTTCTACAGCCTGTACATGCACCTGCAGGACCTGGCTGGCTACGAGGACAGGAAGACGTTGCCCCGCCCGGCCCATTGGTCACCGGAGTTCAAGGTCACGACGTTCGCCCGGGATCAGCCACGCGCCAGGCCGGGCCTGCGCGCTGCGCCCGCCAAGCAGAAGGGGCTGCGCGTGCGGTCAGCACGGGCCGGCGGCACGGCGCTTGGCATCCTGCCGCAGGGCACACAGTTCAGTATCAGCGAGCGCACTGGCAACTGGGGAAAGATCGCACGCAGCGGCCCGCCGATTCCGGCCAGCGTTGGAGACTTCGTGGCGCCCGATGCTGCGGTCGGCGGCTGGGTATTCCTTGGGCGCGAGCATGGTGGACAGGTGGTCGAGGAATTCATACCCGACACCGCGCTCGACTGCATAGTCGTTCCTCCAAAACCGATCAAGGTCAAAGCGGGCCAGTTGCTCGGCCACCTTGGCCGGTACGACTCGCTCAATCATTCGGCGCCCACCCGCATGGTTCACATCGAGTTCTTCTGCGGCGAAGACATCAAGACCTTTCTTCAGACGAGCCGAGCCTGGATCCAGGAACACTCGCCGTATCCCGCGCGCTGGAAGGCGTTGGGGTTACCCGGCGAAGCCACGCTGCTGCGTATCGACAGGCGAACAAAGCTCTATAAGGCGGCCCATCAGGAGGGAAAGGACGCTCCGCGCACCGATGTCGTCCTAATGCTGTCGTTAGCGGAACTGGGCCGGCGAAAGGAACACAAGTTCAAAGAGACAAGCCCAGGCGCGGACAACCTGAAGCTCAACTGGTGGAAAGTGCACAGCGCCAATATGCTTGGCAACGAAATCAGTGGCTGGGTACGAGAACAGAATTTCGCGGGCGGTCGCGTCACGCGCGAGTATCCGCAGGGGTGGGTGGACTTCCAGACCATCGAGGGCGCGCATGACTCCGCCCATACGCTATGCGCCAAATCAGAAGCGTACGTCGACTATGCCTGCGACAAGGACATGCCGGCCACCGCTGCGCTGGACAAACTTAGTCCGCTAATGAAAAGCGTCTATCAGGCAATTTGCCCCGGCAGTAACGGCGACCGTGCCATCGACGAGCTATGCGTGGCCGCGAAAGACAGATGGCAGTCGCTGCGCGCGTCGCGCCTGATTATTCGGCACGAAAGCGAATGGGCCAACCCGTCCAAATGGAAATCGCTGACTGCGGAACTCGAAAAGGAAACGGGTGCGAATGCCCAGTACGCAGCCGAGCAACGGCGTATCGAGAAACTGGTGTGGTGGGAAGAGGTCAAGGCGAGACTGCCTGATTTACCTGGTCCGGCGGTGTTTCATATGCATCCGGTGGGGGTGGTGGGGAACTTCCAGGCAAAACATCCCTTAATTACCATCGAAATGCTTGTTGCGGCCAACCCATCAGGGTCAACCACCTATCACGAGAGCCTGCTAGTGCATCTCAATACGTTCGCCGAAAAATACAATGTCACAACACCAAAAAGAATCGCGCATTTTCTTTCGCAAATTGAAGCAGAAAGCAAATTTAGGAATGTCGAAGAGAATCTGTTTTACAACTCGCAACAGATGAAAGTGATCTTTGGATGCAAACCAAAACCACGTGGCGCGAGTGCCCCAGCAGTGACAATTTCCGAGAATGACGTTGTATGCAATTACGGAAAACTTCGACCCAAGCTTTGGTCAGAAACTGACATTTATGAAAATAATCCGGAAAACCTGGCGAATTACGTCTATGAAAACAGGTATGAAAATGGGGCGGAATCAACCGGAGATGGATATCGATATCGAGGAAGAGGCCTTATTCAGACAACTTTCAAAGCCAACTATAGGGTTCTTACTGAAGAACACAATCGTAGGTTTCCGGATGACCCACAAGATTTTGTAGCCCATCCAGATCTGCTTCTCACCA
Source organism: Cupriavidus sp. 94F1 (assembly GCF_057798875.1). Taxonomy (NCBI): domain Bacteria; kingdom Pseudomonadati; phylum Pseudomonadota; class Betaproteobacteria; order Burkholderiales; family Burkholderiaceae; genus Cupriavidus; species Cupriavidus sp. 94F1. The sequence goes on from NZ_JBYOJT010000001.1 coordinate 1,943, forward strand.
ACCTGGCATATGGGATCGAGTCTGCATTTGTTTACTGGACCGTTACCCGCAATATTAACCCAATAGCGGACACGGGAGACGTTGCCACCGTATCCCGATTCGTGAATGGAGGAACCCATGGAATCGCGGCAAGAAGAGCGTCATATAACCGCCTCGCTCTCTTACTGGATCTTTCGATTGATCCCGGCCAATAAGGCGGCCTTCCAAAGAGGCTTACTGCTCGCCGCGTGTGTTGCATTTTGCACACCAGCCTTGTCACTTGACAACGAAAAATCAAGTGCCGCCGTTTGCCCCAAGATTTCCCCGAAAGAACAAACGTTTTCCGCCAAGAAACTAGAACAAGATAGCATCATAGCTATAGAGAGAAACAATTCGAGCTCCAGCCACCTGATATTTTATCGGAACGAAGGCAGTTATTGTCGCCGACAGGAAATAGCCACCTATCGCTGGGAGGGTGGCCCTCCCAGCGTGGATTCATTGTTCTTCGAAGAGATAGCGGGAAAGATGAATCTAATTACAATAGTCCGTTGGACGATAAATCATCGCGGGCTTGGAACATTTGGAAACCTCTACCAGGTTAGTGCATACCAAATGGATCCCGCAGGCACAGTCATTGAAAACAACGATTTTCTGAAAATGGGACAATGGACTGGGATTGACGGATATTCTGAGCACGAAGCGTCATCCTTTCCTTTTCGTACGGCGGCCAGCGTCAGAAAATACCTCAGAAGCATTAATAAAAACCAATCAAAGCCAAAAAGCCGATCAAAGTGACAACCCGCGACACCGGTTCGATGTCCGAATCTCCTCGACCGCCCCCTACTTCAACATAAACGCCATCGCCGAACAGCAATTCAGCATCCGCACTGCCGCCTGTACCGTCGGCGCCGTGAACGAAAGCGTTACGCCGTCCACGCGCTCGAATGTGGGCCATTGGCAGAACAGGTCGGCGTGGGCTGTGGTCAGGGTCTGCAGGCGGCAGGTTACCGGGCCGGACAGTTCGAAGCAGCGGGCTTCGGGGTGGGCGATGGCCTGGCGGGTGACCGCTTCGGCGGCCTGGGCGATGGCGTCGCGGGCGGCGGCAGGGGACAGCGTCGTGCCGCTGCCCTGCCCGCCTGCCGTCTTGGTCTGCACGTAGCGCACCCAGGGCATCAGCGGCCGGGTTTCGGCGATGAAGACGTCGTCGCCGCTGGCCATCAGCACGGGGACGTCGAATTCGCCGGCCAATGCGGCGTAGATGCCGGCCTCGCCCAGTTCCAGCCCGTTGAACCAGACGCGCGCGAACGCGCCGCTATTGATGGTGTGCGCCAGCACGCCGCGGCTCTGGGCGCGGCCGTGGTAGCCGATCATGAACACGCCGTCGCAGTCCTGATCGACGCCGGCCATCATGCTCAGGTAGCGTGGCTTGCCCAGCACCAGTTGGGCGCGCGGGTCGATCTGCTCGGGCAGCAGATTTCGAAAGCCGCCGTGCGAATCGTTGACCAGGACTTCGGTCGCGCCGCCGGCGAACGCGCCTTGCACGGCGGCATTGGCTTCGGCGGTCATCCAGGCGCGGGCGCGTTCGTATTCGCCATTGCCGGCACGCGTTTGCTCGGCGTGGAATACGCCGGCCACGCCTTCGATATCAGCGGAAATCAGGATCTTCATGGATTCGGGCTTTACAGCAGGTCTTGCAGCAGCTCACTCAGCGCGCGGCGGGTATGGCCGTCGCGGCCTTGCACGGTTTCGGCGTGCCAAAGCGCGTGGACGATGGCCTGCTCAACGCTGTCGGCCGCGGCGCGGAACAGCGGGTCGAGTTTCGATTCGTGCATCATCGGCACGGCCGGCATCGGCGCATCGGCCAGGTGCGGCACGGTATAGGCCGTCGAGAAGGCCAAAGCGATATCGCCCGATCCATGGCCGTAGATCGAACCGGTTCGCGCCAGCCCCGTGCCGGCGCGCATCGACAGGCGACGCAGCTGGCGCGCGTCCAGCGGGGCGTCGGTCGCCACGATCATGATGATCGAGCCCTTCTCCGGCTCCGCCGGTTGCTTCAGGCGGGCGGTGAGTTCGGCGCCCAGCGGGCGGCCGGCAAGGATCAGCGATTCCGGCGTACCGAAGTTCGACAGCACCAGCGCCCCGACCGTATAGCCGCCAGCCAGGCGCGATGCCGTACCGATGCCGCCCTTCGCACCGAACGACGACATACCGCGCCCCGCGCCGACAGCGCCTTGTGCGACGTCCGCGCCCGCCGTTACCAGGGCCGCGTCGTAGTGCTGGCCCTGCACGGCCATCGCCTGGATGTCATTCAGATAGCCGTCATTGCACTCGAATACCAGCGGATTGACGGTGGGCCACTTGCGCCCGATCTCCGGATTTGACGCAATCGCGTGACGGATCTGCGCCTGCGCCAGCGTGCCGACCGAGAACGTGTTGGTCAACGCGATGGGCGTTTCCAGCACGCCGAGTTCGTCCACCTGTACCAGCCCGATGCTCTTGCCGAAGCCGTTGAAGACGGTGGCGGCAGCGGGCACCTTGTCGGTGTAGACGTTCCCCGCGTGCGGACGGATCACGGTTGCGCCGGTCTGACAGGCGCCGTCGGCCAGCGTGCAGTGGCCGACCGAGACGCCCGCCACATCGGTCATGGCATTGCGCGGGCCGGCCGGCAGGCTGCCGACGATGGGAGCGTTGGCCATGGAATCAGCGACGGTCGATCTTCGGGTCCAGCGCGTCACGCAGGCCGTCGCCAAGCAGGTTGAATGCCAGCACCGTCAGGAAGATCGCCAGGCTTGGGAAGATGGCCACGTGCGGCGCGGTCACCATGTCGGCGCGCGCCTGGCTCAGCATCGCACCCCATTCCGGCGTGGGCGGCTGTGCGCCGAGGCCGATGAACGACAGGCCCGCGGCCGTGATGATCGACGTACCGATCCGCATCGAGAAATAGACCACGATCGACGACACCGTGCCCGGCAGGATGTGGCGCATCAGGATGGTCCAGTCGGACGCGCCGATACTGCGCGCCGCCTCCACATAGGTCAGGCGCTTGAGCATCAGCGTATTGCCGCGCACCAGGCGTGCAAACGCCGGCACGCTGAATACGGCCACGGCCATGATCACATTGACCATGCCATTGCCCAGGATGGCCACGATGGCGATGGCCAGCAGGATGCCGGGAAAGGCGAACAGCACGTCGCAGATGCGCGTGACGATGCGGTCCCACCAGCCTTCGTAATAGCCGGCCAGCAGGCCCAGCAGCGTGCCGATGATGGCGCCGATCACCACCGAGAACACGCCGGCGGCCAGCGAAATGCGCGTGCCGGCCAGGATGCGGCTGAAGATGTCGCGGCCCAGCGAGTCGACGCCCATCCAGTGGGCGGCCGACGGGCCGGCGTTCAGCGCGTCGTAGTCGAAGTAGTTCTCGGGGTCGTACGGCACGATGTGGGGGGCCAGGATGGCGATCACCACCAGCAGCAGCACGAAGACGCCGGCAACCAGCGCCAGATGCTGCTTGCGGAACTTGCGCCAGAACTCGGTCCAGGGCGTGCGGACGGCTTCGGCGGCCGGAGCCGGCGTGGCGGTGGCGGACGTGGAAAGCTCGGTCATGTCAGCCTCCTTACTTGTAGCGGATGGTGGGGTTGATCACGGTGTACAGCAGGTCCACCACCAGATTGATCAGGATGAATTCCAGCGAGAACAGCAGCACTTCGGCCTGGATCACCGGGTAGTCGCGCATTTCCACGGCGTCCACCAGCAGGCGGCCCAGGCCCGGCCAGTTGAACACCATCTCCACCAGGATCGAGCCGCCCAGCAGGAAGCCGAACTGCAGGCCCATCATCGTCACCACAGGAATCATGGCGTTACGCAGCGCGTGCTTGATCACCACCACGGTCTCGCGCACGCCCTTGGCGCGCGCGGTGCGTACGAAGTCTTCCTGCAGCACCTCGATGAACGACGCGCGCGTGAACCGCGCCATCACGGCGGCCACGGCGGCGCCCAGCGTCAGGGACGGCAGGATGTAGTGCTTCCAGCTGTCGGCCCCGATCGACGGCAGCCAGCCCAGCTGCACCGAGAAGATTTCCATCAGCAGCATGCCCAGCGCAAAAGCCGGGAACGAAATGCCCGACACGGCCAGCGTCATGCCCAGTCGGTCGGGCCACTGGTTGCGCCATACGGCCGAACTGATGCCGATGGCCATGCCGAAAATCACCGCCCAAACCATCGACGTGACGGTCAGGTACAGCGTCGGCAGGAAGCGTTCACCGATTTCCTGCGAAACCGGGCGCTTGGAGCGCAGCGATGTACCGAACTCTCCCTGCAGCGCATTCGAGAAGAAGCGCACGAACTGCTCGTGCATCGGGCGGTCGAGCCCCAGGTCCTTGCGGACCAGTTCGACAGTGGCCTGATCGGCTTCCGGGCCTGCGGCCAGCCGCGCCGGATCGCCGGGCAGCAGGTGGACGAACAGGAATACCAGCACTGCCACAAGCAGCATCGTCGGTATGACGCCCAGAAATCGTTTGAGGAAGTAATTCAGCATCCTGACACCAGAAAACCAGAAATTTGAGACCGATGGCCGCCCGCCCTTTCACCCCGCATACACGGGCAGGCGGCCTCTCGGCTTACCGCATTTATCAACAGCTTGTTATGTACTGCTTACCGCGACTGCTACCACTTCTACTGCACCAGCTACCCTCTCCCGCGTGCGGGAGAGGGGAAAAAACTGCCAGTCAGGCCCAGGCTTACTGCTTGATGTCGATCTCGTCGAAGTTGAACGAGCCGTCAGGCATCACGTAGGCACCGGTCAGGCGCTTGGCACGGGCGTACAGGATCTTCTCGGTGACCAGGAAGGCCCATGGCGCGTCGTTCCAGATGCGTTGCTGGGCATCCTTGTACAGCTTGGCCTTCTCGGCGCGATCGGTCGTGCGCAGCGCGCCGGCGATGTCGGCATCCACCTGGTCGTTCTTGTAGTACGCCGTGTTCAGCAGCTTCGGCGGCATCGATTCCGACGCCAGCAGCGGACGCAGCGCCCAGTCGGACTCACCGGTCGACGACGACCAGCCCACGTAGTACATGCGCACGCCGGCTTCTTCCGGCTTCTGCACCGATTCCACGCGCTCCACGCGCTGGCCGGCTTCCAGGGCCAGCACCTGGGCCTTGATGCCCACCTGCTGCAGCTGCTGCTGCACGAACTGGATCACCTTCTGCGCGGTGGTGTGGTTATAGGCCGACCACAGCGTGGTCTCGAAACCGTTCGGGTAGCCCGCTTCCTTCAGCAGTTCGCGTGCCTTGGCCGGGTTGTACGGCCACGGGCCCAGCTTCTCGGCGTAGTCCACGCCATGGGGCACCACGCCGTCGGCCGGCACGGCGTGCCCGGCGAAGGCCACCTTGGCCAGTGCTTCCTTGTTGATGGCGTAGTTGATGGCCTGGCGCACCTTCGGGTCGTTGAACGGCTTCACCGTCGTGTTCAACGACAGATAACGCTGGATGATCGACGGCGAGTCGATCAGGTCCACCTTCGGGCTGGCCTTGAGCACGGCGGCCTGCTCGAACGGAATGCTGAACGCGAAGTCAGCCTCGCCCGTCTGCATCACGGCCGAACGCGTGTTGTTGTCCACCACCGGCTTCCACGTGATCGAGTCGATCTTCGGGTAGCCCGTCTTCCAGTAGCCGGCAAACTTCTTGCCCTTCAGGTAGTCGGTCTGCTTCCACTCCACGAACTCGAACGGGCCGGTGCCCACCGGGTGGAAGGCGATTTCCTTGCCGTACTTCTTCAGCGCGGTCGGGCTGATCATCACGGCCGACGGGTGGGCCAGCACGTTGATGAACGGCGAGAACGGCTCCTTGAGCGTCACGCGGGCGGTGTACGGGTCAACCACCTCGGTCTTGGCCACGCGGTTGAACAGCGTATAACGCTTGAGCTTGTTGGCCGGATCGGTCACGCGGTCCAGGTTGGCCTTGACGGCCGTGGCATCGAACGTGGTGCCGTCGTGGAACTTGATGTTCTTCTTCAGCTTGAACGTGTAGACCAGGCCGTCCTTGCTGACGTCATAGCTTTCGGCCAGCACGTTGACCAGCTTCAGGTCCTTGTCGAAGCCGAACAGGCCCTGGTAGAACGATTTGGTGGCGGCCTGCGACAGCGTGTCGTTGGCGTCGTACGGATCGAGCGTGGTGAACGTCGAATACACGGCCATCACCGCATCCTTGGCGGCAAAGGCCGGCGCGGCGGCCAGCATACCCATGGCGCCGACTGCGGCAGCACCGGCCATCAGCCGGAAAGAAACCTTGGACATCTCTTCTCCTCTATCGGGAAAGCAGGAATACAGGGGATACAGCGACTTCGGTACTACGGAATTGGTCAATAGGCACCGCCAATGGCATGCCGTGCCACGAAGTGGCCATGCGCGCCACTGCCGGCCACGGCCACCAGCGGCTGCACCACGGGTTCGTCGCCGACCATGCGGATCGGGCTCGGAATCTCGTCATTCAGCGGTTCGCGCTTCAGATGGCGTCGCGCGGGGTCCGCAATCGGCACCGCCGACATCAGCTTCTTCGTATAAGGATGCTGCGGGTTCTCGAAGATGGCGCGGCGCGGGCCGATCTCGACGATCTGGCCCAGGTACATCACCGCCACGCGGTGGCTCACGCGCTCCACCACGGCCATGTCGTGCGAAATGAACAGGAAGGCCACGCCGAGTTCGCGCTGCAGGTCGAGCATCAGGTTGACGATCTGTGCCTGGATCGACACGTCCAGCGCCGACACCGACTCGTCGGCCACCACCACCTTTGGGTTCAGCGCCAGGGCGCGGGCGATGCAGATACGCTGCCGCTGGCCGCCCGAGAACTCGTGCGGATAACGCGACGCGTGCGCCGCCGTCAGGCCCACCTTTTCCAGCAGCCAGGCCACGCGAGCCTCGGCTTCCTTGCCGCTGGCCACCTTGTGCACCAGCAGCGGCTCCATGATCGAGTAGCCCACCGGCACGCGCGGGTCCAGCGACGCAAACGGGTCCTGGAAGATGAACTGGATATTGCGGCGCAGCGCCTGCAGCGCCGGACCCTGCATCTTGCTGATGTTCTGGCCCGCGAATTCGATCGTGCCGCTCTGGGCATCGACCAGGCGCAGCAGCGAGCGGCCCGTGGTGGATTTGCCGCAGCCCGATTCGCCCACCAGCGCCAGCGTTTCGCCGGGATAGAGGTCGAAGCTGACCTGCTCCACCGCATGCACGCGGCGCGTGACCTTGCCGAACAGGCCGCCTGGCACGTCGAAGCGCGTGACCAGGTCGCGCACGCGCAGGATCGGCGCGGCGCCCGCCGGCACCGTATCCTGCGGCACTTCCTTGACCGGGGCGGCGCCGTCGCTCACCTGCACCAGCGGGAAGCGGGCCGGCAGGTCCGTGCCCGACATCGCGCCCAGCTTGGGCACGGCCGACAGCAGCGCGCGCGTGTACGGATGGGCCGGCGCGTGGAACACGTCGTCGGACGTGCCCTCTTCCACCTTCTCGCCGCGATACATCACCAGCACGCGGTCGGCCACCTCGGCCACCACGCCCATGTCGTGGGTGATAAAGACCACGCCCATGTCCATTTCGGCCTGCAGGTTGCGGATCAGCTGCAGGATTTCGGCCTGGATCGTCACGTCCAGCGCCGTGGTCGGCTCGTCGGCAATCAGCAGCGCCGGCTTGCACGACAGCGCCATGGCGATCATCACGCGCTGGCGCATGCCGCCCGACAACTGGTGCGGAAAGCGGTCCAGCACGCGGCGTGCCTCCGGAATGCGTACCAGTTCCAGCATGCGCAGCGCCTCGGCACGCGCCGCGGCCTTGCCCTTGCCCTGGTGCAGGCGGATCGATTCGGCAATCTGCTCGCCCACCGGGAACACCGGATTCAGCGACGTCATCGGCTCCTGGAAGATCATCGCCACGTCGGCGCCGCGCACGCTGCGCAGCCGCGCTTCCGTTGAGTTGACCAGATCCAGCACCTCGCCCGAACGGCGGCGCAGCAGCATGCTGCCGTTGGCGATCTTGCCGCCGCCGTGCTCCACCAGGCGCATCAGCGCCAGCGACGTCACCGACTTGCCCGAGCCCGATTCGCCCACCACGGCCAGCGTTTCGCCGCGATCCACGTGGAAGGACAGGTTGCGCACCGCCTCGACCGTGCGTTCCGAGGTGGAAAAGCGCACCGTCAGGTTGTCCACCACCACCGCGCGTTCGGGCGGCAGCACGATGCCGTGCTTGGAAACAGTATTCTGCATATCAGCCGTAAATCCAGACGTTGACCGGTTCGCCGACGCGGGCCAGGCCGCGATACATGCCTTCGGTGTTGAACGGCAGCGTCACGTTGCCGGCGCGATCTACCGCGATCAGGCCGCCGCGGCCATGGATGGCCGGCAGCTTCTCCATGACCACGCGGCGCGCCGATTCCTCCAGCGACAAACCCGCGTAGCGCATCTGCGCCGACACATCGAACGCAGCCGCCGTGCGGATGAACATCTCGCCGGTGCCCGTGGCCGACACGGCCGCCACGTCATCGGCATAGCAGCCGGCGCCCAGCACCGGCGTATCGCCCACGCGACCCACCTGCTTGTTGGTCACGCCGCCGGTGGACGTTGCCGCGGCCAGGTTGCCGTGGGCATCGCAGGCCACCGCGCCGACCGTACCGAATTTCTTGTCCGCATCGAGCGGGTCGGCCTTGCCTTCCTGCGCGGCCCTGGCGGCCAGCGCGGCGGCATCGTGATCCAGCAGCGCCATGCCGGTGGTGCCCTGTGCGCGCTGCCACTGATCGTAGCGGGCCTGCGTGAAGTAGTATTCCGGCGCCACCAGCTCCAGTCCTTGCGCTTCGGCAAAAGCCTCGGCCCCTTCGCCGGCAAACAGCACATGCTCGCTCTTTTCCAGCACGGCGCGCGCGGCCAGCACCGGATTGCGCACGCGCTTGACGCAGGCCACGGCGCCGGCGTTCAGCGTGGCGCCATCCATGACCGATGCATCAAGCTCGTAAGTGCCGGCGTGCGTCAGCACGGCCCCCTTGCCGGCATTGAACAGCGGGCATTCTTCGAGCAGGCGCACGGCTTCGGTCACGGCGTCCAGCGCGCTGCCGCCTTCGGCCAGCACGCGCTGGCCGGCCAGCAGCACCTGTTCCAGCGCGGTGGTGTATTCGCGTTCGCGGTTGGCGTCCATGGCCGCACGGGTAATCGTGCCGGCGCCGCCGTGGATGGCGATAACAGCTTGAGGCATAGGTCCTTCTACTTCCCTTCTTGACTTCAGTCTGAGGATTTCTGCGTGCCGCGGTCGTCGCGCGCACCGGGCGCGCCGTACAGCCACGGCAGCAGGAATTCGGTCATCTCGGCCGCCGCCTTCACCGCGCGCACGGACCGGTAGGACACCGCCCCGCACAGCGCCTCGATCAGCGCCAGCACCGTGGCTTCCGAATTGGCGGACAGGCGGTTGCCGGCGTTGGCGTAGAGCGAAATATCGGCCAGCGGCGCCAGCGGTGAGGTCGGGCCATCAGTCAGCGCCAGCAGCCGGCCGCCGTGCGCCTTCACGCGCTGGGCCAGCTTCATCGAATCGGTCACATAGCGCGGAAAGGCGATGCAGACCACCAGGTCCTTCGGCGTCAGCTTGAACAGCTGCCGCGCCGCGTGCGAGGCCCCGCCCACCGTCGACACCGATGTCACCATCCGGCAATGCATTTCCAGCCCGTGCTGCATCAGGCCCGCCAGGTAGCCGCTGGCGCCAAAGCCCATCACGTAGACACGCTCGGCTTCCAGGATCGCATCGACGGCCCGCTCGATCGATTCCGGATCGAGGTTGCGGCGCGTGGATTCCAGGTTGCGGGCACCGTCCTCCAGCGACGCGGCAAACACGTCGGCCACCGTGCTCGGGCGCGCCAGTTCGTCGCGCAGCCGTTCCACCGGCGCCAGCGTGGCCTCGAATCCGCGCACCAGTTCGGCGCGAAACTGCGGATAGCCCTCGAAGCCCAGCGCCTTGGCGAAACGGTTGGCGGTGGCGACCGACACCTCCACGGCCGTGGCGAATTCGTCGATCCGCATCGTGGCCGCGCGAAACAGGTTGTCCAGCACGTAGTTCGCCATGCGCTGGTGCGCGGGCGTCAGTGTGGGCAAGGCGCGAGCGATGCGTTCGGAAATCGTCTGGCCGCTGGACATGTGAGGACGTCGGGGTAAAGGTTGGCACCGCCTTGAAGCATCGCCAACGGCACTGGCGACGATCCGGCAATGAAAAGGCACTTTCGCAGTGCAGCAAGCAATGTAAATAAATTTACACGCAAATGACGTGCCCGCAATGACCTAAGTGGTCGAATACGGGAAATCCCTCAATACATGGAAGCGGACATGCAAGCCGCCTGAAAGCCGGCGTCGCCGCCCGCGGGCCGGGCGACGGGCCAATGGCCCCCGGCGCGCTACAATGCCGGCCTGCCGAACGATCGGCTGCCCTGCACCATCCAGCCTGAAGCCCTTCACGTGATACGTATCGACCAGCTTGTCCTCCAGCGCGGCACCAAGGTGCTGTTCGACCACACCAGCGTGACGCTAAACCCGGGCGAACGCGTGGGCCTTGTCGGCGCCAACGGCAGCGGCAAGTCCACCCTGTTCGCGATGCTGCGCGGCGAACTGCATGCCGACGGCGGCGATGTGACCGTGCCCAGCCAGTGGCGCATCGCACATGTGGCGCAAGAGACACCGGCAGTGGATCGTACGGCCGTGGATTACGTGATCGACGGCGACACGCGGCTGCGCGAGATCGAATCGCGCATCGCCGCCGCGCAGACCAGCGGCGACGGATCGGCCGAAGCCGAGGCCCATGGCGCCTATGCCGATGCCGATGGCTACACCGCCGCCGCGCGCGCCGAGGCGCTGCTGCTTGGCCTGGGCTTCACGCTGCCGCAGGTGACGCAGCCGGTGGCATCGTTCTCGGGCGGCTGGCGCATGCGCCTGAACCTGGCGCAGGCGCTGATGTGCCCGTCCGACCTGCTGCTGCTCGACGAACCGACCAATCACCTGGATCTGGACGCCATCGTCTGGCTTGAAGACTGGCTGGCCCGCTACCCCGGCACGCTGGTGATGATTTCGCACGACCGCGAATTTCTCGATGCTATCTGCACCGTCACAGTGCATATCGAAAACCAGCAGCTCAAGCGATACGGCGGCAACTACACGCTGTTCGAAACCATGCGGCTGCAGCAGATGGCCCAGCAGCAGGCCGCCTACACGCGCCAGCAGAAGGAAATCGCGCACCTGGAATCGTTCATCACGCGTTTCAAGGCCAAGGCCACCAAGGCGCGCCAGGCGCAGAGCCGCGTCAAGGCCCTGGAAAAGATGGAACGGCTGGCCCCGGTGCACGTGGCGGCCGGGTTCGCATTCGAGTTCCGCGAGCCCGATTCGGCGCCCAACCCGATGATGGTGCTCGATCACGTCGACTGCGGTTACGCTGAAGCCGACCCACCCGTGACCATCCTGCACAAGTTGATGCTGTCGATCCAGAACGGCCAGCGCATCGGCCTGCTCGGCGCCAACGGCCAGGGCAAGTCGACGCTGGTCAAGACGCTGGCCGGCACGCAGCCGCCGCTCAACGGCACGGTGCGGCTGGGCAAGGGCCTGGTCATCGGCTACTTTGCCCAGCACCAGCTGGAAACGCTGCGCGACCACGATTCGCCGCTGCAGCACCTGGCACGGCTGGCTCCCGACGTGCGCGAGCAGGAATTGCGCGACTTCCTGGGCAGCTTCAATTTCCGCGGCGACATGGCAACTTCGCCAATCGAACCGTTCTCGGGCGGCGAGAAGGCCCGGCTGGCCCTGTCGCTGATCGTCTGGCAAAAGCCCAACCTGCTGCTGCTTGACGAACCGACCAACCACCTGGACCTGGACACGCGCGAGGCGCTGACCATGGCCCTGGCCCAGTTCGAGGGCACGCTGATCCTGGTTTCGCACGACCGGCACCTGCTGCGCGCCACGTCCGACCAGTTCATGCTGGTGGCCGACGGTACCATCAAGCCGTTCGACGGCGACCTGGACGACTATCGCGACTGGCTGCTGCAACAGGCCGCCGCCAAGCGCAATGCCGCCACGGCCGCCCACGCCGCCGAATCCACCCCGGCAGTCAATCGCCGCGATCAGCGCCGCGCCGAGGCCGACGAACGGCAGCGGCTGTCGGTGCTGCGCAAGCCGCTGACCAAGGAACTGGAAAAGGTGGAAAAGCGGATGTCGGTGCTGCAGGCCGACAAGACCGTGATCGACGCCTTCATGGCCGAATCTTCAAGCTATGAGGAAGCCAACAAGGCGAAGCTGATGGAGATGCTCAAGCGCCAGGGCGAGGTCACGGGCGAGCTGGACCAGCTGGAGGAACGCTGGCTGGAACTGCAAGAGCAGATCGAGCAGATCGCGTAATACCTGCCGAGCCGTAGTTGTTTGCTCCCCCCTCCCGCCTGCGGGAGAGGGGAGACAACCGCAGGCAGAACCGCCTCCAGCGGCTTGCTCCCTCTAGCGGTAGTTCTTCTCGCGGCGGATCAGCCCTACCGCAAGCGTCAGCGTCAGGATCACGAGCCAGATCAGCGACCAGGCCGGGATCGACAGGCCGAACAGCGGCGGCAGCGGCGCCGTGCACAGGCCGTCCGAATAGAACACCTGCGGCAGCAGCTTGGCCGTCGGCAGCGCGTTGACCCAGTTTTCCAGTGGATCGATGCCGCACGATGCCTTGGGGTTCAGCAGCAGCGACACGTGGTAGCCGGCCACCGCGATACCGGCCACGCCGGACAGCATGCCCAGGCCCTGCCACAGCGTGCGCGTGTTTTGCGCGATGGCCGCCAGCAGCGAAAACAGCCCGATGCCCAGGAACGCAAATCGCTGCATGATGCAGAGCGGGCATGGCTGGTAGCCCTCCACGTACTGCATGTACAGCGCGGCACCGAGCAACGCGAACGAGACCACGGCGATCAGCAGGAAATAGGCGCGAGAATTGGCTTGCATGGTGTGTCGAGGGCAAGATTGGCTTCGACGCGAATTATTACCCATTTTCCGTTGCGACACCGGGGTGCCCGAGCAATCCGCCACGGGGTGCAGTGTGGCGGATTGACGCACCTGCCCTTCCCCGCGGCCGACCGGCCAACTTTCCCGCCCGCTCGCGCGCCGTCAGCCTGCCGCCGGCGCGCCCAGGTACCGCTTGCGCCAGGGCTTCAGCACGGCAATGGCCAGCACCGCCGTGACGATGTCGAGCGTGATGGCCACGCCGAAGACCGGCATCCAGCTACCCATGCGCTCGTGCATCAGCGCCGCCAGCGGGCCGCCGAAGATCGAGCCGATGCCTTGGGAGATATAGAGCCAGCCGTAGTTGGTCGTGGCGAATTTGGTGCCGAACGTGTCGGTCAGCGTCGAGGGAAACAGCGAGAAGATCTCGCCCCAGCCCAGGAACACCACGCCGGACAGCAGCACGAACAGCACCGCGTTCTCGCGCGTCAGCAGCCACAGCGTCATGGCCACCGCTTCCAGCGCAAAGGCGAAGCACATCGTATTTTCACGACCCCAGCGGTCCGAGATCCAGCCGAACATCGGCCGCGTCAGGCCATTGGTCAGGCGGTCGATGGTCAGCGCCAGCGGCAGCGCGGCCATGCCGAACACCACGGCATTGGACACCCCGAAATCCTTGGCGAACGCGGCCATCTGCGACGTGACCATCAGGCCCGAGGTGGACATCATCGTCATCATCGCGAACAGCAGCCAGAACAGCGGCGTCCTGAGCATCTTGCGGGTCGGCACATCGGCCTCGTTCGACGGCGTGTAGGCCGGCCGCACCGCCACTGGTTCGCCGGCGGCCGGTGCGCGCAGCCCCTGTGACGCCAGGAAGCCGATCACCGCGAAGATCAGGCCGAATTGCCAGAGCGTCGATTCCAGCCCCTTGCCCGCCAGCGCGGCGGCAATCGGGAAGGTGGTCAGGATGGCGCCCATGCCGTAGCCGGCCGCGACCATGCCCACGGCAAAGCCGCGCCGGTCAGGGAACCAGCGCACCATCTGCCCCACCACGCCCACGTAGACGATGCCCGTGCCGAGCCCGCCCACCACGCCGTAGGTCAGGTAGAGCATGCTCACGCTCTGCGCCGACGCGGCCAGCACCCACGACAGGCCCGACAGCACCGTGCCCAGCGCGATCAGGCGGCGCGGCCCGAACCGTTCGATCATCGCGCCCTGGAATGGCGAGAAGAATGTCTGCAACACGATCAGCAGCGAAAACGTAACCTGCAGTTCCGACAGCGGCACGCCCAGCTTGGCGGAAAGCGGCTTGGTGAACAGCGTCCAGACATACTGCGGACTGGAAATCGCCATCATGCACACGAGCCCCAGCAGCAGCTGCAGCCAGCGCGTGCGCGCCAGCGGCACGGCGTGCGGCACACCCAGGGCCGCGTTATCAGCAACGGTACGCATCGAACCACTCCTTCAGACAGACTTCGAGAGAGATGCGTGGCCACGCGGCACCACGCCTTGTTGGAATCCAGTGCGGGGCGGCGCCCGTCTAGGTCACGACAGTTCCGCGATTTATGTATACATAAATTTCCCGCGTGGAACGGTCGCAATAGGCATGCCATGGGGGCCCCTACTGGCGAAGGGGGACGGATGCCGGACGGGCGCGAAGCGGGCTATGCCGCGTGGCGTGGGGGATAGCGGGCGATAAAGCGTCGCGACGCGATGCCGCGCGAAGTCGCCGGGGAAGAAACCGCTGGGATCAGCCGAACCGGCGGCGGCGCGCCGGTGCACCGGATTCGGTCGACGGCACGAAGCTGGTGCGGGCTTCCTCGAGGCGCGCCATGGTCAGGCGGCTGACTTCTGCGCGGCCATCCTCGATATGCGTGGACAGCAGTGCCACCGCGCGGCCGGCATCGGCATCGGCCAGCGCGGCCAGGATCGCGCCGTGTTCGTCGTAGGTCAGCGAGACCCGCTCGCCGAACGCGAAGTCGAGCCGGCGGATGATGCGGATGCGGTCGGTCACCTGCTGATGCACGGCCGCCGCTTCGGCGTTGCCCGCCGCATCGACGATGGCCAGGTGAAATGCCTCGTCAAGCTGCGCCACGGCGTTGCCGTCGGCCAGGCGCCGGGCTTGAGGCACGCGCCAGATGGCACCGAGCATGGCTACCAGCGCGGCGCGGCGCGTCGCGTGCGACGGCTGGCACAGGCGCGTCACGGCATGGGTTTCCAGCAGCGTGCGCAGTTCGTACAGGGCTTCGAAGCGGCCCAGGTCCAGCGGCACCACTTCCCAGCCGTTGCGGTAGTAGCCCCGCACCAGACCATCGCCCTGCAGCCGCTGCAGCGCCTCGCGCACGGGCGTGCGCGAGATGCCCAGCCGTTCGGCCACGTCGTTTTCGGTAAAGCGGTCGCCCGGCAGCAGCCGGAACGCGAAAATGTCGTCGCGCAGCGCGTGGTAGGCGGCCTGCGACCGCTTGCCACGCGCCACCGACCGCGACGCTGCGTCTTGGGTATCCCCGGCAGCATCGGCCATTGCGTCAGTCCAGATGCCGTACGCGGTCGATCGCCTGCTCCAGGCGGTCCACCGCAATGACTTCCAGCCCGTCGATGGCCTGCTTGGGCGCGTTGGCCTTGGGGATCACGGCCATCGTGAAACCGAGCTTGGCGGCTTCCTTGAGCCGTTCCTGCCCGCGTGGGCTCGGGCGGATCTCGCCGGCAAGCCCCACTTCGCCAAACACCACCAGCCCGCGCGGCAGCGGCTTGTTGCGCATCGACGAGTGGATCGATAGCAAAACCGCCAGATCGGCGGCCGGCTCCGTGATCTTGACCCCGCCGACCGCGTTCAGGAACACGTCCTGGTCGAAGCAAGCGATGCCGGCGTGCCGGTGCAGCACGGCCAGCAGCATCGCCAGCCGGTTCTGCTCCAGCCCCACCGCCAGCCGGCGCGGATTGGGCACGTTCGCCGTATCGACCAGCGCCTGCACTTCCACCAGCAGCGGGCGCGTGCCCTCCTGCGTCACCAGCACGCACGACCCGGCCACCTGCTCCTCATGCTGCGACAGGAACAGCGCCGACGGATTGCTGATGCCGCGCAGGCCGCGCTCGGTCATCGCAAAAACGCCAAGTTCATTGACCGCGCCGAAGCGGTTCTTGAATGCGCGGATCAGCCGGTGCGACGAATGCGTGTCGCCCTCGAAATACAGCACCGTATCGACGATGTGCTCCAGCACGCGCGGCCCGGCCAGGCTGCCTTCCTTGGTCACATGGCCCACCAGGATGATCGTGATATCGCTGCTTTTGGCGATACGCGTCAGCTGCGCCGCGCATTCGCGCACCTGGGCCACCGACCCAGGTGCCGACGTCAGCGCCTCGGAATACAGCGTCTGGATCGAGTCGATCACGGCCACTTCGGGCTTGTCGGCCTCCAGCGCGGCCTGGATCTTTTCCAGCTGGATCTCGGGCAGCAGGCCCACCGTGGCGGCTTCCACCCCCAGCCGCTGCGCGCGCAGCGCGATCTGGGCGCCCGATTCCTCGCCGCTGACGTAGAGCACGCGCCGGCTGGCCGACAGGTTGGCCAGCGTTTGCAACAGCAGCGTCGATTTGCCGATACCGGGATCGCCGCCGATCAGCACCACCCCGCCCGACACCAGCCCGCCGCCCAGCACGCGGTCGAACTCGTCGATGCCGGTGGTAAAGCGCGGCACCTCGGCGGCTTCGATATCGCTGAGCTTGCGGACCACGGCGGACGCCGCCAGCGGCTGGAAACGGCGCGCGGCCGACGATCCCGATTCGGCCACGGTCTCGACGAGCGTGTTCCAGGCATTGCACTGCGGGCATTGGCCCGCCCAGCGCGGCGTGGTACCGCCGCATTCGGTACAGGTATAGACAGTCTTGGTCTTGGCCATCGAAAAATCCGGACTCGGGCTGGATGGGGGCGCAGGCTGTCTTCAGGAGACGGAATCGGCCGTGGTCAGCATGGCCACGGTGGTCGGCACGCGCGGCGCCAGCGCGCACATCAGTTCATAGCCCACCGTGCCGCTGGCGGCGGCCACGTCGTCAATCGGCAGCCCGTGGCCCCAGAGCGTGACCGGCGAGCCAACCTTGGCCTTGGGGCACGGCGTCAGGTCCACGCAGATCATGTCCATCGACACCCGGCCCACCAGGTCGGTGCGCACGCCGTCCACCAGCACCGGGGCGCGCTTGTCGCCCCAGCCCGACGCGTGGCGCGGGTAGCCGTCGGCATAGCCGCAGGCCACCACGCCGATGCGCATTGCCCGGTCGGCCGTAAACATCGAGCCATAGCCAACCGTATCGCCCGGCTGCAGGTCCTGGATGCCGATCAGTTCGCTGTGCAGCGACATCGCCGGCTGCAGGCCGGTATCGGCGATGTCCGCCGACAGGCCCGTGGGAGAACCGCCATACAGGATCACGCCCGGCCGCACCCAGTTGCGATGGGCCGACGGATGCCAGAGCACGGCCGCCGAATTCGACAGGCTGACCTCGCCGGGCAGGTTGGCCGTGGCCGTCTCAAACGCCTCGATCTGGTGCGCGATGCCGCGCGCGCTGTCGGCATCGGAGAAATGGGTCATATGGACGATACTGCCCACGCACGGCATGGTGCGGGCGCGTTCCCAGGCCGCCCGGTACTGGGCAGGCCGGAAGCCCAGCCGGTTCATGCCGGTGTTGAGCTTGAGCTGGATGGCCAGCGGGCCCTTGGGCCGGGCCTGTTCCAGCATGCGCAACTGCTCCTCGCAATGGATGGCGGTGGTCAGGCGATATTGCTCGATGACGGGAACATCCTGGGGCTGGAAGAATCCCTCCAGGAGCAGGATCGGCCCCTGCCAGCCCAGTTCGCGCAGCAGCACGGCTTCGTTGAGGTCCAGCAGGCCAAAGCCGTCGGCGGCCTTCAGGCCGGCAAAGGCGCGGCGAATGCCGTGGCCATAGGCATTGGCCTTGACGACCGCCCAGACGCGGGAATCCGGCGCATGGCGGCGCACCACTTCCAGGTTGTTGGCCAGCGCGGGCTGGTGGATGACAGCGTGAATGGGTCTTGGCATGGATATGACTGCTTGCGTGGGCTGTCGAACGATGTTCTGCACCAGATGCGGGAAGACCCGGTCGGCAGGCCACTGGATTCGGGCGTTGAGGTGACACACACTGTGCGGTAACAGGCCTTCGGGACGAACCGGCCGGCGCGGACAAGCCGGCGCCACCTTGCGCAGGCGATATTTGACCACATCCGCAGGTCGATTCCGGGAATCCATCCGGGCATGTACTGTCCAATGCGCGTCCGCCGGTGTGCTGAAATGTCGCGGATTCGTGATATAAAGCCGGACGCTCCGGCCATGTTTTAAAAGAGAAGCAATATGTCAATGACGGTCAGGCAAGCCGCAAGGCGCGCGAAAGTAGCGTCGCCGCCCCACTTTGACAAGGCAGGCGCAGCAGGTTCCCGCCAAGCGACGGCACTACCGGCCGGTGCGCTTTTGCCCGTCCACATGGACGCCCGCGATGGAGACAAAGTCCAAGGTATGAAGAAGGGTTTCTACACGATCATGGCCGCGCAGTTTTTCTCGTCGCTGGCCGACAATGCCCTGCTGATCGCAGCCATTGCCCTTCTTGCCGAATTGCATTCCCCGCAGTGGATGACGCCGCTGCTCAAGCTGTTCTTCGTACTGTCCTATGTGGTGCTGGCGGCATTCGTGGGCGCCTTCGCCGATTCCATGCCCAAGGGCAAGGTGATGCTGATCACCAATGCCATCAAGATCGTGGGCTGCGCCATCATGATGTTCGGGCTGCACCCGCTGCTGGCCTATGGCGTGGTCGGTTTCGGCGCAGCGGCCTATTCGCCGGCCAAATACGGCATCCTGACGGAGCTGCTGCCGCCCGAGAAGCTGGTGATGGCCAACGGCTGGATCGAGGGCCTGACGGTCGGCTCGATCATCCTGGGCACGGTGGTGGGCGGCGCGCTGATCTCGGTGCAACTGTCGAGCCTTCTGCTGCACTTCGACCTGCCCTATGTCGACACCGGCATCAACACCCCGGCCGAAGCGGCGATGGTGGTGATCATGCTGTTCTACTTCATTGCCGCCGTCTTCAACCTGTTCATTCCGGACACCGGCGCCCGCTATCCCCAGCAGGAAAAGAACCCGATCAAGCTGATTGCGGAGTTTGGCGACTGCTTCATTGCGCTGTGGCGCGACAAGCTCGGCCAGATCTCGCTGGCCGTGACCACGCTGTTCTGGGGCGTGGGCGCCACGCTGCAGTTCATCGTGCTCAAGTGGGCCGAAAAATCGCTGGGGCTGAACCTGTCGCAAGGCGCCCTGCTGCAGGCCGTGGTGGCAGTGGGCGTGGCGGTGGGCGCTATCGCGGCCGCCGCGCGCATTCCGCTGCGCAAGTCGCTGTCGGTGCTGCCGTTCGGCGTGGCCATGGGCGCCACCGTGATCCTGATGGCGTTCTACACCAAGGACACCATGCCGGCCGTGACGCTGGACGTGCTGGGCATGGCGATGCCGCTCTACATGGCCATCGCCTACGTGTTCCTGATGATCGTGGGTGCCATGTCGGGCTACTTCGTTGTGCCGATGAACGCCCTGCTCCAGCACCGTGGCCATGTGCTGCTTTCGGCCGGCCATTCCATCGCGGTGCAGAATTTCAACGAGAACGTTTCGGTGCTGCTGATGCTGTGCCTGTACGCGCTGCTGATCAAGCTGAACGTGCCGATCGGCTTTGTGATCGTCGCGCTGGGCCTGTTCATCGTGGCGACCATGGCGCTGGTGATGCGCCTGCACAAGCACAATGTGAAGATGTACAACTCGCTGGCGATGATCGGCGAGGACAAGCACCACTGATCACACGCGGGGCGTCAGCCTTGCCGGCTCGCCCCGGTTCTCAGGGCGCCGCGGCCCGCAGCGCGGCCCGCGCCTCCCAGTCGTCCGGCACCACGAATCCGCGCGAGCATTCGCGCCAGATGCCGGGCGCGTCCTGATCCTGCACCAGTTCACAGACCATGACCGGCGCCTCGCGGCGCCACGCGTGGATCGGGTCGGCAAAGCGTTCGGCCAGCGCATCGTGCATGACCGCCGCCGTTTCGGTCGCGGCCTCGGCCACACGGGCCCCCGACAGCCAGTCGGACCTCGACAGCCGGCACCAGCGCACATGCCCCCTGGCGGAGTCCGACGCACGGGCGCGCCAGTCGGCCAGCGGCGCCCACCACCCGTTCAGGTGATCCGGCGCAATCCCCAGCGCTTCCAGGCCGGCCGGCACGACGCCGTCGCGGTAGAACAGCCAGCCCAGCAGATAGACTTCGCTGCGATCCACGGGATGCCCGACCAGCGCCTGGGCCTCGGCGGTGCGGCCCAGCGGCAACTGGCGCCGCACGATGTGATCGAGCTTGTCGCCCAGCCGGTCAACCAGGTTCGGCCCGACAAAGGCCCGATGCCCGGCCACGCCGTCCACCATCAGGTAGAACTTGGCCGCCATCTCCCAATGGACGACGGCCGCGCTGGCGGGGTCGCGCCAGATCACGTCGAGTTCGCCCAGCGTCTGCACGCCATGGCCGTTCGCACGCCGGATCGGCACATTGGCCGCCAGCAGATCCACGCCTTGCGTGTGCCGCAGCGCGAAGTGCAGAAGCCGCTCGGCATGACGGCCCAGGCGCAGGCTGCGGCTGCCGGTCGGCTCCGGATGCTGGCTCAGTTCGACGATGGTTTCGGGCAAGGTGGCCGGATCGGCCTGCGACAGCCAGGCCTGCCACCCCGCCTGCGCGCCGGGCGGCCATTCGGCCAGCCGGGCAGGCCCGTCTTGGTAGCCATCGGGCAGATGGGACAGCAGCGCAGGCGACAGCGAACACCAGGCCAGGTCGCGCGTGCGCTGCGAGGCCGCGCGACACCACAGCGGCAAAGGCGCGTCCGCCCCGGTCGGCGCGCAGCCGCCCGGTGGCGTTATCTGGGCGAAATCAGGCTTGAGCTCCCGCACGATCGTGGACCTCGCGCGCCAGGCACAGGTCTTCCCAGGCACGCGCCTTGTCGGTCAGCGTGCGCAGCAGGTAGGCGGGGTGATAGGTCACCACCACGGGGATGCCCTCGTAGGTATGCACCGTACCGCGCAGCTTGCCGATCGGCGTGGTCGATCGTAGCAGCGACTGCGCCGCAAAGCGGCCCAGCACCACGATGACCTTCGGCTTGATCAGCGCAATCTGGCGCTTCAGGTAAGGCTCGCACTGGGCGACTTCCTCGGGCTCGGGATTCCGGTTGCCCGGCGGCCGGCACTTGAGCACGTTCGCGATATAGACATTGCGTCCGCGCGCCAGGCCCAGCGCCCCCAGCATGTTGTCCAGCAGCTTGCCGGCCTGGCCGACGAACGGCTCGCCCTGCAAGTCTTCGTTCTCGCCCGGCGCCTCGCCCACCAACATCCATTCGGCCTGCGGATCGCCCACGCCAAACACGGTGTTGGTGCGGGTGCCGCAGAGGCCACATGCGGTGCAGCCTGCAACGCTGTCGGCCAGCTCCGGCCAGGGCATCCCGGCGATGGCGGCCTCGCGGCCAGCCTGCCCGGGCAGACGGACCAGCGGCTTGTCTCCGTGCGGGGCCACCGGCCGGTCCGGGTTCGGTGCATCGAAAGCCTCGACGGTCGCGGCCAGTTCGGTGGCGCTGATGGCGCTGTCGCCGGCGTGATCGATCCCGGCCGGCTCGTCCGCCAGCACATCGGCCAGCGGTCCGGTCGAAAGAGTCGAAACTTCGGGCGGCTCGGGCGGACGGGCGGACGGCGACGCCCGGACTTCCGCCAGCACTGCGGCTGCGGGTGCGGCGCTCGCATCGCCCACCGCTTGTGCGACCACAGCTTCCGCCGCCACGGCTTCGTCTGCCGCTTCGTCAATGGCCTGCGCCCGGCGTGGCACCCACTCGGTCGGAATGCCCAGGGCTTCCAGGAACAACGCGCGGCGGTTCATGCCGGTTCTCCGTCAACCCTGGCGGGCCAGACGCGGCGCAGCACCAGGGCGTCCTCGCGCCCCAGCGCCGTGGCCGGATAGTAGCCCTTGCGGCGACCGATCTCGACGAATCCTGCTTCGAGATACAGCGCCAGCGCGCCGATATTCGACGGACGCACCTCCAGCAACATCGTGTGCAGCCGGTGCGCATGCGACGTGGCCAGTGCGATGGCCAGCAGCAGCCGTCCGTAGCCCTGTCGCTGGTGGGCCGGATCGATCGTGATATTGAGCAGGTGCATCTCGTCAACCACCGGCATCAGCATCGCGTAGCCGATCAGCGCCGTCGAGGGGTCGCGCAGCGTCAGGCCGAAATGCCCGGCCTTGAGTGAGTTCTCGAAGTTGCCACGCGTCCACGGATGGCTGTAGGCGCGCTGCTCGATCTCGGCCACGGCCGGCAGGTCGCGCGCGCTCATGTGATCGAGCGCCCAGCCCTGCGCCAGCGGCGGCATGACCGGCACCGCCGGCCACTCGCGGTGGTCCGGACGCTCGGGCGGCAGCAGCGCGGCGCTCATCGGGCCGCTCCCTGCGCGGCCAGCGCGGCGGTCTTGGCGGCGGCCACGGCCTCGCGCTCGACGATGGTCTGGGCAACCTTGTCGCGCACATAGATCGGCATGGCATCCGCCGCGGCAATCGTCTCGCCACGCGACAGCGCACGCTGGGCGATCGACACCATCGCGCGGGCGTCGGGCATGGCGTCCGGCACGGTGCGCGAAGCCCCGGCCGCCGTCGCCAGGCGGTCGCCAAAGACGGTCAACGCGTTGCCGGCCAGCCAGAAATCGCCATCGGGTGCCACGATCGATTCCGGCGCGCCCACCTGCATGGCGCCTTCCATGGCCCATTCGTTCGCGGCATCGTCCCAGCGGAACGTGGCAGCATAGGCTTCGTCCATGCGGGCGTCGATGGCGACCAGCACCGCCGCGCCCGCAGGCAGCGTTTCACCGCCGCACGTGCCGTTGCGGACGCTTTCGGCACATGCCATCAGCACGTTGACGGGGATGACGGGAAGGTCCGCGCCGAAGGCCAGGCCCTGCACCACGCCGCAGGCGGTGCGCAGGCCGGTAAAGGAACCGGGACCCGCGCCAAAGGCGATGGCGGCGCAGTCGGCCAAGCGGATGCCGGCCTCGGCCAGCACCTCGCCAACGGCAGGCAGCACCCGCGACGACGAACGCGCGCCGGTGTGCTCATGACGGGAGAAACACTCGGCGGCGCGGCCGAGTGCGACGGAACACCACTCTGTGGAGGTCTCGACAGCAAGAATCCAGGACATGGCAGCGATTGTATCCGCTGGCGGGGCAAAGCAGTATTGGCAACGGCGCGCCCCCCCGCGCTGGCCGCCAGCGGGGCAACCTGAAAGCTTCCTCGACTTTTTTGCACCGAAACGGACGCCGGCGGCGCTTATCATCGCCTGTCCAACGCATTGCCACACGGAGACCCCATGAGCGACCTGCAAGCCCAATTCGACCAGGCCCAAATCGACGTCAAGACGCTGTCGGAGCGCCCCAACAACATGACGCTGCTGCGCCTGTACGCGCTGTACAAGCAAGGTGCCGAGGGCGACGCCCACGGCGACAAGCCCGGCATGACCGATTTCGTCGGCCGCTACAAGTTCGAGGCCTGGGAAGCCCTCAAGGGCACCACCCAGGACGAGGCCAGGCAGAAGTACATCGAACTGGTGGGCGACCTGCTGGCCGGCCGCGCCAGCTGAACCTGGCCTTGCCCCTGCGGACGGTCCCGGCCGTCCGCCGCTTTTGCTCCCCCCATTCAGCCCCTTGTCTTTCCTGCCGATAACCAGACCATCCGCAATGTATCTGGCAACAGTGTCGTGATTCAGGAAGACATGAAGACCTACCGAGTGCTGTTCAGCGTTTGCGCGCTGACGCTGTCCACGGCGCTGATGGCCGCGCCGCGTGCGCCGTCCCGTCCCGCCGAGCCTGCGGCCCCGGCCTACGATCCCGTCCGTTACAAGTCCTGCACCGTCTATGCCGCGACGGCGATGTCCGCCGCGGTGGACATGCGCACGCACGGCTATGGCGCGAAGCGCGCGCTGGTCGAAGGCGGCAACCCGCCCTCCGCCCCCATGGTGGCGCTGACCGAATTCGCCGTCTCGGCCATCCAGGCCCGCCCGGCTGGCGGGCGCGAAGCCGCGTCGGTGCTGAGCGGATTCCTGGCCGGCGTCTGCTACCAGCGCAACGAACTGCCCTTGCTGCAATAACCATCGGAAACGCCCGCAGGCGCGGGCGTCAGTTCCCGGGCAGCGGCCGCGGGCGGATACGCCACGCGGCCAGCATGGCCGTGGCGATCACGATCCCCACGGCCAGAAAGGTTTCGTCGAAGGCCTGGATGCGCGCGGCCTGCGCCGCCGCGTCGCCGCCGCGGCCCAGCACCGCGCCATGCTCGGCCAGGCGCCATTGCAGGCCCACCCCGGCCAGGCTCACGCCAATCGCCCCACCCAGCTGCCGCAGGAAGTTGATGCAGCTGGAACCCTGCGGAATCATCGAGAAATCGACGCCCCGCATCGACCCCAGCGTCAGCGAAGGCAGGATGCAGCCCAGGCCGATGCGGCCGATCACCGCGTACAGCACCAGCAGCACGTATGGCGTGGCCATCGATCCGGTGGCCATCAGCAGGAACGAGCCCGCCAGCAGCGCCAGCCCGAACGACACCTGGCGGTGCGGCAGGATGCGGTTGGTCAGGCGGCCGGCCACCGCGATGGTCACCGCCAGCGCAATGCCGGCCGGCATCAGCACCAGGCCCGCCGCCGACGGCGTATAGGACAGCGCCATCTGCATGTAGACCGGCAGCAGGTAGGTGGACCCGAACAGCCCCGCGCCATAGATGAAGGCCACCACGGCACCGGCCGAGAACTGGCGATAGCTGTAGAGACGCATGTTCATCAGCGGATCGGGCGCGCGCAACTGCCACGCCACGAACGCCGCCAGCATCAGCACGCCGAACACGGCCAGCCCGACGCCTTCGCCGGCGTTGGTGCGCATTTCCACCAGGCCGTTGAGCAGGCTCACCGTCGCCACGCCCACCAGGGCCAGGCCGCGCCAGTCCAGCGGCTTGCGCTCGCCCATCATCGCCGAATCGACGGCCATGTAGCGCCGCGCCATCCACCAGCCGGCCAGCGTCAGCGGCACCACCACGAAGAAGATGGACCGCCAGCCGAACAGCTCGACCAGGAAGCCGCCGACGCTGGGCCCGATGGCCGGCGCCAGCACCACGCCAAACCCGAACAGCGACAGCGCCTTGCCCTGCTCGCGTTCATCGAACACGCGCAGGATGAAGATATTGGGCAGCGGCTGCATGATGCCGGCCGCAATGCCCTCGGCCACGCGCATGGCCAGCATCACGCCGAAGGTGGGCGAGAATCCGCCGATCAGCCCGCCCCCGCCCAGCAGCACCAGCGTGCCGATGAACGTGCGGCGCAGGCCGTAGCGGTTGAGCAGCCACGGCGTCAGCAGCATCGACAGCGTCATGGCGATCATGAAGCTGGCCGCCACCCATTGGGCGCGCTCCTGGCCCAGGTCGAAATGCCGACTCAGATCGGGGATGGCAACGTTCACGATGGTCGACGACACGATCGACGACATCGTGCCCAGCATCAGCGTGACCAGGATCAGCCAGCGCAGGCGGTCGCCATGGCGGGCGCGCAGGTCGGCACGGGTCGGGCCGCCGCGACGCCCGGACGATGGCTCCGTCTCCCCGGGTCCGCCCGGCGCCTGCGGTCCGCCAGTTCCTCCTCCGTTGGCATCCCCGCTGCCGGTACGTGCCGGCGCAGTGGATGGGCGGCTCACCCGAGCCGTCCCGTCGCAGCGATTTCGCGAATCTTGCGGACCGTATCGAGATCGGTCTCGTGATAGGCGGATTTGACGATCTCGGCGTAGCGGTTGTCGCCGCTGGCGTCCACGTTGGGCATGGTGGTCTGGTAGATGAAGCGGACCAGCAGCGCGCCAGGCGCCGGGGTCTCGATGATCATCTCCAGCGTACCGCCCGCGTGCTCGGCCGTCGGGGCCGACTCGTACCGCACCGCGCGGCGCGGCTCGTAGGCCACGCGGTCGCTCACGCTGGCCTTGCCGAAATGCAGCACGCGCTCGATCCAGCCGTCGCCCCGGCCGACGATCTCGGCGCTATCGAGCCCGAGCATGAACAGTTCCGGCGATTCCGCCCGCAGCACAAGGCCCTGCCAGAGCTGGTCCGGCGTCAGCGGCTCCAGCGTGGGGTTGCCTGGGTCATTGATTTCCACCAGGTGTTCGAATCGCAACTTGACTCTCCAGATCGTAGATTTCCGTATTATGGGGCCTCCCGCGCGCCGCTGTCCGTCCCCGGGCCACCCGTTCGGGGTGGCGGCCTGCACATCACTCCTGACAGCTTGTGTCAGGAGGCCGGGCGCACAATGCTGGCCCGGTGTCCGGAATGCGTCAGGAGCCGTCAGGAGCGGCCGCCCTGCGCCGCGCATCGGGAGAACGCTCAGGAGGCAGGCATGGAGTTGTTGATCAACATCGACGTCGATGACCTTGACCGCGGCATCGGCTTTTATGAGGCAGGACTGGGATTGCGGCTCAACCGCAAGCTGTTCGACGGCACGGTGGCCGAGCTGCACGGCGCCTGCGCGCCGGTGTATCTGCTGGCCAAGGCGCCGGGCACGCTGGCCACTACCCGGGCCGACACCCGGCGCGACTACGTGCGGCACTGGACCCCGGTGCATCTGGATTTCGTGGTCGAGTCGCTGGAACCGGCCATCGAGCGCGCGCTCAGCGCCGGTGCGGAAATCGAAGACTGGCCACGGGAGTTCGACTGGGGCCGCCAGGCGATGCTGTCCGACCCGTTCGGGCACGGACTGTGTTTTATCGAGTGGAAGGGAACCGGCTACGGCGCGCGAGCAAGCGCCTGAGGGGGGCGCCTCTCCCGCATGCGGGAAAGGCGTTTGGGGGAGAGGGTCGGCGGTTCTGCCAGCCCCTCTCCCCTCTCTTCCGCCCCGCTCCCACAGGCGGGAGCGGGGCGCACACACAAGGCAACGGAGGGTCAGACTTCCTCGTACAGCGGCAGGGTCAGGAATTCGGCAAAGTCTTCGGACGTCGACATTTGCTCGAAGATCTTCGCGGCGCGGTCGTAGGTCGGGCCGCTGCCGGCCACTTCCTTGACCTTGGCCAGTTCTTCCGGAATCAGCGCGCGCACCAGTTCGGCGGTGACCTTGCGGCCGTCCTCGAGCTTGCCCTTCGGCGAGCGAATCCACTGCCAGACCTGCGAACGCGAGATCTCGGCCGTGGCGGCGTCTTCCATCAGGTTGTGGATCGGCACGCAGCCGTTGCCGGCCAGCCAGGCACCCAGGTAGTGGATGCCGACGTTGATGTTCATGCGCAGGCCGTGTTCGGTGATCGGCGTTTCGGGCTGGAAGTTCAGCAGGTCGGCGGCCTTCACTTCCACGTCCATGCGCTGCTTCTCGAACTGGTTCGGCTTGTCGCCCAGCACGGCCACGAATTCCTTCATCGCCGGCTCGACCAGGCCCGGGTGGGCCACCCAGCCGCCGTCGTAGCCGTCGGTGGCGTCACGACGCTTGTCGCTGATGATGCCTTCCATGGCGATGGCGTTCTTTTCCGGATCGTTCTTGATCGGGATCAGGGCGCTCATGCCGCCGATGGCGGGCGCGCCGCGCTTGTGGCAGGTCTTCAGCAGCAGCAGCGCGTACGAGCGCATGAACGGCGCGGTCATCGTCACCTTGGCGCGGTCGGCCAGGCAGAAGTTCTTGTCCACCTTGAACTTCTTGATGCACGAGAAGATGTAATCCCAGCGGCCGGCGTTCAGGCCGGCGCTGTGGTCGCGCAGTTCGTATAGGATTTCCTCCATTTCGAACGCGGCCAGGATGGTTTCGATCAGCACCGTGGCCTTGATCGTGCCTTGCGGCAAGCCAACTTCCTTCTGGGCCATCACGAAGACATCGTTCCACAGCCGCGCTTCCAGATGGCTTTCCATCTTCGGCAGGTAGAAGAACGGGCCGGCGCCGCGGGCGATCTGCTCGCGGGCGTTATGGAACAGGAACAGCGCGAAATCGAAAATGCCGCCCGAGACGCGCTTGCCGTCGATCGTGACGTGCTTTTCGTCCAGGTGCCAGCCGCGCGGACGCACCTGCAGCGTGGCGATCTTGTCGTTGAGCTTGTAGTGCTTGCCGTTGCTGTCCAGCGTCAGCGTGCGGCGCACGGCGGCCTTCAGGTTCACCTGGCCCTGCATCTGGTTGTGCCAGTTCGGGGTGTTGGAGTCCTCGAAGTCGGTCATGTAGCTGTCAGCGCCCGAGTTGAAGGCGTTGATGACCATCTTGGCTTCCACCGGGCCGGTGATTTCCACGCGGCGGCATTCCAGCGCCTTGGGCACCGGGGCAACCTTCCAGTCGCCTTCGCGGATGTGCTTCGTTTCCGGCAGGAAATCGGGAATTTCGCCGGCGTCCAGGCGCTTGGCGCGTTCCACGCGCGCGGCCAGCAGTTCCTGGCGGCGCGGCTCGAAGGCGCGGTGCAGCTTGTCGACCAGGGCCAGGGCTTCCGGCGTGAGGATGTCTTCGTAAGCCGGCAGGATCTCGCCGGTAATCTTCATGCCCGCGGGCAGCGTGATAGCCATCAGTCTTCTCCTGTAGGTGCGATGGTGCGATGGTGTGTTCAAGGGGGCCCGCCTGTCAGACCGTTGCGCCCGAGGCGGCAACGAAGGCAAGCAGGTCGTTCATGTCGTGCCCGGTGCCGGTGGGCGCCACGTCCAGGCGCTCCGCCGGATGGCCGGCACGGTTGATCCAGTAGGTGGTGTAGCCAAACCACGTGGCGCCACAGGCATCCCAGCAGTTCGACGAGACAAAGAGGATCTCGCCGGCCGGCAGGTCGAAGGCTTTCGGGCCCAGCGCGTACGCGGCCGGCGCGGTCTTGTACTGCTTCACGGCATCGACCGACAGCACATGGTCGAACAGCCCGTGCATGCCGGCGCTCTTGACCGCGATATCGAGCATCTCCGGGTTGCCGTTGGACAGGATGCCCAGCGGCAGGTTGGCCCGCCGCAGGCGCTTGAGCGCCGCCAGGTTTTCCGGAAACGCCGACAGGCACGCATATTCCTTGAGCAGCTGCGCCTGCGCGGTGTCATCGAGCTTCAATGCCAGCCGCTCGGCGGCATAGCGCAGGGCATCGATCGTGATGTCCCAGAACGGCTTGTAGCGCGCCCCGTCCGGCGCGGCCAGCGAACGCAGCCGGGTGTAGTCGATCTGCCGCTCGCGCCACAGCAGGGCCAGCGCCTCGCCCTTGCCCGGGAACAGCTGCTCGGCGCGCGCCGTGACCGAATACACGTCGAACAGCGTGCCGTAAGCATCGAAGAGGACCGCGCGGATTTTGTTCATCTCTCAAAACGCCAAGGACTGAATGGACCTGTACACGATTGAATGCATGGAATTCTAGTGATGCGCTGCAGTGCGGCAAATAGGCGCGCTGTCACTTGATCTTTTACTTTTGCACTACTAATCTTGGCCATCCTTCTCAAGACTCGCCTACAACCGAGCTATCTTTCGTGGACCACTTCAAGCAACTGGAGACATTTGTATCGGTGGCGTCACGTGGCAGCCTGTCCGCTGCCGCAGCCGCCGAAGGCGTTGCGCCGGCCATCATCGGCCGCCGCATCGATGCCCTGGAAGAGCGGCTGGGCGTCAAGTTGCTGGTGCGCACCACCCGCAAGATCACCCTGACGTTCGAAGGCTCCGCGTTTCTCGAAGACTGCCAGCGCATCCTCAACGACCTCCACAATGCCGAAGCCAGCGTCTCCGCCGGCGGGGTCAAGGCCAGCGGCCACCTGCGCATCACCGCGCCGGCCGGTTTCGGCCGCAAGCACGTGGCGCCGCTGGTGCCGCTGTTCATCGAATCCCATCCCGACGTCACGCTCACGCTCGACCTGTCCGACCGCGTGGTCGACCTGGTCAACGAGGGCTTTGACTGCGCCATCCGCCTGGGCGACCTGCCCGATTCCAGCCTGGTGTCGATCCGCCTGGCCGAAAACCGTCGCGTGGTCGTGGCGTCGCCCGAATACCTGGCGCGCGCCGGGACCCCGGCCCTGCCCGATGACCTGGCCCGCCACAACTGCCTGCACTTCGGCGCCAGCGCCAACGTGCAGCGCGGCTGGGTGTTCCAGCAGGACGGCCGCGCCGTCACCGTCAAGGTGGGCGGCAACATGGAATGCACCGACGGGGCCGTGCTCCACGCCTGGTGCCTGCAGGGTCACGGCCTGGCCTGGCGCTCCTGGTGGGAAGTGGGGCAGGAAATCGGCAGCGGCCGGCTGGTGACCGTCCTCGACGAATTCCAGGCGCCGCCCATCGGCATCCACGCCGTCTTTCCACAACGCAAGCACCTGCCGCTGCGCGTGCGACTGTTTATCGACCATCTCAAGAACACCTACGGCAACCCGGCCTACTGGCGCCGCGCCGAACAGGCGCCCAGCAGCGCCGCCGCCGAAGTCCACGCCGTCGTCGCGTAGCACCGTCCGTGCGCTGTCAATCGCAGAATCTTGATATTTCACAATGACGAACACTGCACACTGACTACAATCGATGCAGACAGGCGCCGCGCTGGCCTGCACCCGTTCCCACTCGCGAAAGGAGTCCGGTATGTTCAAGCACATCCTGCTGCCCACCGACGGTTCGGAGCTGTCCAAGAAGGCCATAGACGGCGGCCTGGAACTGGCCAAGGCCATCAATGCCCGCGTTACCGCCTACGTCTGTCTTGAGGAATATCCGTATACGCCCTTCAGCGAGATCGTGGTCGAGGCGCCCCAGGCGTTCAAGGAACGCATCGAGAACCAGGCCCGGCTGTACCTGAAGGAAATCGAGAACGCTGCCGTGGCCGCCGGCCTGCCCTTCGACGCCGACATGACCACCTTCGCCGTGCCGTACCTGGGCATCATCGACGCGGCGGAACGCCATGGCTGCGATGTGATCTTCATGGCCTCGCACGGCCGGCGCGGCCTGTCAGGCCTGCTGCTCGGCAGCGAAACGCAGAAAGTGCTCACGCATACCGATATTCCGGTGATCGTCTACCGATAGCTCCCACACCGAGAGGTGCCAGAAAAACGAAGGTGCCTCCCGAAAAAAGCCGCGCCGCAGGTCTTGCGGCGCGGTGCCAAACTGACGGCGCGATGGTCGCGCGCCGTCCCCGAATCCCCTTTCCGGTCAGGTGGCTCAGGCCACCTTCTTGTCGAAGAACTGTTCGTCTTCGGTCGATCCCTTGAGCGCGGTCGTCGACGACTGGCCGCCTTCGATGGTCTGCGTCACGGCGTCGAAGTACCCGGTGCCCACTTCGCGCTGGTGCTTGACGGCGGTGAAGCCCTTCTCGGCGGCGGCAAACTCGGCTTCCTGCAGTTCCACGAAGGCCGACATCTGGTTGCGCGCGTAGCCGTGGGCCAGGTTGAACATCGAGTAGTTCAGCGAATGGAAGCCGGCCAGCGTGATGAACTGGAACTTGTAGCCCATGGCGCCCAGTTCGCGCTGGAACTTGGCGATCGTGGCATCGTCGAGGTTCTTCTTCCAGTTGAACGACGGCGAGCAGTTATAGGCCAGCATCTTGCCGGGAAATTTGGCATGCACGGCTTCGGCAAACTTCTTCGCAAACTCCAGGTCCGGCTTGCCGGTTTCGCACCACACCAGGTCGGCCACTTCGGCGTAGGCCAGCGCGCGGGCAATCGACTGGTCGATGCCGGCCTTTGAACGGAAGAAGCCTTCCACGGTGCGCTCGCCGGTCAGGAACGGCTGGTCGCGCTCGTCCACGTCCGAGGTCACCAGATCGGCGGCCTCGGCATCGGTGCGCGCGATCACCAGCGTGGGCACGCCCGACACGTCGGCGGCCAGGCGCGCGGCGGTCAGCTTGGCCACGGCCTCGCGGGTGGGCACCAGCACCTTGCCACCCATGTGGCCGCACTTCTTCACCGACGCCAGCTGGTCTTCGAAATGGACGCCGGCGGCGCCCGCTTCGATCATCGACTTCATCAGTTCGAATGCGTTCAGCACGCCGCCGAAGCCGGCCTCGGCATCGGCCACGATCGGCGCGAAGAAGTCGGTGTCGCCCGTACCTTCGCTCCACTGGATCTGGTCGGCCCGCTGGAACGTGTTGTTGATGCGCTTGACGACCATCGGCACCGAGTTGGCCGGGTACAGCGACTGGTCCGGGTACATCTCGCCGGCCAGGTTGGCATCGCCAGCCACCTGCCAGCCCGACAGGTAGATGGCCTTCAGGCCGGCCTTGACCTGCTGCAGGGCCTGGTTGCCCGTCAGCGCACCCAGCGTATTGACGAACGGCTCGGTGTTCAGCAGCTGCCAGAGCTTTTCCGCGCCCCGGCGGGCCAGCGTGTGCTCGATCTGGACCGAACCCCGCAGCCTGACCACGTCTTCGGCCGTGTAATGACGTTGCACGCCCTTCCAGCGCGGGTTGCTATCCCAGTCCTTTTGAAGGGCATCGATCTGTTGTTGGCGGGTCGTCATGTTCACTCTCCTGTAGCAATGTCGAGATGGCATGGAAATCGGCGACGGCTCCCCGGCGGCGGCTTGCCCGGGGGACCCGGGACGCTGTGTCTTTGGCGTCTCAGGTCATGTGTCTTATATAAGAGTGTAGAGAACCTTCCCGCGTTGCAACAAGCGCCGATGGTCGCCGGCGCACAGTTTTTTAATTGATAAAAATCAAAGCGTTAGCTTCGTCTTTTCACGATACGGCAAGACATTTTTCAGGATGAGAAATGCCGGGGCCGTTATCACGCCCGGATTTTTGCGGACCAAAACATCATTCCGCATCATGAAATTCTGGCAGCCTCCGGGTCGACACGGGCGGCTTCCAGCGCAGGTGAAGCGGCCGCGCCATCGAGATGGTCGACAAACTCGCCCACCATCGCCGCCATGCGTTGCGGATGCGACAACGGCAGCCAGTGATGCGCATCGATCTGGCGGCGCCATAGCCGGGCCACCCAGCGGCCCAGATCCTCGGTCACGGCGGGCCGCACGTAGCGGTCGCGCGTAGGCACGATGACCTGCACCGGCGCATGCGCCCGGCGTTCGCGCGGCGCGCGCAGCCGTGCGCGGAGATTGGCGCGATACAGCCGCAGCCCGTGGATGCCGTCCGCCGTCTGCGTGGGATTGGCTGGCACGTGCAGCCCTTCGGTGTGGCGCAGCCAGAACGGCCAGCCGCGCCCGAGCCAGAGCTTCCAGTTCCATTCGGGCAGCAGCGGGATATGAAAGAACACGATGTACCACGACGCCAGCGCCTGGCGCAGCGTGGCGCCCCATTGCCCGAGACTGCGGCGGCCACCGGCACGCAACGCGCTGGCGGCGTGGTCCAGGCACGGCCCCGAGCACGACGTGAACGAGGCGATGCGGCCGTACAGGCGCGGATCGGTCACGAACTCCCAGCCCTGGATCGATCCCCAGTCATGGCCCACCAGATGCACCGGCCGGTCCGCCGACACGGCGTCGATCACGGCAATGAAGTCGTCGGCCAGCCGTTCCAGGCGATAGTCGGCCACGTCAGGCGGTGCATCGGACTGCCCCGCCCCGCGCACGTCGTAGGCAATGACATGGAACCGCGCCGCCAGTGCCTGCGCCACGCCGTGCCACACCTCGCTGTTGTCGGGATAGCCATGCACCAGCACCACCACGGGATGCGTGGGATCGCCCCAGGCCGAGGCGGCAAGGCGGACACGGCCGGACTGGACATGGAATCGAAGCGGAGCCCTTGCGGAAGGCGCGGGCGGGGGCGGCTGGGTCATGGGCGGGCGTTGTGCGTTGACAGCACCGGATGTCATCGCCAGCCATGCTACCGCCGTCACGTGCCGCGTGACGGCGTTTGAAATGTTTCGTCTTCAGGCCGCCGCGGCGGTGTCACGCGCCTGGCGATAGGCCACCCAGTCACCCCCGTCGATGCGGGCCAGCCCGGCCACCGCAGCGTCCGCCACCGGGTACAGCAGGCAATCGGTCGGCGCGCCGTCCAGCATCACGGCCTGCGTTTCGCGGATGAACAGCGTGGCCTGCCCGGGATAGACCTCTTCGATCTCGTCGAGCACCGGCAGCAGCGCGTCGGGAATGTCGTACACGTCGCCCAGCACCGGGCCGGCCGACGCATCGAGCACCAGGCCGGGATACGTGCCGAAGTCATAGAGCCGCCCGGCAATGCTGGCCGTGCCGACCAGCGTCGCCGCGCCGATGCCATGCCGCGCGGCGGCCCGGTTCAGATCGTTGACCTCGCCGGCACGAAGGGTGCCGTAGACAAACACTCGCTGCATGGCGCAATCCTTGGCTGACGGAACAGGGAACAGGGAACAGGGAACAGGGAACAGGGAACAGGGAACCCCATGGTAGAGGAAGCCGCGTGGCAGCGGAACCTTCGCGCCCGTTTTCCCCGCCGTGGTGCAGGCGGCCCATACCGGCCCGGTCGGCCCCGTTCGGCACCGGCCCGGGAGGCCCTACATCTGCTTGAACAGGTGCGCGTACTGCCGCGCAACCGGCAGCGACTCCGGCCGGTCGCGCAGCTTCAGCGACAGGCGCCCCAGCGACTGGTTCACGGCGCTGGCCACGCAATCGATATTGACTACCGTGCCGCGATGGATCTGCCAGAAGCGGTCGGGGTCCAGCTGCTGCGTCAGTTCGCGCAGGCTGGTGCGGATCAGCGCCTCGCCGCCGGTGGACACCACGTTCACGTACTTGTCGGTGGCCTCCAGATACACCACTTCATCGACCGGGATGATGCGTACTTCCTGCCCTACCAGCGCCTTGATAAAGCGCAGGTAGTGGCCGCGCGGGGCGGCGGCGGGCTGCTCCAGCGACTCCAGCCGCTGCAGCAGTTGCGCCAGCCGGTCGGTGTCGACCATGGTGCCGATGTCGGTGGCGGCTGCCTCGTCGCCGTCATCCCCCTCGTCGTTGCCGGCCGCCCTGCCCGCTTCGGCGGCCTTGGCACTCAGGCGCGCCTTCAGGCGCCCCACCGTGGCCTCCAGCCGTTCGTGCTGCACGGGCTTCAGTACGTAGTCCACCGCCGCGCGCTCGAAGGCTTCCAGCGCAAACTGGTCGTACGCGGTGACGAACACCACCAGCGGCGGGTGGTCGAACTCGATCAGTTCGCGCGCCACGTCCATGCCGCTCATGCCCGGCATGCGGATATCCAGGAAGGCCACGTCGGGCCGGTGGGCGCGCGCGGCGTCCAGCGCGGCCATGCCGTCATGCACCACGGACACGATCGTGGCTTCGGGCCACAGGGCTTTCAGTTCGGCTTCGAGAACGCGGGCGAGCAGCAGCTCGTCGTCGGCGATCAGCAGGGTCGGAGACATGGGGGACGGATGTCAGGGACAGAACGGTTCAGGGGGCGGGGCTCGGGCGCGCTCAGGTACGGGAGATGGCCGGCGCCACGGTGGCGGGCGGCGCAGGGCGCGCGTCCGGCGCGGCGCGCATCGGCACGAAGGTCGGCTCGGTGCTGCGCGTGAGCGGCAGCGTCAGCCGCACCACCACGCCGCGCGGCACGTTTTCTTCCATCTGCATCGTGGCCGCCGCGCCAAAAATGCGCGCCAGCCGTTCGCGCACATGGGTCAGGCCCAGGCCGGACCCGCTCTTGCCGCTCTGGCAGAAGCCCACGCCGGTATCGGCAATCAGCACCTGCAGGCTGCCGTCCTCGGCCTGACGTGCGGACAGCACGATCTTGCCGCCGCGCATGCAGGGTTCGATGCCATGCGTGACCGCGTTTTCCACCAGCGGCTGGATCAGCATCGGCGGAATCTCGGCATCGGCCAGCGCCGGCGGCAAATCCACGGCGTAGTCGAGCCGCACGCCGAAGCGCATGCCCTGGATGTCGAGGTAGCTGCGCAGCAGTTCGAATTCCTGCGCCAGCGTGCAATGCTCGGCGCGCGTGTGCGACAGCGACATGCGCAGGAAGCCGATCAGCCGCTGCAGCAGCTGGCGCGCCGCACGCGGGTCGGTGGCGATCAGGCCGTCCAGGTTGGCCAGCGAATTGAACAGGAAGTGCGGCTCGATCTGCGCCTGCAGCGCCATCAACTGGGCGCGCACCAGCTGCTTTTCGGCCTCCTCGCGCTGCAGGGCGTCCAGCGCCGCCTGGCGTTCCAGATAGGCCAGCTTTTCACGCGACCAGTAGAAATAGATCATGCTGGCCGACGCCAGCATGCCGACGATCAGGCACATGCGCAGCATGTCGCCGGTGGCGGCCGCGGATTTCTCGGGCAGGTGCAGCAGTTCGCGCGTGGCCCAGCTGCCCAGCACCACGCCCATCGGCACGGCTACCACGGCCAGGCACATGAACGGCCAGCGGCGCGGGCGGTCGTTCCACCAGATCAGCACGCGCGGCACGTCGATCAGTACCCAGATCGACAGGCCGATCAGCTGGCTGTAGACAAAGTTCTGTACCAGCGTGCCGCCGGTCTGGAAGCCATAGTTGAGGCTGACCGCGATGACGGTGTTCATGCAGAGCACGAACAGCAGGTCTCGCGCAAGAATATTGAGCCGTGACGGCACCGCGCACGACATGCGCATATCTCTCTCCCTCCTTCTGCTCCACAAACCGCGTGCAAATCTGTGATGCACTGCAGCATAGGCAGCGGCCCGGGCATTCGGTGGCTGCCGGGCGCTGCGATGAAGGGCACTTTACGCCGGAGCGCGACGGGAAGAAAGCGTCGTGCGACGAACCGGCGGGAAATGGCGCGATTGGTGCAGGGATTCGACCAGCGGGTCGTACGCCCGTTTGAAGGCATGCGGCGTCCCGGGCTGGCGCGGGACGGCCCGCCCGGGCGGTGCATCGGGTGGCGGGCCGGTGGCTGCCCGGATGGCCCGGGCAGCGGTCAAGGCGGCGATCGGGCCAGTATCCGGCGGCCCTCAGGCGGCCTCAGGCCGCCACGGCCAGGCGACTGGTCGCTTCGGCCAGCGCGGTTGATACGGTGTCGCGCGACAGGTGCGGCGCGAACATGTTGATGAACGCATGGGCGTAGCCGCGCAGGTAGGCGCCGCGCCGCACGGCCACGCTGGTGGTATTCGGCTCGAACAGGTGAGCGGCCGAAATCTGCGTCAGGCCGGCGTCCTTGCGCGAGTCGTAGGCCATCGACGCGATGATCCCCACGCCCAGTTCCAGTTCGGCATAGGTCTTGATCACGTCGGCATCCATGGCGGTCAGCACGATCTCCGGCTGCAGCCCGGCGGCGGCAAACGCGCCATCGATCTTGCGGCGCCCGGTAAAGCCGGCGTCGTAGGTGATGATGGGGAAGTTGCACAGGTCCTCTAGCGTGGGCTCGGGCAGGCGCGTCAGCGGATGCTCCGGCGACACCACGATCACGTGCTGCCAGCTATAGGCCTCGAACGACGTCAGCCCCGCCTCGCTCGCCACCGCCTCGGTGGCGATGCCGATATCGGCCTGCCCCGTCAGCAGCAGTTCCACGATATGCGACGGCGACGCTTCCTGTAGCGCCAGCGTGACGTGGGGATATTCGCGCCGGAAGCTCTGCACCACCTTGGGCAGCGCGTAGCGCGCCTGCGTGTGCGTGGTGGCCACGGTCAGGCGGCCGGTATGGCGGCCCGCGAACTCGTCGCCGGCCTGGCGCAGGTTTTCGGCTTCGAGCAGCAGCCGTTCGACGATGCGCACGATCTCGCGCCCCGGCTCGGTCAGGCCGGTCAGCCGCTTGCCGTAACGCTCGAAGATCTCCACGCCAAGCTCTTCCTCGAGCTCGCGGATCTGGCGCGACACGCCGGGCTGCGACGTGTACAGCGCGTTGGCCACTTCGGTCAGGTTGAACTGGCGGCGCACCGCCTCGCGAATCGAACGCAGTTGCTGGAAATTCATCGTGCCGCCCCTTGTTCCTGTGTTGTTGTCTGGTTGCGGTTGAACACGCGCAGCTGGCGCGGACGCACCGCCAGCAGTTCGCCCTCGCGGAAGCCCTGGTGCCGGAAGCGTTCCAGCGGCAGCGCCACCTCGATCACGTCCTGGTTGTCTTCGCGCTCCAGTTCCAGCTGGGCCACCGGGCCCAGCGTCAGCGCACGGCGCAGCGTGACAGCAATGCCATCGGTGCCCGGCGCGTAGCGTTCCAGTTCCAGGTCGTGCGGCCGGACGTAGGCCACCGCATCGCCCGCCGTCTCGTGGCCGCTGCCCACCACGGGCAGCACCGCCTCGCCCGTATGCAGCAGCCCGCCGCTGTCGCCCACTTCCAGCCGGCCGTGGAACAGGTTCACGTTGCCGAGGAAGCCGAACACGAACGGTGTGGCCGGATGGTTGTAGACCGCCTCGGGCGTGCCGAACTGCTCCACGGCGCCACGGTTCATCAGCACCACCTGGTCGGCCACTTCAAGCGCCTCTTCCTGGTCGTGGGTCACGAACACGCTGGTCACGTGCAGTTCGTCATGCAGGCGGCGCAGCCAGCGGCGCAGTTCCTTGCGCACCTTGGCGTCGAGCGCACCGAACGGTTCGTCGAGCAGCAGCACACGCGGCTCCACGGCAAGCGCCCGGGCCAGCGCGATACGCTGGCGCTGGCCGCCCGACAGCTGTGCCGGGTAGCGGTCGCCCAGCCAGTCCAGCTGCACCAGTTCCAGCAGCGACTTCACCTTCTCGCGGATCCTGGCCTCGGACGGGCGCTCGGCGCGCGGTTTCACGCGCAGGCCGAAGGCCACGTTCTCGAACACAGTCATGTGCTTGAACAGCGCGTAGTGCTGGAACACAAAGCCCACGTTGCGCTGGCGCACATGCGTCGACGAGGCATCCTGCCCGGCCAGCACCACCTGGCCCGCGTCGGCCCGTTCCAGGCCGGCGATGATGCGCAGCAGCGTGGTCTTGCCGCAGCCGGACGGCCCCAGCAGCGCCGTCAGTTCTCCTTCGGCAAAGTCCAGCGAGACGTCGTTGAGCGCCACAAAATCGCCAAACCGCTTTTGCACGTTCCTGACCTGAATGCTCATGATGGCTGCCCTTCCGATG
The DNA here is from genome assembly GCF_057798875.1 of Cupriavidus sp. 94F1. Classification (NCBI taxonomy): domain Bacteria; kingdom Pseudomonadati; phylum Pseudomonadota; class Betaproteobacteria; order Burkholderiales; family Burkholderiaceae; genus Cupriavidus; species Cupriavidus sp. 94F1. Next base: position 40,803 of record NZ_JBYOJT010000001.1, read on the forward strand.
CGTGTTCACGGCTGGCGCGCACTTCCACCAGCGTCTTGATTCCGAGTGTGACCAGCGCCAGCAGCGTCAGCAGGGACGCCACGGCGAACGCGGCCGCGAAGTTGTATTCGTTGTAGAGAATTTCCACGTGCAGCGGCATGGTGTTGGTCAGGCCCCGGATATGGCCCGATACCACCGACACGGCGCCGAACTCGCCCATCGCCCGCGCATTGCACAGGATCACGCCGTACAGCAGACCCCAGCGGATGTTTGGCAGCGTCACGTGCCAGAACGTCTGCCAGCCCGACGCACCCAGCACGATGGCCGCCTCTTCCTCTTCGCTGCCCTGCGCCTGCATCAGCGGAATCAGCTCGCGCGCCACGAACGGGAAGGTCACGAAGATCGTGGCCAGCACGATGCCCGGCACCGCGAACATGATCTTGATGTCGTGGGCCTCCAGCCACGGGCCGAACCAGCCCTGCGCGCCGAACATCAGCACGTAGATCAGGCCCGAGATCACCGGCGACACCGAGAACGGCAGGTCGATCAGCGTGATCAGCAGGTTCTTGCCCCGGAAGTCGAACTTGGCGATGGCCCAGGCCGCCGCCACGCCGAACACCACGTTCAGCGGCACCGCGATGGCCGCCACGGTCAGCGTCAGCTTGATGGCCTCCACCGCGTCGGGCTCGGTCAGCGCCGCCAGGTAGGTGTCCAGGCCCTTGCGCAGCGCCTCGTAGAACACCGAAGCCAGCGGCACGAACAGGAACAGCGCCAGGAACAGCACCGCCACGGTAATCAGCGTATAGCGCACCCACGGCGATTCGCCCGTGGCGTCGTGCGGATGTCGGGCGGCAGCCTGGCCGCCCAGTCGGGATACAGCGCCGGCCATGTCAGTTCGCCTCCGGGTTGCCGTCAGGCAGCGCGGCCGCGCGGGCACCGGTCTGGTGGCGGCGCGTCCAGGCCTGCAGCAGGTTGATCAGCAACAGCAGCACGAACGAGATCACCAGCATCACCACGGCCACCGCGGTGGCGCCGGCATAGTCGTACTGTTCCAGCTTCGAATAGATCATCAGCGGCGCGATCTCGGACACCATCGGCATGTTGCCGGAGATGAAAACCACCGATCCGTACTCACCGGTGGCACGCGCGAACGACAGCGCGAAGCCTGTCAGCAGCGCCGGCAGGATGGCCGGCAGGATCACCCGCCCGAACGTCTGCAGGCGCGACGCGCCCAGGCTGGCCGCCGCTTCCTCCAGTTCGCGTTCCACGTCTTCCAGCACCGGCTGTACCGTGCGCACCACGAACGGCAGCCCGATAAAGGTCAGCGCCACCACCACGCCCAGTGGCGTGAACGCCACCTTGATCCCGTGCGGCTCCAGCCAGCGGCCGATCCAGCCGTTGCCGGCGAACAGCGCGGTCAGGGCGATACCGGCCACGGCCGTGGGCAACGCGAACGGAAGGTCTACCAACGCATCGATAAATCGCTTGCCGAAGAAGCGGTAGCGCACCAGCACCCAGGCCACCACCAGCCCAAAGGCCGTGTTGACGATGGCCGCAATCAGCGACGCGCCAAAGCTCAGTTCCAGCGATGCCACCACGCGCGGGTTGCCCACCGTCGCCCAGAAGCCATCCCAGGTCAGCGTGAAGGTCTTCAGGAACACCGCCGACAGCGGGATCAGCACGATCAGCGTCAGGTAGAAGATCGTGAAGCCAAGCGACAGCCCGAAACCCGGCAACACGGTAAATCGCTGGGCCGGCGCCGCGCGCAGGGGCGCGGCATTGACCGTCGGCGGGGGCGCGTCCGCCAGGGATATCGAGGAAGGCATGCGTGTCTCGTCTTATGAAACCGGCGCATAAGGCGCCGGCGTACGAGACAAATTTTGCAGATGCGCCCTTATAAAAAGAACGAATCTTTCCGAATTTTCTTAGACGTTTTAGATATAAGGCGATGTCTGTGCGACATCCGCGGACGCTTCCCAGCTGTCCGATCCATCGCCAAGGTGCAGGATACGGCCCTCGGAGTCGATCCGTTGCAGCAAAGTGGCGAGCAAGGCTTGGCCTGCCGGCCAGTCGTCGAGGTGCGAATCGGCATTGATATGGCCAAGCGCCCCCGCATCCACCAGTTCGCTGCCCCACAGCGTGCCCCAGCTGAACGCGGTGCGTTGCGACATCCACGGATCATTGGTGCTGGCCACCAGCACCGTCGGAAACGGCAGCCGCCACGTGGGCAGCAAGCCGCCCACGCCGAACTTGTCCGGATCGGCCGGGGCCACCAGCAGCGCGCCGGCGATGCCCACCGGATCCAGCGACGCCTGGCGCAGCGTCGCCAGGCAGCCAAAGCTGTGCGCCACCAGCACCGCGCCGCGCGACGCCACGCGAAGTGCCCGCGATACCCCTTCCGAGACCCGCTCGGCCCACAGCGGCAGGCTGGGGCGTCCCCAGTCGTGCTGCTCGATGCGCTGCCAGTCCGGGTAGAGCCCTTCCCAACGGCTTTGCCAATGTGCGGGCCCGCTGCCATGCAGGCCCGGTACGGTCAGGATCTGCAGGCCGCGCGGCACTTCCAGCCGCGCGACACCGCCCGATAGAGTCGATGCCGCCATACGCGCTCTCCTTCTCTGCTTCGGTGCTTCGTTGTTCAGGACTTATGGGGAACTGCAACAAGATCGCCGAGCGCCGGTCGATGTTCGCAGACAGGCGCTACCGGCCAGCCAGTGCCGCCAGGGCGATGCCGCCTAGGAAGCACTGCCTGTCTGCAACGGCTCTCGCAAATGCCGTGCCGGCACCGGACCGCCGGCCACGGCCTCGCCCTGCCCCAGCGCGATGCCCGCGTTCTGCAGCCGCTCCACGGCTTCGTCGTTCTGCAGCCGCCGGCCGATCAGCGTGACACCGGCGCCCTCGGCGCTGGCGCGCAGGCCGGCAAGCTGGCGGTCCGTCCAGATACGGCGCATGTCGAGCTTGAGCCAGTCGGGCAGCGCATGCGCCATCAGTGCGCCGGCCTCGGCCGGGTCGGATGCCTGCAGGCTCACCGCAAACCCGTTGCGGCGATAGTTGCCCACCACGTGCAGCAGCAGCGGCAGGTCGTCATTGGCGCTGGCAGGCACCTGAATCACGAAACGGTCCACGGGCAGGCCCAGCGATTCCAACGCGCGTCGGAATGCCGCGCCGTGATCGTCGGCCACCGCCGCCAGCAGGCGGTTATGCACATTGAGCACGAGCTTGCGCTCGCCGTGCGCCGCGAAGTAGTTCATCGCGTGCACCAGCCGCGACAGGCGGTCCAGCGACACCAGCGACGCATCGTCGGCCGCCATCGCGAACAGCTTCCAGGCGGCCAGCCCCACGCCGTCTTCGGCATAGGTGCGGATGGAGCCCTCGTGGGCCACCACCTCGCGGTCGGCCAGCGTCACCAGCGGGTCGAACGCGCTGGTCAGCGAACAGTTGAAGTACTGGCCCTGCACCTGCCCGCGCGCGTCGCGCCACAGCTCGCGGCCGGGCACCGGCTCGCGCGGCAGTGTTTCAAGGTAGCGTTCGAGTGCGGAGGTTGCGGAAGGTGCAAAAGCTGCGGAAGCGTGGCTCATGGTGACGTCCATGTCGGTACGCGCGGTTCGCCTGATTGCTCATGATAGAAGCTCCTCGGCGGGCCGGGCGTGAAGATTCGTTGATGGTGCAGACACTGTCGATGGCTGCCGCATCACGCGGCGCAGGACGGTGTCTTCGAGTTGCGCAAACGCCGCCGATCCGCGCTGGCGCGGACGCTCAAGCGCCACGCGCTGGTCCAACGCGATGCGGCCGTCCTCGATCAGCACCACGCGATCGGCCAGCGCAATGGCCTCCGATACATCGTGTGTGACGAGTAGCGCCGTGAAACCGAGCCGGCGCCACAGCGATTCGATCAGCGCCTGCATGTCGATGCGGGTCAGCGCATCGAGCGCGCCCAGCGGCTCGTCCAGCAGCAGCAGGCGCGGATGGTGGACCAGCGCGCGCGCCAGGGCCACGCGCTGGCGCTGGCCGCCCGACAGCCGCGCAGGCCATTCGTCGGCACGCTCGGCCAGCCCCACCTGCGCCAGCACGGCCGCGGCATCGGCGCGGCGCTCGCGCGGCAGGCCCAGCGCGACGTTGTCGAGTACACGCTTCCAGGGCAACAGCCGCGCATCCTGGAACATCACGCGGATACTGTCCTGCAAGGTCCGGCTTTGCTGGCGATCCAGCTGGCGCCCATGCTGATGGTCGAGCAGCACCGCGCCCTCGTCGGCCGGCTCCAGCCCGGCCACCAGCCGCAGCAGCGTGCTCTTGCCGCAGCCGCTGCGCCCGACGATGGCGACGAACTCGCCCGGCGTCACATCGAGGTCGATGCCATGCAGCACTTCGCGGCCGTCGTAACACTTGACCACCTGCTGCACGCGCAGCGCGATGCCAGCGGCCGCCGGCGTCTGGCGCGCTTCGGCAGCTGCCTCGCGGCGGGCCACGTCACGCCGGGCCAGATCGCGCTCGGCCCACGCCAGCGCGGCCTGCTCCACGGGAAATAGCGTTTGCATGGGGATCTCTCCTTGTCAGTTGGTCTGGTAGCCCGGATGCCAGCGCAGCCAGAACCGCTCCAGCGCGCGCGACAGCACATCGGCCAGCTTGCCCAGCAGCGCGTAGAGCAGGATGCCGACCAGCACCACGTCGGTCTGCAGGAATTCACGCGCATTCATCGTCATGTAGCCAATGCCCGACTGCGCCGAAATGGTCTCGGCCACGATCAGGATCACCCACATCAGGCCCAGCGAAAACCGCACGCCCACCAGGATGTTCGGCAGCGCGCCGGGCAGGATCACTTCGCGATACAGGCGCCAGCCCGACAGGCCATAGCTGCGCGCCATTTCGACCAACCCCGGGTCCACCGCGCGGATGCCGTGGTACGTGTTCAGGTACACCGGGAAGAACACCCCCAGCGCCACCAGGAACAGCTTGGCGGTCTCGTCGATGCCGAACCACAGGATCACCAGCGGGATCAGCGCCAGCGTGGGGATGTTGCGCACCATCTGCAGCGTGCTGTCGAGCAGCGTGGCCGCCGTGCGGAACGTGCCGGTCAGCAGGCCCAGCGCCAGGCCCAGCCCGCCGCCCACGGCCAGCCCGATCAGCGCCCGCCAGGTGCTGACCCAGACGTGGCGCCAGAGCTCGCCGGATACGGCCAGCGACCACGCCGCCTCCACCACGGCCAGCGGTGCCGGCAACACCCGGTTCGACAGCCACCCCAGTTGCGAGGCGGCCTGCCAGACCACGATCAGCAGCACCGGCACGATCCACGGTGCCACGGCCTGCGCCGGGGTTCTCTTCGCCGCCTTGTTCGCGGTTTTTTTGGCGGCCTGGTTCGACAGGGGCGTCGTCATGTGTGCGCCTCCTCAACTCTGCGATGCCCGTGGCACGATGCCGGTGGCCATCACTTCGCCAAACGGGCCCGACAGCACCTGCCCGGGCAGCTTGTCGCGCACCGAGCGCGGCAGCAGCGGGAAGACCAGTTCGGCAAAGCGGTACGCTTCTTCCAGATGCGGATAGCCCGAGAAAATGAACGTGTCGATGCCCAGCGCGGCGTATTCCTCGATGCGCGCCGCCACGGTCTGCGGGTCGCCCACCAGGGCCGTGCCCGCGCCGCCGCGCACCAGCCCCACGCCGGCCCACAGGTTCGGGCTGATTTCCAGCGCCTCGCGGGTCCGCTTGGCGCCGCCGGCATGCAGGGCCGCCATGCGGCGCTGGCCTTCGGAATCCATCTTCGCGAAGACGGCCTGGGCACGGGCCACGGTGTCGTCGTCGAGCCGGCTGATCAGTTCGTCGGCAGCCGCCCATGCCGCCGCTTCGGTTTCGCGCACGATCACGTGCAGGCGGATGCCGAAGCGCACCGTGCGGCCATGCTTCGCGGCCCGGGCGCGCACATCGGCGATCTTCTTCGCCACCTCTGCCGGCGGCTCGCCCCAGGTCAGGTAGGTCTCTACCTGCTCGGCAGCCAGGTCATGCGCGGCCGCCGACGATCCGCCGAAATAGACCGGCGGATGCGGGCGCTGCACCGGCGGGTACAGCACCCGCGCGCCCTTCACGGTGATGTGCTTGCCCTCGAAGCTGATGTCGCCGTTGTCGTGGCTGGCCGCCAGCACGTCGCGCCAGACGCGGATGAACTCGGACGACGCCTCGTAGCGCGCCGCATGATCCAGGAACAGCCCGTCGCCTTCCAGCTCGGCCACATCGCCGCCGGTCACCAGGTTCACCAGCAGGCGGCCGCCCGACACGCGGTCGAACGTGGCGGCCATGCGCGCAGCCAGCGTTGGGGTCATCAGACCCGGCCGCACGGCCACCAGAAACTTCAGCTGGCGCGTCACGGCAGCCAGGGCCGACGCGGCCACCCAAGGGTCTTCGCACGAGCGGCCGGTGGGAATCAGCACGCCTTCGTAGCCCAGCGTATCGGCGGCCACGGCGATCTGCTTCAGGTAGTCGAAGTTGACTTCGCGCGCCCCTTCGGAGGTGCCTAGGTAGCGGCTGTCGCCGTGGGTGGGGATGAACCAGAAAACTTGCATGTCGAGCCTCTTGTTTTATCGGTTGCGATGTACGGCCTTGGCGATTCGACGATTCGGCGATTCACCGCTTCAGCGTTGCGCCGTGGCGGCCGGCGGTTGCCAGGCGGCATCGGCCACCTTGATCGGCTTCGGAATCAGCTTCAGCGTCACGAAGGCGTCGGCAATGCGCTGTTGTTCGGCCAGCACGCCAGCCGTCACAGGCTTCGCGCCATAGGAAAATCTTGAAACAGCAAGATCCAGCACGCTCGGGTCAAGCCCGGTTTCCTTGGCCAGGAACTGCGTGGTGTCCTTCGGATTTTTCTCAGCCCACTGGCCCAGTTGCGCCAGTTCGTCGAGGATCGCGTTCACCACGTCGGGGCGGGCATTCGCATAGGGGCGCGACGCCAGGTAGAACTGATGGTTGCTGACCAGGTTCTTGCCGTCGGCGGTACGGCCATCGGCCAGCACGCGGGCATCGAGCTGCTTTTCGGCGGCGGCCAGGAACGGGTCCCAGATCACCCAGGCATCCACGGCGCCGCGCTCGAACGCCGCGCGGGCGTCGGCGGGCGGCAGGTAGACGGGCTGGATCTCGCTCCAGGGAATGCCGGCCTTTTCCAGCTGGCGCACCAGCAGGTAATGCACGTTCGAGCCCTTGTTCAGCGCCACGCGCTTGCCGCGCAGGTCGGCCACGGACTTCAGCGTCGAGGTCTTCGGCACGACGATGGCTTCGGACGTCGGCGCCGGCGGCTCGTTGCCGATATAGGCCAGCTGCGCCCCCGCCGCCTGCGCGAAGATCGGCGGGGCCTCGCCGACGGTGCCGAAGTCGATGGCGCCCACGTTCAGGCCTTCCAGCAACTGCGGGCCGGCCGGGAACTCGGTCCACTTCACGGTGATGCCCTGCTGCGCCAGGCGCTTTTCCAGCGTGCCCCGCGCCTTGAGCAGCGTCAGCGTGCCGTACTTCTGATAGCCGATGCGCAGCTGCTTCGGATTCACGGTCTGCGACTGCGCCTGGGCCGGCTTGGCCAGCAGGCCGTAGGTCAGGCCGGTGGCCACCACGAGCGCGCCCAGCAGCAGGCGCCGGCGCAGGGAAAGCGGTTTGAACGATGTCATATCGGGGTTCCGGATGAGGAGAAGTTCGAAATCGATGGCGGCACGACGCCCTGCCGGCGCCAGCGCGCGGCATGCGGAAAACGTCATGCGTGGAGGAAACTTCAGGTCAGGCGGGACATCGCCCCATGGCGACGCGGGAAGGCAGGACAGCGCGAACAGCGGACATCTCGGGCTCCTTCGTCAGGCGCACCGGGGCGGCGGGCACGATCGCTGGCGCAATCGGCCGGGGCCGCCCCCGGCACTGTGATTACCGCTTGCCGGGCTGGTACACCTGGTCAAACGAACCGCCATCGGCAAAGTGCGCCTTCTGGGCCTTGGCCCAGCCGCCAAACACTTCGTCGATCGTGAACAGCTTCACCTTCGGGAAGTTGGCGGCGTACTTGGCAGCCACCTTTTCCGAGATCGGACGGTAATAATTCTTGGCCGCGATTTCCTGGCCCTCGTCGGTGTACAGGAACTGCAGGTAGGCCTCGGCGGCCTTGCGCGTGCCCTTCTTGTCCACCACCTTGTCCACCACGGCCACCGGCGGCTCGGCCAGGATGGAGACCGACGGCGCCACGATGTCGAACTTGTCCGGACCCAGTTCCTTGATCGCCAGGATGGCTTCGTTTTCCCATGCGATCAGCACGTCACCCAGGCCACGCTCGACGAACGTGGTGGTGGCGCCGCGCGCGCCCGAATCCAGCACCGGCACATTCTTCAGCAGCTGTCCCACGAATTCCTTGGCCTTGGCTTCATTGCCGCCCGGCTGGCGCAGCGCATAGCCCCAGGCAGCCAGGTAGTTCCAGCGGGCGCCGCCCGACGTCTTCGGGTTCGGCGTGATGACCTGCACGCCCGGCTTCACCAGGTCGTTCCAGTCCTTGATTTGTTTCGGGTTGCCCTTGCGTACCAGAAAGACGATCGTCGACGTGTACGGCGAGGCGTTGTGCGGCAGGCGCTTCTGCCAGTCGGGCTTCAGCAGGCCCTTCTCGGCGATGGCGTCGATGTCGTAGCCCAGCGCCAGCGTGACCACGTCCGCGTCCAGGCCGTCGATCACCGACCGGGCCTGCTTGCCCGAACCGCCGTGCGACTGGCGAATCTGCACCGTATCGCCGCTTTGCGCCTTGTAGGCCTTGGCAAACGCGGCGTTCACGTCCACGTACAGCTCGCGCGTGGGGTCATAGGAAACGTTCAGCAGGTTGGTGTTGGCCAGGGCGGCCGGCGCCGCGCCGATTGCGGACAGTACTGCGAGGCCCAGGGCCAGCTTGCGAATCATGTTCAATTGCTCCCGTCAGAGTTGTCGTGAATGCCCCCGCCTGGATCGGCGGGGTTTCTGTCAGGGAGAAAGGCTACCGGCCGGCCCTTCTGAACGGAACGAATGGTTTCGCCGATCCAAGCACGTTTTCTGCATAAGATCGGACGGGAATATGGGAATGCTGGAAAACGTGCGTCATGCTCTTGACAACGCAACATAAATGTTGCATTTTCAACGTTGTCAGGCACAACATATATGTTGCACAATGCCCGCCTCTCAACCGACAAGGGAGGGGCATGAAATACAGCGAGTTCAAGCGGTGGCTCGAACAGCAGGGTGCGATCTTCCAGAAGCACCGCAGCGGCTCCAGCCACTACCGGGTCACGCTGAATGGCTTCACGACGATCTTTCCCTACCACGGCAGCAAAGAGATGGGCAAGGATCTGGAACTGAGGATCAGAAAGCAACTCGGCCTGAAGTGACGGGCAGGCCCGCGAAGGGCCTCCTCTCACTCGAACTCGCCATCCCGTACCTGGCATCGACGACTTACTACAGGACGCACCACATGTTCTCGTACCCCGTAACGCTGACGCCCGATAGCAACGGCACGCTGCTGGTCACGTTTGCTGACATCCCCGAAGCCAATGCCGTCGGCGTCGATGAAACCGACGCGCTCAAGCAAGGGCTGGACGCCCTTGAAGCCGCCCTGGACATCTATTTCGACTTGCGCCGTCAGATTCCGCTGCCGTCCAAGGCCCGTCGCGGCCAGCCAACGGTCACGTTGCCAGCGTTGGTCACCGCCAAGGTGCTCCTTGCCAATGAGATGCTGGCACAAGGCGTGCGCAAGGCAGAACTCGCGCGGCGGCTCGATGTTCACATGCCGCAGGTGGATCGGCTCCTGAACCTGCGGCACTCCTCCAAACTGGAAATGATCGAAAAGGCGCTGGATTCGCTGGGTCGGAGGCTCGACGTCCAGCTTGCCTGATCGCCGGGCTGTCACTGCGCGTCCGGATGGGCGGGCCGTCGCCCTTTCCGGCGGCCGCTCAAAGAAAAAACCCGCAGCACCGGAGTTGCGCTGCGGGTCAAGTTTCCATTCCGGAAACGGGTAGACAAGTCATGAAGAGCGCCCCCGCATCTCCATGACGGTTCAGATATTAGCCATCCGCTCCCATTTGCAAGTTGATGCAGGTCAACCACCCCACAATCGGAGGCGGTGGGCAGCGAAATCAGGCCAACGCGGCCGGATGGCCCTGCGGAACGGTGCAGTTCAGGCGGCAGTCATGGCGTGAAGGTGTTGCCCAGCACAACGCCCTCGCGCCGGGCGTCGGTGCCGCCCTGCAGCACGGGCGCGCCGCCGGCCTGGCTGCGCAGGATCGTGTTGACGCCGCTGGACTGCGCCGAGGTGGAGATCGTGTGCCCCAGCGCCTTGAGGCCGGTGATCAGCGGATCGTTGGCGCCGCCGTTGCTGGCATCGATATCGGGATGCTCGCCGCCGAGGGTGGTGGTGGCGCTGTTGCTGGCGCCAAAATCCACCAGGTTCGACGCCTGCTGCGCGTCCAGCCCCCAATCGAGCACGCCCACGAGCGTCTTCACCACGTATTGCGGAATGGTGCCGCCGCCCGGCGACCCCGTGGCCATCAGGAAATCGCCCATCGACCCGTCCGGCGCCTTGCGGAACACCAGCGTGGGTGCCATCGAGCTGCGCGGCCGCTTGCCGGGCTGCACCCGGTTGGCCACCGGGTTGCCGCTGGCGTCGGTCGGGGCGGCCGAGAAGTCGGTCAGCTGGTTGTTGAGCAGGAAGCCGTTGGTCATATGAAACGAGCCCATGCTCGACTCCACCGACGTGGTGGCGCTGACCACATTGCCCTGCGCGTCGACGATCGAGTAGTGGTTCGTGCCGTGCTCGACCAGCGGCACCACACCCAGGGGCACCGCACCGAAGTTACCCGCCGTGGCCGTACCCATCGAACGGTTCGGATCGATCAGCGCGGCGCGCGTCTGCAGATAGGGCTTGTTCAGCAGCGTGTCCCACGTTCCGCCGGGCAGCGGCACGAAGTCGGTATCGGCCACGTACTTGTCACGGTCGGCATAGGCCAGCCGTTCGGCCTCGCTCACCCGATGCACGCCCTGCACGGTGGGCTTGCCGCCTTCGTTGTCGACGGGGTTGGGCTTGAGCGACGCCATATCGAAGTTCTCGATGATCTGCATCGCCGATGCCACGGTGATGCCGCCCGATGTCGGGGGCGGCGCGCCGCAGATCCAGTACGCGCGGTACGTCACGCAGACTGGCGTGCGCAGTTTGGCCTCGTACGCGGCCAGGTCGGCCAGCGTGGTCTTGCCCGGGGTGGTCGGCGTGCCGTCCGTGGCGGTGGTCGCCCCGATCTTGGCGATGATGTCGTTGGCGATGGCACCCTTGTACAGCGCGTCGGCGCCCTGCGCGGCCATGGCGGTCAGCGTGTTGGCATAGGCCGGGTTCTTGAGCACCGTGCCCAGCGCCTTGGGCGTGCCATCGGCGTTGAAGAAATAGGCGGTGGCTTCGGGGTCGCGTTTCAGGCTGGCAGCGTTCGACGAGATGGCCTGCGCGAGCCGCCCGCCGATGGGGAAGCCGTTGGTGGCCAGCGAGATGGCGTCGCCAAACAGGTCCTTCCAGGCCAGCTTGCCGTGTTCCTTCTGCACGCGCTCGATCAGCCGGGGCACGCCGATGGTGCCGATCGACCGGCCGCTGGCGCGCGCGCTGGGCTTGGGCGGCGTCTGGTCGGTGGCGTCGTCCACGTAGCGCAGGTAGTTCTCGGTGGCCGCCGCCGGCGCCGTTTCGCGCCCGTCGTAGGCCTGCACCGTCTTCGCGGCGGCATCGTAATAGAGCATGAAGCCGCCCGACCCCATCCCCGTGGCCTCGGTGACGGTCAGGCCCAGCACGGCCTGCACGGCCACGGCGGCATCGGCGGCCGTACCGCCATGCTTGAGCACCGCGCAGCCCGCCGCGCTGGCGTAGGCGTTCGATGTCGACACCATATAGGTCCTGGCGTAGACCGGCTTCAACCCGGTGCGATAGCCGGTGGCCGCTTCCGGCAGTGCCGGGTCGCCGGGCTGGTTCGACCCGACCACCACCGTGCTGCCGTTGCTGGCCAGCACCTGGCAACTGTTGTCGGCCTGTGGCGTGGTGGGCGTGGTGGGCTTCGAATTGTCGTCGCTGCCACCGCAGGAAACGACCAGCAGTGTGCCCGCAACCGCGGCAGCCAGGGTCAGGGGGACCTTCCGTATTGGCAACACCATATTTCCTCCAGACTACAAAGAAGCGCCAGGGGGAGGCGCGATCCGCGGATGTCGGACGGGCAGGCGTGGCGCAGCAAGCAATGGGACGTCTGCCGTTATTTTGTTGGATGCAAGGACGAACGGAGGCCGCCGGGCTGCATGGCTCGGAAAATTCAGGCGACGGACCGGGAAGCAAGGATTGCCCGCGCGGCGGCGCGGGCGCGGCGCGCTATGACGAATTGGTCAGGGCAACAGGGGGATTCATGACCGTGCTGACTGTTGGCTTGTCAATCAATGCAATGTGTCAACACTAGACCATCGGGATCGTGATGGCCAAGTATCTTTCGCGCGGTATGGGTGAGGCAGCGGACATACGCCCTGCCCCACCTTCCGGCATCAGCCTCAGGCCGCGGCCGCCTGCTCGATTACCGCTTCGCACCGGATCGGAAAATTGACCGAATTGGCGATGTAGCACTTCTCGTGCGCCACGTGATGCAGGTGCGCGGCGCGTTCCGCATCGTCGCCGGCCCGGATCGTCACGCGCGGGCGCAGCACGATTTCCGAGAACTGCCCGCCTGCCGGGCCATCGGTCATGGTGCCCTCGGCGTGGTCCACATAGGCCAGCACCGCAATGCCGGCGTCCGAGCACAGGTGCAGGTACCAGAGCTTGTGGCAGGCGCTGGCCGACGCAACGAGCAGGTCTTCCGGATTCCAGCGCGTGGCATCGCCCAGGAAGGCCGGGTCAGAGGAGCCGGGGATCTCCGGCTTGTCGCCGGCGCGGATCGTGTGATCGCGTCCGTAGGCGCGGTAGCCGCTGGTGCCGGTGCCGCGGTTGCCAGTCCATTCCACGGTGACGTGGTACTTGTGCTCGCCATGAGCCATGGGATTGCTCCAGGGGGTGGGAATCGGGCAGAGCCGGTATTGTGGCGCAAAAGGCCGAAGCCAACAGACAAAAAAAGGACCTCCGAAGAGGTCCCTGGTTCTGTGGCGATGCCGGCGATGCCGCCGGCCGCCCGGCTTAGTGAACGACGCGTCCGAACGTGAAGTGATCGCCCTCGTAGTCCACCGGCACCACGTCCTTGGCGGCAAACTTGCCTTCGAGGATGGCGCGGGCCACCGGGTTCTCGATCTGCTGCTGGATCGCGCGCTTCAGCGGACGCGCGCCGAACACCGGATCGTAGCCCGCGCTGGCTATCTTCTCCAGCGCACGCTCGCTGATATCCAGCGTCATGTCCATGCGTGCCAGGCGCGACTGCAGGCGCTGGAGCTGAATCCGGGCGATGGACTCGATGTTCTTCTGGTCCAGCGCGTGGAACACCACCACCTCGTCGATCCGGTTCAGGAACTCGGGCCGGAAACGCGTGCGCACCTCCTGCCAGACCGCGCCCTTGACCGCTTCCTGCGGCTCGCCGGACATGGCCTGGATGATGTGCGAACCCAGGTTCGACGTCATCACGATCACCGTGTTCTTGAAGTCCACGGTACGGCCCTGCCCGTCGGTCAGGCGGCCGTCGTCCAGCACCTGCAGCAGCACGTTGAACACGTCCGGGTGGGCCTTCTCGACCTCGTCGAGCAGGATCACCGCGTACGGCTTGCGGCGCACGGCCTCGGTCAGGTAGCCGCCCTCGTCATAGCCCACGTATCCCGGCGGCGCGCCGATCAGCCGGCTCACGCTGTGCTTTTCCATGAATTCGCTCATGTCGATGCGGATCAGGTGCTCTTCCGAATCGAACATGAACTCGGCCAGGGCCTTGCACAGTTCGGTCTTGCCCACCCCGGTCGGCCCCAGGAACAGGAACGAACCATACGGCTTGTTCTCGTCCGACAGCCCGGCGCGCGAGCGGCGGATGGCATCGGACACCAGCCGCACGGCCTCGTCCTGCCCCACCACGCGCTGGTGCAGCTTGTCTTCCATCTTGAGCAGCTTCTCGCGCTCGCCCTGCATCATCTTGGCGACGGGGATACCGGTGGCGCGGCTCACGACCTCGGCGATTTCCTCGGCCCCGACCTGCGTGCGCAGCAGCTTGTTGGGCTGCTTCTGCTCGGCCGCCTCGGCCTTGTTCGCGGCCTGCAGCTTGCCTTCGAGTGCCGGCAGCTTGCCGTACTGGAGCTCGGCCACCTTGTCCAGCTTGCCTTCACGCTGCAGGCGCGAGATGTCGAGCTTGATCTTCTCGATCTCTTCCTTCAGCGCGGCCGCACCCTGGGCGGCGCCCTTCTCGGCGCGCCAGATTTCATCCAGGTCCGCGTATTCCTTCTCCAGCCGCGTGATTTCCTGCTCGATCAGTTCCAGCCGCTTGCGCGATGCCTCGTCGGTTTCCTTCTTCACCGCCTCGCGCTCGATCTTGAGCTGGATCGTGCGGCGTTCGAGCTTGTCCATCGCCTCGGGCTTCGAGTCGATTTCCATCTTGATGCGCGCGGCCGCCTCGTCGATCAGGTCGATGGCCTTGTCCGGCAGGAAGCGGTCAGTGATATAGCGGTGCGACAGCTCCGCCGCCGCCACGATCGCCGGGTCGGTAATCTCCACGCCATGGTGCAGTTCGTACTTTTCCTGCAGGCCGCGCAGGATGGCGATGGTCGATTCCACGCTCGGCTCATCGACCAGCACCTTCTGGAAGCGGCGCTCCAGCGCGGCGTCCTTCTCGATGTACTTGCGGTACTCGTTCAGCGTGGTGGCGCCGATGCAGTGCAGCTCGCCGCGCGCCAGCGCCGGCTTGAGCATGTTGCCCGCGTCAATCGCGCCCTCGGCCTTGCCCGCGCCCACCATCGTATGGATTTCGTCGATGAAGACGATGGTCTGGCCTTCGTCCTTGGCCACGTCGCTCAGCACGGCCTTCAGCCGTTCCTCGAACTCGCCGCGGTACTTGGCGCCCGCCAGCAGGCCGGCCATGTCCAGCACCAGCACGCGCTTGTTCTTGAGCGTCTCGGGCACTTCGCCGTTGACGATCCGCTGCGCCAGCCCTTCGACGATGGCGGTCTTGCCCACGCCCGGCTCGCCGATCAGCACCGGGTTGTTCTTGGTGCGACGCTGCAGGATCTGGATCGCGCGACGGATTTCGTCGTCGCGGCCGATCACCGGGTCGAGCTTGCCCGCGCGGGCCCGCTCGGTCAGGTCCACCGTGTACTTCTTGAGTGCCTCGCGCTGCGATTCGGCGTCGGCACTGTTCACGTTCTCGCCGCCGCGCACGGCCGTGATGGCCGCCTCCAGCGACTTGCGCGACAGCCCGTTCTCGCGCGCGATGCGGCCGGTGTCGCCCTTGTCGTCGGACACGGCCAGCAGGAACAGCTCGCTGGCGATGAACTGGTCGTTGCGCTTGATCGCCTCCTTCTCGGTGGCGTTCAGCAGGTTGTTGAGGTCACGGCCAACCTGGACCTCGTTGGTGCCCTGCACCTGCGGCAGACGGCCGATGGCCGCATCCAGCGCGGCCTGCAGGCCGTTCACGTTCACGCCGGCACGCGACAGCAGCGTACGGGCCGAGCCGTCTTCCTGGGCCAGCAGCGCACGCAGCAGATGCTGGGGTTCGATATATTGGTTGTCG
Source organism: Cupriavidus sp. 94F1 (assembly GCF_057798875.1). Taxonomy (NCBI): domain Bacteria; kingdom Pseudomonadati; phylum Pseudomonadota; class Betaproteobacteria; order Burkholderiales; family Burkholderiaceae; genus Cupriavidus; species Cupriavidus sp. 94F1. The sequence continues at coordinate 56,438 of NZ_JBYOJT010000001.1, forward strand.
TGCCCCAGGGCCAGGCTTTGCGCTTCGGCCAGCGCTTCCTGGAACCGGGTAGTGAGTTTGTCAATTCGCATCAGGCGCCCTCTCTCTAGTCGATGAGTGTGTCCTGCTGCGGGGCGGCGGCGTGGCAGCACAGCGGCTGCCGTTCGCGGATGCCCTGCCGGACACGGTACTCCCGAAAGATAGGGCTTTGCATTGACATTTCAAGACACCCGCCACACAACTTGTACAGACTGCAAGTGCATGGCGGGCTACATCACCTTCCGCGCGCTGCCGCGCGGCTAGTTCGGCACGTCGACGGTCGTACCGCTGACCGAAATCGTATCGGCGGCGGCCGGGTTGGCCGCGATAGGCGGCACGTTGGAGGGCAGGATCTGCGGCCCCACCGCGACGGTGTTGCTACCGCCACGCGGGGTGGTCCGCACGACCTGCGACGGTGGCAGCGCGGTGCCGTTCTTGAGGTTCGCGTAGACGGCGTCAAGTGCGCGGTTCAGATACAGGTGCATCGGGATATACCGCGCACCGTAGCCGGCGATCACGTCGATAAAGCCGTCGAAGTGCTGCCCGTTTGTCACCTCGATATACGACAGCCGGCTGGCGCTGCCCTCCACCGACTTGTTCAGGCCCAGGTAGGGCCGCGACGTGTGGTTGACCGGCAGCAAGGCATCGCTGCGGCCGTGGACGATCATCGCCGGCTTACCGCGCAGGTTGCCGTTACGGTACGTCTGACCGATCCCGGCCATCAGCGCCGCGTTCCGGTTGTCGAGCAGGGCACGCAGACACAGGGCGCCGTCGAGGTTGGCATCGGCCAGGTTGGTCGATGGCGATTGCGAGACCAGATCGCGGAACGGGCCGCTGGGGTTGGCGTCGTTGATCAGCGTGACGGGCCCGGTCGGCGGAATGCCATTGCCGGTCGAGAACATGCCGACCAGCGATGCCGCCGGGATCGCCACCGGCGTCAGCGCCGTACCGACCGCCGCAAAGCTGTAGTTGCACAGCCGGTCCGTCACACTGGCGCGCGAATAGGCGTTGGCATAAGTGACCGAGATCGAACTGGCAACTTCCAGCGCCGACAGCGACGAATGCAGCTCATCGGATTCCGTTTCCCACCCAGCGGCATGCAGGGCCGCCAGTGCCGAGGTGCCCCGGTCGCCGGCAGTGGCCCCGGTCACCTTGCCCTTGCCGGTCAGCGACGCGCAGCGGTTGATGCCGATCTGGCCTGGCGCCGCCGCGAGCGGCGCGTTGACCAGCGTCGGGTCCTGGCTGGCACACAACTGGAACAAGTTCGCCGTCGTCGTGTAGTCATAAAGATGCTTGCCGGACGCCGCCACCTGCGTACCGCCGCGCCGCACGGTAATGACCGGGCTCGGCGGCATTTCCACGTTCGGCTCGCCCACGGCCACGCCGTCGATCAGTCCGTCGGTGTCCTGCTCGGCCGCTGCCACTGCCGCCCCGCCGCCATTCGAGATGGCCGACGCGATGACCAGCACGTTGTTCTTCGTAAAGGTGGCCTGCCGCACGCCGTCCGAGCCCATCGTGCCAAAGCGGTCATTGATGGCGAACAGGGCAAACTGGATGGCCTGCAGCGTGTTCTTGCCCCAGTCGGCTTCGGGGTTCTGCTGCGAATGGGCGTGCTTGAACGCCAGTCGGTGGGGGTTGGCCGTGGTGAAATCCGCCAGCGATTGCGCGCCCGGCTGGGCCGCAAACTGGGCCGCCTTGCCCGCGCCGCGCCGGTCGGCGCGCGTGCCGTCGATCAGCGGCACGGTGTCGGTATCCAGGTCGTGCGGTGCCGCGCCCGTGCCCTTGTCGGTATAAGCCACCGCACAGCCGCGCTTCAGACCCCACTCGCCGACCGCGATGCCACCGTACACCCCGCGCGAGCCGGACGACGTCGCGGAAATGACGCATGGGTTGCTTTTATCGAACGAATCCGGCACTTGCACCATCATCGTTACGTTTTTCGTGCCAGTACCGTCATCGGCAAAAGCCAGGTATTCGGTGCCGGGCACCTTGCCCTGGCTGTTTGTGACATTGCCTTGGGCGTCGACGTTCGGCCCATACAGCGAGCCGTATCCACCGGCCGCCTGCACGTCCACGATGGCTCGGTAGTTGACGAAGATGGCATTGCGGCGCAATTCCGCGGCCGTGGGCGCCGTCGGATCGGCAAATGCCGGGGCCGCAGCGGCCGCCAGCCCGTCCTTGCCCAGCCCTGCCGTCAGCAGGTCGTCCGATGTGCCGTCGTAGGATTTGACCGAAATCGTCCCGACAATAAACGTCGGCCGATTGTTTGGATTCTGTGTAGTGCTGCCTCCGCCACCTGGCGTGCTGTTTGAATCCCCGCCTCCACAGGCCGAGATCAACAGGGTGGCAGCGGCCGCGGCGACGGCGGTCTGCTGGAACCGGCGCCGCAGTTGCGGGCTTGCGGACGAGGCATGGCGATGCTGCATGGGGATGTCTCCTTGTTATGAACGGAACGGTAAGCCGCGATAAGACAAGGACTGCTTGGGGCAAAAACTGATGGCCACCGACGGATCGCCGGATTCTTGAAGGCCACGGCGGGCCGGCAAGCGACCGTAGCTGCACTTTCTAATGATTGTGAAAGCAGACAGGCAAACCGCGCGAGGTGCGTTGCACACCTCAATGCCCATGCGGGAAATAGTAGTCGGTCCCGGACGGCCCGGCAGTAGCAAAAGTATCGGGAATGTTACCTATGCCCCAGAACGGGGGATTCGTGCGGGAACTCCCGCCCGGTCCGACGGTTCACGACAGCGTGCGGTACGTCCAGATGCCCAGCGCGGTCAGCAGCAGCGAACCGCCCAGGTGGGTGGCCAGATGCGCCAGCGCCCAGCGATAGTCGCCAGCCAGCAGATTGCCGATCACCTCGCTGGAAAACGTCGAAAACGTGGTCAGGCCGCCGAGGAAGCCGGTGACGGCGAGCAGGCGCCATTCCGGCGGCAGCGACGGATGGGTGTCGAAGAACGCCACCGCCAGGCCAATCAGGTAGCCACCGACCAGGTTCGACGCCAGCGTGCCGTACGGCAGCGCCGGATTGATGGCATTCCACATCACGGAAAACCCCCAGCGCAGCCATGCCCCCAACGCGGCGCCCACGCCGACCGCCACAAACCCCATCGGACCCATCGATTCGACCTTTCGTCCGTTCGAATGCTTTCGAACTTATTTGTTGTTGTCGGGCGTGCCCGCCGCGTCGGCGTTGAACGATTCGATACCCCAATGGCGCAATGCCGCATCGTCCGACACCCGTGCATCGACCCAGCGCGCGCCCTCCGGCGTGTCTTCCTTCTTCCAGAACGGCGCCTCGGATTTCAGGTAATCCATGATGAACTCGCACGCGGCAAAGGCGTTGCCGCGATGCGCGGAAGCCACCGCGACCAGCACGATCTGGTCCAGCGGCTGCAACAGCCCCACCCGGTGCACGATCGTCACGCCCAGCAGCGCCCATCGCTGGCACGCGGCGGCCTCGATCCGGGCCAGCGCCTTCTCGGTCATGCCCGGGTAGTGCTCCAGTTCCATCGTGCTGACGCGGGTGCCATCGCTGACATCGCGCACCGTGCCGATAAAGCTGGCCACGGCACCCACGCCCGGGTTGCCGGCGCGCAGCGCGGCCACTTCGGCACCGAGATCGAAATCCTCCTGCTGCACACGGACCGTCATTTTCAGCCCCCGGTCACGGGCGGGAAGAACGCCACCTCGCAGCCGTCGGCCAGCGGGGTGTCGGCACGGGCCACGGCATGGTCCACCGCCATGCGCAGCGCCCGGCCTTCGGCCAGCGTCTCGGCCCAGGCACCGCCGCGCGCGCGCAGCCAGCCACGCAGATCGCCGACGGTACGGACGTCGGCGGGCACCTCGGCGCGTTCGGCGGCCCGGCCTACCTGCTCGCGCACACTGGCGAAATAACGAAGTTCAAGTTGCATCGGATAAAACCTAGGCCAGCAGGCTGGCAAACGGGATGAACTGCACGGTGTCGCCTCGCGCAATGGGCTGGTTGGGTGGATTGTCGATCAGGCCATCGCCCCAGACCGTGGACGTCAGCACGCCCGAACTCTGATTCGGGAACAGGTCGAGCCCGCCCGCATCGTTCAGGCGCGCGCGCAGGAATTCGTTGCGGCGGTCGCCTTTCGGCAGGTCGAAGTCGGCGCGCATGGCAATGCGGCGCGGCGTCACGTCCGCGACGCCCTGCAGGCGCAGCAGGAATGGCCGCACGAACAGCAGGAACGTGACGAAGCTCGACACCGGATTGCCGGGCAGGCCGATAAAGAAGGTCGGCTGGTCGGTGCCGTTGGCCACCTCGCCGAACGCCAGCGGCTTGCCGGGCTTGATCGCGATCTGCCAGAGATCCAGGCGCCCTTCCGCCGTCACGGCCGGACGGATATGGTCCTCCTCGCCCACCGACACCCCGCCCGACGTGATGATCAGGTCGTTGCCTTCGGCCGCGCGCCGCAGCGTGTCGCGCGTGGCGGCCAGGGTATCGGGCACGATGCCGAAGTCGGTGATCTCGCAGCCCAGGTTTTCCAGCAGGCCGCGCAAGGTGAACCGGTTGGAGTTGTAGATGGCGCCCGGCTTGAGCGGCTCGCCCGGCATCGCCAGTTCGTCGCCGGTAAAGAACACGGCCACGCGCACGCGGCGAATCACATCGAGCCTGGCCTGCCCGACCGAGGCAGCCAGCCCCAGCGCCTGCGGCGACAGCCGTGCGCCCACGGGCAGGATCTGGCTGCCGGCCTCGATGTCCTCGCCCGCGCGGCGGATCCACTCCCCCGACGCCGGCACATGGTTCACGATCACCGCATCGCCGTCGGCCTGGCATTGCTCCTGCATGACCACGGCATCGGCGCCCGGCGGAATCAGGCCGCCCGTGAAAATGCGCGCGGCCGTGCCCGGCGCCAGTTCGGACCCGACATGACCGGCCGGAATGCGCTGCGACACCGGCAGGCGCGTGCCTTCGGCCGGCACGTCGGCCGCGCGCATCGCGTAGCCGTCCATCGACGTGTTGTCGGCGGGCGGCACGCGCAGCGTACTGGTCACGGGCGCCGCCAGCACGCGGCCGTTGGCATCGAGCGTATCGACGGTTTCCGTTTCGGTGATGGGACGAACGCCGGCCATCAGGGCTTCCAGCGCCTGGGCCATCGTCAGCATCGGGGGGCGCGCTGCGGGTTGGGTCATGGGGGTCTTGGGGATCTGGGTTGGCCCCAGAAAGCAAAACAGCCCCCGGGGGTAACGTCCGGGGGCCGTGGCAGCGGGGCCCGGCAAACCCGATTGTAGCGAGTTGGCGCCGGAACCACAGGGGTCTGTGGCAATACCCCTTATTACAGGCCCGTGTGCTGCACGATATACGCCTTGACCGTGTCGGCGTCGGCCGGCATGACCTCGAACCGCTGCGGCAACGACTCGATGCCGTCGAACGCAGCCGGACGCTCGGGCTCGTGGCCCAGCGCCTCGCGGATCGTGTCGGCAAACTTGGCCGGCAGCGCGGTTTCCAGCACCACCATCGGCACGCCGGCCGACAGGTGCTCGCGCGCCACCTTCACGCCATCGGCGGTATGGGTGTCGATCGTCACGTCGTAACGCTGCTTGACGTCGCGGATGGTCGCCAGCCGGTCATCGTGCGTGCTGCGGCCCGACACGAAGCCGAACTGGCGGATGCGGTCGAATTCCGGCGTGCCGGACAGGTCGAAGCCGCCCTTGGCGTCCACGTCGCGGAACAGCGCGGCCAGCTTGCCGGCGTCCTGGCCCAGCAGGTCGAAGATGAAGCGTTCGAAATTCGACGCCTTCGAGATGTCCATGCTCGGGCTCGACGTGTGGTACGTCTGCGCCGACGTGCGCACGCGGTACGTGCCGGTGCGGAAGAACTCGTCCAGCACGTCGTTTTCGTTGGTGGCCACCACCAGCCTGTCGATCGGCAGGCCCATCATGCGCGCGATATGGCCGGCGCAGACGTTGCCGAAGTTGCCCGACGGCACGCAGAACGACACCTTCTGGCCCGGGCCATCGGTGGCCAGCAGCCAGCCCTTGAAGTAGTACACCACCTGGGCCACCACACGCGCCCAGTTGATCGAGTTCACGGTGCCGATGCACTGGCGCGCCTTGAACGCGTGGTCGTTCGACACGGCCTTGACGATGTCCTGCGCGTCGTCGAACACGCCTTCGATGGCGATATTGAAGATGTTCGGGTCCTGCAGGCTGAACATCTGCGCGGTCTGGAACGCGCTCATCTTGCGGTGCGGGCTCAGCATGAACACGCGGATGCCTTCCTTGCCGCGCATTGCGTACTCGGCCGCGCTGCCGGTGTCGCCCGACGTGGCACCCAGGATGTTGAGCTTCAGCCCGGCGCGCTTGAGCGCGTACTCGAACAGGTTGCCCAGCAGCTGCATGGCCATATCCTTGAAGGCCAGCGTCGGGCCGTTGGACAGGCCCAGCAGTTGCAGCCTGGTGCCGCCTTCCTCGCCCAGCGTGCGCAGCGGGGTGATGTCGGCGGTGTTGTCGCCCGGGCGCGCGTTGCAGTACACCTCGGCCTTGTACGTCTTGCGCGTCAGCGCGCGCAGGTCGTCGGCCGGGATGTCGTCGCAGAAGCGCGACAGCACTTCGAACGCCAGGTCGGCGTACGGCAGCTTGCGCCACGCTTCGAGTTCATCGGCGGTGACTTGCGGATACTGCTTCGGCAGGTACAGGCCGCCGTCCGGGGCCAGGCCTCCGAGCAGGATCTCGGAGAACGATTGCGGCATGTCATGGCCGCGCGTCGACTGGTATTTCATGGCAATTCGTCCAGTTTCGGCGTCTTAGTTCAGTTCTTCCATGCGCAGGCGCGTGACCGGCGACAGCACGGTCTGCAGGCCTTCGATGCTGCGGATGGCGGCATTGACGTGCTTTTCGCGCGTCAGGTGCGTCAGGATGATGATGTCGGTCTGCGGCTCGCCCTCGCGCGATTCCTTTTGCAGCATCGCGTCGATGCTGATGCCGGCTTCGGCCAGGATGCGGGTGATTTCGGCCAGCACACCGGTCTGGTCGGCCACGCGCATGCGCAGGTAGTACGAGCTGGTGACTTCGTCGATCGGCAGCACCGGCACGCTCGACAGTTCGTCCGGCTGGAACGCCAGGTGCGGCACGCGATGGTTCGGATCGGCCGTGTGCAGGCGGGTCACGTCCACCAGGTCGGCAATCACGGCCGACGCAGTCGGCTCGGCGCCGGCGCCCTTGCCGTAGTACAGGGTGGCACCCACGGCGTCGCCCTGCACGAGCACGGCGTTCATCGCGCCTTCCACATTGGCGATCAGGCGCGAGGCCGGCACCAGCGTCGGATGCACGCGCAGTTCCACGCCGTCTTCGCGGCGGCGCGTGATACCCAGCAGCTTGATGCGGTAGCCCAGTTCCTCGGCGTACTTGATGTCGATGGCGGCCAGCCGGGTGATGCCCTCCACGTGGGCGCGGTCGAACTGCACCGGCATGCCGAAGGCGATGGCGCTCATCAGCGTCACCTTGTGCGCGGCGTCGATGCCTTCGATGTCGAAGGTCGGATCGGCCTCGGCATAGCCCAGCTGCTGCGCTTCCTTGAGCACGGTGTCGAAATCCAGGCCCTTGTCGCGCATCTCGGACAGGATGAAGTTCGTGGTGCCGTTGATGATGCCGGCAATCCACTGGATGCGGTTGGCCGTCAGGCCTTCGCGCAGCGCCTTGATGATGGGGATGCCACCGGCCACGGCCGCCTCGAACGCCACGATCACGCCCTTCTTGCGGGCGGCCTCGAAGATCTCGTTGCCATGCACGGCCAGCAGCGCCTTGTTGGCGGTGACCACGTGCTTGCCGTTTTCGATGGCCTTCAGCACCAGCTCGCGCGCGATGCCGTAGCCGCCGATCAGCTCGACAACGATGTCGATGTCGGGGCGCGTCACCACGTCGCGGGCGTCGCTGACCACGTCCACGGTACCCCCGGTCAGTTCCCGGGCGCGTTCGGTGTTGAGGTCGGCCACCACCGCAATCTCGATGCCGCGGCCAGCACGGCGGCGAATTTCCTCCTGATTGCGCTTGAGCACGTTGAACGTGCCGCTACCGACGGTACCGATGCCGAGAAGGCCGACTTTGATGGGATTCATGGACGTCTGACTCTGGGTTGCTTGATACGAAAAGGGGGCGCCCCGGCGGCTCAGGCCGTGCCGTGACGTTTGCGATAGTTCTCAAGGAAGCGCGCCACGCGGCTGACCGCCTCGCGCAGGTCTTCCTCGTGTGGCAGGAACACGATCCGGAAATGGTCCGGCGCGTCCCAGTTGAAGCCCGTGCCCTGCACCAGCAGCACCTTCGACTCCTGCAGCAGCTCGTAGATGAATTCCTGGTCGTCCTGGATCGGATACATCGACAGGTCGAGCTTCGGGAACAGGTACAGCGCCGCCTTGGGCTTGACGCAGGTAATGCCGGGGATCTGCGTGATCAGTTCGTGGGCCAGGTCGCGCTGCCGGCGCAGACGCCCGCCTTCGGCGACCAGGTCGTTGATGCTCTGATAGCCGCCCAGCGCGGTCTGGATTGCCCACTGGCCCGGCACATTGGCGCACAGGCGCATCGACGACAGCATGTTCAGGCCTTCGATATAGTCCTGCGCCGGGCGCTTGTCACCCGACACCACCATCCAGCCGGCACGGTAGCCGCACGAGCGGTAGTTCTTCGACAGGCCGTTGAAGGTCACGGTCAGCACGTCGGTGGACAGCGAGCCGATCGACGTGTGCGCGTTGCCGTCGTACAGGACCTTGTCGTAGATCTCGTCGGCGAAGATGATCAGCCCGTGCTCGCGCGCGATGGTGACGATCGATTGCAGCAGTTCGTCCGAATACAGCGCACCGGTCGGGTTGTTCGGGTTGATCACGACGATGGCCCGCGTGTTCGGCGTGATCTTGCGGCGGATGTCGTCCAGATCTGGCATCCACTCGTTGGCCTCGTCGCACACATAGTGGACGGGCGTGCCGCCCGACAGGCTCACCGCGGCCGTCCAGAGCGGATAGTCGGGCGCCGGCACCAGCACTTCGTCGCCGCTGTTGAGCAGCGCGTTCATCGACATCACGATCAGCTCGGACGCGCCGTTGCCCACGTAGATGTCGTCCAGCTCCACGCCCTGGATTTTCTTTTCCTGGGTGTAGTGCATGATCGCCTTGCGCGCGGCGAAAATGCCCTTGGAATCGGAATAACCTGCCGAATTCGGCAGGTTGCGCATCATGTCCTGCTGGATTTCCTCCGGCGCATCGAACCCGAACACGGCCAGGTTGCCGATGTTCAGCTTGATGATCTTGTGCCCCTCTTCCTCCATCTGCTTGGCCTTTTCCAGCACCGGGCCGCGGATGTCATAGCAAACGTTCTGGAGCTTGTTCGATTTCTGGATGGGTTTCACGGCGGTTTCGGCGATGTCAGGGCAAGCTGCCGGTCTCGGCGGCAGCGGTCTTGGGAATCTTCTGGATTGTCCTGGACGTCTGGCGGCGCGCGTCGCTGGGCAGCAGTCGGGCGTGGCAGACCGGGAGGGTAGGGTAGGAGAAGGTCATTACTGACCCCCTCCCCCCTAAGAACCGTACGTGCGAGTTTCCCCGCATACGGCTCAAGCCTCTACAAAGTATATGGACGAATCATACACCGGCTTCACAGCAACTTGGCCGTGGAAATGGACTTGAACATGACAATCGGGGTGCACCAGAACGCGGTTTCCTAGAGCATCCGAGCCCCCGGATACCCGAGGTTCGATGTGATGGTCATCCCATCCTGTCTCTTTGGTAATCTTGCTCTGGCATACCGCACACAAGCCCCGCTGGGACATGAACAGCTTTGCCCACTGCCTTCGGTACGACATGCTTTCTGCCATACGTTCCTGCCGCAGCGTTTCGCCATACATTTCCTGCGCTGGGTCGAAGGGATGGTAGTCCCCGCGAACCTTCTTGTGCCTCCGGATAGGCGTACTCGGCATCGAATACAGTTCCATCCAGTAGCGCTCACCCGCCCTATTCCACATCGTGGCACCGAACACCCAGTTCCGGTTCCCAACTGAGGCGAAGTATGTCCTTCGCACCCACTCGGTATCCTTCCTTCGGTGTCGCCGCTTTGCCCACCTCCATAGAGACCTAAAGATCAGATGCTCCATGCGGGCGAACATCGCTTTCGCAACCACTGGGCTGTGATACTGCGCCCAGCCCCTCAGCATCGGGTTCAACGTCTGGATTAGATCTGCCGTCCGTTTCCCCCTATGTGCTCCGATGACCTCCGTGACCTTGCGATAGAACGCTTGCGCGTTTTTCTTGCTCGGTTTGATGAGCAGCGTTCCCGAGTATTTCCGGAAATTCCACCCAAGAAAGTCAAAGCCGTCAGCGATGTTGACGATTCGTGTTTTCTCCGTGGAGAGCGTCAGTCCCCGTGTTGCTAGGAACTGTTCTACCCACGGCTTCACTTCGTGCTCCAAAACTTCCGGCGTGTTGCCGGTAATCACAAAGTCATCCGCGTACCGTACGACGTTCACTTTCAGCTTCTTCGTGTTGGCAACGCCCAGTCTTGCCCGCAAGGACTCGATCAGTTGTTGTTCCAACCCGTTCAGTGCCACATTTGCCAAGGTCGGGGAAATGATGCCCCCCTGTGGTGTTCCAGCATCGGTCGCCTGAAACTGGCCCTGAAATACCACGCCCGCTTTCAACCACTTCCGTAGGATTGCTTTATCCATTGGGACATTGCGCTCCAGCCAGTCGTGGCTGATATGGTCAAAGCACCCTTTGATGTCTGCTTCCAGCACCCATTGAGCCGAGGCTTTCTTGGATAGGGAAACAAACAGCTGGGACATGGCATCCGCAGTAGAGCGATTGATCCGAAACCCGTAAGAGTTCGGGTCGCTCGTTCCTTCGGACACCGGTTCCAGCGCCAGCAGATACAGCGCCTGCATGGCCCGGTCGTGCATGGTCGGAATGCCCAGAGGGCGTTCTTTCCCATTTGCCTTGGGGATGTACACCCGCCTTAACGGCAGCGGGCGATACCCCCGGCGCTTCAACCGCCCGATGGCTTCCCATCGGGCTTCAGGTGAGTCCCACTCTACGCGGTCGACTCCTGCCGTCCGCGCACCTTGGTTCATCGCCACTCGCCTCACCGCCGATGCTTTGGCGGAAAACGAGCGGGTCAGGGATCGTTGCAGGGCTTTCACCCTGCGCCAATCCCCTTCCTGTGTTGCCTTCGCAATTCGAATCTGCATTGCCCGAACATTCCGGTCGACGCGGCGCCAATTGATGTCGCCCCATCGCTGCGGGATGCCGGAGGGCGCAGATTCATCCTCGCGGATCAATGCTTCCATGCTGCTCTCCTATCTTGAGGACTTCCCCAAACAGCAGAGACAACATGCCCCCTTGGGGGCATGTCACCCCCCAAAGGGAAGAAAATTAAACAAGCGAGTTCAGTCAGCCGTCTTGCGACGAAAGACCAGTTGGAAGTCTGCCCGCTTTCGCGTGAGGTAATGTTTCAACCCCTATCCGGATCATTACAACCCGGCGTTCGCTTTCTCCAACCTCCCATACCCGCACAGCCAACAGCGTCCCTTGCGGTTCGCCTGCCAGAGCCATATGGCGCTCCGGCAGCCATACGGGCTTACCACGTTCCCTGCGCATTACACGACTGGGTTAGGGCCTGCCTCTTCGCCGGTGATCTATCTAGCGACGTACTCCGACTTTCGAGCGGAGCATCCGATCACGTACCGTTTGGTTAGTGCCTATCAGCAGCTTTGGCACCGCCTTATTTACGACGTTTATCAGCAGTTCACTTACATTGCCCATACCAGTCAGCCTGGCTCCTTGACCCCATTGCTGCTCGGAGTCTCTGCGAACCTATCTCACGACAGGGACGCACCCTTACAGGGGCTACGTTGTCAGGAGAGCTTCACACCCCACCGTTACCAGTGACGCATGTCTCCCTAGGCTACTGCTAGTCGCATAGCAGGTTCTCTATCGAGGCACCCTCGCGGGTGTATTCGACCGAACCATAACGCGCAGAGCTATCGCTCCGGGAACCTCACTTCATTGCTTCAGTGCCTCCGTGCTGGCAGGCGCTTGACGACAGACGGGCTCTTGCGAGCGCATGGTCTGCGTCCCAAAGAACGTAGCGCCGCCCCTATTGGGCCGGTTTAAATGCTATGTAGCGAACACGCAGCGAAACTGCTGCTGCATGTCCACCCGCACCCTCCGGGGAGCGTGCGTACTGCAAAGACACCTGCCCAAAGGCAAGCGTCCACGCCTTTGGGCAATGGCTGGAAATCCATCCAGCAGAAAGCAAGCTGTGTGTTAGCCGATACGCTGGCCTTCCCACAACACATGGACTCGCTCCAACCTTGCGGCTGGGCTTGTCAAAGCAAGAAATGGCTGAGATTGGACGGTTCAGGCCGAGGCCTTCCCCTTGTCTCAGCAAAGGTCGATGCTCTATTGAGCGTGCTCTTAACGATGAGCTACCGGACACGAAAAGTGCGTGTCGCACCAAAAGCTATAAGATATCGGATTATGACAGACTTCGGCATGGATTCTTGCATTGCAGCGAGCCTTTTGGCTCCCCGCGCGCACGATCCTGCCACCAACCCGCCGCCCGCCCCTTCCGTAGCCGATCCGGCCGCCCGTCCCACCCCAGGGAGCGGCCTCCGGACACCCCGGGCGGCATGAGGCCCCCTCCTTGAAACTCCACGCCGACCAACCCCAGAACCTGAATACCGTGACCGGCTACGGCCCCGGCTATGTCGAAATCAATGCGGTGCGACACGACCAGTCGGTGCTGGTCATGCCCGAGGGCGATGTCGCGCCCTGGCCGGTGGGCCGCTTCGAAGACCTGGAACCGACCCACTTCGAGGCGCTGCTGGAGAAGAAGCCGGAAGTCGTGCTGCTGGGCACCGGCAACCGGCTGCGCTTTCCGCATCCGCGCCTGACGGCAGCGCTGGCGCGCCTGCATATCGGCGTGGACGCCATGGACCTGCAGGCTGCATGCCGCACCTACAATATTCTGATGGCCGAGGGCCGCAAGGTCGCGGCGGTGCTGCTGGTGGAGCCCGCTGCACAGGGCTGACGTGTCGGTCTCGGCTGCCCAGGCGCCGCTTTTTTGCCGGGTTGCGGCTGCGCCACGCTTGAAGTCCGGCCAACTGCCCCAATCTGCACCCGCCATGGCGCAGGTCCGGGCGAACACCACCAATAATCGGCCGCTGCCGTCACCGATGATGCACTGCCATCCAGGAGAGCCACCAGCATGACCGTCAGTCTCAACAAGGCCGTTCCCGACTTCCAGGCCCCCGCTACGGGCGGGGATTTCCGTCTTGCCGACCAGCGCGGCAAGACCACGGTGCTGTACTTCTACCCGAAGGACAACACGCCGGGCTGCACCACCGAGGCCATGAATTTCCGGGACCAGCATGACGCCTTCGAGGCCGCCGGCGTAAGGGTCTTCGGCATTTCGCGCGACAGCCTGAAGTCGCACGAGAACTTCAAGGCCAAGCTGGAGCTGCCCTTCGAGCTGATCTCCGACGCGGACGAAGCCATCTGCAGCCTCTTCGATGTCATCAAGATGAAAAAGATGTATGGCAAGGAAGTGCGCGGCATCGAGCGCAGCACCTTCATCCTCGACGCCAAGGGCGTGCTGCGCCACGAAATGCGGGGCATCAAGGTGCCGAACCACGTGGACGAGGTGCTGGAAATCGTCAAGGGGATGTGAACCGGAACATCCTCGGCGAGGCAACCCGCGCGTTGCGCGGCCCGATGACAGTTGCGCAACCGCGACGAGAGTCTGACCGATTGCAAAAGCCAAAACCTTCGGGTAGATTTGGCCTCAATGCGTTCCGATCACAGTTGCCACGCTGCAGTAACGTCCCGGCCCGACAGGCACAGTCCCAGGGCTGGTAGCGGACCTGCCGCGTCGCGGGACCGCAGACAAGCCGCCACCCCTGTATTCCAGGACTGGCGGCTTTTTTGTTTCCTGGTTGGTTTCCTTCCGGGACGCCTTGCGTCCCGCCACTCCGGTTTTCCCGATTTCCGCCGTTTCCTGGTTGTACGCCCGGCTGTAAGCCAGCTTTTTCGCCCCCGTTTGCTCCCCTGAAAGGAAAGCCAAGCATGCCGCTGCCTACCATGCCCGCCAAGCCTGCCCAACTGCTGGACCCGAGCGAGTTCGCTCCGGTGACACTGCCCAAGGCCAAAGCCGCGCAGGGTAAGAAACCCGTGCCGGTCCTCGAGCGTGTGGCACTGCTCGAGACCGGCGACACCGAGGCGCCCGCCACCCGCGCACGCGCCGGCAGCACAACCCGGGCCAAGACCGCCGACGCCCCGGCGCCGGTCGCCACCCCGCCGGCATCGCCGTCCGTCAGCCTGGTCAAGCCGGCCGCCGGCCCCACGCGCCGCACGCGCAAGTCCGCAGGCCCCAGCAAGCTGTTCGTGCTCGACACCAACGTGCTGATGCACGACCCGAGCTCGCTGTTCCGCTTCGAGGAACACGACATCTATCTGCCGATGATGACGCTCGAGGAGCTGGACAACCACAAGAAGGGCATGAGCGAAGTCGCACGCAACGCGCGCATGGTCAGCCGCACGCTGGACCAGCTCGTGGGCGGCACCGACGGCGTGCTCGACGAAGGCCTGCCGCTGGCCACGCTCGGCAACCGCGACGCGGCCGGCAAGCTGTTCTTCCAGACCCGCCTGAACGACATCAAGCTGCCCGAGGGCCTGCCACAAGGCAAGGCCGACAACCAGATCCTGGCCGTGGTCAGCGCGCTGCAGCAGCAGTATCCGGAGCGCCAGGTGGTGCTGGTGTCGAAAGACATCAACATGCGCATCAAGGCCCGCGCGCTGGGCCTGCCGGCCGAGGACTACTTCAACGACCAGGTCCTGGAAGACAAGGACCTGCTGTACTCGGGCGTGATGCAGCTGCCCAACGACTTCTGGGCCAAGCACGGCAAGGGCGTGGAAAGCTGGCAGGACCCGAAGTCGGGCACGATGTTCTATCGCCTGACCGGCCCGCTGGTGCCGTCGTTCCTGGTCAACCAGTTCGTCTATCTGGAGCCGATGGACGGCAGCCTGCCGCTGTACGCCCAGGTCAAGGAGATCAACGGCAAGACCGCCCTGCTGCAGACGCTCAGGGACTACACCCACAACAAGAACAACGTGTGGAGCGTGGTGGCCCGCAACCGCGAGCAGAACTTTGCGCTGAACCTGCTCATGAGCCCCGACGTCGATTTCGTGACGCTGCTGGGCCAGGCCGGCACCGGCAAGACGCTGCTGGCGCTGGCAGCTGGCCTCGAACAGGTGCTGGACCAGAAGCTCTACAACGAGATCATCGTCACGCGTGCCACCGTGCCCGTGGGCGAGGACATCGGCTTCCTGCCGGGCACCGAGGAAGAGAAGATGCAGCCGTGGATGGGGGCCTTCGACGACAACCTCGAAGTGCTGCAGAAGAGCGACGACAGCGCCGGCGAATGGGGCCGCGCGGCGACGCAGGAACTGATCCGCTCGCGTATCAAGGTCAAGAGCATGAACTTCATGCGCGGCCGTACCTTCGTCAACAAGTTCGTGATCATCGATGAAGCGCAGAACCTGACGCCGAAGCAGATGAAGACCCTGGTTACCCGGGCGGGCCCCGGCACCAAGATCATCTGCCTGGGCAATATCGCGCAGATCGACACGCCGTACCTGACCGAAGGCTCGTCCGGCCTGACCTACGTGGTGGACCGCTTCAAGGGCTGGAGCCATAGCGGCCATGTGACGCTGGCCCGCGGCGAGCGTTCGCGCCTGGCCGACCACGCTGCGGACGTGCTGTAACGCGTCAGTCACTGCAAACCTGGCACTTCCACGGCCGGCCTGTTCCATGGCCGGCCGTGGCCGCATCGCGTAGTGTGGTGCAACCCACAGCGTCGGCGTTTGGCCGACAGCCAGCACCGCACGACCCGGCTATGATGACCGGGTGTTCATGTCGATACGGAGGCGTCGATGAACAGGCAACAGTCTTTCAGCAGATACCTGTCCACCAGTAGGACCCTGTTTTCCCATAACGCGCGCGCCGCCCGGCGCAAGCGCCTTGCCGTGGCTGCGCTGATTGGCGCCACGGTCATCGTGGCGGCCGCCCTGCAGCCGGCCAAGGCCGCGGACGCCAGCACGCCGGCAGGCAGTGCCCCGGCAGCGAGCGCCCCGGCAGGCAATGAAATGGTGATCCGCACCATGGGCCCGGTCAGCTATGTCTGCGGCGGCATTGCCGAGGACGAACGGGCCAGGCTGGCCGAACAGGAGAAGAACTTCAACATGGGCATCCTGTTCACCCGGGGGGCCAATGGCGAATACCTGGCCGATGTTGACGTAAAACTGACACGCGACGGCCAGAATGTGGCCGATTTCCGTGCGGGCGGCCCGCGCTGCCTCATACGTGCGCCGGAAGGCAGCTACAATATCGAGGCCAGTTACAAGGGTCAGCCAAAGTCCATCAAGATCAGTACCGGTACGCGCAACGCGCAGTTGCGCTGGTAGTGCTACTTGGTAGTTCCACCTGGAAATTTTCGCTGGCACCCACCCTGTACGGTGGGGCGGACGCCTGACCCGGCAACCGAACGACAAGAAGGATGCCGCAGCGCCCGCTTTTATTGCCGCCCTCACCGCGCCCGGCGCGTGTGTCGATGTCCCCGGCTCCGCCATCGCGGAGTTCGTCCCGGCTCGCCCTGACTGCACTGTGTGCCAGCGCCCTGTTGCTGGCCGCTTGCGCCGGCGGCCCCCCTGCCCGCCATACGTCTTCGCTGCCCCGGACCCCGGGCAAGCCCATGATCGACCCGAGCGCCGGCCTGGAAGAAATCTCGATCCAGGCGATGTCGCTGGTCGGCACGCCCTACCGCTACGGCGGCAACACGCCCGATTCCGGCTTCGACTGCAGCGGCCTGGTCCGCTACGTGGTGCAGCGCGCCGCCAGCGTCAACCTGCCGCGCACCACCGAGCAGATGGGCCAGCGCGGCGTATCGCTCGACCGTAGCGACGTGGCATCGGGCGACCTGGTCTTCTTCAATACCACCGGCCGCGCCAACTCGCATGTCGGCATCTATGTCGGACAGAACCGGTTCGTGCACGCGCCGGCCACCGGCGGCACGGTCCGGCTCGAAGACATGGGCAAGTCCTACTGGGCCTCGCGCTACAACGGCGCGCGGCGTGTCGTGGCGGCCAGCAATCTGCCAATGACGCCTGCGCCTGCGCCGGCCCCTGCACCGTCGATCACGCCCGCCCCGACCTCGCCCATGCCGGCGCCCGCCGCACCCTCAGCCCCACCGCCGGACGACGACCCGATCGCGGCATTCGCTAATCAATAGCAAAAAAGCCAGGCGCAATGCCTGGCTTTTTCATCTGCCGATACGTCCGGCAAGGCTTACAGGATCTGCTTGCCGATCCACCAGGCGATGGCCGACATGAACGCCGATGCTGGAATCGTCAGCACCCACGCCCATACGATATTGCCCGCCACGCCCCAGCGCACGGCCGACATCTTCTGCGCCGAGCCAACGCCGACGATGGCGCCGGTGATGGTATGCGTCGTCGACACCGGCACGCCCAGCGCCGAAGCGATGAACAGCGTAATCGCGCCGCCGGTTTCCGCGCAGAAGCCGCCCACGGGCTTCAGCTTGGTGATCTTCTGGCCCATGGTCCGCACGATCCGCCAGCCGCCGAACAGCGTGCCCATGCCAATGGCCACGTAGCAGCTCACGATGACCCACATCGGCGGCTCCGCACCGCCGACGGCCACGTGGCCACTGGCGATCAGCAGCATCCAGATAATGCCGATGGTCTTTTGCGCGTCGTTGCCGCCGTGTCCCAGGCTGTAGAGCGACGCCGAAACCAGCTGCAGCCGGCGGAACCAGCGGTCCACGCGCGACGGCGGCGTCCGGAAGAACGTCCAGCCCACGATCACCATCATCAGCGAGCCCAGGATAAAGCCCAGCAGCGGCGAGATCAGGATGAAGGCCACCGTCTTCAGCAGGCCGTTGCCCACCAGCACGCCCGTGCCGCCCTTGGCCACCGCGGCGCCCACCAGGCCGCCGATCAGCGCGTGCGACGACGACGACGGAATACCGTACAGCCAGGTAATCACGTTCCACGCAATAGCGCCGACCAGCGCGCCGAAAATCACGTAGTGATCGACGATATGCACGTCAATCGTGCCCGTACCCACCGTGGCCGCCACCTTCAGGTGGAAGATGAAGATCGCCACCACGTTGCACATGGCCGCCATGGCCACGGCATGGTGCGGCTTCAGCACGCCCGTGGAGACCACCGTGGCAATCGAATTGGCCGCGTCGTGAAAGCCGTTCATGAAGTCGAACAGCAATGCCAGCGCCACCAGCAACCCGATGACCCACAAGCTCATTTGTACTGTTTGCATGCCAGTGGGAGCCTCAGGCGTTTTCCAGGACGATGCCTTCGATGATGTTCGCCACGTCCTCGCACTTGTCGGTGATGGACTCCAGCTGCTCGTAGATCGCCTTCAGCTTGATCAGACGCTTGACGTCGGTCTCGTCGCGGAACAGCTTCGACATGGCCGAGCGCATGACGCGGTCGGCTTCCGATTCGAGCTGGTCGATCTGCTGGGCCGTCTTCAGGATCGTGCTGGCGTTGCCCATGTCTTCGAGCAGTCCCACGGCGATCTTGACGGCTTCGCAGCACTGCACGCAGATCGTGGCCAGCCGGCGGGCTTCGTCGGTCAGGTGCGTGACGTCGTACAGCGAGATCGTCTCGGCCACGTCCTCCATCAGGTCCAGGATGTCATCCATGGTCGTGATGAGCTTGTGGATCTCGTCACGGTCCAGCGGCGTGATGAAGGTCTTGTGCAGCAGGTCGATCGTGTCGTGCGTGATACGGTCTGCCTTCTTTTCGGTAGCCTGCACGCGTCGGGCATGGCCTTCGGCGTTGGGCAGGTCATTGACCAACGCTTCCAGCTCGTGCGCGGCGGTAACGGCGCAATCGGCGTGCTGGTTGAAGTATTCGAAGAACTTGCCCTCGGTGGGCATGAAACGGCCGAACATGAAATGTCCTTGTGGCGTACCTGACGGCACGCTCGGTTGTGTGTTGCAAATGGGAGGCAGAGCAATCGCACGACAGCCGCCTCGTGGGCGGCTGTCATCAAAGCGCAATATTTTACAGGGTTGCACCGTCCAGCGGTGTAACCCCCTGAGAATCAGGTGTCGTTGTCGAAGAACGCCGGGCCGCCGCTGAAGTTGTCGAACTTCGTGAATTGACCCAGGAACGTGAGCCTAACGGTGCCGATCGGCCCGTTACGCTGCTTGCCGATGATAATTTCGGAAGTCCCCTTGTCCTGCGAGTCAGGGTTGTAGACCTCGTCGCGATAGATGAACAGAATGACGTCGGCATCCTGTTCGATGGCGCCCGATTCGCGCAGGTCGGACATGACGGGGCGCTTGTTCGGACGTTGCTCCAGGCTTCGGTTCAGCTGCGACAGCGCGATAACCGGGCAGTTGAGCTCCTTGGCCAGCCCCTTCAACGACCGAGAAATTTCGGAAATTTCCGTGGCCCGGTTTTCCCCGCCACCCGATCCCGACATCAGCTGCAGGTAATCGATGATGATCAGGCCCAGCTGGCCGCACTGGCGCGCCAGCCGGCGCGAACGGGCCCGCAATTCCATTGGATTCAGCGCAGGCGTCTCGTCGATGAACAGCTGCGCATCGTTCATGCGCTGGATCGAGTGCGTCAGCCGCGGCCAGTCCTCGTCCAGCAGGCGGCCGGTACGCAGGCGGTGCTGGTCCAGGCGACCCACCGAGCCCAGCATACGCATGGCCAGCTGCACGCCTGCCATTTCCATCGAGAACACGGCCACGGGCAAGCCCTGCTCTACCGCCACATGCTCGCCAATATTCAGCGAAAACGCGGTTTTACCCATCGAGGGGCGACCGGCGACGATAATCAGGTCGCCCGGCTGCATACCGCTGGTCATGCGGTCCAGGTCGATGAAGCCGGTCGGCACGCCGGTCACGTCCGTGGTGCTGTCGCGGTGATAGAGCTCGTCGATCCGCTCCACCACCTGCGTCAGCAGCGGCTGGATCTCCTGAAAGCCCTTCTGGCCACGCGAGCCTTCTTCCGCAATCGCAAAAACCTTGGATTCGGCCTCGTCGAGCAGTTCGCGCACCTCGCGCCCCTTGGGCGCGAAAGCCGCGGAAGCGATGTCGTCGGCAACCGTCACAAGCTTGCGCAGGACCGAGCGTTCCCGAACGATCTCGGCGTAGCGACGGATATTGGCTGCGCTCGGCGTATTCTGCGCCAGCGAATTCAGATAGGCCAGCCCGCCCACTTCCTCGGCCTTGCCGGCCACCTGAAGCATTTCGAAGACCGTGATCACGTCCGCCGGCTTGGTGGCGGAGATCAGGCGGGCGATGCTCTGGAAGATCACCCGATGGTCAAACCGATAGAAATCGGCTTCGGACAGGAAGTCGGCGATGCGGTCCCAGGCGGCGTTATCCAGCAGCAACCCGCCAAGCACCGATTGTTCGGCCTCGATCGAGTGCGGAGGAACCTTGAGGTTGTCTAGTTGGGGATCTGCGGCGGGCGCGTTCATGGGAGGGAATTATAACGGCGCCGGGCGCCACGCAAAAAACAAAAAAAGGCAGGAGCGTGGCTCCTGCCTTTTTTGTGCATCCGACGCGCCGGTCCGGACCGGCACATCGTGGACGCGTACAGCTTAGACGTGCTCGCCCAGCACCGAAACGGTGATGTCGACCAGCACGTCGGTGTGCAGCGACACGCCAACGGCGTAGTCGCCAACCATCTTCAGCGGGCCGTTCGGCAGGCGCACTTGCGACTTCTCGACCTTGAAGCCTTGGCCTTCCAGGGCTTGGGCGATGTCGGCGTTGGTCACCGAACCGAACAGACGGCCGTCCACGCCCGACTTCTGCGTGATCTGGACGGTCAGACCGTTCAGCTTCTCGCCTTCGGCTTGCGAAGCAGCCAGCTTGGCGGCAGCGGCCTTTTCCAGCTCGGCGCGCTTCACTTCGAATTCGGCGATGGCGGTTTGCGTAGCACGGCGAGCGCGCTTGGTCGGGATCAGGAAGTTACGTGCGTAACCGTCCTTCACGCGAACGATGTCGCCCAGGTTGCCCAGGTTGATGACTTTTTCCAGCAGAATGACTTGCATCGTGTATTTCTCCTTGCGGTCCCGGGACTATCAGTTCTTGTGCAGGTCGGTGTACGGCATCAGCGCCAGGAAGCGGGCGCGCTTGATGGCCGTATCCAGCTGACGCTGATAGTGCGCCTTGGTACCGGTCAGACGAGCCGGCGTGATCTTGCCGTTGTCGCCGATGAAGTCCTTCAGCGTGTCCAGATCCTTGTAGTCGATCTGTTCGACGCCAGCCACGGTGAAGCGGCAGAAGCGCTTGCGCTTGAACAGCGGGTTCTGTTGCTGGAAGCGCTTCTTGTTCTTGTTGTCACGTTTGACGAATGCCATGATTCAATCCTTTTCGAATGCTTTACATCGAGTGATGTGAAAGACCAGTGTCTTGCTGTTGCGGTGCTTGCGGGCCAGAAAGCCTTCGCAGTCGAGCAGCGTGCCGAGCGGCATGCGCTCGAGCCGCTGGCCAATCGGGCCGATGCCCATGGCCACCACTGCGAATTCCACCTGCCTGGGCGTTTCCGCCTCCATCACCTCGCCGGCATGCTGCAGGATGCAGTTGACGACAGGGATGCCGGCTGGCGTATAGCGCAGCGTATCTCGCTCGGCGAGCGTGGCGGTCAGCCGAAGCTGGTTCACCGCGACACAGCAGTCCGCACTCAGGCGGCCTGGCCTTCCGTGGTCGTTTGCGCGGCCTTGCGGGCTTCTTCGCGCTGCACTTCCTTCATCATCGGCGACGGCGCGGTTTCAGCCTTCTTGGTCTGGACGATCAGGTGACGCAGCACGGCGTCATTGAACTTGAACGCGTGCTCGAGTTCAGCCAGCGTGTCCTTGCCGCATTCGATGTTCAGACAAACGTAGTGAGCCTTGGCCAGCTTCTGGATCATGTAGGCCATCTGACGACGACCCCAGTCTTCCACGCGATGGATCTGGCCATTTTGCGACGTGACGAGCTGCTTGTAACGCTCGATCATCGCCGGCACTTGTTCGCTTTGGTCCGGATGGACGATAAATACGATTTCGTAATGACGCATTGACGCTCCTTTTGGGATGAGCCACCCGGGCGTCACGTCCGGTGCGGCAAGGTTGAATAGCCGGCGAGTATAGCCCGGAAACCCGGGAATCCGCAAGGTACGCGGTGCAGGCGGCTCAGCAGGCGGCAAAAAGCGACTGCAGGCGCCCGGCATCGACGCCGAGCGCGGGGTCGGCTGCCAGCGCCACCAGCAGCAGCACGCGCGCCTTGTAAGGGTTGAGGTCGGCCGCCGACGCAAACAGGCCAGCCCCCGCCGCCGGCCGCGCCGGAATCGACACATGGCCGGCGCCAGTACGTGAACTGCGCACCACTGCCACACCAGCCGCCGCCGCATCGGCCAACGCCGCCACCAGGGTTTCGTGGACCGAGCCATTGCCGGTGGCGGCCACGACCAGCCCCTTCACACCAGCCGACACCAGTGCATCCACGGCCACCCTGCCCGGCTGGGCATGGCTGACCACGATCTCCACCATCGGCCAGGCCGACGGCACCGGCAAGCACGGCGCCTCCCGCCGGGACGGCGTACGCGTGAATCGAATATAGGCGTCCTGCACGTAGCCGACCGGACCGGCATTCGGCGAGACAAAGGCATCGACGGCGGACGTATGCGCCTTGGTCACGTCGCGCCCGGCGTGGATCTGCTGGTTCAGCACCACCAGCACAGCCAGGCCCCGCGCGTCCGGATGGGCCGCGACGCGCACCGCATCGAGCAGGTTCAGCGGGCCATCCGCCGACAGCGACGTTGCCGGGCGCATCGCCGCAGTGATGATCACCGGCACGGGACACGGCTGCGTCAGGTGCAAAAACATCGCCGTTTCTTCAAGCGTATCGGTGCCGTGCGTAATCACGATGCCGGCCACGTCCGATTGGCCGGACCAGTACGCCACCCGCGCCGCCAGCTGCTGCCAGAGACCGAACGTCATGTCCTTGCTGTCGACCTGCGCCACCTGCTCGGCCTCCACGCGCGCGACATCGGCCAGCGCGGGCACGGCCTGGACCAGTTGCGACACCGGCACGGTAGCCGCCTGGTACTGGGCACTGCTGGCGGGGTCGCCGGACGATCCGGCAATGGTGCCGCCGGTGGCAAGCACGACGACACGGGGCAACGATGAGGAAGACGCTGACATGTAAATAGGCTGACTGAGGGGGCTGGCCGGGCGGGCGCGGCCCGGGATCTGGCCGACGATTGTAACTGCCACCCCGCCCCAGCGCCCCCTTGGCAAACCCGCGAAGCCACCGGTGCCGCCGTCGCCCATGTAGAGCCCACTGCGCAAATTGTGCTTGCACTTCACACGATACTGTATAAAATCACAGCATACTGTTTAAACATACAGTGCTTCGGCACGAGAGACCGGCGAACCATGGCGACCCTGACACCCCGGCAGCAGCAGATTTTCGATCTGATCCGCGACACGATCCGCAACACGGGCTTCCCGCCCACGCGCGCAGAGATCGCCGCCGAGTTTGGTTTTTCCTCGCCCAATTCGGCCGAGGAACATCTGCGGGCGCTGGCACGCAAGGGCGTCATCGAACTGACCCCCGGCGCATCGCGCGGCATCCGGCTCAAGGTGGCACGCAGCGATTCGGAACGTTCCGACCAGTTCTCGCTGCCAATGGCAGGCGTGCTGCAGTTGACGCTGCCGCTGGTCGGTCGCGTCGCTGCGGGCAGCCCGATCCTTGCCGCAGAACATATCGACCGTCAGTACCAGGTGGATGCATCGGTCTTCGACGAGCGTCCGGACTACCTGCTGCGCGTACGCGGCCTGAGTATGCGCGACGCCGGCATTCTCGATGGCGACCTGCTGGCCGTGAAGAAAGCCAGCGAGGCAGCCAACGGCAAGATCGTCGTAGCCCGCCTGGGCGAGGACGTCACGGTCAAGCGCCTGAAGAAACGCGGCGACACGATCGAACTGATCGCAGAAAACCCCGATTTCCAGAACATCGTGCTCCATTCGGGCCGCGACGAGTTCTCCCTTGAAGGTATCGCTGTCGGCCTGATCCGATCGTCAGGCTTCTAGCGTGATCGGAGGCGCCTGACAGCGACTCCGGCTCCCGAGACTTAGGCAGCACGGCCGTCTGCCCTGGTCACCCGCTTTGCTTTGCCCATGCCGCCCCGTCCTTGCTGGACGACGGGCGCGGACCACTGCTGTCGCAAATTACGAGGTGTTGCCATGCTGCAATCGAATCCCATCGCTTCCCGCCGCCCGGTCAAGCCGGTCCCGTTCCGGCAAATCAAGGGCGTCCGCGTCTACCAGGGCGCGCAACGTCGCACGATGGTCGGCAACATGGCAGCCATCTGCCGCATGCTGGAACTGGCAGAACCGACCACGAAACTGCTCGATTGAAATCTGGCCGCGTGCCACGCGGATCAGCGCGCAACCGCATCACTGCGCATTCGCGTCATGCGCAGAACCGGACCTTGTCGACCCCGCCAACGTCCGGTTTTTTTCGCCCATCGACCGGCTTCGCCTTGGCGTATGCGATCGCAATCGGATGCTGTCAGGTCGGTTGCACCAGGCGGAAGGGATGGTGGGAAGGGATGCGTGCAAAGCAAAACAGCCGCTTGACTAAGCGGCTGTTTTGCAAGGGAATTCTTTGGGGTGGCTGATGGGACTCGAACCCACGACGACAGGAATCACAATCCTGGACTCTACCAACTGAGCTACAGCCACCGTAGAGATTTTTCGTTGACCGTTGTGTCGATCAGCGAAGAACAAGACTATACAAGCATTCTCTGCTGATGGCTAGTATTCCGCACAAAAAAATTTCGGATTCGCTGGCGGATGGCTTCCGGACTTCATCGGGGGCCCACCCACTTCGCTTCCAGCAGCACGGCTTCCTTGATCGCAGCGATGATCTCTGCCTCGCTCGGAAAAAGTCCAAGCAAGCGTTTCGACTTGCCATTCAGGACGTCGCGCTGCAACGCCTTGCCGGCGTCGATCGATGTGCCTGGGTGCCAGCAATAGCGCGCAGTCCATTTGCCGTCCTGCAGTTGCTCGGCTACCCAGATCACCCGGTAGTCCTCGAAGACTTCACCGAATGGTTCTTCCGCTTCCATTTCGTTTCCTCAGGGCTCGCTTCCGATTCACTGGCTTCGACATTCCCCGTCACACCGCTCGAACCGGCCAGCCCAACTGCTTTTCCCCCACTTGGCGCCGCATCCGTGAAGATACGACTCCCACGCCATGCCGGCTAATGTCGCGGCATTTTTCAGCGCATCGTAACATGACCTACGCGCCGCTCGACAGGGCATGTCTTAACAATAGCCCGAGCTTGACGTATCGGCCTGCCCTTCAAAAGCGGAGGTCTTGCCCCACCACGGCAGGGTTCTGTCGCAAATAATGCTGTTGGATACTCTTCCCCGAGGGACATTGACCCCCTCGACATTCCCGACAGGCGATCACTCCCGACGAGCATCGCCTGCTTTTTTTTTGGTGTTCAGGTACGCCACGGTTTTATGCGCGATTCGTGCATGGCGCGACCCACGAAAAAAAAGAGCCCGCTCGCAAGCGGACTCTTAAATTAGCGATCTCAATGCCCTGAAGGCACATTCAATGTAGACCCCGAACGCACGGCGCACCATCCGGGCAAACCCACGGTTGCTGTGGTAACAACGAGACGGGGCAGAAAAAAAGCCCGCACACGGCGGGCTCAAAAATCAGTTGAAGAAAGCCCTGTATTCGAGGGCAGGCACAGTGTAAGAACATGCCGCAGGACTGGCGAATTAGGGGAATCCCTTTGCCCACGCGGGTTTCCAGTCACCTCAACCGCCGCAAACGCCCTTGGGGCATACATTTGCGGCATGTGCATAGCACGATCGTTCGAAATTAGAGTTTTTCCTCCAGTCCAGCCCGCATACGATCGTCACGTTCGGGGGTCGCTCAGGCCGCCTCCAGGAGGTCTGGACGCAGATGGGAACGCGCTTCTTCGAATAGCGCATCCACGTCGGCCCGGGTGCGGGCAGCGTTCATGCGCCGTGCATCCGACAGCACCCGGCGCCAGCCGCGTCCGCCATAGACCCCGCGATGGAGGCCCAGCATATGCCGGGTGGCAGCGCCCATATAGCCGCCCCGCTCCACCAGATGGCCGATATAGGCTTGCATGGCCATTTCGGCGTCTTCGCGCGTTGGAATCGGCGATTCAACGCCGTAGAAACGGCTGTCCATTTCGGCGAGGATATAAGGATCGTGGTAAGCCTGACGGCCGATCATTACCCCATCCACGTGGCGCAAATGTTCTTCCATTTCGCCATAAGAGACAATGCCGCCGTTAATCAGGATTTCCAGCTGCGGAAATTCTTTCTTCAGCTGGTATGCAACTTCGTACCGCAACGGCGGAATTTCCCGATTTTCTTTCGGGCTAAGGCCTTTCAGAATGGCATTACGGGCGTGCACGATAAATGTTTCGCAACCGGCGTCGGCAATAATGCCAACGAAGTCGCGAACAAAGTCATAGTGCTCGATCGTGTCGATACCAATGCGATGCTTCACCGTCACGGGCACCGACACCACATCCCGCATCGCCTTGACGCAATCGGCAACCAGCTGGGGCTCTGCCATCAGGCACGCGCCGAACGCACCGCGCTGCACGCGCTCCGAGGGGCACCCGCAATTGAGGTTGATTTCCTTGTAGCCCCACTGCTCACCCAGCTTCGCCGCCTGCGCGAGATCGGCAGGTTCACTACCGCCCAGCTGCAGTGCCACGGGCTGCTCGGCCGCGTCGAAATCGAGATGCCGCGCCACATCGCCATGCAGCAGCGCGCCCGTGGTGACCATCTCGGTATAAAGCCAGGTGTGCTGGCTCAGCGCGCGATGGAACGTGCGGCAGTGGCGATCAGTCCAGTCCATCATCGGGGCAACCGAGATGCGGCGCGGATTTGCAGTCATGGGTATGGCGTCGAGGGAGCGTCCGGGTACGGTTCTGGGTCCACGGACTGAGGAAGACCCGCAAGTATACGCGAGATGACGTTCCTGAGCAGCGCCCCGGAACGCTCACATCGGGTGCGCGGCACGCGGCCAGTAAAAACGGCGCCCGGAGGCGCCGTCTCTCATGTTGGGCGGGCTGCACTCAGTGCATGAAGAGCCAGATCAGGATCAGGACGAAGGCCGGGACGCCGAGCAGCCAGGCGAGAATGTACGGCATGGTGTTTCCTCCTTGTCTATGTGTTTGAACATGGCTTCACTATAGAAAGCAGGGGTCACTGCCGGTGTCGGGTCTCCCCCGCTTCGCCTTGTAGGACGGGGCTTACCGACGTTTGAATCGGACTGGCGCGATCGGCGGCCGACTGTCAGCGCGCCGCGGCGTTGCGGTCGATCCAGGCCGCGAAGGTCGTCAGGTACTTGCTCAGGAAGCCCCGGGTCGAGTCGTTGCTGATGCCGCCCTGCTCATCGAACAGCTTGTCCACCCCGCTGATATAGGCTTCCGGCTGTTGCAGCACCGGAATATTCAGGAACACCAGCGACTGGCGCAGGTGGTGGTTGGCGCCAAAGCCGCCGATATTGCCCGGCGACGCGCTGATCACGCCACCCGGCTTGCCGTCCCAGGCGCTTTCCCCATACGGGCGCGATCCCACGTCGATGGCATTTTTCAGCACGCCCGGCACCGAGCGGTTGTATTCAGGGGTAACGAACAGGACGGCATCGGCGCGGCGGATACGGTCACGGAAGGCCACCCATTCCGATGGCGGATTGGCGTCGTCATCCTGGTTGTAGTGGGACAACTGGCGAATCTCGACGATATCGAGCTTGAGCTGCGGCGGCGCAATCGCGGCCAGGGCCTTGGCCAGTTTCAGGTTCAGGGATTCCTTGCGCAGGCTTCCCACCAGTACGGCGACATCACGAGGATTGCTCATTACGGTTCCTTTCACTGTTCACACACGGTCGAAGTGAATCACAGGCCGGCTCCGGCAGCAGGGCCAGCCCTGCCCACACTGTACTTGACTTGCATGGCCGCCGCCGGCCACCGCGCGCAACGCCCATGCCGATGCAAATGGCGCAGCGGGCGGAGCGACTACGCCAGCGATGCCAGCGGATGTTCCTCGCGCCGCCACTTGCTGTCGAAGAACGCGCGCACGCGGCCCGGCGTCACTTCGTCAAGGCGGGCCGGATTCCATTTCGGCTGGTGGTCCTTGTCGATGACCAGCGCGCGGATGCCCTCGATGCCGTCGCCATGACGGAACACGTCGTACATCATGTCGAGCTCCATGCGCAGCTCGTCTTCCAGCGTCATCGTGCGCGCACGGCGGATCTGTTCCAGCGTGACGCAAAGCATCAGCGGTGACCGGCTGCGCAGCGTGGCGGCGGTCTGGGCCGCCCAGTCGCCGGCCGTGTCACTGACCGCGCTCAGAATCTCCTGCGCCGTGGCGCCGGCAAACAGCGTGTCGATCATGCCGGCATGCTGGGCCAGCGGGCTGGCGTGCGGCACGCACGCCGCCGCGTGCTGACCCGTGAAGGTGGCGATATGGGCCAGCACGGCGTCGCCGCTGTCAAACGCATGCGCCTGCAGCGATGCCGCCAGTTCCGCCATCACATTGGCCGGCAGATAGGCATCGGCCAGCTTCGCGTACAGGGCGTCGGCGGCGTGAATCACCGTGCCGGTCAGGCCCAGGTACTCGCCGATATGGCCCGGCGTACGCGCCAGGAACCAGCCGCCGCCCACATCGGGGAACAGGCCGATGTTCGTCTCCGGCATCGCCATCTTGGTACGGTCGGTGACGATGCGCAGCCGGGCGCCCTGCGAGATGCCCATGCCGCCGCCCATCACCACGCCGTCCATCAGGGCGATATAGGGCTTGCGGTAGCGGTGGATCAGATGGTTGAGCGCGTACTCCTCGACAAAGAACTGGTCGAGCATCGGGTCGTTGGCGTAGTACGCCTGATGGAACCAGCGGATATCGCCGCCGGCGCAGAACGCCTTGCCGCCCGCGCCGGCCACCACCACCGCATGCACGGCGGCATCGGTTTCCCACTGCTGCAACGCCTGCGTGATCGCGCGAATCATGTCGAGCGACAACGCATTCAGGGCCTGCGGGCGGGTCAGCGTCAGATAGGCCACACCGCCCTGCACCGCCGTCGATACAAACTCCGTCATATCCGTCTCCGTTCCAGTAGGCGGCAATTTTACGCCACCTGCCTTGCCCGGATTCGATGACGGCGCCGTTTCAGAATCGGCTTATCGTCTGTCGAGCCGCTGCAGCCCTGGCGATCACGCCAGCCGGAAGGCCGACATCAGCCCTGTCAGCCGTTGCGCCTGGTCTTCGAGCGACCCGGCCGCCGCGGCGGCTTCCTCCACCAGCGCCGCGTTCTGCTGCGTCATGCCGTCCATATGCGAGACGGCCACGTTCACCTGTTCGATGCCGCGCGACTGTTCGTCCGACGCCGCGCTGATGCCGCCGACGATATCGCTCACGCGGCGCACCGCATTGACGATGTCCTGCATGGCGCGCTCCGCGTCGTCCACCAGCGATGTGCCTTCGCGCACATTCGACACCGAGGCGCCGATCAGCGTGCGGATTTCCTTCGACGCCGCCGCGCACCGCTGCGACAGATCGCGCACGTCGCCCGCCACCACCGCGAAGCCACGGCCGTGCTCGCCGGCCCGCGCGGCCTCCACGGCCGCATTGAGCGCCAGGATATTGGTCTGGAAGGCGATCTTCTCGATCACCTCGATGATGTCCACCACCTTGTTGGCGCCGGTGTCGATCTGCTGCATCGTGCTCTGCACCCGCGACACGGCCTGGCTGCCGGTCTCTGCCAGCCGGCGCGCATCCACCGCCAAGGTGCTGGCCTCGCGGGCGCTATCGGCGTTGTGGCGCACGGTGCTGGTCAACTCCTCCATGCTCGAAGCGGTCTCCTGAAGCGACGCGGCCTGCTGCTCGGTACGCTGCGACAGGTTGGCATTCCCGCTGGCAATCTGCTGGCTCGCCGCCGCAATCGAATCGGCGCCGCTGCGCACTTCGCCCACCATCTCGGCCAGACGCCCCTGCATGCGCCCCAGCATGCCGAGCATGCGGCTGGTCTCGCTTCTTGCGTGCTCGTCGGCGATTGCAGCGCCATCGCGCATCGCCGAAATACTAAGATCGCCGTCCGCCATGCGCGCGAAACGGCCAATGGCGATATCCAGCGGATGGACGATCGACGCACGCAGGCGCCAGGCCACCACGGTGCTGAACGCCAGGCCAAGCACCAGGACCGCGATGGAAACGGTCAGCAGCCTGTCGTAGCGATGCTGGGAATTCTCGTAGACGGCCTTGGCGCTTTCCACTTGCAGGCGCCCAAGTTCCGTATTGACGGCGGTGAACTGGATATCGAGTTTCGGAATTGTCTCCATGACCGCCTTCATCATCGCCTCGCGGTTGCCCGCGTTGAGGGCGGCGATCATCGGCGTCACGCCCTCCTGGAACAGCGCGCGGCGTTTCTCTGACACATTCTCGGTGGCGCGTGTCTGCTCGTCGGTTCGCGGAATGGCCAGATACGACTGCCATGCGGCGTCGGACAGCCGCGCGAAGTCCTGGGCCGTGGCGGCGCGGGCCTTGGCATCGGCCGCCTCGGTGGCAAAGGCCGCCTGGTCCAGCAGCACACGCACCAGCAGTTGATTCGAGCGCGCCTCCGCCAGATACGTGGCGGCCGACAATTGCTGCTGGTAGATCTGGCGCGTGGCGTCGTTGCTACGCGACATGCCGATCCAACCAACGGCACCGACAATCAACAGCAACAAGTTTGTGACAATTGTCAGAAGCCACAAACGGGTTCCAATCGTAGTGTTGCGAAACATGGGGCAGTTCTCTCCGTGACTTGAATATCGGCCACTCCTCCATGGCCGTCGCCCCAATGACGGCATTGTCGTGGCCGACTTGATTGCCTCCCGGTGATAGTCAGTCCTTCATTTTCGTGATGGATCGCAAAACGTTAAGCGGGCGCCACTTGACGTGCGTATGGAGGAAATCCTCGGTGCGAATCTGGCGGAAATATGCACACTTGCGCCATGACATCCTCCATGACATCGGGCGCTACCCCCGCCCAGGGTTTTGACCCCGGCCTGATCCTGCTAGCCTTCGCGCCAGTCTTCGTGCTGACGATTGGCTGGGAGGCCTGGTACTGGTCCAGGCGCGACCGCTCGGTCTACAGTTGGCGCGACACGCTGTCGAACGCCACGCTGGCGCTGATGCACCAGGCATCGGACGCCTTCTTTCTCTGGTTGATGATCCGCACGGTCTACACATGGTGCTACGCCCACGGCCTGCGCGCCGTGCCCCAGACGTGGTGGTCTTTTGCGCTGCTGTTGCTGCTGCAGGACTTTCTTTATTACTGGTTCCACCGCGCCAGCCATCGGGTGCGATGGATGTGGGCGTCGCACGTGGCCCATCACTCGTCGGAAGGCATGAACTTCTCCACGGCGTTCCGGCAAAGCCTGACCTATCCGGTCTCGGGCATGTGGATGTTCTGGATTCCGCTGGCTTTTATCGGATTTTCTCCAGATTGGGTCATCCTGGCCGTCGGCCTGAACCTCGCGTTCCAGTTCTTCGTCCATACGCGGCTCGGACAACGCTGGCCGATCGTTGAGAAGATCGTCAATACGCCAAGTGTGCACCGCGTACATCATGCGAAGAATCCGCAGTACATCGACCGCAACTACGCCGGCGTGCTGACGGTCTGGGACCGCATGTTCGGCACCTTCGTGCCCGAGCAGGAGGCGCCGCAATACGGCATCACGCGCCAGGTCCGTACCTACAACCCGCTGACGCTGACGTTTCACGAATGGCGCGACATGTTTGCCGATGTGCGGCGCGAGCGCGATCTCCGGTATTTGTGGAAGCCGCCGGAGTGGCGAGGACCACGGGCTGCGGCTTCGGAGGTTGATATGCTTGCCCTCTCCCCCGGCCCCTCTCCCGCGAGCGGGAGAGGGGAGCAAACCTAAGTCGGGCGACGAAAAAAAACCGCGCCACATGGGCGCGGTTTTCGTTTCCAAGGACCGGCCAGCAGGCCGGACGCCGGAAATCAGTTCGCGTCGCGCGAAGCACGCTTGCGCTCGTGCTCCTTCAGGTGACGCTTGCGCAGACGGATGCTCTTCGGCGTGATTTCCACCAGTTCGTCGTCGGCGATGAATTCCACCGCGTATTCCAGCGACATCTGGATCGGCGGCACCAGGCGCACCGCTTCGTCGGTACCCGACGCGCGCACGTTGGTCAGCTGCTTGCCCTTGATCGGGTTCACGACCAGGTCGTTGTCGCGGCTGTGGATGCCGATGATCATGCCTTCGTACAGCGCATCGCCCGGCTTCACGAACATGCGGCCGCGATCCTGCAGCTTCCACAGCGCGTAGGCCACGGCGTCGCCGTCGTCCTGCGAGATCAGCACGCCGTTGTGGCGCTCGCCCAGGCCGCCTTCGCGCACCGGCGCGTAGTCGTCGAAGATGTGGCTGATCAGGCCCGTACCACGGGTCAGCGTCAGGAATTCACCCTGGAAGCCGATCAGGCCACGCGCCGGAATGCGGTATTCCAGGCGGGTACGGCCCTTGCCGTCCGACGCCATGTCGAGCAGTTCGCCCTTGCGGCGGCCCAGCTCTTCCATGACCGAACCCTGGTGGCCGTCTTCGACGTCCACGGTCAGCAGTTCGTACGGCTCGTGCTTGACGCCGCCGATGTCCTTGAACACCACGCGCGGACGCGACACGGCCAGCTCGTAGCCTTCACGGCGCATGTTTTCCAGCAGAATGGTCAGGTGCAGTTCGCCACGGCCCGACACTTCGAAGATGGTGTCGTCGCCGGTATCGGCCACGCGCAGCGCCACGTTCGACTTCAGTTCGCGGTCCAGACGCTCGCGCAGCTGGCGGCTGGTCACGAACTTGCCTTCACGGCCGGCCAGCGGCGACGTGTTGACGCAGAAGTTCATCGTCAGCGTCGGCTCGTCCACCTTCAGCATCGGCAGCGCGTCCTGGGCTTCCGGGGCGCACACGGTGCAGCCGATGCCCAGTTCCTCGATACCGTTGATCAGCACGATGTCGCCGGCTTCCGCCTCGGCCACGATTTCGCGCTCCAGGCCGCTGAACTTCAGCACCTGGTTGATACGGCCCTTGATCGGATTGCCTTCCGGGCCGAACTTGACCACCACGTCCTGCAGCGGCTTGGCGCGGCCACGGGAAATGCGGCCCACGCCGATCTTGCCGACGTAGCTCGAATAGTCCAGCGAGATGATCTGCATCTGCAGCGGGCCGTTCGGGTCGTCGTTACGCACCGGTACCTTGTCCAGCACGGTCTCGAACAGCGGCTTCATGTCGCCGTCGCGCACGTCCTCGGTCAGGCCGGCGTAGCCGTTCAGGCCCGACGCGTAGATCACCGAGAAATCGAGCTGGTCGTCGTTGGCGCCCAGCTTGTCGAACAGGTCGAAGGTCTGGTTGATCACCCAGTCCGGGCGGGCGCCCGGGCGGTCGATCTTGTTGATCACCACGATGGGCTTCAGGCCCAGGGCCAGTGCCTTGCGCGTCACGAAACGCGTTTGCGGCATCGGGCCTTCCACGGCGTCCACCAGCAGCAGCACGCCGTCGACCATCGACAGGACGCGCTCCACTTCACCGCCGAAGTCGGCGTGGCCCGGGGTATCGACAATGTTGATGTGCGTGCCGTTGTACTCGACGGCACAGTTCTTCGCGAGGATGGTAATCCCGCGTTCCTTTTCCAGGTCGTTCGAGTCCATCACCCGTTCGGCGATTTGCTGGTTGTCGCGGAAGGTGCCTGCCTGGCGCAGGAGTTGGTCGACCAGGGTGGTCTTGCCATGATCGACGTGAGCGATGATGGCGATATTACGGATGGCGCGGGTCATTCGGCGTCCCCTGAAGGCGGAGCTATCGGAAAAAATTAACCCGACATTCTAGCATGTTGCAGCGCAGAACACCCTATTGCTGTCCAGCATAGATCAAGACGCGTCATTGCGTTTTCCGCAATAACAAATTTCAGTGCTTGAACATCACTTGCGGCATGCTTATATTTGCCCAGGCAAAGATTGCAGCGACAAGAGATGACCTACCCGACACCCCTACCCCCGCCCGAAGACCTGTTCGACCCGGCCGACTATGAAATCGGCAAGAGCGTCGGCTACCTGCTGGGGCGCGCCAAGAACACGCTGTCGCAGGGCGTGGAGCAGGAGGTCAGCAGCCTGGACATGACCCAGGCCCAGGCAAGCTGCCTGATGATGCTGGCCAAGGGCGAGGCCACCACGGTGACCGACCTGGCCCGCAAGCTGAACACCGATGCCGGATCGGTCACGCGCCTGCTGAGCCGCATGGAAAAGCGCGGCCTGATCGCGCGCACGCGCCGCGACGACGACCGCCGGGTGGTGGACCTGTCGATCACCCCGGCCGGCAACGCCATGGTCGAAAAGCTCCCGGCCGTCTTCTGCAATGTCATGCGCCGTCATTTCGAGGGCTTCACCCATGACGAGATCGAGGCGCTGCGCGGCATGCTGCTGCGGATCCTCGCCAACCACGGCGGCCCCGACCCGGCGGGCTGTCCCTTCGAGCGCAACACAGGATAGGCGGGCCGCCCCGACACCGAAGAAGAATTCCAATCGTCAGACACGCCATTCCTGAAATCGCCAGACCGCGTCACAGTTCACCGCCTATGACCACCGCTCATTCTCTTTCCCACCGTGCCAGCCGCGCGGGCCAGCTTCGCCGCACGGGCACGCTCGCGCTGACCGTGCTGGCCGCTGCCGTGCTGGCCGGTTGCGCCGCGCTGGGCAATTCGCACAGCACGCAGACCATGACCGACGCCGGCACGCTGGCATCGCCGCAGACCTTCGCCAGCGAACACGGCCAGTGGCCGTCGCAGGACTGGGTCGATCAGTTCCACGATCCGCAACTGCGTGCGCTGGTGGACGAAGCCATCCAGGGCAATCCGAACCTGCAGGTGGCCTTTGGCCGCCTGGAAGCCTCGCGCGCGATGGCCGATGCCACGCGTTCGGCGCTCTACCCCGGCGTGGACTTTGAAGGCAGCCTGGTGCGCCAGCGTTTCTCGGAGACCGACCTGTTTACGGGCACGCCGCTGGCCGGGTCATGGCAGAACCAGTCGCGCCTGCAGCTGGGCCTGTCGTGGGACCTCGATTTCTGGGGCAAGAACCGCGATGCGCTGGAAGCCGCGCTGTCCGATGACCGTGCGATGGAAGCCGAGACCCAGGCCGCACGGCTGATGCTGACCACATCGGTGGCCCGCGGCTACAACCGCCTGGCCGCGCTGTACGCGCAGCGCGACGTGGCCGAACGCGCCATCGCCCAGCGCCGCGACCTGACCGACCTGTCGCGCCAGCGCCTGGCCGCCGGCCTCGACACCCAGGTGGAAACCACCCAGGCGCGCGGCACCGTGGCCGCCGCCCAGACCGACCTGCAACGCGTTGACGAGGAAATCGCGCTGGCGCGCAACCAGATCGCCGCGCTGCTGGGCAAGGGGCCCGACCGCGGTCTGCAGATCACGCGGCCCACGCTGCTGGCCAACGCCACGCCGCAACTGCCCGACGACCTGACCATCGGCCTGATTGGCCGCCGCCCGGACATCGTGGCCGCGCGCTGGCGCGTGGAGGCTTCGTCCAAGGACATCACCGTGGCGAAGAAGGAATTCCTGCCCGATGTGAAGCTGACCGCCTTTGCCGGGGTGGCCTCGCTCGATCCGTCGAACCTGCTGATGAGCATGAGCCGCACGTTCGGCGTGGGGCCGTCGGTCACGCTGCCGATCTTCCAGGGCGGCCGCCTGCGCGCCAACCTCAAGGGCAAGTACGCGCAGTACGACATCGCGGCGGCCAGCTACAACCAGACGCTGGTCGACGCGCTGCGCGAGACCGCCGATACCGTGACCAGCATCCGCAGCGTGGACCAGCAGATCGAGACGCAGCGCGAGGCGCTGAACCTGGCCGAACATGCCTACGCACTGTCCACCACGCGCTACAAGGCCGGCCTGGGCACGCAGCTGACGGTGCTCAACGCCGAAAGCAACGTATTGCAACAGCGCCGGCTCGCCACCGATCTGCAGGCGCGCCGGCTGGACCTGCAGATGAGCCTGATGAAGGCGCTTGGCGGTGGCTACCAGGAAGCCGAGGGCGCCAGTCACGGCGCATCCGGCAAGCCTGCAAGCGCGGCCCCGGGCACGCAGGGTTGAGGGCAGCGCCTGACGGAAACGGCTGAAACCAGACAAGACGACACATCGCAGAGATTCGAGAGATCCCATCATGAGCACCAACCAGCAAGCAGCCCCCGCGGGCGACAACAACGGCAAGCGCAAGCGCCTGCTCGTTTCCCTGACCGCCGCGGTCGTGGTGGCCGGCATCGGCTATGGCCTGTACTGGGGCCTTTACGCCCGCCATTTCGAGAACACCGACGACGCCTACGTCGCCGGCAACGTCGTGCAGGTCACGCCGCTGGTGGGCGGCACCGTGGTGTCGATTGCCGCCGACGATACGCAGCTGGTGACCGCCGGCCAGCCGCTGATCCAGCTCGATCGCGCCGACACCCAGGTGGCGATGGAGCAGGCCGAAGCCCAGCTGGCCCAGGCCGTGCGCGAGGTGCGCACGCTGTACGTCAACAATGGTTCGCTGTCCGCACAGGTGGCGTTGCGCGAAGCCGATGTGGCCAAGGCGCGCGATGACCTGCGCCGCCGCCAGGCCATTGCCGGTTCGGGCGCGGTGTCGAGCGAGGAAATCGCCCACGCCCAGACCGCGCTGAAGGCGGCCGAGTCGGCGCTGGTTGCCGCCCGCGAGCAACTGGCCTCGAACCAGGTACTGACCGACCAGACCACGGTGGAAAAGCACCCGAACGTGCAGCGCGCCGCCGCCAACCTGCGCTCGGCCTATCTGGCGTTCGCGCGCTCGACGATGCCGGCGCCCGTGACGGGCTACGTGGCCAAGCGTTCGGTGCAGGTGGGCCAGCGCGTGGCGGCCGGCACGCCGCTCATGGCCGTGGTGCCGCTGGATCAGGTCTGGGTCGACGCCAACTTCAAGGAAGTGCAGATCACGCATATGCGGATCGGCCAGCCGGTGGAACTGGAAGCCGACGTCTACGGATCGAAGGTCAAGTACACGGGTCATGTGGAAGGCTTTTCGGCCGGCACCGGCGCCGCGTTCTCGCTGCTGCCGGCGCAGAACGCCACCGGGAACTGGATCAAGGTGGTGCAGCGCCTGCCGGTGCGGATCGCGCTGGACGCGCAGCAACTGAAGGACCACCCGCTGCGCGTGGGCCTGTCGATGAACGTCACGGTCGACGTGCGCAAGGAAGAAGGCGCGTCGCTGGTCAGCGCCAAGTCCGCCAGGCCCCTGCAGACCGATGTGTACGACAAGGTGGCGCAGGACGCCGACGCGCTGATCGCCCGCATCATCGCGGTCAACAACGGCGGCCGCCCGCCGGCGCCGGGCGCGGCGGGTGCCGCAAGCGCGGCCAGCGCGGCCGCGGCGCGTGCGGCGGCCAAGCCCGCCCGTACCTGAATCGATCCGATCCGACCTGTTTGACTGGCTGACTGCCCATGGCAAATTCCACCACCGCGACGCCGGACAGCGGCGCGGCACCGGCCCCGAAGCCGGCGCCCGCCCGCCCCGCCGCGCATCCGCCGCTGACCGGCGGCAAGCTGATTCTGGGCACCATCGCGCTGTCGCTGGCCACGTTCATGAACGTGCTCGATTCGTCGATCGCCAACGTGTCGATCCCGGCCATCTCGGGCGACCTTGGCGTGTCGCCGAACCAGGGCACCTGGGTCATCACGTCTTTCGCGGTCGCCAACGCAATCTCGGTGCCGCTCACCGGCTGGCTGACCACGCGCTTTGGCGCGGTGCGGCTGTTCGTGCTGTCGATCCTGCTGTTCGTGGTGTCGTCGTGGCTGTGCGGCGTGGCGCCGAACCTCGAAACGCTGCTGGCCGCCCGCGTGCTGCAGGGCGCCGTGGCCGGCCCGATGATTCCGCTGTCGCAGGCCCTGCTGCTGGCCAGCTATCCACCCGCCAAGAGTTCGATGGCCCTGGCGCTATGGGGCATGACCACGCTGGTCGCGCCCATCATGGGGCCGCTGCTGGGCGGATGGATCTCGGACAACATGACCTGGCCGTGGATCTTCTACATCAATGTGCCGATCGGCATCGTCACCGCCTGGGTCACGTGGTCGATCTACCGCGAGCGAGAAACGCCCACCAAGATGCTGCCGATCGACCGCATCGGCCTGGCGCTGCTGGTGATCTGGGTCGGCTCGATGCAGCTGATGCTGGACAAGGGCAAGGAGCTCGACTGGTTCCATTCGGGCGTAATCGTGGCGCTGGGCGTGACCGCCGTGGTCGGCTTCCTGTTCTTCCTGGCCTGGGAACTCTACGAAAAGCATCCGATCGTCGACATTCACCTGTTCAAGGGCCGCAACTTCGCGGCCGGCGTGGTGGCGATCTCGGTGGCTTACGGCCTGTTCTTCGGCAATCTCGTGATCCTGCCGCTGTGGCTGCAGACCATCGTCGGCTACACCGCCACCGATGCCGGCCTGGTGACCGCGCCGGTGGGTATTTTCGCCATCATCCTGTCGCCGATCATCGGCCGGGTGCTGCCGAAGATCGACGCACGCTGGGTGGCCACCACGGCGTTCATCACGTTCGGGGCGGTGAGCTTCATGCGGGCCGGCTTCACCACGGGCGTGGACACGCGGGCGCTGGTGATCCCCACGCTGATCCAGGGCGCGGCCATGGCGATGTTCTTCATCCCGCTGACGTCGATCATCCTGTCGGGCCAGCCGCCCGAGAAGATTCCGGCAGCCTCGGGCCTGTCGAACTTCGTGCGGATCACGTTCGGTGCCATCGGGGCGTCGATCTCGACCACGGTCTGGGAAAACCGCTCGGCGCTGCATCATGCGCAGCTGGTCGAACAGGTCAACCCGTACAACCCGACATACCAGGCCCAGCTCGATCACCTGATGGCAATGGGCATGTCGAAGATGCAGGCCATCGGGCTGATCGAGCGGAACATCTCGCTGCAGGCGTCGATGCTGGGCGCCAACGACATCTTCTGGATCTCGGGCGTGCTGTTCTTCGCGCTGATCGGCTTTGTCTGGCTGACCAAGCGTGCCAAGGGTGGCGGCGGCGCCGACGCGGCCGGGGCGCACTGACCGGCCGGCTTGCGGCATGTGGCATGCGCCACGCGGCATGAAAAAAGGGCATCGATGCTGGTCGATGCCCTTTTTCTTTGGGATGCTTGCCGTCGGAGCCGGTAAAACTCAGAGTTTTACGAGCCGCTCGGGCCGCAGCGCGCCTTCCTTCATCCGCGCCACGCCCAGCAGTTTGCCTTCGGCATAGACGCGCGCCAGCGTGCCCGCTTCCGGCGCCTGGCCTTCGGGCAGGTCACGGTGCGCGATACGTTGGCCCTGCAGGAAGCGTCCGGCCGACACCGCATCCAGATGAACCGGCGGGCAACGCTGCAGCAGCGCGTCTACCGGCGCGAGCAGCGTCGGACGCACATCGTCCGCCTGTGCGTCGATCTGTTCCAGCGTTACTGCGCCGTCCAGCGTCAGGTCGCCCACGCCCGTGCGCCGCAGCCCGGTCAGATGCGCACCGCAACCGAGCGCCTCGCCGATATCTTCGGCCAGCGTGCGAATGTACGTTCCCTTGCTGCAGGTCACTCGCATCGTAAAACGGCTATTTTTCAGATCGACTTCGAGCAGCGTGATCGCGCGGATGGTCACCTGGCGTGCCGCGCGCTCCACGGTCTGCCCTGCCCTCGCATATTCGTAGAGCGGCTTGCCGTCCCGCTTCAGCGCCGAGTACATCGGTGGCACCTGTTCGATCTCGCCCGTGAAGCCCACGATTGCCGCATCGAGCGCCGCACGGTCGCACGTGACCGGACGTTCGCTGACGATATCGCCCTCCGCATCGCCGGTGGTCGTGGTCGCCCCCAGGCGCACGGCGGCTTCGTAGGTCTTGTCGGCATCGAGCAGATCCTGCGAAAACTTGGTGGCCTCGCCAAAGCACAGCGGCAAGAGGCCCGTGGCCAGCGGATCGAGCGTACCGGTATGGCCGGCCTTGTTCGCGCGCAGCAGACGCTTGGCGCGCACCAGCGCATCGTTGGACGACAGGCCAAGCGGCTTGTCGAGCAGCAGCACGCCATGCACGTCACGGCGCGGCAGCCGGGGCGGACGGTTGGCTTGGGAATCGGTCATTGCGGGGGGAAGAGGTTTGCGGCGCCAGCCCGGAGGCCGGCTCGCGAGAAAACGGCAAAAAACGCCGATGCCTTATTCGTCGTCCTTGGCGCGCGTCGAATTGGCTTCGTTGATCAGCTTCGACATCTCGATGGCATGCTCCACCGACGTATCGTGATGGAAATGCAGCGTCGGGACGGTATGGATGTGCAGGCGCTTGAACAGCAGCGAATGCAGGTAGCCAGCCTTTTCCCGGAGGACGCCGGCCGCCACTTCGGGCTCTGCGCCGAGCACCGTGAAGTAGACCTTGGCGTGCGCGTAGTCGGGCGTCAGCGCCACCGACTGCAGCGTGACCAGCCCCAGGCGCGGATCGCGGAGCTCGCGCTGGATCATCTCGGCCAGTTCCTTCTGGATCTGGTCGGACAGGCGCAAATTACGGGAGGAGATATTGCCTTTCTTGGCCATGCAAAACTTTTTGCTTTACCGATGATGTGAAAACGGCAGGCCGGAGCCTGCCGTCTTTGCGTATCGCCTTACAGCGTACGCGCCACCTCGGTGATTTCGTACACCTCGAGCTGGTCGCCTTCCTGAACATCGTTGAAGTTCTTGATCGACAGACCGCACTCGAAGCCCTGCTTGACTTCCTTGACGTCGTCCTTGAACCGCTTGAGCGAGTCCAGTTCGCCGTCGTGGATCACCACGTTGTTGCGCAGCACACGGACCAGCGACGTACGCTTGACCAGGCCGTCGGTGACCATACAGCCGGCCACGGCGCCAACCTTCGGCACGCGGAAGACCTGGCGGACTTCCACCTGACCGATCGTGGTCTCGCGCTTCTCCGGCGCCAGCATGCCCGACATGGCCGCCTTGATCTCGTCCACAGCATCGTAAATGATGTTGTAGTAGCGGATGTCGATGCCATTGTGCTCGGCCAGCTTGCGCGCACCGGCGTCGGCACGCACGTTGAAGCCGATGATCACCGCCTTCGAAGCGGTGGCCAGGTTGACGTCCGATTCCGAGATGCCACCCACGCCACCGTGCACGATCTGCACGCGCACTTCGGCGGTCGACAGCTTCTGCAGCGACTGCACCAGTGCTTCCTGCGAACCCTGCACGTCGGCCTTCACGATCAGCGGCAGCGTCTGGACTTCGCCCTCGGCCATCTGCTCGAGCATCGTTTCCAGCTTGGCCGCCTGCTGCTTGGCCAGCTTCACGTCGCGGAACTTGCCTTGACGGAACAGGGCGATTTCACGCGCCTTGCGCTCGTCCGGCAGCACCAG
This sequence comes from Cupriavidus sp. 94F1, assembly GCF_057798875.1. Taxonomy (NCBI): domain Bacteria; kingdom Pseudomonadati; phylum Pseudomonadota; class Betaproteobacteria; order Burkholderiales; family Burkholderiaceae; genus Cupriavidus; species Cupriavidus sp. 94F1. The sequence continues at coordinate 97,989 of NZ_JBYOJT010000001.1, forward strand.
CACTTCCTCACCGGCGGCAGGCACTTCCGACAGACCCTGGATTTCCACCGGGATCGACGGGCCGGCTTCCTTGGCCGGCTTGCCGTTTTCGTCCAGCATGGCGCGCACGCGGCCATAGGCACTGCCGGCCAGCACGACATCGCCGCGCTTGAGCGTACCGCTGCTCACCAGGATCGTCGCGATCGGGCCCTTGCCCTTGTCGAGCTGGGCTTCCACCACCAGACCCTTGGCCGGGGCGTCCACCGGGGCGCGCAGTTCCAGCACTTCGGCCTGCAGCAGCACGTTCTCGAGCAGATCCTCGATGCCCTGGCCAGTCTTGGCCGACACCGGCACGAACGGCGAATCGCCGCCGTACTCTTCCGGCACCACCTGTTCCGCCACCAGTTCCTGCTTGACGCGGTCCGGGTTGGCTTCCGGCTTGTCGACCTTGGTGATTGCCACCACGATCGGCACGCCGGCAGCCTTGGCGTGCGCAATCGCTTCCTTGGTCTGCGGCATCACGCCGTCGTCGGCCGCCACCACCAGGATGACGATGTCGGTCGCCTTGGCGCCACGGGCACGCATGGCCGTGAAGGCCTCGTGACCCGGGGTGTCCAGGAACGTGATCACGCCACGGTCGGTTTCGACGTGGTACGCGCCAATGTGCTGCGTAATGCCGCCGGCTTCGCCTGCGGCAACCTTGGTGCGGCGGATGTAATCCAGCAGCGAGGTCTTGCCGTGGTCGACGTGACCCATCACGGTCACCACCGGCGGACGCGGCAGCAGCTCGGCATCGGTCTGCTCTTCGCCTTCCGTCACCAGCAGCAGGGCTTCCGGATCGTCCAGCTTGGCGGCATATGCCTTGTGGCCCATTTCTTCCACCACGATCATGGCGGTTTCCTGGTCCAGCACCTGGTTGATCGTCACCATCTGGCCGAGCTTCATCATCTGCTTGATGACCTCGGATGCCTTGACGGCCATCTTGTGGGCCAGATCGGCCACCGAGACGGTCTCGGGCACGTGCACTTCGCGCACCACCGGCTCGGTCGGCGCCTGGAAGTTGCTGCGGCCATCGTCACCATGCTGCTTGCCGCCACGGCCACGCGGGCCGCTGCGCCAGCCGCCGGTACCGCCCGACGAATCGCCACGGGTCTTCAGGCCACCGCCCTTGCCCTTGCCACGGCTGTCGTCCTGCCAGCTGCCGCCGCCCTTGCCCTTGCCACCCTTCTTGTCAGCGGTGGCAGTGGTCGTCGTGGCGGCCGGCGCGGCGGCGGTCTTCTTCTCGTCCTTCTTGACTTCGGTGCCAGCCGGCTTCACCGGCTTGTGCAGCGTGCCGGTCTGCTCGGCCTTCTTTTCCTCGGCCTTGCGCTCCGACGGCGCCTTCAGCACGCGGGGCGGCGCATTCAGCATCTGCTGGATGGCGCGGGCCTCGGCTTCGGCGGCTTCGCGGCGACGGCGCGCGGCGGCGTCCTGCTCGGCACGTGCCTTGTCGGCCGCAGCCTTGGCGCTGTCCTGCTCGGCGCGGGCCTTGTCGGCGGCAGCCTTGGCGTCGTCGGCGTTCTTCTGCGCCTGGGCGCGTTCGGTGGCCAGACGTGCCTTGTCTTCTTCAGCCTTCTTGCGCGCGGTTTCCTCGGCGGCGTCGGAGGCTGCCTGGGCGGCAGCGGCTTCCTCGGCAGCCTTCTGGGCCAGCAGTTCAGCCTGGCGGCGCTGTTCGGCCTCCAGGGCTTCCTGCCTGGCGCGGCGGTCGGCTTCCTCGCGCTCGGCGGCCTCGCGGGCCGCCTGGGCTTCGGCTTCCTGGCGTGCCAGGGCCTCGGCCTGCTCGCGGCGCTGTTCCTCGTCGCGACGGGCCAGCTCGGCAGCCGCCTCGGCTGCGTGGGCGTCGGCACCGTCGTCGTGCGATTCGACGTCGTCGCGCTTGATCAGCACGCGCTTCTTGCGCACCTCGACCTGCACGGTGCGGGTCTTGCCGGTGGAGTCGGATTGACGGATTTCGGACGTTTCGCGCTTGGTCAACGTGATTTTCTTGCGTGCGCTGTCATCGGCCTGACCGTGCGACCGCTTCAGGTAATCCAGCAGCCGGGTCTTGTCCGATTCGGTAATGATGTCTTCAGGCGTCGCCTTGCCCACCCCAGCTGCCTGCAATTGTTCCAGCAGTGCAGCAGGGCTGCGGCTCAGTTCTGCGGCCAGTTGGGCAACTGTTGTGCTTGCCATTCAAACCCTTTCAATGCTCGGTTTCTACGTCGGGACAATTCGTGTGCGGAAAGCGCGTCCGGGCGTTGAACCCGGACGTGTCCCTCAGTTAAACCAATGTTCCCGTGCTTTCATGATCAGCGCCTTGGCTTCATCCTCGCCAACGCCGGCCATCTCGACCAGCTCGTCCACGGCCAGTTCGGCCAGGTCGTCACGCGTATGGATGTTGCCTTCGGCCAGTTTGCCGATCAGCTCGGGGGTCAGGCCGTCGAGCGAACGCAGATCCTGCGACACCTCTTCCACCTTTTCTTCCCGGGCCAGTTCCATCGTCAGCAGCGCATCGCGGGCGCGGTTGCGCAGCTCGTTGACGGTGTCTTCGTCGAAGGCCTCGATTTCCATCATTTCGCTGATGGGCACGTAGGCCACTTCTTCCAGCGTGGAGAAGCCTTCCTCGATCAGGATGTCCGCCACTTCCTCGTCCACGTCCAGCTTGGCCATGAACAGCTTGCGCACCACTTCGCTTTCCTCGGCCTGCTTCTGCGCCGATTCTTCCTGCGTCATGATGTTGATCTGCCAGCCGGTCAGCTCCGACGCCAGGCGTACGTTCTGACCGCTGCGGCCGATGGAGACGGCGAGGTTTTCCTCGTCGACCACCACATCCATGCTGTGCTTCTCTTCGTCGACCACGATCGACTGCACCTGTGCCGGCGCCAGCGCGCCGATCACGAACTGCGCCGGGTCTTCAGACCACAGTACGATGTCCACGGCCTCGCCGCCAATCTCGTTACGCACCGCCGTGACGCGCGTGCCACGCACGCCCACGCAGGTGCCGATCGGATCGATGCGCTTGTCGTGCGCCACCACGGCGATCTTGGCGCGCACGCCCGGGTCGCGGGCCGCCGCCTTGATTTCCAGCAGGCCCTGTTCCATTTCAGGCACTTCGTTCTCGAAGAGCTTGATCAGGAACTCGGGCGCGGTGCGCGACAGCTCGATCTGCGGGCCACGCGCGGCGCGGTCCACGTTCAGGATGTACGCACGCACACGGTCGCCGGTGCGCAGGTTTTCCTTCGGAATGATCTGGTCGCGGGCCAGCAGCGCTTCCACGCGGCCGGATTCGACGATCAGACCCTTCTTGTCGGCGCGCTTGACCGTGCCGGTCATGATCTTTTCGCCGCGATCCAGGTAGTCGTTCAGGATCTGCTCGCGCTCGGCGTCGCGGATACGCTGCAGAATCACCTGCTTGGCGGCCTGCGCGCCGATACGGCCAAACTCCACCGACTCGATCTGCTCTTCGATGAAATCGTCCAGCTGGATGTCGGCGTTCTGGTCGCGGGCTTCGAACAGCAGGATCTGCTTGTCCGGTTCCTGCAGACCCTGTTCGTCGGGGACGACAAGCCAGCGGCGGAACGTTTCGTGCTCACCGGATTCACGGTCGATATGCACGCGGATATCCACGTCTTCCTCGAAACGCTTCTTGGTGGCCGAGGCCAGCGCGGCCTCCAGTGCACCAAAGACCACATCCTTGTCAACGTTCTTCTCGCGCGCTAGCGCATCGACGAGCAACAGAACTTCGCGGCTCATTGCTTGTTCCCTTTTCTTTGATTTCCCTTGAAGTCGATCACAGGCACCAGACGGGCCTTGTCGACATCGGATATGGCGAATTCCAGCAGTGCAGCGCCGTCCTTGCCCTCGAATTCCAGGCCGATCTTCTCGGCCCCGGCCTCGCCTGCGGGTTCGCGCAGGATGCCGACGAAGTTCTTCTGGCCGTTGACCGGCAGGCGCAGCGTGACCCTGGCTTCCTCACCGGCGAAGCGGACAAAATCGGCCAGCTTCTTGAGCGGACGGTCCAGGCCCGGCGACGACACTTCGAGGCGCTCGTAGTCGACGTTCTCGACCATCAGCACGTGCGTGAGCTGGCGGCTGACTTTCTCGCAATCCTCAATGACGATGCCGGTTTCAGGCTGATCGATATAGACACGCAGAAGTCCGGCCGGGGCACGCTCAAGCTCAACCAACTCGTAGCCCATGCCGTTAAGGGTGGTTTCGATCAAATCTGCCAGATGCACTGTATTCCCGAGTAGTGGCTTTCAATACCTTGGCAGACACCGGACAACACAACGTTCTGAAATCGAGGTTCCGAAACGGCCTGTAAGCCCTGCCTGCCCATCATCCCCACCAAACCAGCGCGTCATGTGACGCAATCCAGCCGCAAGCACAAACGGGCGAACCAAAAAAAAATGGGCGCAATGCCCATCATTCGCCCATCCTCGCCGAGGATGATACTTTTGAATAGACTTGGATTATACGCGGATTATGACTAAAAGGCAAAAGCCTGCTGGGATCCGCGCCGGAACGCGGCCGATCCCGGACTTTTCCGGCATCGGCCCCTTCCGAATCAGCGTTGACCGCTCCGGCCACCGCCGCGCGGCCGGCGATTGCCGCCGCCACCACCGCCGCCGCCCTTGGCGGCCTTCGGCATCACATTGCCGTTGACGTCACCGCCGCCCCGGCGCTGGCGGTTTCCGCCTGCGTTTCCCGCATTTCCGGCGTTGCCGCCCATGCCGCCGCGTCCGCCACGCCCGCCGCCAGCACCCTTGCCGCCCGCGGCGCCACGCATGCCGCCCGTGCCGCCCGTGCCGCCCGTACCGCGCAGGGCGCCGGCGCCACCCAGGCCGCCACTGAACTTCGTCGTGTGCGACGTCAGCGGTGCCGGCCCCGACGGGATGTAGCCCATCGAGGTCTGCATCGGATCAGGCTGGCCCCGCCCGGCGTTGCCGCCGCCGCGGTTGCCGCCTGCCTTTTCAAAGCGCGGCAGGCCGTCCATGCCCGTGTGCATTGGCATGCCCGCAATGGCGGCTTCGGTACGCGCCTTGCGGCCGCCCACCTTTGTCACGCCACCCTTGCCACCGCCCTGCTCGGCCTTGGCCGGCGCCTTCAGGCCGATGTTGGCCATCAGGTTGCGCACGTCCGTGGCTTCCAGCTCCTGCCAGCGGCCGCGCTTGAGACCACGCGGCAGCAGGAACTGGCCGTAGCGGGTGCGGATCAGGCGCGACACGGTCAGGCCGACGGCTTCGAACATCCGGCGCACTTCGCGGTTCCGGCCTTCGGTCAGCGCCACGTGATACCACTGGTTCACACCCTCGCCACCGCCGTCGGCGATGCGCAGGAAGTTGGCCTCGCCGTCGTCGAGCTGAATGCCATGCAACAGCGCCTGGCGATCGGCTTCCGCCAGTTCGCCCAGCGTCCGCACCGCGTATTCGCGCTCCACGCCGTAGCGCGGATGCATGAAGCGGTTGGCGATATCGCCGGACGTGGTAAAGATCAGCAGGCCTTCGGTGTTGAAGTCCAGGCGGCCCACCGCCACCCACTTGCCGTTCTTGATGCGCGGCAGGCTGTCGAATACGGTCGGACGGCCTTCCGGGTCCGACTGGCTGACGATCTCGCCGGACGGCTTGTGATACAGCAGCACACGCGGCGGCTTGGTCGTTACCTTGCGATGAATCAGCTTGCCGTTCACGCGGACCTGGTCGGCCGGCAGGATGCGCTGGCCGATATGCGCGGGCAGACCGTTGACGGACACCCGGCCCTGCAGGATCAGCTCTTCCATCTCGCGGCGCGAGCCCAGGCCGCCTTCGGCCAGCACCTTGTGCAGCTTCGGCGCATCGTCATCCGACGTCAGTTCGCGCACCGGCTTGGCCTTGGTGCGCGGCACGACGGTATCTTCCTCGTCGAACTGCTCGGAGATCACGAAGCGGAACACGTCCTCGGCACCGGCGGCAGCCTTGGCGCCACCGGTCTTGCCGGCCGGCTTCGCCGACTTGTCGCCCTGACGCTGTTCGCCACGGGCGCCCTGCTTGCCGGCACCCCCCTGATTCTTGCGCTGGCCATTGCGATTGCGCTTGCCGGCCTGTTCGGCCGCCGGCTTGTTGTCGCCGTCGACCAGTGCGGCCTTGCGCTGCGGCTGCTGGCGGCGCTTGCGCTGACCAGGCTGGGCCTGTGCCTCGCCACCGTCTGCCTGCCGCGCCTCTGGCGCACCGGCATCGGCGGCAGGCGCCGGCTTGCGGCGACCACGGCTACGCGGCGCGGCGGGCTGGGCGGTTTCGCCCCCCTCGGCCGGTGCCGGCGCGTCGCCATCGGCGCGACCCGCGTCCCGATCCTGCGCGGCCTGGCGGCGCGAAGCCACCAGATTGCGCAAACCGCGGCGGAGCCCCTTGCGGCGCGGCGCGCCGTCGGCGTCATTTCCCGTATCGGGGGCGCCGGTGTCACCCGGCACGTCCGGCTGGCGGACGTCTTGCTCAGCGGAATCAGACAAAGTATTCACTATCGATGTTGCATGTTGTTCAGTTGGACACACGCTCGTCGTCGTCCTCGGTCGAGAACGGCATATCGCCATTCCGGTCCGCAGGGTCGGCGGGCGCCGCTTCGGGCGCCCCGGTGTCCATGTGGAAGCCGTTGGCATGAGCCACCGGCGCGTCTTCCTGCCCGTCGTCTTCAGGCATCCGGGCGGCGCTGATATCGTCTTCGGAGGCATCGCCGTCGGCGACTTCCTCGCTGGGGGCGGCAGGCCCCGCTTCGTGTTGCTGTCCCGCCTCGACAGGCCCGGCGCCCACCTCCGGCCCGGCGGCCTCGACGGTCAACGCGGCTGCCGGTTCGGCAAACGCTTCCTCGTCGCCGGCAGGCGGGTTAGCCGTGGCGATTTCTTCAAAATCGATGGCCTGCTGCTCCAGGAGCGCCGCTTGCGCCTGCGCCTGGGCATCCTCCAGCGGGGGCAGTTCGTCCAGCGAACGCAGGCCAAGGTCATCCAGGAACGCCTTGGTCGTCGCGTACAAGGCGGGACGACCGGGCACGTCGCGATGGCCGATGACTTCGATCCAGCTGCGATCCTCGAGTTTCTTGATCACGTCCGTGCTGACCGTCACGCCCCGGATTTCCTCGATATCGCCACGGGTGACAGGCTGGCGATACGCGATGATCGCCAGGGTCTCCATGACCGCACGCGAGTACTTGGGGGGCTTTTCCGGATTCAGCCGGTCGAGAAATTCCCGCATCTCGGGGCGGCTCTGGAAGCGCCAGCCGCTGGCCAGCGCCACGAGTTCGACCCCGCGCGGCTGCCAGTCCTGCCGCAGTTCCTCGAGCAGCACTCGGATCGTGTCGGCACCGACGTCGTCGGCAAACAACCGTCGCAGATCGCCAACGCGCAGCGGCTCCTGCGCACAGATCAGCGCGGTCTCGAGGACGATCTTCGCCTCTTGGGTATTCATGTGATTGCGTGCAGCCTGTCTTTGCACCTGCCCCCGGACGAATCCCGGAGCACTGGAGATTGCAGATACAGCGAGGCCGAAGCCGCCGCCATTTCATCGCGCAGCCAGCTCGCCTGCCTAATGCAGCGCAGCCGTGCGCACCTCGTTCTTTTGCATCGAAATGCCGGGTCGATCCGGCAGGAGATCGTCCGGCGCTGGCCAGTTTCACCAGTCAACGGACCTCTTGCGTCGCGCCTTCTCCCTTCGGGGCGGACATTCGCCAGGGCCACCAGATGGCCAAGACGGCAAGAAACAAAACGGTATCGGCTCAGGCAACCCTGCCCTGACCGGCGCCATTTCCCAACCGCAGCCGGTCTTTTAACCAGATCTTTTGAACCGGATGGACTGTTGAGACGTTCTCGGCGCACCGGAGTGGCCAAAAACCCTGGGCACGCTCCCCAGATCAGGAATGCGGCCCCAGCGGCGCCCCGAGCAATGGTGCGGCGCGATACCGTGGTTCCGTCGATTGTATGGCATTCCCGGCCCCGCCCGCAACCCGCCCTTGTGGCCGATTCAGAACACCACGCAAAAGCCGTGTTGGGCCAGCGTGTCCGGGAGCCAGATCGACCGGGCCACGCCGAGCACGCCGAAGCCGATCACCAGCAGCCCCGACGCGACCCGCACCACAGGTTTGCGCGAGAGTTGCCGCAGGTACCCCGACAGCCCGGAGATCACCAGCAGGTTGGGCAGCGTGCCGAGCCCGAACGCGCCCATCACCAGCGCGCCCGACACCGCGTTGCCTGCCAGCAGTGCCAGCGCCAATGCGCCATAGATCATTCCGCAAGGCACCAGCCCCCAGGCCAGACCCATACCGTATCGGCGCAACAGCGGCGTTGCGCGACGCTCGCCACGTAGCCGCACCGGCAGTCGGGCGGTCATGGCCCGCGCACGCTGCACCACGTGCACGGCGGCCAGAGAGGCGAGCCGCTCGATCCAGTCGGAACGCATCACGCGTCCACGCAACAGCCACACACCGGTGAGTACCAGCATCATGCTGCCCCCGGCATAAAGCCATCGCTGCAATGGCAGATACTCCTGCCGCCACGCCGTCGCACCGACAGCACCCATCACCGCACCCAGCAGCATGTATGTCGTGATGCGGCCTGCATGCATGATGCACAGCGCAGTCCACCACTGACGAGCGGTACGGTGTATGACAATTGCCACATCGCGGTGCTGTTTCTGCTCCGCGGCAATAGCAATTCCTCCACACATGGCCGCGCAATGCATGCCACCGAGCAATGCCATCAGAAAAACGCTTAAAAGCACACCAAAAGGCAACTGTTCCTCGCTTCTGCGTCACATGACGCTGTAAAATGCCTGCATCGCGCCCTCGCTGCAAGCGCATTCATAACGAGCACTTCAATTGTTGACTTCCATTCCCGTCACCGAGATGTCGCCCCGTTGCTCAACGTGTGCCATGGGCCAGCTTTGCCTGCCCGTGGGCATGTCGCAACAAGACCTGGCGAAGATGGACACGCTCGTGCAGGAACGCGTGCGTGTTCACAAGGGCGAAACGCTTTACCGCATGGGCGAACCGCTCAATGCGGTCTACGCCATTCGCTTTGGCACACTGAAGACGCACGTCACGATGGAAGACGGGCGCACACAGATCACGGGCTTCCATCTGCCCGGTGAAGTCATCGGCCTCGATGGCCTCAGCGAGATGCAGCACGCCTCCGACGCCACCGCGCTGGAAGACGCCGAAGTCTGCGTCGTACGCTACGACGACCTGCAATCGCTGTCGAGCATCCTTCCCTCGCTGCAAGGCCAGTTCCTGCGCCTGATGAGCAAGGAAATCTCGCAGGACCAGGTCATGCTGATCACGCTCGGATCGATGCGCGCCGAAGAACGTTTGGCTGCGTTTCTCGTCAACATGTCCGAGCGTCTGTCGGCGCGCGGTTATTCGTCCACCGAGTTCGTGCTGCGCATGAGCCGCGAGGAAATCGGCAGCTACCTGGGCCTGAAACTCGAGACCGTCAGCCGCCTGTTCTCGCGCTTTGCCGAAGCAGGCCTGATCCAGATTCGTCAGCGACATGTGAAGCTCGTCGATATGGCAGGCATCAAGCAGGTGTACAGCCGGTCCTGCTGAAAGCCAGGGCCACGCATCACGACAAAGGCCGCGCCGGAGCCATCCAGCGCGTCCTTTCTGTTTGCAGCGCCTGTTCTGCATTGCTATTCGAGTTCATCGGTGTCGCTGAGCTTCACCGGCATCGTGTACAGCGTGAGCCCGCTGGACAACGCGCAGAACAACCACGCGACCAGGAAGCCAACGGTGTAGATCGCCTGCCGGGAAGCTTCTACCGGTTGTCCGAAGAAGCTGAGGTCTCCGGGATCCACCACCGAGAACACCACCGCCGTGGCCGCACCGCCCATCAGAAACGCCGGCCATAGCACCCACATCAGCCAGCGCAGTCTCATGGGCGCCTCGCAGCGGGTTCAGCGCGATCGGCACCGGCCTTCTCGACCACTAGTCCGTGGCGCGTGGCATCGTTCACCGGCACATCGGCATGGGTGTTTGCCAGCCAGATCGTGATACCGCAAGCGACCATCGCCAGCAGCGGACCACTCATCAAAATCCAGGGCCATGGCTCCCTGTACCAGGGCTTTGCGGGGTGTTGGGTCATTGCGCTCTCCTATTGGCATTCGTCCCGGCTCACCATCCGTGACAGCATCACAGATCGCGAGGCACGATGAAACTCGTGCTTTGCCGGATATCCACTTTCCGATCGGTTTCGGTCTCGGCGGTGACCGTCACCTCGATCTTGTGCGTACCCTGCTTCGCATCGTCGATCGGCACACGAATCCGGATCGGCAGCAGCCGGTTCGACGTGGGCGACAGCGATTCCGCGCCATGGTCGTACTCCACGACCATGCCCTGCAACGCGTCGCTCTGCGCCTGCACGTGAAACTTCATCGGCGCCTCGGTGGCGTTGATCAGTTGCAGCCGGTACACGTTTTCGATCCAGCGCCCTTCCACTTCGCGCCCGAGCGCGCCACGATCGCGAATGATGTCGACCTTGAGCGGCGCGCGCATGGCCAGCGATGTGACGAAGCCTGCCGTCAAGGCGAGCCAGATCGCCGTGTAGACAATCGTGCGCGGACGCATCAGCCGCTTGCGGGCGTCCGATGCCGACAGCTTCTTGCGCATCGCGTTTTCCGATGTGTACCGGATCAACCCGCGCGGATACTCCATCTTGTCCATGACCTGGTCGCAGGCGTCGATGCACGCGCCGCAGCCGATGCACTCGTACTGCAGGCCGTCGCGGATGTCGATCCCGGTCGGACACACCTGTACGCAGATGCTGCAGTTCACGCAGTCGCCCAGGCCAGCCGCGTGGTGGTCCGCCTTGCGCGACCGGCTGCCGCGCGGTTCGCCACGGCCCACGTCATAGGTCACGACGTAGGTGTCGCGGTCCACCATCACGCTCTGGAAGCGCGCGTACGGGCACATGTACTTGCACACCTGCTCGCGCATGAACCCGGCGTTGCCCCACGTGGCAAACGCATAGAACAGCATCCAGAACGCCTGCCACGGACCGAGGGTCCAGTGCAGGACCTCGCCGCCCAGTTCGCGGATCGGTGCGAAATAGCCGATGAACGTAAAGCCCGTCCACAGCGCGATCAGGATCCACAGCGCGTGCTTGGTCGCCTTGAGACGAATCTTGCGCAGGCTCCACGGATCGCCGTCCAGCCGGATGCGGGCGATGCGGTCACCCTCCACCCGGCGCTCGATCCACATGAAGATCTCGGTATAGACGGTCTGTGGGCACGCGTACCCGCAGAACAACCGTCCGGCGATGGCCGTGAACAGGAACAGTGCCAGCGCCGAGATGACCAGCAGCACCGCCAGGTAGATCACGTCCTGCGGCCACAGCACAAGGCCGAAGATGTAGAACTTGCGGGCGCCGAGATCGAACAGGACGGCTTGCCGGTCGTTCCATTGCAGCCACGGCGTGCCGTAGTAGACCAGTTGCGTGAGGATGACCAGCCAGACCCGCCAGCTCGAAAAAGCGCCCGTGACCGAGCGCGGGTAGATTTTGCGCCGGACTTCGTACAGGGCCTCTTCGGTGGCGTCGGCCGCCGGCTTTGGCGGCGGTGCGGGCCGCCAGGCGGCCTCGCTTGATTCGCGTGTAGTGGGGGGAGATTCCAGGGGCGCGCTCATTGTTCAGCCCTCATGCCCCCGGTCCGGATGGCGTGGCCTCCGGACCCCGGGGGACGGTTTGTCATTGCCCTGTGGATGCGGCGTTCGCGTTGCTGTTCGACAGGCCCCAGACGTATGCCGTCAGCATGCGAATCCGTTCGGGCGTCAGGATTTCCTCATGAGCCGGCATATGGCCGTTGTGCCCCTTCAGGATGGCCTCGACGATCACGCCCTCCGAACTGCCATACAGCCACACGTTGTCGGACAGGTTGGGCGCGCCAAGTGCCTGGTTGCCCTTGCCGCTCGCGCCATGGCAGGCCGCGCAGGTGGACTTGAACGTGCTTTCGCCGCGCGACGCCCGGATCGGGTCGTAGGTCAGCCCCGACAGCGACCGCACATACTGCGCCGTATCGCCGGCCAGCTTGGCATCGATCGTGCCGGCAAACGGCGGCATCACGCCGTTGCGGCCCTTCGCGATCGTTTGCTGGATCGTGTCGGGATCACCGCCATACAGCCAGTCGTTGTCGGTCAGGTTCGGGAAGCCGCGGCTGCCGCGCGCGTCCGAGCCATGGCACTGGGCGCAGTAGTTCAGAAACAGGCGCTGGCCGATTTCGCGCGCATCGGGGTCCGCGGCCACCTGCTTGACATCCATCTTCAGGTACTTGGCGTAGATCTCGTGCTGCATCTTCTCGGCCGCTTCCCGATGCGCGGCAAGTTCGCCCTGCGTCGAGAACTTCAGCACGCCGGCGTAGGTGCCCAGGCCCGGATAGAGCACCAGGTATGCCACGCTGAAGACGCAGGCCAGCAGGAACATCCACATCCACCAGCGCGGCAGCGGATGGTTCAGTTCGCGCAGGTCGCCGTCCCAGACGTGACCGGTGTCGTCGGTGGTACTGATGCCCTTCGGCATCTTCCGTTGCGAAAACAGCAGCCATACGCACCAGACAATACCAATGAGCGCGATGGCCGTGATGTAGTAGCCCCAGAAATCGGAAATGAAATCGCTCATGGTTACTAGTTCCGGCTTGGATTGTTATGTTCGTCCGGCAAGGCAAACGGCAGCATCGCCGATTCCTCGTTGGCAGCCTTGCGGCCCGCCGACCACGCCCACCAGCAGATGGCCAGGAACGTCAGCATCGACAGGACGGTGGCAATGGAAGTCACGATCACCATGGCGTTACTCCTTGGCGGGTGCGGCCGTCTCGGCCGCGGGCGCTGCCGCGGCGGGCGCGGGGGCCGTATCCAGACGGACATTGCGACGGTTCAGGCCCAGACCCTGCAGGTACGCGACCATGGCGTCCTCTTCGGTCTTGCCCACCAGCTCTTCCGGTGCGCCAGCGATGTCGGCATCGGTATAGGGCACGCCCAGACGCTGCAGCGCACGCATGCGGGCCTGGACCGAATCGGTCGGCAGCGGCGTCTTTTCGAGCCACGGATACGACGGCATCACCGATTCGGGCACCACGTCGCGCGGATTGCGCAGGTGAATGCGCTGCCAGTCGTCGGAATACCGGCCGCCCACGCGGGCCAGGTCGGGGCCCGTACGCTTCGAACCCCACAGGAACGGGTGGTCATACACCGACTCCCCCGCCGTGGAGAAATGGCCATAACGCTCGGTTTCGGCCTGGAGCGTGCGCACCTGCTGCGAATGGCACCCCACGCAGCCTTCACGGATATAGATGTCACGCCCCATCAGCCGCAACGGCGAATACGGCGTGATGCCCGGATCGGGCTGGGTGGTGGAGTGCTGGAAAAACAGCGGCACGATCTGCACCAGACCGGCAATGCTGACCACGATGATTGTCGCGATGATCAGCCAGCCGACGTTCTTTTCCAGCGTCTCGTGCCTGAAAAATCCTTGATTCTGAGACATTGTTTGCGTCCTCGGCTCTGGTCAGTGGGCGGAAGCCGGCAGGCTGGCCGGAATCGGCGCGTCCACGGCCGGCTTGCCGGCGATGGTGCGGAACACGTTGTAGGCCATGATGAACATGCCACCCAGGAAGCACAGGCCACCGGCCAGTCGGATCAGGTAGAACGGATACTTGGCCTTGACCGCTTCCACGAACGCGTAGGTCAGCGTGCCGTCCGGCTGCGTGGCGCGCCACATCAGGCCTTCCATCACACCGGCGATCCACATCGAGGCGATATAGAGCACCACGCCAATCGTGGCCACCCAGAAGTGCAGTTCGATCAGGCGCGTGCTGTACATCTGCTTTTCGCCGAACAGGCGCGGGATCAGGTAGTAGAGCGAGCCAATCGAGATCATCGCGACCCAGCCCAGCGCGCCCGAATGGACGTGGCCGATCGTCCAGTCCGTGTAGTGCGACAGCGCGTTCACGGTCTTGATCGACATCATCGAGCCCTCGAACGTGGCCATGCCGTAGAACGACAGCGCCACCACCAGGAACTTGAGGATCGGGTCAGTACGCAGCTTGTGCCACGCGCCGGACATGGTCATGATGCCGTTGATCATGCCGCCCCACGACGGCGCGAGCAGGATTAGCGAGAACACCATGCCCAGCGACTGTGCCCAGTCGGGCAGCGCGGTGTATTGCAGATGGTGCGGGCCGGCCCACATGTAGGTGAAATTGAGCGCCCAGAAGTGGACGATCGACAGGCGATACGAATAGATCGGCCGCTCGGCCTGCTTCGGGATGAAGTAGTACATCATCCCCAGGAAGCTGGTGGTCAAGAAGAAGCCCACCGCGTTATGGCCGTACCACCACTGGATCATGGCGTCCTGCACGCCCGCATAGGCGGAATACGACTTCCACATCGACGCCGGCATCTCGATGTTGTTGACGATATGCAGGATGGCGATGGTCAGGATGTAGGCGCCGAAGAACCAGTTGGCCACGTAGATGTGCCGGGTCTTGCGCTTGACAATCGTGCCGAAAAAGACGATGGCGTAGGCCACCCAGACCAGCGTGATGAGGATGTCGATCGGCCATTCGAGCTCGGCATACTCCTTCGAGCTTGTGATGCCCATCGGCAGCGTGATCGCGGCGGCCACGATGACGATCTGCCAGCCCCAGAACGTGAATGCCGCGAGCGGTCCGCAGAACAGGCGTGCCTGGCAGGTGCGCTGCACCACGTAATACGACGTGGCAAACAGTGCGCTGCCGCCAAAGGCGAAGATCACTGCATTGGTATGCAATGGTCGCAGTCGGCCGAACGACAGCCACGGCGTATTGAAATTCAGATCCGGCCAGATCAGTTGCGCCGCAAGCAGAACGCCTACGGCCATGCCGACGATGCCCCAGACAACGGTCATGACGGCAAACTGCCGCACTACACCGTAGTTGAAGGTGTCGACGCGTGGAGACGCGGTGGTGACAGCCATTCAGACCCCCAAGCTAAGTAAGAATAAACCTATTGACTGTGTGACTTTAGAAAAACAGCGCGCTCGTCGCGTTGACTTCAATCAATCCTTACGCACCACGCACGAACTGTTTTCGCCGGGTAATGTCTGTGCACCGGTCTTGCACCAGGACGCATCGGCCGATTCGCCCTACCGGGCTTGTTCGGGCCCCTGCGGCTTGTCGTTATCGAGCAGGATCGATTCGGCGGGCCGGTCCAGGTCGTCGTACTGACCCGCATGCAGCGCCCACCACAAGACCCCGGCGATCAATGCCACCAGCACCAGGCTCATCGGCACCAGCAGATATAGCGTTTCCATCAGGCTTTCCCCTCCCGCGCTTCCGGGGCTTCCGGCACTTCGGGCGCCGCTGCCTTGACGCGCAGCAGCCGCCACGCATTGGCCACCACCAGCAGCGATGACACCGACATGCCGATCCCGGCCATCCAGGCCGTGACGTGGCCCGTCGCGGCCAGCGGGATGGCCACCACGTTGTAGGCAAAGGCCCAGCCCAGGTTCTGCCGCACCACGCGGCGCGCGCGGCGTGCGGCGGCAACGGCGGTGGCGATCTCCGCCACCCCGCCGTGCGTCAGCACCGCATCGGCCCCCGCCTGCGCCAGCGGTGCACCGCTGCCGATGGCGATCGATACCTGCGCCTGCGCCAGCACCGGGGCATCGTTGATGCCGTCGCCCACCGCCAGCACCACCGCGCCGCGCTGCTGCAGTGCGGCCACGTACTCGCGCTTGCCTTCTGGCGTCACGGCGCCCAGGGCGGTATCCATGCCGAAACGGCCGGCCCACCAGCGCACGGCCGCCGTGCCATCGCCCGACACCAGGTGGCAGCGCACGCCCAGCGAATCCAGCGCGCGCAGCAATGCACGGGTCTGGCCGCGCTCGACATCGGCGAGCAGGAAGCAGGCGAGCAAGCCGGTGGTGTCGCCCAGCCACACCTGCGTGGCGCCCGGATGGCTCCCGTGCCCGCATTCATCGGCCTCTGCGCTCGATGAGAGGGCGGCCGCGTACTCGCGGCGCCCCAGGCGAAGCCGGCAGCCGTCGACCGACGCTTCGAGCCCCTGCCCCGGCACATTGCGCAGTTCGCTCACAACGGGATGATCCGCGTCCGCGTCGTCGCAGGACTCAGCGAACGCCCGCGCAATCGGATGCTCGCCGCCGCGTTCCATGGCGGCCGCGACGCGTTGGCAAGCCAGGGCATCGAGCGCCCCGAACGTCTGCGTGGACACCAGCGCAAAGCGCCCTTCGGTCAGCGTGCCGGTCTTGTCGAGCACCACGTCGGTCACCCGGGCCAATGCTTCGAGGGCATGCGCGCGTGTCAGCAGCATCCCGCGCCGGGACAGCGCCGCCCCCGCGGCCGCCAGCGCGGCCGGCGTGGCCAGCGACAGCGCACAAGGGCAGCTGACGACCAGCACCGCCACCGTTACCAGCAAGGCGCGCGACGGATCGATCCATAGCGCCCAGACCGCCCCGGTCACCACGGCCATGATCAGCAGCGTGCCGACGAACCAGCCGGCCACGCGATCGGCCACTTGCGCCAGCCGGGGCTTGTCCGCCAGCGCACGGTCGAGCACGGCGACGATCTCCGCCAGCCGCGTTTGCGCGCCAATCCGCTCGATACGTATTTCCAGCGGGCTGGCGGCATTGAAGCAGCCCGCCAGCACCGCGTCGCCTGTCGCGCGCTTCACCGGGCGCGCCTCGCCCGTCAGCATCGATTCATCAAGCTCGCTCGCGCCGGCCAGCACCACCCCGTCGGCGGGCACGATCTCGCCTGCCTTGACGCGGATGCGGTCGCCCGGCTGCAATCTGGCGACCGGGATGCGCTCGCCCGCCCCGCCGGCCTGCGCCAGCCGCTCGCAGGTGGCTGGCAGCTGCCGCGCCAGCATTTCCGCGCCGCTGCGCGATGCCTGGCGCACGCGCAGTTCCAGGTAGCGCGCCAGCAACAGGAACGCGACGAACATCGTCACGGAATCGAAATAGACCTCGCCCACGCCGCGCGCGGTGGCAACGGCGCTGGCCAGGAACCCGGCCGCCACGCCAATCGCGACCGGCACGTCCATGCCCATGTGGCGGTGGCGCAGCGACCGCCAGGCGCCGGCAAAGATCGGCCACGCGGAATAGAGAACGACCGGAACGGTCAGTGCGAAGCTGGCCCAGCGCATCAGCTGCAGCTGGCCGGGATCGATCGTGGCCTCATGCGTGTAGAGCGGCCACGCGTACATCATCACCTGCATCATGCCGAGCATGGCCACCGCCATCCGCATCAGCAGGCTGCGGCGTTCGCGGCGGTCCTGCTGGTCGGAGCGCGACACCTCGAACGGCCACGCCGCATAGCCGATATCGGCCAGGCTGGACAGCAGGTTGGCCACGCCTTGCGAGGCGTCGCGCCAGCGCACGATCACGCGGCGCGTCGCCACGTTGGCCACCACCGATTCCACCCCGTCGAGCTGCCCCAGATGCTGTTCGATCAGCCAGGCGCAGGCAGCACAGCGGATGTTTTCCGGGGCCAACGTCACCTCGGAACGGCCCTCTCCCGCCGGTCGCACGAACTGGCCGCGCAGTTCCGGGCTGTCGTAGGCCGCCCAGACCGGCTCGGCTTCGCGCCGCGCTTCGGCGTCGATCGGCCGCGCAAAGCGCGTGACATCGCCATAGAGATGACCGAAACCGGCCGCGTGCAGCGTCTGCGCCAAGGTCTGGCAGCCGCCACAGCAAAAGCTGCGCGATTGGCCGTCAATCTGGGCGACAAATGGCACGGCGGCCTTCAGCGGCTGGCCGCAATGGAAACAATCGGTGGAGTCAGAGGCTATTGACGCAGAAGACGCCAATGCCCGCCCGGGAGAACGGGCGTCCGGATGGTCGGCAAAGGTACTGGCCGGAACGGCGGCAGATACCAGACCTGGCGCGAGGGGGGCGGGAGTTGGAGACGACATGGCGCGCTTTTATTACCCAGTGGATACTAGGTACCTTGCGCGCGCCCTACCTTGATACAAATCAAACTTGGGGGAACGATCTCAGAATCGCCCCCGCAGGTGTCCGACAAACAACGGAGGCTTGCCGGATGCCTTGACGTGCCTGGACTTCAGGCCGGTCAGGTCAGCGAAGTGTCCATCACCCGGCGTTCCGACTCCAGGTATTCCCGCGACTGCATCTCGATGATCCGCGACACGGTCCGGTGGAACTCGTTGGCCATCTGCCCTTCCGTGTACAGCTCGTCGGCCGGCACTTCGGCCGAAATCAGCAGCTTGACCTTGTGGTCGTAGAACACGTCGATCAGCCAGGTGAAGCGGCGCGCCTCCGACGACATCCGCGGCGTCATCTTCGGCACGTCCGAGAGAATCACGGTGTGGAATTGCGAGGCAATTTCCAGATAGTCGTTCTGCGAACGCGGTCCGCCGCACAGCGTGGCGAAATCGAACCAGACCACGCCGTTGGCCTTGCGCAGCGCCTTGATCTCGCGATGCTCGATATGGAGAATCGGCGATTCATCGGCAGTTCCCGCGATCGACACGAACGCGTCGCGCAGTGCGGCGCTTGCCTCGCGGCCCAGCGGCGTGTGGTACGCCTGCACCTGTTCCAGCGCCCGCTTCCGGTAATCGATGCCGGCGTCGACATTCAGCACGTCGAGCTTCGTCTGCAGCAGGTGGATGGCCGGCAGCACGCGGTCGCGATGCAGGCCGTCCGGATACAGCAGGTCCGGGCGATAGTTCGAGGTCATCACAAACTGCACGCCGTTGTCGAACAGCTGCTGCAGCAGGCGGTGCAGGATCATGGCATCCGCCACGTCGCTGACGTGAAACTCGTCGAAGCAGATCAGCCGGAATCGGCGCGCAATGCGCCTGGCCAGTTCGTCGAGCGGATCGGCGCGGCCCCGCAGCTCCTCGAGCTCGCGATGCACCTCGCGCATGAATTCGTGGAAATGCAGCCGGGTCTTGCGCACCACGGGCACGCAGGAATAGAAGCTGTCCATCAGGAACGACTTGCCGCGCCCCACCCCACCCCACAGGTACACGCCCTTGGGCACATCCGGGTGTACCAGCAGCTTCTTCAGCGCGTTGTTGCGGCGGCTCTTGTACGCCACCCACTCGTCGTAGCACTGCTGCAGCCGGGCCACGGCGCGCAATTGCGCCTCGTCGGACTGGTAGCCGCGCTGCTTGAGTTCGTGTTCGTAAAACTCGGTGACGTTCATGTCGGGGCTCGGAAATGCCGGGGGGCTTCAAGCGAAAACGGCGCGCCGCAGGAATCGCGGCGCGCCGGTGTTCACCAGGAGGTGAACGGGTATTACATGTTCAGCTGACGCTTGTCGACGGCCAGCGCGGCTTCGCGCATGACTTCCGACATCGACGGGTGCGGGTGGCAGACACGACCGATGTCTTCGCTTGCCGCCTTGAACTCCATGGCCACCACGGCTTCGGCGATCAGGTCCGAAGCATTGGCTGCCACGATGTGCACGCCCAGGATCTCGTCGGTCTTGGCGTCGGCCAGCATCTTGACGAAGCCGTCGGCCGCGCCCATGCCCAGTGCACGGCCGTTGGCCATGAACGGGAACTGGCCCGACTTGTACTCGCGGCCTTCTGCCTTGAGCTGTTGCTCGGTCTTGCCGACCCACGCGATTTCCGGGAACGTGTAGATGACCCACGGAACCGTGTTGAAGTCGATGTGCGGCTTCTGGCCGACGATGCGCTCGGCCACGGCCACGCCTTCGTCTTCCGCCTTGTGGGCCAGCATCGGGCCACGCACCACGTCGCCGATGGCCCAGATGCCCGGCACCTTGGTCTGGCAGTGGTCGTCGACTTCGATGAAGCCACGCTGATCCACGCCCAGGCCAACCGCTTCCAGGCCCAGGTTGTCGGTATTGGGCACGCGGCCAACCGATACGATCAGGCGATCGACTTCCAGCGTCTGGTCCTTGCCGTCCTTGTCGGTGTAGGCAACGGTGACGTTGTCCTTGCCGGCCTTGACTTCGTTGACCTTGACGCCCAGGTTGAACTTCAGGCCCTGCTTGGTCAGCAGCTTCTGGGCTTCCTTGGCCACGCCTTCGTCGGCGGCGCCCAGGAACGCGGGCAACGCTTCCAGCACGGTCACGTCGGCACCCAGGCGGCGCCAGACCGAACCGAGTTCCAGGCCGATCACGCCAGCGCCAATCACGCCCAGCTTCTTCGGCACCGTCTCGAACTTCAGCGCGCCTTCGTTGTCGCTGATTAGCTTGTTGTCGACGGGGATACCCGGCAGATGGCGGGCCTTCGAGCCCGTGGCGATGATGACCTGCTTGGCGGTCAGCGTTTCGCCGTTCACTTCGACCTGGAAGCCTTCGGCGGCCTTGCCTGCGAACTTGCCGTAGCCCTTGAACAGCGTGATCTTGTTCTTGCGGAACAGGAACTCGATGCCCTTGGTCATCTTGCCGACGATGTCGTCCTTGCGCTTGAGCATCTTGGCCACGTCGACCTTGACGTCGCCCACGGTGATGCCGTGGTCGGCCAGGTGGTGCGAGGCGTTCTCGAACTCTTCCGAGGAAGCCAGCAGCGCCTTGGACGGGATGCAACCCACGTTCAGGCAGGTGCCGCCCAGGCGGGCTTCGCCCTTGGGATCGTCATAGGCGTTGCCTTCCAGGCAGGCCACGTTCAGGCCCAGTTGGGCAGCACGAATGGCGGCGATGTAGCCGCCGGGGCCGGCGCCGATCACCAGCACGTCGAATTGTTTGCTCATGGGAAATATCTCTTTGGCACGTCATGCCCGCGCCAATATGGCAGGCATCCGGCGGCATCGTGCAGATGCGCTCGCCGGGTCCCCGCACCGTAGTGCGGGGACGACGACAAACGAAAGACGGAGTGTCTGTCTGGGGACAGGACCGATTACAGGTCCAGCAGCAGGCGGGCCGGATCTTCCAGCGCTTCCTTCATGGCCACCAGACCCAGGACGGCTTCGCGGCCGTCGATGATACGGTGGTCATAGGACATGGCCAGGTAGTTCATCGGACGGATCACGATCTGACCGTCTTCCACCACGGCGCGGTCCTTGGTGGCGTGAACGCCCAGGATGGCCGATTGCGGCGGGTTGATGATCGGGGTCGACAGCATCGAACCGAACGTACCGCCGTTCGAGATCGAGAACGTACCGCCGGTCAGGTCGTCCAGCGACAGCTTGCCGTCACGGGCCTTGGCACCGAACTCGGCAATCTTCTTCTCGATGTCGGCCAGGCTCATCTGGTCGGCGTTGCGCAGGATCGGCACCACCAGGCCACGCGGCGAACCAACGGCGATACCGATGTCGAAGTAGCCGTGGTAGACGATGTCGTTGCCATCCACCGAAGCGTTGATGATCGGGTACTTCTTCAGCGCGTGGACGGCGGCCTTCACGAAGAACGACATGAAGCCCAGCTTCACGCCGTGTTCCTTCTCGAAGCGATCCTTGTACTTGTTACGCAGATCCATGACCGGCTTCATGTTCACTTCGTTGAACGTGGTCAGGATGGCGTTGGTCGATTGCGACTGCACCAGGCGCTCGGCGATGCGGGCGCGCAGGCGGCTCATCGGCACGCGCTCTTCCGGGCGGTCGCCCAGCGCGGCGAAGTCGACCTGGGCCGACACTTGCGGCAGGGCCGGCTTGGCAGCGGCCGGAGCCGGCGCAGCCTTGGCGGCCGGCGCCGAACCGGCGGCCAGCACGTCACCCTTGGTGATACGGCCGTCCTTGCCGGTGCCGGCCACTTGCGAGGCCGACAGGCCGCCTTCGGCCATCAGCTTGGCAGCCGACGGCATGGCGATGGCGCCAGCGGCAGCGGGCGCGGCAGCCGGGGCAGCGGCCGGAGCCGGTGCGGCGGCGGCGGGAGCCGGGGCGGCGGCGGCCGGAGCGGCGGCGCCAGCAGTGGCTGCCGTGTCGATCTTGGCGATGATTTCGTCGGCAACAACGGTGTCACCGTCGTTCTTGACGATCTGCGACAGCACGCCAGCCGACGGGGCCGGCACTTCCAGCACAACCTTGTCCGTTTCGATTTCGATCAGGATTTCGTCCTGAGCAACGGCTTCGCCCGGCTTCTTCTTCCAGTTCAGCATGGTCGCTTCGGCGACCGATTCAGACAGTTGCGGAACCTTGACGTCAACAATAGCCATGGTTTGTTAAATCCTCGATGTATGCGTGTGTGTTTCGTTTCAGGCAGGTAGTCCCGCGGCGCGCATCCCTGAGCGCCGCCGCGGGGTACCAACGAATTACTTGGTCAGAACAAAGCCCTTGAGCTTGGAGAACGCGGCTTCCAGCAGCGCCTTCTGTTGCTCGTTGTGCTTTGCGTAGTAGCCCACCGCCGGCGAAGCCGAGGCGGGACGACCGGCATAACCGAGCTTCTGGCCTTCCGTCATGTTTTCCATGATGTAGTGCTGGACGAAGAACCAGGCGCCCTGGTTCTGCGGTTCGTCCTGGCACCACACGATTTCGGTCGCGCCGGGGTATTTCTTGAGTTCCGCGGCCACGGCCTTGTGCGGGAACGGATACAGCTGCTCCAGGCGGATGATCGCCGTGTCGGTCGCCTCGCGTTCCTTGCGGGTGTTGACCAGGTCGTAGTAGACCTTGCCCGAGCACATGATCACGCGCTTGACCTTGCTGGCGTTCAGTTCCTCGTGATCGGGGATCACGGTCTCGAAATGGCCCTTGGCCAGATCGGACAGCGGCGACACGGCGTCCTTGCTGCGCAGCAGCGACTTCGGCGTCATGATCACCAGCGGCTTGCGGAACAGACGGATCATCTGGCGGCGCAGCAGGTGGAAGATCTGGGCCGGCGTGGTCGGCTGGACCACCTGCATGTTGTGGTCTGCGCAGAGCTGCAGGAAACGCTCGATACGGGCCGAGCTGTGTTCCGGACCCTGGCCTTCGTAGCCGTGCGGCAGCATCATCGTCAGGCCCGAGGCGCGGCCCCACTTCACTTCACCCGACGAGATGAACTGGTCGATCACCACCTGGGCGCCGTTGACGAAGTCGCCGAACTGGGCTTCCCAGATCACCAGCGCGTTCGGTTCGGCGGTCGAGTAGCCGTATTCGAAGCCGAGCACGGCCTCTTCCGACAGCACCGAGTCGATCACCGTGAACGGTGCCTGGTTGTCCGACACGTTCTGCAGCGGCACGTACGAACCGGCATCCCAGCGTTCGCGAGCCTGGTCGTGCAGCACGGCGTGACGGTGCGTGAAGGTACCGCGGCCGGCATCCTGGCCGGTGATACGCACCGGGTAGCCCGAAGCGACCAGCGAGGCGAAGGCCAGGTGTTCACCCATGCCCCAGTCCAGCATCTGCTCGCCCTTGCCCATGTTGGCACGGTCCTTGATGACCTTGTCCACCAGCGGGTGCAGCTTGAGCTGTTCCGGGATCGTGGTGATGCGCTCGGCCAGACGCTTCAGTTCCGTCATCGGAACGGCGGTGTCGGCGGCATCGGTCCACTTGCGGTTCAGGAACGGCATCCAGTCGACGGCGAACTTGTTCTTGAAGTTCGACAGGACCGGGTCCACCGTGTGCTTGCCGGCGTCCATGGCGGCACGGTAGCCCTTGACCAGCTCGTCGCCGAAGTCGGCGGCGGTCAGGTTCTGGGCCACCAGCTTGTCGGCGTACAGCTTGCGCGTACCCGGGTGCTGGCCGATCTTCTTGTACATCAGCGGCTGCGTCATGGCAGGGGTGTCCTGCTCGTTGTGACCCAGCTTGCGGAAGCAGATGATGTCGACCACGACGTCCTTGTTGAATTCCATGCGGAAGTCAACGGCCAGCTGCATGGCGTACACCACGGCTTCGGGATCGTCGCCGTTCACGTGCAGCACCGGGGCCTCGATCATCTTGACCACGTCCGTGCAATACAGCGTCGAACGCGCATCGCGGGGGTCAGACGTCGTGAAGCCGATCTGGTTGTTGATGACGATGTGCATCGTGCCGCCCGTGCCGTAGCCGCGGGTCTGCGCGAGGTTCAGCGTTTCCATCACCACGCCCTGGCCTGCAAAGGCGGCGTCGCCGTGCACCTGCACCGGCAGCACTTCCTTGTGACCGGCGTCGCCACGGCGTTCCTGGCGGGCCTTCGACGAGCCTTCCACCACCGGGTTGACGATTTCCAGGTGCGACGGGTTGAACGCGAGCGACAGGTGAACCGGGCCGCCTTCGGTCGAGACATCGCTCGAGAAGCCCTTGTGGTACTTCACGTCGCCAGCCGGCAGGTCATCGACGTGCTTGCCTTCGAATTCGGCGAACAGGTCGGCCGGCATCTTGCCCAGCGTGTTGACCAGCACGTTCAGACGGCCGCGGTGGGCCATGCCGATCACGATTTCCTGCACGCCCTTGGTACCGGCGTGCTGGATCAGTTCGTCCATGGCGGCGATGAAGCTCTCGCCACCTTCCAGCGAGAAACGCTTCTGGCCGACATACTTGGTGTGGAGGAATCGCTCCAGGCCTTCGGCCGCGGTCAGGCGGTCGAGGATGTGCTTCTTCTTCTCCAGCGTGAACACGGGCTTGGAACGCGTGGTTTCCAGGCGCTCCTGCCACCAGCGCTTCTGCGCCTGGTCGCTCACGTACATGAACTCGGCGCCGATGGTGCCGCAGTAGGTCTCACGGAGGTTGTTGAGCAGCTCGCGCAGGCTCATCGACTCCTTGCCGAAATACGTGTTGCTGGCATTGAAGACGATGTCGAGGTCGGCCTCGGAAAAACCGTAGAACGCCGGATCCAGGTCAGGCAGGGGCGGACGCTCCTGGCGCTTGAGCGGATCGAGGTCGGCCCAGTGCGAACCGATGTTGCGGTAGGCGGCGATCAGCTGCGTGGCAGCGACGCGCTTGCGACCCATGTCGGAGTCGGCCGAGGCAACGATGGTCTTGATGGGGCCCGCCTTGGCGCGCTCGGCGAACGAGGCGACGATCGGTGCGTGGGGGATATCGCGGGCGTTGGAACCATCCACAGCCGGGACATTCTGCATCGCGTCGAAATACGCGCGCCAGTTGTCGGGAACCGAGCTGGGATTCTGGAGATAGGCCTCGTACAGCTCTTCCACATAGGGGGCGTTGCCGCCGAAGAGGTACGAATTGCTTTGATACTGCTGCATCATGGGGCGCTCACTATTCTCCGGGTATGCCGGAGTTAAGCGGGTTCATCAACCTTCCGCGACACGGCCTGACCGGTTAGCGGATTGCAAACAACTCTTGGGGGTCCTGCGGTTACCACCTTGAACGAACGGCACCCGGGGGTGCCGTCTGTCTCGGTCTCGCCGCCAGACCCGAAAGGGCAAGTTGTGCGGGAAGGACCTAAGTCTTCACTCGCAGAGCATAGCATGTAATCCCCCAGACAGTGGGGACTTTTCGTGATGCAAAATCGAGACAGTGTGTTCAGGAACGTTACGGTTGCGGTTCGATCCGGTCAACCGCATCGGTAATGAGGCCATCGAGCCCCCAGGACAGCAGATCCTGGGCGCGCGAACGGTCGTTGACCGTGTAGCACAGGACCTTGAAGCCGGCCGCATGGGCGTCGGCAATGACCTTGGCGTCGAGTTCGCGATGATTCGAATCCAGCGCCACGCAGTCCAGACGCCGCAGCCGGTCGAGCCAGTCGGCCGGCAGCTTGTCCAGCAGCAATGCACGCGGCAGGCCCGGCGCGGCCAGGCGCGCCGCTTCGAGCGCGACCTCGGAAAACGACGATAGCAAAGGGGGTACCGCGGCGCCCTTCCACAGCGAAAGTGCGTCGAGCGCCACCGCAGCACCAGTGCGATATTCGGCACCCGGCACCGGCTTGATCTCGATATTGACCAGGAAGCCGTTGGCCTGCGTATAGCGGGCGATGGCCGCCAGCGTGGGCACGGGCTCGCCGGCAAAGGCCGGGCTGTGCCAGCTGCCGGCGTCCAGCAAGGCGATCTCGCCCGCCGTCAGCGCATCGACGCGCCCGTGGCCGGACGTGGTCCGGTCCAGCGTGGCATCGTGCATCAGCACGGGCTTGCCGTCGCCGGACAGCTTCACGTCGAACTCGAACATCCGGTAGCCAAACGACGCGCCGTGGCGAAACGCCGCCAGCGTGTTCTCGGGCGCCAGCTTGCCGGCGCCACGGTGCGCGATATGACGCGGATATGGCCAGTTCGTCCGGATATCGCTCATGCCAGCGCCTCGATCCGCCTGCCGTGCTCCATGTCGAAGAAATGCAGGTGGTCGGCCGATGCCGTGATCGGCAGCTTGTCGCCGGCACGCACCGGCATATGGCTGTCCAGCCGCACCACGATCGGCTGGCCGCCGAGCGTGCCGTACGCGAACGAGTCGGCGCCCAGCGCCTCCACCACGCGCACATCGACCTCGGCAATCGCCTCGTGCGTCGCGCACGGCTCGATGTGCTCGGGGCGCAGCCCCATCAGCGCCTGCTCGGGCAGGTGCAGGCCCATCGGCAGATGACCCAGCGTGGCCGCCGCGCCCTGCCCTTCCTTGGGCAGCACGCGCATCTGCGCCTCGCCGCCGGCGGTACCCTGCCCCGCGCCATTGCGCGCCACCGGCACCAGGTTCATCGGCGGCGAGCCGATAAAGCTGGCCACGAACGTGCTGGCCGGGCGCGAATAGACTTCCAGCGGCGTGCCGATCTGCTCGACACGCCCGCCGTTGAGTACCATCATGCGGTCGGCCAGCGTCATGGCCTCCACCTGGTCGTGGGTCACGTACAGGCTGGTGGTCTTCAGGCGGCGATGCAGGTCCTTCAGTTCCAGCCGCATCTGCACGCGCAGCTTGGCGTCGAGGTTCGACAGCGGCTCATCGAACAGGAACACCGCCGGCTCGCGCACGATGGCGCGCCCCATGGCCACGCGCTGGCGCTGGCCGCCCGACAGCGCGCGCGGCTTGCGTTCGAGCAGCGGGGCCAGTTCCAGGATGCCGGCCGCATGCGTCACCCGCTGCTCGATCTCGGCCTTCGACATGCCGCGGATCTTGAGGCCGTACGCCATGTTGTCGTAGACGCTCATGTGCGGATACAGCGCGTAGTTCTGGAACACCATCGCGATGTCGCGCTCGGCCGGTTCCAGGTCGTTCACGACCTTGTCGCCAATATGCACCTCGCCGCCGGTGATCGTTTCCAGCCCCGCCACCATGCGCAGCAGCGTGGACTTGCCGCAGCCGGACGGGCCGACGATCACGATGAACTCGCCGTCGGCGATTTCCATATCGATGCCATGCACCACCTGGGTGCCGCCGGCGTAGGTCTTCTGTACGTTTCGAAGAGACAGCTTTGCCATGTCTGACCTTATTTTTCCGTTTCCACCAGGCCCTTGACGAACCAGCGTTGCATCAGCACGACCACCACGGCCGGCGGAATCATCGCCAGCATCACCGTGGCCATCACCAGGTTCCAGTCGGTGGCCGCATCGCCCGAGCGCGAGATCATCTGCGTGACGCCCACCACCACGGGCGTCATCGATTTCTGCGTGGTGATCAGCAGCGGCCACAGGTACTGGTTCCACCCGTAGATAAACTGGATCACGAACAGCGCCGCGATGCTGGTGCGCGACAGCGGCAGCACCACATCCCAGAAGAAGCGCAGCGGGCCGGCGCCGTCGATGCGGGCCGCCTCGGCCAGTTCATCCGGAATGGTCAGGAAGAACTGGCGGAACAGGAACGTGGCCGTGGCCGACGCGATGATCGGAATCGTCAGCCCGAAGTAGCTGTCCAGCAGGCCCAGATCCGACACTACCTTGTAGGTGGGCAGGATCCGCACTTCCACCGGCAGCATCAGCGTGATGAAGATCATCCAGAAGAAGAGCTTGCGCAGCGGAAAGCGGAAATAGACCACCGCGAAGGCCGAGATGATCGAGATCGCGATCTTGCCCAGCGCGATGCCCAGCGCCATGATCAGGCTGTTCTTCATCATCGTGGACACCGGCGATGCCGACTCGCCCACGCCCTGGAACAGCACCGTGCGATAGTTTTCGATCAGGTGGCTGCCCGGGATCAGCGTCATGGGGGCATCCAGCACCTGCTCGGCCGTCAGCGTCGACGCCACGAAGGTCAGGTACACGGGGAATGCCACCACGACGATGCCCAGGATCAGCACCACGTGGGTAATGAAGTCCAGTACAGGACGACGCTCTACCATTGCCTATCCTCCTGTCAGTACTGGACCTTGCGTTCCACGAAGCGGAACTGCACCACGGTCAGCGCGATCACGATCACCATCAGCACCACCGACTGCGCGGCCGAACCGCCGATGTCCATGCCACGGAAGCCATCGTGGAACACCTTGTACACGAGCGTGTTCGTGGAGTTGAACGGGCCGCCGTGCGTCACCGCGTCGATGATCGCGAAGGTGTCGAAGAACGCGTAGACCACATTGATCACTAGCAGGAAGAACGTGGTCGGCGACAGCAGCGGGAACACGATCGACCAGAACCGCTTCCACGGCCCGGCGCCATCGATGGCCGCCGCTTCGATCAGCGACTTGGGAATGCTCTGCAGCCCGGCCAGGAAAAACAGGAAGTTGTAGCTGATCTGCTTCCACGCGGCCGCCAGCACCACCAGCGCCAGCGCCTGGTTGCTGTCCAGCAGGTAGTTCCAGTCCACGCCGATCTTGCGCAGCGCGTACGACACCACGCCCAGCGTCGGGTTGAACATGAACATCCAGAGCACGCCCGCCACGGCAGGGGCCACGGCGTACGGCCAGATCAGCAGCGTCTTGTAGCCGGTGGCGGCGCGCACCACGCGGTCGGCAAAGTACGCCAGCAGCAGCGCCACCGACAGGCCCACCACCGTCACGCCGATGGCGAAGACGGCGGTCACCTGGAACGATTCGATGTAGTTCGGATCGTTCCAGAGCGTGACGAAGTTGTCGGCGCCGACAAAATCGAGATGGATGCCGAAGGCATCCTGCTGCAGCATCGACTGCCACAGCGCCTGCCCGGCGGGCAGGAAGAAGAAGACCAGCGTGATGACGATCTGCGGCAGCACCAGCAGATACGGCAGCCACGGCGACCGGAATACGACGCGTTTTTCCATGGGATGGAGTCCGCCCTGAGACTAAACGACCAAACGACCAAACGACTGAACGACTGAACAAACGTCAAGCGGGCGACGGTGTTGCCGCCGCCCGCTCGGGCGCTGCACCGGCCGGGCTTACTCCCGGGCGGTCTTCTGGAAGCGTTCCAGCTGTTCGTTACCGCGTGCCACGGCCGCGTCCAGCGCCGCCTTCGGTTCCTTCTTGCCGGCCCACACCGACTCCAGTTCCTCATCGACGATCGTGCGGATCTGCACCAGGTTGCCCAGGCGCACGCCGCGCGACTTCTCGGTGGTCTTCACGACCATCTGCTCGACCGATACGTCGGCACCCGGGTTCTTGTCGTAATAACCCGATTTCTTGGTCAGTTCATACGCGGCCATCGTCACCGGCAGGTAGCCGGTGGCCTGGTGCCAGTCCGATTGGATCTCGGGCTGCGACAGGAACGTGAAGAACTTGGCCACGCCCTTGTATTCTTCGGCCTTCTTGCCGCCCATCACCCACAGCGACGCACCGCCGATGATCGTGTTCTGCGGAGCCCCCTGCACGTCCGCGTAGTACGGCAACTGCGACACGCCGAACTGGAACTTGGCGTTTTTACGAATGTTGGCCAGCGACGCCGACGAGCCGGTGAACATCGCGCATTCGCCGTTATAGAACTTGGCCTGCGACTCCGACTTGCGGCCGCCGTAGCTGAAATAGCCCTTCTTGACCATTTCCTGCAGGTTCGTGATGTGCTTCACGTGCAGCGGGCTGTTGAACACCAGGCGGGCGTCGGTGCCGCCAAAGCCGTTGTTCTTGGACGCGAACAGCGTGTTATGCCAGGCCGAGAAGCTCTCCAGGTGCACCCAGCTCTGCCAGTCGGTCGTGTACGCGCAGCTGCTGCCGGCCGCCTTCAGCTTGGCCGAATACTGCATGACCTCGGGCCAGGTCTTCGGCGGCGCCGACAGGCCGGCCTTCTTGAAGGCGTCCTTGTTGTAATAGAAGACGGTGGTCGAGCTGTTGAACGGGAACGACAGCATCTCGCCCTTCGACGAGGTGTAGTAACCCGCCACGGCCGGGATATAGGCCTTCTGGTCGAACTTCTCGCCCGATTCCTTCATGACGACGGACACCGGCTTGATGGCGCCCTTGGCGCTCATCATCGTGGCGGTACCCACCTCGAACACCTGAAGGATGGCCGGGGCGCCGCCAGCGCGGAACGCGGCAATGCCGGCGGCCATGGTTTCGTCGTAGTTGCCCTTGTTCACGGGCACGATCTTGTAGTCGGACTGGCTGGCGTTGAACTTGTTGGCGATCTCGTTCACCTTGTCGTTCAGCGCGCCCTGCATGGCGTGCCACCACTGGATCTCTACGGCTGCGTGGGCCGTGCCGGCAAGGGCCAGGCTGGCCACTGCGGCGAATTTCACTGCGAAGCGCGGGAAGGACATGGTATTTCTCCTGAGGCCGTTCGGTGCGACAGTTTTTTTTGAAAAAGCGACCGACTGTATGCATTTTTTGTGACAGGCATGTTACGCCGCTCCGTTGTCATCGAACACCGGGCAAACCCGCCCTTGCGCAAGAGAATGTTGCAGCATATTGACGACAGACAATTGCCACGCCGGGCGCGGTTCGCCACGGCTACAATGCCCCGCCATGACCGTACCGACCTCCTTTTCCGCCCTGCCCGACAGCGCGCTGCGCCGTGTCCGCGGCATCCTGACCGACATCGACGGCACCCTGACCACCGACGGCCGCCTGCCCGCTTCCACCTACGTCGCGCTCGACCGCCTCAAACGGGCGGGGCTGCACGTGATTCCGGTCACGGGGCGCTGCATCGCGTGGGCGGAAATCCTGACCCGCCTATGGCCAGTGGATGCCATCATCGGCGAAAACGGTGCGTTCTATTCGCATCTTGTCGATAACAAACTCATCACACGTTTCCTGGACGACGCCGCCACCCGCGAGGCGAACCTGTTCCGCATCCACGCACTGGGCCAGGAAATCCTGCGCGAAGTCCCCGGCTGCGCGCTGGCCTCGGATCAGGCATGGCATGCGGCGGACCTGGCCATCGACCACGCCGAGGACGTATCGCCGCTGCCGCAGGCCGCCGTGGACCGCATCGTGGCGATCATGCGCGGCGCCGGCATGACGGCCACGGTCAGCTCGATCCACGTCAATGGCTGGTTCGGCCATCACGACAAGCTGTCGATGAGCCGGCTCTGTGTAGAGGAATTACTCGGGGACGACATCGACGCGAGGCGCGACGAATGGCTGTTCATTGGCGATTCGGCCAATGACGTGGCGATGTTCGGGCATTTCCCGCTATCGGTGGGCGTCGCCAACGTGCGCGACATCCTGGACAAACTGCCAGTGAAGCCGGCCTACATCACCGATGCGTCCGGCGGCGAAGGATTTACGGAAATGGCCGAAAGGGTCTTAAAGCTGAAACAGTTGGCATGATGGCCGTCAAGTAATCTCGATTTCCCCTCGTGTGGACGGCGAACCCGCCATCCACGCCGGTATAAGCACCGCTGCGCCGCGATGGCGCCCGGCTTCGCCAACCGACATTCGAGGGGGAATCGTCATGACAAACACGTCGCGCATCCTTGCGCATTCGAAGTCCGTATCCGCAGCACTACTGGCTGCCGCCACGCTCGGCGGCTGTGGCGGTGGTGGCGATGGCGAACCGTCCGCGCCACCCACGACGGTCGCGGCGCCAGCACCCGCGCCAGCCCCCGCACCCGCACCCGAAACACCGCCACCCGCGCCGCTGCCGGACCCGCCCAGTACGGTGTCGCCGGCCTGCAGCAACTGCGGCACTGTCAGCGCGAACACCTATGCGGGCAATG
Organism: Cupriavidus sp. 94F1; assembly: GCF_057798875.1. Lineage (NCBI taxonomy): Bacteria > Pseudomonadati > Pseudomonadota > Betaproteobacteria > Burkholderiales > Burkholderiaceae > Cupriavidus > Cupriavidus sp. 94F1. The sequence continues at coordinate 129,757 of NZ_JBYOJT010000001.1, forward strand.
GCGTGGGCGTGTGGCAAGCCATCAACGCCTCTGCCACCCCGGCCAGGATCCCGGTCCGGATCGACGGCCTGAACGGGCAGGACGTCACGCTCGTCTTCACAAACCAGACCGCCGTGCCGAAGATCATGCCCACGATTTCGCTGACGACGCCGCAGGCGTCCCCGGTCGCGGCGAACGCACTGCGATGGAACGAGGATGGCGGGCAGGCCGTCCGGCAACGCATTGCGGACTTCAATCGCGAAGGCTGGGCGGCACTCGCCGGCCAGCGCAGCAACATGTCGGTCTTCTCGGCACGGCAGAGCCAGGCCCCTGCGGTCGTGAACACTACCAGAACCTGGTATCACGCCGACGATACGGCGCGTTCGGCCACGCTGGTGCTCCAGCGCGCCACCAGCGACGGCACCACCGTCAATTTCTGGGTGGAGGAATCAGAAAATACGCCAGACAGGGTGAGCCCTGAAATCGTGGCGCTGCTTGCAGACAGTTTTACGCCCGCCGGACGGCTCTACGACACGCTCATCTCGGTCGGTGGCCCACTGTGGGGGCCGCACGACTATTCCGAGTTGATCCCCGCCACCGGGCAGCCCATCGACATCGTGATCCTGAATTTCAACAACGACGAGCGTCCGACCGGCATGCTCGGGTATTTCTATGGACGGAATGCCATCGCCCGGCATCCAGCCACCAATCCTTACAGCAACGAGTCGGTATCGCTGTACATGGATGCCGAGGCGCTCTATCTGGGCGGCCCCGAGGCCCTGACGGAAATGGTCTCGACGATGATTCATGAAGCGATGCACCTGCAGAGCTTCTACCGCCGAGGCGTGGTCAAGGGCCCCGCGTACATATTTGAACGGTGGCTGGAGGAAGCTTCAGCCATGATGCTGGAGGATCTCGTCAGCGATTCCGTCAGCCCGGACTACAACACGATCCGCGACATGCGCTTTCCGGACTACGTCGGCTACCGGGCCGGTTCCTATAACTGCAGCCTGCTCGACTTCAGGGTTGCATCGGCGTCCTGCAACAGCTATGCCGTTTCCGGATCGCTCGGCGGATTTCTGACCCGGCAGCTCGGACTCGACTTCTATAAAGCCCTGCTGAACGATTTCAGCAGCACCAATTCGGTCCAGGTTCTGGATTCGGCCATCCGCTCGGTCAAGGACACTTCCGGTTTCGGCGAACAGCTACGCGCGTTTGCCGCGACCGCGGGCGCGTTGATGAAAACGCCAAGCCCTGCCGGCTTTGGCTTCCCGGCACGGGTGGACGGTGACTTCAGGTTGCCGCCGATCGATCCCCAGGACCTCCTGCCGATTCGAACGCTGACGCAGTCGGTGCCGCTTCTGCTGCAGCCCTACGGCAGCCTGCCGATCGTCCGCAGTGCCGTGACCGGGACATACAGCGAGACAGTCGAGGTCCCTGCGGGCACATCGCTGTCTGTCGTGGTCCAATAAGGCGTTGGCGGGGTGCGCCGTCACCCCACACTTCCGGAGACCCGGCGTGAAAGCATGCTTCGGCGCAATCCTCGCACTCCTCGCCGCACTGGCCATCACGGCATGTGCCGCCGCCCCGCCCGTCGAGCCGCCGCAGACGCTGGTCGGAGAGATTCAGATCCGGGGTAACGACCCGTTCCCGACGATCATGCTGGAAACGGACGCGTTCGACTTCTGGGAATTGCGCGGCATGACGGTCCGGCAGGCCCGCGCGCTGGCCGGCAAGCGGGTGTCGGCGCGTGGCAGGATTCTGGTGGCGCCCGGGCCCGACGTATGGCTTCCCGCGTTCCAGGTGGATGAGGCGCCCGAGCCGGTCAGTCCCTAAGCGATTCCCGCGTTCCCCATTGAAAAAGGGAGGCCCGACCGAGCCTCCCTTCACGTTTGCGCGTTGCGCGGCACTGCGATCGGGGTTCAGTCGAATCCCAGCTCCTGGAGCTTCCGCGTAATCGTATTCCGGCCAATTCCAAGCCGGGTCGCGGCTTCCACGCGGCGGCCGCGCGTGACGCCGAGCGCGGCTTCCAGCACGGCCTTTTCGAACCGGCGCGTCAGCGCGTCCATGACTTCCGGCTGGCCGGATTCCAGCATCGACTTTGCCTCGCCGGCCAGCAGACTTTCCCAGCTCTGCGTGACGGCCGGCGCGGCATAGGCCGGCGCCATGGCCGACGATGTCGTCACCATGGGCGGACGCGTTGCCACCAGGGTGTCGCCATCCCCGCCCGGTGCGCCCATGCCGTAGTCGGACGTGTCCACTGACTCGTAGTCACCGGCAGGCCGCATGTCGGGCGCCGGCGGACGCGACGCCGACAGGCTTTCGCCATGCCCGGCGTCGATCATCTCGCGCGGCAGGTCCTTGACCTCGATGGTCTGTGCCGGGGCCATCACGGTCAGCCAGTTGCACAGGTTCTCAAGCTGGCGCACGTTGCCCGGGAACGGCAGCGTGCTGACGTAGGTCAGCGCCTCGTCCGACATGCGCTTGGGCTCGACGCCCAGTTCCTTGGCGCTCTTCTGCAGGAAATGCCGCGCCAGCAGCGTGATGTCCTCGGGCCGCTCGCGCAGCGGCGGCAGGCGCAGCCGGATCACGTTCAGCCGGTGGAACAAGTCCTCGCGGAACAGCCCTTCCTTGACCCGCGTTTCCAGGTTCTGGTGGGTGGCGGCGATCACCCGCACATTCGCGCGCAGCGGATTGTGGCCGCCGACGCGATAGAAATTGCCGTCCGACAGCACGCGCAGCAGCCGCGTCTGCAGATCGAATGGCATATCGCCGATTTCATCGAGGAACAGCGTACCGCCCTCGGCCTGCTCGAAGCGGCCGCGCCGCATGGTCTGCGCGCCCGTGAATGCGCCGCGCTCATGGCCGAACAGTTCCGATTCCAGCAGATCCTTCGGAATCGCCGCCGTGTTCAGCGCGATGAACGGGCCGTTGGCGCGCGGGCTGTGCTTGTGCAACGCCCGCGCCACCAGTTCCTTCCCGGTACCGGACTCGCCGGTAATCATCACGGTCACGTTCGATTGCGACAGGCGGCCGATGGCGCGGAACACGTCCTGCATGGCCGGCGCCTGGCCCAGGATCTCGGGCGCATCGACTAGCCGGTCGTCCATTTCCTCCTCGCGCAGGCTTTCCTCCAGCGCGCGACGGATCAGCTCGACAGCCTTGTCGACATCGAACGGCTTGGCCAGGTATTCGAACGCGCCGCCCTGGAAGGCGGCCACTGCGCTGTCCAGGTCCGAGTACGCGGTCATCACGATGACCGGCAGCCCGGGGTGGCGCGCCTTGATCGCCTGCAGCAGGTCCAGTCCCGACCCGCCAGGCATGCGGATATCGGAAATCAGGACTTGCGGCTCGTCCTCTTCCAACGCCGCGAGCACGTCGCGCACATTGGTAAAACTGCGGGAGAGCAGGCTTTCACGGGCAAGGGCCTTTTCCAGGACCCAGCGGATTGATTGATCGTCGTCGACTATCCAGATCGGCTTCATGTGCGTCGCTTGTCTGCTCGGTGTCATGTGGTCTCCCGTATGACCCGCTGGATCGCCGCGTGGGACGCGTCGATGTCTGGATCGGCGGTCAGTGCAGCGGCAGCAGGATACGGAAGTCGGTACAGCCCGGCCGGCTCTCGCATTCGATCAAGCCCTCGTGCTGCTGCACGAAGGTTTGAGCGAGTGTGAGACCGAGACCGCTACCGCCATCCCTCCCCGACACCAGCGGATAGAAGATGCGTTCGCGAATGTCGTCGGGGATGCCCGGGCCGTTGTCTATCACATGCAAGTCCAATGCCAGCTTGTACAAACGCTTGGCAATCGTGACCTGGCGGGCCACCCGGGTCCGCAGGACGATCTGCGCGTCGCCTTGGGCGATGCGCTCGTGCAGCGCCTGCGCCGCGTTGTGGACGATGTTCAGCACGGCCTGGATCAGTTGCTCCATGTCCCCGCGCAGCTCCGGCAGGCTGGCATCGTAGTCGCGCACGATATCGAGCCCGTTCGGGAATTCGGCCAGCACCACCGAGCGCACCCGCTCCAGCACTTCGTGGATATTGAGTTCGGAGACGATGTGCGGGTGACGATGGGGCTCCAGCAGGCGGTCCACCAGCGTCTGCAGGCGGTCCGATTCCTTGATGATGACCTGCGTGTACTCGCGCAGCGCACGCTCGGGCAGCTCGAATTCCAGCAGCTGCGCCGCCCCGCGGATACCGCCCAGCGGGTTCTTGATCTCGTGCGCCAGATTTCGGATCAGTTCCTTGTTGGCCGATGTCAGGTCGATCAGGCGTTCCTCGCGGTCGCTGCGCACCTTCTGCTCGTTAAGCAGGATCTCGACCAGCGCCGTGCTGGAATTGCCCTCGATGCCGCCCACCACCACGTGGGCGTGCAGCGGTTCCTGCAGCGGCGGGCGCAGCACCAGGTCCTGGCGGCGCACGTCCACCTGCCGCGCCATGACGGAGTCGATCATGGTGTCGAGCTCTTCCGACGCGCCGAACAGGTCGGGCAGCGTCAGTTCCACCATGGCCTTGCGCGACATGGCAAAGCTGGCCTCGGCGGCCGGATTGGCGTAGACCACCCGCAGCCCCGGCTGGCGCACCAGCAGTACCGGGTTGGCCACCACGTCCAGGCCGGGATGCAATGCGAAATCGCCCAATGGCAGGATATCGGCATCACGCACTTCCGGGGCCTCTGAACCAGCCACGTCCGGCTTGCGGTCGGCCCCGGTAACCTTGCGCGAAACTCCGCGAATCAGGCGACGCATCGGTTTCAATCCTTCAGATTCGACAGTTCCCGCCGAAGCGAAGCCACATTGGCTTCACTACGCGCAACGTCATCGCGCAGCCGTGCCGTGCGATCCAGATACTTTTGATAATTACGCTCGCCGCCCTGGCGCTCCGGCTCGCCGTTGTTGTACTCGGCGCGCAGCCCGGCCAGCCTGGCTTCCTCGGACTGCAGCTCCTGCTCCAGCACCGTGCGGCGTTCGCCATCGCGGGTCTTCTGCGTGGCACTGTCCACGCGCGGGAATGCCGCCGGCGACGTGGCGGCCGGCCTGGCGGCCGCCGTGGCGCCACCGCCGCCGGTACGCGTGCCGGGCACCGTCATCACGTCGGGCAGGTTGAGCTTCTTGCAGTCCTTGCCGCCGCCGCTGCCGTTGCGGTACTCGGGCACGCCGTTGGGGCCCTTGCACATGTACACGTCCGACGACTGCGCCGCGGCCGGCGCGGCCCAGACGGCCAGCGCCACGGCGGCCATCGTCACCAGAATAGGGAAACCCACACGCATTTGGTGCGGCAGCGCGCCGCCGGCCATGCTGAAACCGTTGTTCGAAATGGCGTTCATGAACATCGACATGAAGGTTGGGAAAAGGAGCCCCATTCTAGCGAGCAACGTCGCCGCAAAACAAAAAGGGACAGCCGAAGCCGCCCCTTCCTGGTGCAAGTGTTGCCCGGTCACAACCTGGCAACCCACTTATCGCTTTACAGCGAGTAGTACATGTCGAACTCGATCGGGTGAGTCGTCATGCGGAAACGCGTGACTTCTTCCATCTTGAGTTCGATGTACGCATCGATCATCGAGTTCGAGAACACACCGCCGCGGGTCAGGAACTCACGGTCGTTGTCCAGGTACTCCAGCGACTGGTCGAGGCTCGAGCAGACGGTCGGGATCTTTGCGTCTTCTTCCGGCGGCAGGTCGTACAGGTTCTTGTCGGCAGCTTCGCCCGGGTGGATCTTGTTCATCACGCCGTCCAGGCCGGCCATCAGCAGTGCCGAGAAGCCCAGGTACGGGTTCATCAGCGGGTCCGGGAAACGCGTTTCGATACGGCGGCCCTTCGGGTTCGCCACGTACGGAATACGGATCGAGGCCGAACGGTTGCGGGCCGAATAGGCCAGCTTCACCGGGGCTTCGAAGCCCGGCACCAGGCGCTTGTACGAGTTCGTGCCCGGGTTGGTGATGGCGTTCAGGGCGCGGGCGTGCTTGATGATGCCGCCGATGTAGTACAGCGCGAACTCCGACAGGCCGGCGTAGCCGTTGCCTGCGAACAGGTTCTGGCCGTCCTTCCACACGGACTGGTGAACGTGCATGCCCGAACCGTTGTCGCCCACGACCGGCTTCGGCATGAACGTGGCGGTCTTGCCATAGGTGTGCGCAACGTTCTGGATCACGTACTTCTGCAGCTGCGTCCAGTCGGCGCGCTGCACCAGCGTGCTGAACTTGGTGCCGATTTCGTTCTGGCCCTGGCCCGCCACTTCGTGGTGGTGCACTTCGACCGGAATGCCCAGCGATTCCAGAATCAGGCACATTTCCGAACGCATGTCCTGGAACGTGTCGATCGGGGCAACCGGGAAGTAGCCGCCCTTCTTGCCCGGACGGTGACCGCTGTTGCCGTGCTCGAATTCCTTGCCCGACGACCACGGTGCTTCTTCCGACTGGATCTTCACCGAGCAGCCCTGCATGTCGATGTTCCAGGTCACGCCGTCGAAAATGAAGAACTCGGGTTCCGGACCGAAGAAGGCGGTGTCGCCCAGGCCGGTGCTCTTCAGGTAGGCCTCGGCGCGCTTGGCGATCGAGCGCGGGTCGCGGTCGTAGCCCTTGCCGTCCGACGGTTCAATCACGTCGCAGGTCAGGACCAGGGTCGGTTCTTCATAGAACGGGTCGATGTAGGCGGTACCCGAATCCGGCATCAGCAGCATGTCCGAGGCTTCGATACCCTTCCAGCCCGCGATGGACGAACCGTCAAAGGCGTGGCCGCTTTCGAACTTGTCCTCGTCGAAGTGCGACGTCGGCACCGACACGTGCTGTTCCTTGCCCTTGGTATCCGTGAAGCGGAAATCGACGAACTTGACGTCGTTTTCCTTCACGAGCTTCATCACATCTGCAACGCTCTGCGCCATGCCTATCTCCTGGAAATTCGAGGCTGTGTCTGAGAAAGCCATTGTTGGTGCGACCTCCGGACCTGCCGATCTGGCCGCCCCAAAAGGGACGAGGGATGTTAGCAGAAAGCGTGCCAACGCCTGGCCCCAGCGGGGCGCCAATCGCACAGACTTCCCGAAAAACGTGCATCTGCCTGTCAGGCCGCACCGCGACGGGGGATGCGGATTGCATGCAATCCCGGCTGCCGGCCTGAGCCTGCCTGGCTTTGCCGCCGCGGCTCGCCAGCCCCGACATCCATGACACACCATTATGGTGCATCATTCAAGTCATAGCACCGTGACAGTGCCAAACCGTGAGAAATGCACCAGTTTGGCACCAAAACGGCGCATCCGGTTTGCCACCATTTTTCGGGCCGCTCGCAACGGCCGGGCGCTAGAATAGCGCCGATTCGGGCTGGCTCCCAGCAAAGATTGGGCTTTCTTGCGATCGCCCCCCCAAGCCGTCCGAGCGCGCCAGTTTTGATCGCTTTCTTATTGACTTCGTCACACAGAATGACTACCCGAGACACCCTCCTCCAGGCCGCCCACGCACGTCGGCAACAGGGCCAGCTACCCTACTACGGCGCCCTCTCCCCGCAGGAAGCCTACGCGCTGCTGCAGGCCGACCCGAAGGCCGTACTGGTCGATGTACGCACCCAGGCCGAACTGGACTGGGTGGGCGGCGTGGCGCTGCCCGACGAACAGTTCGCGCATGTCGAATGGTCGACCTACCCGGGCGGCACCCAGAACCCCAATTTCGTGGCCGAACTGAAGGCGCGCGTGCCGCAGGACGCCCCGGTGCTGTTCCTGTGCCGCAGCGCGGCCCGCTCGAAGCATGCGGCGCGCGTGGCGACCGAGGCCGGCTACACGCTGGCCATGGATGTGCTGGAAGGCTTCGAGGGCCCGCGCGACGAGGAACACCACCGCAAGACCGTGGAAGGCTGGTGCTTCCGCGGCCTGCCGTGGCACGGCGCCTGAGTCCGGGCAACGCCGGCCAACGCCCCACGAGGCCCCACACGGCAAACAAAAAAGCGCATCACCACCGTGATGCGCTTTTTTTAGGCCAGTCGAGCTGACGCCCCGCCCTACTGCTCGACGATCTCGAATCCCATCGCGCGGACACCTTCGAGCAGCATCGCGTAGGCCGGCGGCACCAGGTCGGCTGGTCCCTTCACCCCCAGGTCGATATGCCGCCGCCCAAGGCGGTCGCCTCGGGTCACGTCGCCCACCGACGGCAGGCTGAACACGCGGATGCCCGGGAACGTGGCCTCCACCTGCTCCATCAGCGGCGTCAGCGTGGATTCCGGTGCCTCGAACACGTAGAACGCCCGCGACTGCTCGGCGTCCAGGTGGAACAGGTGCGTGTAGTAGTGGTCGAGCACCCACTCCATCATCGGCCAGGCCATCACCGGGAAGCCGGGCATGAAGTGGTGATCGGCCACCGAGAAGCCCGGAATCCGGTTGTAGCTGTTCGGGATGATGCGCGCGCCCACCGGAAATTCGCCCATCTTGAACCGATGCTGGTTCTCGGGCGCATTCAGGTCGGCCTTGACCGGATCGCCGTTGGCGGTCTCCGCGATGCGCAGCGCGATCTGCTCGCGCGCCTCCGGGTGCAGTGCCAGGTCCACGCCCAGTGCCGCCGCCGCGCACTGGCGCGTATGGTCGTCCGGTGTGGCGCCGATGCCGCCCGTGCAGAACACGACATCGGGACCTGCGAACGTCCGCCGCAACGTGGCGGTAATGCGCCCGCGTTCGTCGCCCACGTACTCGGCCCAGTCCAGCGCCAGTCCGCGCTCGCCGAGCAGTTCGATGGCGCAGCGCATGTGCTTGTCCTCGCGCCGTCCGGAAAGGATCTCGTCGCCGATGACAATCAAACCGAAACCCATGATGCCCCTCTTGGTTGAAGACTCAGGATGGAAAGCTCACGCTGCCGTGGCGTCTGCCATCACGACTGCCCGATCTGGCGCACGTCGGACGGCGCCAGGTCGATCACGTCGCCCGGCGTCGGTGGCGGCGGTGCCGCAGCGGCCCGTTCGGCACGCAGGTCCGCCAGCGCGCGCAGGCAGAAGTGGCCGAACCACAGCGCCGAGAAAATGAAGATCAGCACGTACAGCCAGAGCGTGCCCGCCAGCACGACCGGAAACAGAAAGATGATGACAGCCGACCATACCCACAGCAAGGTGGGGGCGGAGCCCAGCAGGCCCACCACCACGCCGATCGTCAGCAGCGGAATGCGGTGGCGCTTCATCAGCGTCTTGCGCTCCTCGGCCGTGGCGTGCTCGGACAACGCGTCGTACGTCATGACGCGGTAGGTCAGCCAGCCCCACAGCACCGGCGGGATCAGCGCAAAAAACGGCGGAATCAGCCACAGCGGCAGCGTGACCAGCACCAGCAGCAGGAAGACCACCGTATTGCCCAGCGCCTGGAACACGCTGCCGGCAATGCTGCCGCCGTGGGCCTTCTGCAGGTCCGGATAGGCGCGCTCCAGGTGCTTCACCACGGCAGGCACCGAGAACAGGCTGATGAAGATCAGCATCGACGCAATGACCAGCGGAATCGCCAGCGTCAGCACGAACAGCGGCGCCACCACGGTGCGCAACGACTGCAGGCCGAGCCAGTCCAGCATGGAGTAGATCCAGCTCGTGAAGACCGAACCTTCCAGCAGCGCGCGGGCGGTGCCCATGATCGGGTCCCAGCCCCACCAGATCAGGCCGCCCCACAGGGCCGTGGCCAGGACAAACGGGATGACGGTCAGCATCAGCATGCGCGGATGCAGCTGGCTGACCACGGCGCGCCCAAACGCGCGAAGGATATCGTTCATGCAGCGATCTGCGAAAAAGAGTGTTCAGGAAAGCCACCAGAGCCTAGCACAGCCCAGGGGGCCTTCCCATCACCCCAGACGCAAAAGCCGCTTGATGCCCAGCCATTGCTGGGACAGGAAGCCGCCACCATAGTTGCGCCCGCGCCCCGTGGGCGGCGGCAGTTGATCGCGGATGCCGGTGGGATAGTAGACGTCGGTGAAGACGGCGGTGCGGAACAGCATGTCCCACCACGGGAAGATCACGCCGTAATTGCAGCCGCCCAGCCGCACCGGCCGGCCATCGCCGCCGGCGCGCTCGTGGCCCAGCCCGACCGCATGATGCGTGCGATGAAAGCGCGGCGAGATCAGCAGCCGCTCGCCCAGCCAGCCGAAGTGCAGCTTCAGGTTGGCGTGCTGCAGGCTCTGCAGCAGTTGCGACAGCGCCACCAGCAGCACGTACTGCGACGGCTCCACGCCGACGGCCAGCGCGGCCGTGGCGAACACGGCGTCGCGCAGGATGTCGTCGAGCAGGTGGTTGCGGTTGTCGCTCCACAGCGTCATCTGCTGCTGGCTGTGATGCACCGCGTGCAGGCTCCACCACCACCGGTAGGTGTGCGATAGCCGGTGATACCAGTAGTCGAGCAGGTCGAACAGCAGCAGGTAGACGAAGAAGCTGACCAGCGGCACCGACGTCACGCCCGGCCACCAGTCTTCCACGTTGATGCGCTGCCAGCCCAGCAGGCGCAGTTGACCTTCCAGGCCGTCCATCAGCGGCGCCAGCAGGAAGAACATGGCCAGCCGGAACAGCCCCAGGCGGTGGATCACCGTATAGAACATGTCGGTCCGGATGGCGCGCCGGTCGGTCACGGCCTCCACCGGACGCAGCTTTTCGAGCGGCCCCAGGATCAGCACCATGACGGCGATCTGCACCACGCCCACCAGCAGCCATTCGGTGCCGGTAAAGGCGTCCTCCGCATAGCCGCCAAAACCGAGGTTGTAGACCACGGGCAGGATCACGTCCTGGAAGACCGTGGCCTCGATCTGGCCGACCCAGAGATTGAGCCAGTTAGTGAAGGCGTCCCACATTACCGTTTCGACCCGGAAATTGGTTGCGCGCCGGCTTCCACCGCGCCGTGCTGCGCGATCCAGTTCTTGTATAGCGGATGTTCGCGCAAGGTGGCAAAGCAGAATCCCTTTTGCTCCAGCCCCGTCAGCAGTGGATCGAGGACGGCCGGCGCCCACGGGTCCTTGCGCGACCAGATGCCCAGGTGGGCCATCGTAATATCGCCATCGCGCAGGTCACGCAGTGCCTTGTCCAGCAGCGCCTGGTTCGGAAATGTCTCCGACGACAGCTCGTCGCCCAGGAAGCCGGCCGGCGCCCAGCCCACATGCCGGAAGCCGCACTGCTCGGCCCACGCCAGCGTCTGCGGCGCGGTGCGGCCGCCCGGGGCGCGCCACAGCGGCACCATCGGCTGGCCCGTCATCGACTGGAACGCCTGCGCACTGCGGCGCAGTTCGGTACAGAACGACGCCTCGTCCATGACCACATCGCGGCCGCCCTGCGCGCCGAACTGCGGACGCATGGTGACCTTGCCGCCCTTGACGCTGCGCAGGTACACATGGTCGTACGTATGGGTGCCGAAGGCGTGGCCGTCAGCGGCCAGCGATTTCCAGTACGGCGCCCACGCCGGGTCCAGCGAATTGTCCTTGTTGATGGTCGGTTCGCTGGCCAGGAAGAAGGTGGCGCGAATATGGTGGCGGCGCAGCGTGCGGGCAATCAGCTCGGCCTGGCTCATGCTGCCGGTGTCGAAGGTCAGGTACAGCGTGCCGGCGCGGCACGCGCCAGCCTCCTGTCCAACCGCCCCGGCGGCCAGCGCCACGCCGGCCACCGAAGCCGCCACCGGTGCCAGCACCAGCGCGGCAATGCGCGAAATCATCCGGCGCATGTTGTCCTCAGACTTGTCAGGTCAATATCAATACAGCGGCGCGCGGGTCTTGAAATAGATGCCGTGCGGCGACTTGCCCACGCGAATCGTCTTCACCATCTTGCGGCTGGCCACGTCGATCAGGCCCACCGAGCGCGCCCAGCGGAACGTCACCCACAGCGTCTTGCCGTCGGCGGTCAGTTCCATGTCGTCCGGGCCGGGCAGCAGGCCCGTGATATCGCCCACCTTCGACAGCGTCTGCTGGTCGATGATGCTGATCGATCCCTGCACGCGGTTGGTCAGGAACAGATGGCGCTTGTCGCCCACGGCGCGGAAGTTGTGCGCGCCCTTGCCGGTCTGGATCTGCTTGACCACGGTGCGCGTGCGCCAGTCGATCACGGCCACGTAGTCGGCACCGGTCATGCCCACCAGCAGGTACTTCTGGTCAGGCGTGACCCATACGCCGGCCGGCGCCGAGCCCGCCTCCATGACCCACATCACGTTGAGCGTGGTCAGGTCGATGGCGGCAATCTGGTTGGAATCCTGCAGCGTGATGAAGGCGATCTTGCTGTCGGCGGTGAAGGCGATATGGCTGGGCGTCTTGGCCAGCGGGAACTGTTTGGCGATCTTGAGCTGATGGCCGTCCCAGCGGTAGACGTCCACGCGATCCAGCCGGTTGCCGGTGGCGATGAACCACTTCTGGTCCGGCGAGAAGCCCACCTGGTACGGATCGTCGATGCCCGGCACGCGCTGCTGCACCTTGCCGGTGACCGGGTCCAGGAAGACCAGGTCGTTGCCGACCGCGTTGGCCACGATCAGCGATTTCTCGTCGGGCGTGGCGATCAGGTGGTGCGGCTCCTTGCCGATCGGGAACGTTTCCAGAACCTTCTGGGTGTCCTTGTCGATCAACGTGACGCTGGCGTCACCGGAATTCAGGATCGTCACCACCTCTGCCCGGGCGGACGCGGAGACCATTGCCAAAGCCAGGGCGCCTATCGACAACACCCCCGCCACAACACGACGCAATGCAAGCATAAGACCGCCATTTCTACACGAATCGCGCATTCTAACGTTTCGTCTGACGGTTGCGATGACGAGTACAACGGATTCTTAAGCGTAACTTACATTTGGATACATGTGAGCGGCACTTTCCATCGCGAACGCCCGCTGCGCCTCGGTTTTCCCGGTCATCGCTGGATCGACTCCCAGACCTTCTGCAGCCGCTTGACCGAGATGGGCTGTGGCGTGCGCAGTTCCTGGGCAAACAGCGCCACGCGCAGTTCTTCCAGCATCCATCGGAATTCGTCCAGCCGCACGTCGGCGGCACCCCTGCCCTGGCTGCGCAACTGCTTTTCGGCGCGCTGCCATTGCTGGACCAGCGGCGCCATATCCTGGATGCGCTGGCTGTCGCGGCCCGGGTCGCCCTTGACCTTGTCCACCCGCATCGCCATGCCCTTCAAATAGCGCGGATAGTGGACCAGCTGCGTGTATGGCGTATCGATCACAAACGACTTATTCATCAACCGGCCGAGCTGGGCTTCCAGGTCCTGGTAGGCCGAACCGAACGGCTTGGCCTGCAACAGCTTGCGCGGCAGCGATGCATATTCGGCCAGGATGGTGCCGACCAGCCGCGCGATTTCCTGCGCCAGCAGCGACAATCGCGCCCGGCCTTCGTCCTTGCGGGCATTGAACTCGGCCTCGTTGCGCGGCAGCGGCGCCTGCAGGCAGGCGCGCTCCAGCGCCATCAGCACGATCTGGTTGCGCAATTCCTCCTGCGTGCCCAGCGTCATGTACTGCATGGCCATCTGCTGCAGGTTCGGAATGTTCTTTTCGATGAACTTGACCTGTTCGCGCAACTGCAGCGCGAACAACCGCCGCAGGCCCGCGTGGTGGATGCGCGCCGCCTCCTGGGGATCGTCGAACACCTCCACGTCACAGTGGTCGCCACGGTCCACCAGCGCCGGGTAGCCGAACAGCGTCTGGTTGCCCTTGCGGATTTCCAGCAGTTCGGGCAATTCGCCAAACGACCATGAGGTCAGGTTCTCGTACTGCCCCGCCTCGACGGCCGGCACATCGCGCGCGGCGATGTTCTGGAACGACTGCTGCGCCTGCCCGCCCAGTTCGGCGCGCAGTTGGGCCAGGTTGCGGCCCATATCCAGCTGGCGACCGTGCTCGTCGATCACCTTGAAGTTCATCGTGTGGTGCGCCGGCAGCGTTTCCAGCTTGAAGTCGGCGCGCCGGATCATCGTCCCGGTCTGCTCGCGCACGTCTGCGATCAGCACGTCGAGCAGGTCGCCCTCGCCGAACGGCTGGCGGTCGACAAACCCGGCCGCGTAATCGGGCAGCGGCACGCAATGGCGGCGCAGCTTCTGCGGCAGCGACTTCAGCAGCAGATGCACCTTTTCCTTGATCATGCCCGGCACCAGCCATTCGGCGCGCTCGGGCCTGACCTGGTTCAGCGCGTACAGCGGCACGGTCAGCGTCACGCCGTCGCGGTGGCTGCCGGGCTCGAAGTGGTACGACAAGCCCATGTCGATGCCGGCGACCGGCAGGATCTTCGGGAACAGGTCGGTGGTGATGCCGGCCGCCTCGTGCCGCATCAGTTCGTCGCGGTTCAGGTACAGCAGCTTGCGGTCCCTGGCCGATTCGGCCTGGTACCACTTCTCGAAGGCCACCTGGTTGTGGATGTCCGTCGGAATGGCCTTGTCGTAGAACGCGTAGATCAGCGCATCGTCCACCAGCACGTCCTGCCGGCGCGACTTGTGCTCCAGGTTCTCGATCTCGCGCACCAGCCGCTGGTTATGGGCGAAAAACGGCAGCCGGGTGTCAAACTCGCCTTCCACCAGCGCGCTGCGGATAAACAGCTCGCGCGCCTCCGCGGGGTTCATCGGGCCGAAATCCACCCGCCGATGCTGGTAGACCGGCAGCCCGTACAGCGTGCCGCGTTCCAGCGCCAGCACCTGGCCGGCCTTTTTCTCCCAGTGCGGCTCGCTCCAGCTCACCTTGAGCAGGTGCTTGCCCACCTGTTCGACCCATTCGGGCTCCACGCGGGCCAGCGTGCGGCCATATAGCCGGCTGGTTTCGACCAGCTCGGCGGCGATGATCCAGCGGCCCACCTTGCGCGCGATCAGCGATCCCGGCCACAGGTGGAACTTGATGCCGCGCGCGCCCAGGTACTCGCGGCCCTTGCCGTCGGCCTCGTCGAGCTTCAGGCCCACGTTGCCCAGCAAGCCCGTCAGCAGCGCCTTGTGCAGCTGCTCGAAGGTCGGCTCGGACTCGTTCAGGCGCCAGCCCTGCTCGCTGACCGTGGTGTGCAGCTGCGAATGCACATCGCGCCATTCGCGCAGGCGCACGTGCGACAGGAAGTTGCTGCGGCACTGGTCCTGAAGCTGGCGGTTGGTCTTCTTGTGCGCGACGGCTTCCTCGAACCACTTCCACAGCTTGACCCATCCCAGGAACTCGGACTTTTCGTCCATGAACTTGCGATGCGCCTGGTCGGCCGCTTCCTGAGCTTCCTGCGGCCGTTCGCGCGGGTCCTGCACCGACAGCGCGCTGGCGATGATCAGCACTTCCTTCAGGCAGTGGTGGTCGCGGGCGGCCAGGATCATGCGGGCCACGCGCGGATCGAGTGGCAGTTTCGCCAGTTGGCGGCCGGTGCCGGTCAGCTGGTTGCCTTCGTCGAGCGCACCGAGTTCCTGCAGCAGCTGGTAGCCGTCGGCCACGGCGCGGCCCAGCGGCGGCTCGATGAACGGAAAGGCCTCGATATCGGTCAGGCGCAGCGCCTTCATGCGCAGGATGACCGCCGCCAGCGACGAGCGCAGGATTTCCGGGTCGGTAAAGCGCGGCCGGCCCACGAAGTCGCTTTCCTCGTACAGCCGGATGCAGACGCCGTCGGCCACCCGACCGCAACGGCCGGCCCGCTGGTTGGCGGCCGCCTGCGAGATCGACTCGATCTGCAGCTGTTCCACCTTGTTGCGGTACGAATAGCGTTTCACGCGCGCCAGGCCCGTATCCACCACGTAGCGGATGCCGGGCACCGTGAGCGACGTTTCCGCCACGTTGGTGGCCAGCACGATGCGCCGGGCGTTCGACGGCCGGAACACGCGCTCCTGCTCCTGCACGGACAGCCGCGCAAACAGCGGCAGGATCTCGGTATGCGGCGGATGATGCTTGCGCAGCGCCTCGGCGGCCTCGCGGATCTCGCGCTCGCCGGGCAGGAAGACCAGCACGTCTCCCGGGCCCAGCCGGCACAGTTCGTCCACGGCATCGACGATACCGTCGTAGAGGTCGCGTTCCTTCGCCTTTTCCGTGCGCGGCGCGGCCGCCTGACCCGGTGCCGGCTTGTCTTCCTGGATCGGGCGGTAACGGATTTCCACCGGATACAGGCGGCCGCTGACCTCGATCACGGGCGCCGGCTTGCCATCGCGCGCGAAATGCTCGGCAAATCGCTTCGCATCGATGGTGGCCGACGTGATGATCACCTTCAGGTCCGGCCGCCTGGGCAGGATCTGGCGCAGGTACCCGATCAGGAAGTCGATATTGAGGCTGCGCTCGTGCGCCTCGTCGATGATGATCGTGTCGTAGGCGCGCAGCAGCGGGTCGTTCTGCGTCTCGGCCAGCAGGATGCCGTCGGTCATCAGCTTGACCGACGCACCCGCCGACATGGTGTCGTTGAAGCGCACCTGGTAGCCCACGTGCTCCCCCACCGGCGTGCCCAGTTCCTGCGCGATGCGCTTGGCCGTGGACGTGGCGGCAATCCGCCGCGGCTGCGTGTGGCCGATCAGGCCGCCGCCGGGCTTGCCCTCGCGGGCCGGCCCACGCCCGACCGACAGCGCGATCTTGGGCAGCTGCGTGGTCTTGCCCGAGCCGGTTTCGCCGGAAACGATCACCACCTGGTTGGCCAGCAGCGCCTGCGCGATCTCGTCGCGGCGCGCCGACACCGGCAGGGCCTCCGGGAACGTGATCTCGGGCAGCGGATTGGCCAGCCGCACCGGCTGGGGCGGGCGCGGCGGACGCTGGCCGCCTTCCGCGCGAGGCGGACGCTGGCCGCCTTCCGGGCGGGCAGCCTGCTGCCCGGCCTCGGGGCGCGCCGGTCGCGGGGTGCCGCCCTGGCGCGGCGGACGGGGCTGACGCGGCTGCGGCGGATGCTGCGCCGGCTTCTGCGACTGTTGTGGCGGCTGTTGTGGCCGCTGTTGTGGCGGCCGTTGCTGCGCCTGTTTCGGGGGGCGAGCACCACCGCCCGCGTCGCGCGGAGCGGGGTTCTGGCTGGCCTGGGCGGAGGTAGCCTCGGCGGGGTTGGCCGGGGCAGGCTTGGCGGGGCGTTGTGCTGACATTGGCCGGGATTATAATCCGCCGCATGAACGCCAGAACCGACTCCCCGCAGCAGGACCCAGATCCTGCCGACCCGCCCTCGCCCGCCGATCCGTCGACTGTCCCGATGACCACTGCCGAGCCCGCCACGCCCATCCCGTCAGCGTCGGCCGGCGCCGATCTGGCCGAGGCCAGCGGCCCCGACCAGCAGCAGTTCGTCGACTGGCTGCGCGCCGTCGCCCCGTACATCCACACGTTCCGCGGCAAGACCTTCGTGATCGCCTTCAGCGGCGAACTGGTCAAGGCCGGCGTGCTCAACGCACTGGTCAACGACGTGGCGCTGCTGCACGCCATGGGCATGCACGTGGTGCTGGTCTTTGGCTCGCGCCCCCAGGTGGAAGAGCAGTTGGGCCTGCGCAACGTGCAGTCGCAGTTTGCCGATGGCGTGCGGATCACCGACAACGCCGCGCTCGAATGCGCCAAGGAAGCGGCCGGCGAACTGCGTCTGGACATCGAGGCGGCCTTCAGCCAGGGCCTGCCCAATACCCCGATGGCCGGCGCCCAGCTGTCGGTGGTGTCGGGAAACTTCATCACGGCGCGGCCGGTCGGCATCGTCAACGGCGTGGATTACCAGCACACGGGGCTGGTGCGCAAGATCGACGATGAGTCTATGCGCATGTCGCTGTCGCACGGCAAGATCGTGCTGCTGTCGCCACTGGGCTTCTCGCCGACAGGCCAGGCGTTCAACCTGTCAATGGAAGACGTGGCCAGCGCCACGGCCAGCGCGCTCAAGGCCGACAAGCTGATCTTCATCACCGAGGTGCCGGGCGTGCCCGACGCCGTGGGCAAGCTGATGAAGGAAATGTCGCTGCGCACCGCCGTGGAGCGGCTGCAGAACAACCACCTGCCGCCCGACGTGGCGTACTACCTCGAGCATCTGGTCAAGGCGCTCAAGGGTGGCGTGCCCCGCGCCCACCTGATCCCGTTCGACATGGACGGCTCGGTGCTGCTGGAGTTGTTCCTGCACGATGGCGTGGGCACGATGGTGTCCGATACCGACCTGGAAAGCCTGCGCGAAGCCACCCTCGACGACGTGGGCGGCATCCTGCAGCTGATCGCGCCGCTGGAGGCCGACGGCACGCTGGTGCCGCGCGGGCGTCACCTGATCGAGCGCGACATCGACAAGTTCTCGGTGATCGAGCACGACAACGTGCTGTTCGGCTGTGCCGCGCTGTATGCGTTCCCGCGCGAGAACATGGGCGAGATGGCCTGCCTGACCGTATCGGCCGAGGCCCAGGGCACCGGCGACGGCGAGCGCCTGCTCAAGCGCATCGAACGCCGCGCCCGCTCGCTGGGCCTGGACCGCCTGTTCGTGCTCACCACGCGCACCGAGCACTGGTTCCTCAAGCGCGGTTTCGTGCACGCCACCGTGGATGACCTGCCGGAAGACAAGCGCAAGCTCTACAACTGGCAGCGCAAGTCGATGGTGCTGATGAAGAAGCTGTAACCCCGCAACGTCCGCAAAGACAACAGCCGCCGCAGGGGCATGGGCCACCGGCCCCGCCCCGCCGGCGCGGCTTGGCTACAATAGCGGCCACACGAAAAAGGAGTCCCTCATGGCCCGCATGGTCCATTGCGTCAAACTGAACAAGGAAGCCGAAGGCCTCGACTTCCCGCCGCTGCCGGGCGATCTCGGCAAGAAGATCTGGCAGAGCGTATCGAAGGAAGCCTGGGCTGGCTGGCTCAAGCACCAGACCATGCTGATCAACGAGAACCGCCTGAACATGGCCGACGTCCGCGCGCGCCAGTACCTGCTCAAGCAGACCGAGAAGTATTTCTTCGGCGAAGGCGCCGACCAGGCCGCCGGCTACGTGCCGCCGCCTTCGGCGTAACCGCACGGGGCCCGCGCACACCGGGCCCGCCCGCCGCCCCTCCTGCCTCTCCCTGACCGTCAGCACCAGGGAATCCACTGCCGCACGCCGCGCCGGACCCCTCGGGGCCGGACGTGCCGTGCGGCAAATCCATTCTCAGGCCAGTACCTTGCCTCCTATCCTGCGCTGACGCCTGCGCATGGTGCGCAGCGTTCACAGGCAGGGAGGCAACAGTCATGGCAATCCTTTTCGACATCAAGGTGGAAAGCGGGGCATCGCAGTGGTATGGCGTGATCAACATCGCAAACATCCGCCATGCCGATGGTTCGTCAGTCGGCATCGATCATTTCCTTGGCCTGGCGTTCAAGTCCCCGGCCGCGGTGCAACCCACGGACTTCAATGTCCAGCTCTGGCGCTGGCAGGCCACGACGGCCCACACCGAAAACGCCCGGATCGACAGCACGACCTGGGGCGTCGAGGCCACGCTCGACTTCGAGACGCCCCACACATTCGCCGCCCAGGACACGATCAAGATCGGCATCAACGGCGACCTGACCGGCCCCAATGCAGCGGCCTACCTGTCGTCCTTCGCCCTGGAAGCCGACGCGATCCCCGATACCCGCGGTACGGTACGGGTCCAGGCGGACTCCCCGCCCGACGCCGCGCTTTACTCGGCGGCACAAACCATCACGTTCACCCAGGGCTCGCAGACGCACGTCGAAACGGTGGCAGCCGGCGCCACCACGCCGGTGGCGCTGCCCGCCGGCACCTACGCGGTCAGCGTCGACGCGCTGTCCAATGCCGCCTACACGGTGGTGGCCGACGCCGTCGCGCACCCCACCACGGTCACCGTCACCCCCGGCAGCACCGCCGCAGTGGTCGTCAGCTATTCGGATGCGCGGTATTACGGCCGCCTCAATGTGGCGATCGAGCGCATCCAGCCACTGCTGGACGAAGAACTCGACATCAGCGTGGTGGTGCGCAACACGGGCGACCTGCTGGTGGAATTCCTGCTGCCGCCGGGTGGCATCATGCCGCTCGGCGGGCTGCCGCGCGCGGGTGTCGTCGATATCAGCGTGGCGCCCTATCCGCTGAACAACGTCCGCTACACCTTTCCCGCCAAGTTTCGCGACCTTGACGCCAACGTCCAGAACGTGCTGTTCTCTTCCGCGGAAATGCATGCCACGGCCGTCGATACCACGGGCTTTGTCAAGCTGCCGGTCGAGATCGTCTCCGACGTCGGCGTCAGCGTGCCGCTCGAAGTGCGGCTGGTGGCCGCCAACATGACCTATCGGCAGGATATCCCGGTCGAGGCGGGCGCCCACTCGTACGAGCTGGCCGTGCCCGTGCAGCCCCAGACCTATACCGTGGAGGTAGCGGACTTCCTGATCGACGGCCAGGTCTATCACGTACAGGCGCCCGATACCCTGCGCGTGGCGCAGAACGGCGTGTCGCGGCTTACGATCGAGGTGGCCCGCGGCGCGAACCTGAACGTGCGCGGGTTCCCCGACTTCCTGAGTTTCGGGGGCTGCGCCGACCTGACACCGGGCAACGCCGCCGACTTCGTGGCGGCCCGCGCATCGTCGGTGTTCAAGTACGCGGGGTTCGATGGCGCCGGCGATGCCAATACCTACCTGAGCGCCGACAACCAGACCACCGCCACCGTGCTGCTGGCGCGCGATATCGAGCGGCAGATCGGCGGCGGCCACCAGGTGCTGCCGGTGCTGGTTTCCTATACCTGCAACCTGTCGCTGGGCGACACGCCGACGCAGCTGGCAAACAAGCAGGGGCTGGCCCACAGCCTGGCCAACCTGATCCTGTCGCTGAACCTGGCGAAGGAACATACCGATGCCAGCCATCCGGTGCCCGCGGGCTATGTCATCAATCCGGACTTCCTCGGGGCCTGCCAGCAAGGCGGATTCGGTCCGGCGTACGCCATGCCGGTCCGCGAGCCGTTGCGGATGGCGCTCGATCACTGGAACGTCCAGGCCACGATCCCGCAGGACATCGAGGAAAACATCCGCGGCTATATCGCCGCCGTGAACTGGTTGATCCGCACCGTGGCGCCCGCCATCACCTTCGGCTGGCAGGTCAACCTGTGGGGTGTCGGGGCATCGGAATGGATTTACGCATCCGGCGACGAGCCAGTCCAGAATGCCCGGGCCACGGCCGAGTTCATCCGGGCCATGCGCGTCCACGAGGGCCCGAACGCGCCGGACTTCCTGGCCGTGGACCGCTATGAAGCCGACGATTTCACCATCCGCAGCTATGCCAATGGCTATTGCTACTGGACCCACGAGTGGGAGCGCTTCTTCGACTTCTGCGCCGAGCTGAGCCGTGACCTCAAGGTTCCGATCATGCCCTGGCAGATTCCGGCCAGCCATGCGCCGCTGGTGTCGGACACCGTCAACGAAGACTTCGACACGCAGAACTGGGGGACGGGCGGCACCTACATCTTTGGCGATCCGGCGATTGGGTCGGACTATCACAACATCCATCCCCGGATCGTCGCGCTGAAATTCCCGGCCGCGTTCCACTGGGCCATGGGCGCCACCGCCGAAGACATGTTCAAGCGATCGGAGCCATTCGATGTGAGCGGGCCGGCCTACGCCGACTTTCCGTATCGCGGCATCTTCACGCTGCTGCTCGGCGGCGGCGCCACGACAGGCATCATCTCCAGCGTGGGTGACGACACGTCGTTCGTGCGCGACAAGCTCAACGCCTATATGAATGCGCCGATTCCGTTCTCGGAAAACCCGTACGGAGGAGAACGCCAGCCCGCCAACGCGGTACGCAGGCCGCGCCGCCGCCGCGCGGCACGCTGGTGCGGCGGCCGCGGCGCCGCCAGGCTCGTGCGCTAGGCGTCCCAGGCCATGGCAGGGCGGGGGCCCGTCACCCGTTTTGCCTGATGCATCCGATTTGATCTAAATCATGAACCTGTCGCAGCGAGCCTGGTTGCCGCCACGCCGGCCATTGGCGCCAGGCCCGCTGTAACCGCTGCCCCACGCGGCTTTCCGGCGGGCCTATGCCGAAAGAACTAGTACGCTCGGCATAGCCCCGCCCGCTTCCGGCTGTACGGCCGGCGAATGTTCCGCGCAGACCCGCAGGCCTACTCTGGCATCACTCCTCAAAGTGACTCCGGAACCCGGCCATGCCCACCGCACCCCACTCTTCCCAAGCCTCGCAAGCCGTACCGCCCGGCGCCTGGACCACGCTCTGGTCCAGCACCTTCGCGTTCACCATCTGCTTTGCCGTCTGGATGATGTTCGCGGTGCTCGGCATCCCGCTCAAGAACGAACTCGGCCTCAACGACACGGAATTCGGCCTGCTGGCCGCCACCCCGGTGCTCAGTGGCTCGCTGATCCGCGTACCGCTGGGCATCTGGACCGACCGCTACGGCGGCCGCGTGGTGTTCTTCGTCCTGATGCTGCTGACGGTAATCCCGATCTGGCTGATTTCCTATGTCTACACGCTGTGGCAGCTGCTGGTGCTGGGGCTGTTCGTCGGGCTGGCCGGCGGCTCGTTCTCGGTGGGCACGCCGTATGTGGCCCGCTGGTTCCCGCGCTCGCGCCAGGGGCTGGCGATGGGCATCTTCGGGGCCGGCAACTCGGGCGCCGCGCTGACCAAGTTCGTGGCCCCGGCGTTGATCCTGGCTGCCGGCACCTGGGAAATCGTGCCCAAGGTCTACTCGGTGGCGATGCTGGTCACGGCCATCGTATTTTTCCTGTTTTCGCGCAGCAACCCGGCCCACCGTTCCACATCGGCCACGAGCTTTCGCGCCCAGCTGGCCGTAATGCGCGACCCGCGCGTGTGGCGCTACTCGCAGTACTACTCGGTGGTGTTCGGGGGCTACGTGGGCCTGTCGCTGTGGATGACCAAGTACTACATCGGCGAATACGGCTTTGACATCAAGACCGCCGCCTTCCTGGCCGCCTGCTTCTCGCTGCCCGGCGGCGTGCTGCGCGCGATCGGCGGCTGGATCTCTGACCGCTACGGCGCCCACCGCACCACGTGGTGGGTGATGTGGGTCAGCTGGGTGGGCTTCTTCCTGCTGAGCTACCCGAAGACCGACTTCGTGATCCACACGGTCACTGGCCCGCAGAGCTTCCAGATCGCCCTGACGCCTACGCTGTTCACGATCCTGATGTTCGTGGTCGGCATCGCCTTCGCCATCGGCAAGGCGTCGGTCTTCAAGTTCATCTCTAACGACTTCACGCACAACATCGGCGCGGTGTCGGGCGTGGTGGGCCTGGCCGGCGGCCTGGGCGGCTTCATCCTGCCGATCCTGTTCGGCGCGCTGGCCGACCTGACCGGCATCCGCAGCAGCTGCTTCATGCTGATGTACGGCACGGTCTGCGTGAGCCTGGTCTGGATGCACTACAGCCACCGCGCGGAGCAGCGGCGTGCGCGGCCCCAGCCCGAGGCGTCCGCCGCGCTGGACCCGTCCACGCAGACCGCCTGATCCGCGATTTCCCAACTTTCCTGTCTCGCACACCATGACCAGTACCGTACTGACCCGCTGGGAGCCCGAGAACGCCACGTTCTGGCGCGACCGGGGCGAACGCATCGCCTACCGCAACCTCTGGATCTCGATTCCCGCCCTGATGCTGGCCTTCGTGATCTGGATGCTATGGAGCGTGGTGGCCGTCAACCTTGACCGCGCCGGCTTTCAGTTCACCAAGAACCAGCTGTTCTGGCTGACCGCGCTGCCCGCCCTGTCCGGCGCCACGCTGCGCATCTTCTATTCGTTCCTGGTGCCGGTGTTCGGCGGCCGCCGCTTCACGGCGATCTCCACCGCGCTGCTGCTGATTCCGGCGCTGGGCATGGGCTTTGCGCTGCGCGACCCTTCGACCAGCTACCCCACGCTGCTGGTGCTGGCCCTGCTGTGCGGGCTGGGCGGTGCCAACTTCAGTTCGTCGATGGCCAATATCAGCTTCTTCTTCCCGAAGGCGAAGAAGGGGCTGGCCACCGGGCTCAATGCCGGCATCGGCAACCTCGGCGTGTCCGTGGTGCAGTTCGTCACGCCGCTGGTGGTGTCGGTGGCCGTGTTCGGCGCGTTCGGCGGCGAACCGCAGGGCTACCAGGCCGGCGGCGCCACGCAAAGCCTCTGGCTGCAGAACGCGGGCTTTATCTGGGTGCCGTTCATCGTGGCGGCATCGCTGGCCGCGTGGTTCGGCATGAACGACATTGCCGATGCGCGCGCGTCGTTCGCGGAACAGGCGGTGATCTTCCAGCGCAAGCACAACTGGCTGATGTGCTGGCTCTATATCGGCACGTTCGGCTCGTTCATCGGCTTCTCGGCCGGACTGGCGCTGCTGACCAAATCACAGTTTCCGGGCATCAACCCCACGGCCTATGCCTTCCTGGGCCCGCTGGTCGGCGCCCTGACCCGCCCCGTTGGGGGCTGGATCTCCGACAAGCTTGGCGGTGCGCGGGTCACGCTCTGGACCTTCATCGGCATGATCGCGGCCGTCTGCGCCGTGCTGTCCGCCCTGCCCCATGACGGACAGGCGGGCAACTTCCAGGCCTTCCTGGCCGCTTTCATCGTGCTGTTCGCCCTGACCGGCATCGGCAACGGCTCCACGTTCCGCATGATCCCTGTGATCTTCCTGACCGAGCGTCAGCGCGACGCCGCCGGCAAGGGCGACGCCGCGCAGAAGCAGGCCCAGCAGGACGCCGGCAAGGAATCGGCCGCCGTGCTGGGCTTCTCGGGCGCGATCGGTGCCTATGGCGGTTTCTTTATTCCGAAGAGCTTCGGCACGTCGCTGGAACTGACGGGCTCGCCCGATGCCGCGCTCTACGGCTTCATCGCCTTCTATCTGAGTTGTGTACTGGTGACCTGGTGGTACTACGCACGCCGGAACGCCCCCATGCCCTGCTGAGGCGGCATCACCCACAAAAAGCAAGCGGAGAACATAAGAAATGTCTCATTTTCTGGATCGACTGAAGTTCCTGTCGCGTGTGAAGTCCACGTACGCGGACGGACATGGTGCGGTGGTCAACGAAGACCGCACGTGGGAAAACAGCTACCGCAGCCGTTGGCAGCACGACAAGATCGTGCGATCGACGCACGGCGTGAACTGCACGGGGTCGTGTTCGTGGAAGGTGTACGTCAAGAACGGGCTGATCACCTGGGAAACCCAGCAGACCGACTATCCGCGCACCCGTCCCGACCTGCCCAACCACGAACCGCGTGGCTGCCCGCGCGGCGCGTCGTACAGCTGGTACGTCTATTCGGCGCAGCGCGTGAAGTATCCGATGATCCGCGGCCGCCTGATGGAGATGTGGCGCGAGGCGCGCAAGACCATGGACCCGATCGCCGCGTGGGCATCGATCAGCCAGGACCCCGAGAAGGCCGCGCGCTACAAGAGCGTGCGCGGCCAGGGCGGCTTTGTGCGGGCGGACTGGGATACGGCCACCGAGATGATCGCCGCCGCCAACGCCTTCACGGTCAAGCAGTACGGCCCGGATCGGGTCATCGGATTTTCGCCAATTCCGGCCATGTCGATGGTCTCGTACGCGGCCGGGGCGCGTTACCTCAGCCTGCTCGGCGGGGCCTGCCTGTCGTTCTATGACTGGTACTGCGACCTGCCGCCCGCCAGCCCACAAATCTGGGGTGAGCAGACCGACGTGCCCGAATCGGCCGACTGGTACAACAGCACCTACCTGATGGTCTGGGGCTCGAACGTGCCGCAGACGCGTACCCCTGACGCGCACTTCTATACCGAAGTCCGCTACAAGGGCACCAAGACCGTCGCCGTGTCATCGGATTTCGGCGAAATGGTGAAGTTCGGCGATATCTGGCTGGCCCCGAAGCAAGGCACCGATGCCGCGCTGGCGATGGCCATGGGCCACGTGGTGCTCAAGGAATTCCACGCCACCGGCAAGTCATCGTATTTCCGCGATTACGTGAAGCAGTACACCGACATGCCGATGCTGGTGCTGCTGCGCGACCAGGACGGCACGCTGGTGCCCGACCACTTCCTGCGCGCCTCCCATCTGGACGGCAACCTGGACCAGTCCAATCATCCGGAATGGAAGACGCTGGTGATCGATCAGGCCAGCGGCGGGATCGTTGCGCCCAACGGCTCGATTGGCTTCCGCTGGGGCGAGGCCGCCCATGACGACGGCGCCAGGGTGGGACGCTGGAACCTGGAAATGAAGGATGGCGGCAGCGGCCGGGACATCGACCCGCGCCTGTCGCTGATCGGTGTCGAGGACGAAGTGGCCGAGGTGGGCTTCCCCTACTTTGGCGGCGAGCACGACGCGCTGCTGCGCCGTCGCGTGCCGGTGCGCCGGCTGACGCTGGCCGATGGCACCGTGGCGCGTGTGGCCACCGTCTACGACCTGCAGCTGGCCAACTACGGCGTCGACCAGGGCCTGGGCGGCCCCAACGTGGCCGCGTCGTTCGACGACGACGTGCCCTACACGCCGGCCTGGCAGGAAAAGCACACCACCGTGCCGCGCCACCTCGTGATCCAGGTGGCACGCGAGTTCGCGGACAACGCCGATCGCACACATGGCAAGAGCATGGTGATCGTCGGCGCGGCGCTGAACCATTGGTACCACAACGACATGATCTACCGCGGCATCATCAACCTGCTGATGATGTGCGGTTGCGTGGGCCAGAGCGGTGGCGGCTGGGCCCATTACGTCGGCCAGGAAAAGCTGCGCCCGCAATTCGGCTGGGCGCCGCTGGCCTTCGGCTCCGACTGGTCGCGCCCGCCGCGCCAGATGAACGGCACATCGTTCTTCTACAACCACACGAGCCAGTGGCGCCACGAGAAGCTTGGCGTGGACGAGATCCTGGCGCCGACCGCCGATCACAGGCGGTACGACAACCTGTCGCTGCTGGACCTGAACGCCAAGTCCGAGCGCATGGGCTGGCTGCCGTCGGCGCCGCAGCTAGGCCGAAACCCGCTGGATGTGGTGGCCGACGCCCGCGCAGCCGGCAAGGACCCGGTCGCCCACACCGTCGAACAGCTCAAGTCCGGTGCGCTGCAGTTTGCCTGCGACGATCCCGACAACCCGGCCAACTTCCCGCGCAACATGTTCGTATGGCGGTCGAATATCCTGGGCAGCTCGGGCAAGGGCCACGAGTACTTTCTCAAGTACCTGCTCGGCACGCAGAACGCGGTGTTCGGCGACGAGAACGACGCGATCAAGCCGAGCGAGGTCACGGTGCGCCCGGCCGCGGAGGGCAAGCTCGACCTGCTGACCGTGCTCGACTTCCGCATGAGCACCACCTGCCTGTACGGCGACATCGTGCTGCCCACGGCCACCTGGTACGAAAAGGACGACCTGAACACGTCGGACATGCACCCGTTCATCCACCCGCTGTCCGAAGCCGTGCAGCCGCTGTGGGAAAGCAAGACCGACTGGGAAATCTACAAGGCCATCGCGAAAAAGTTCAGCGAGATTGCCGGCCCGTACCTGGGCACGCGCGAGGATCTGGTGTGCACGCCGCTGCTGCACGACACCCCGGGCGAACTGGGCCAGCCGTTCGAGCCGAAGGACTGGAAGCATGGCGAATGCGACCTGATCCCGGGCAAGACCGCCCCGTCGATGACGGTGGTCGAACGCAACTACGCCGACATCTACAAGAAATTCACGTCGGTCGGGCCGCTGCTGGACAAGCTGGGCAACGGCGGCAAGGGCATCAACTGGGACACGAAGCATGAGGTCCACGAGATCGGCCACCTGAGCAAGACCGTGACCGAGCCGGGCATCAGCCACGGCCGTCCGAGGCTGGAAACAGCCATCGACGCCGCCGAGATGATCCTGACCTTTGCCCCGGAAACCAACGGCCACGTGGCCGTGAAGGCCTGGGACGCGCTGTCGAAGATCACCGGGCGCGACCATACGCACCTGGCCGCGGGCCGCGAGCACGACAAGATCCGCTTCCGCGACGTGCAGGCCCAACCGCGCAAGATCATTTCGGCCCCGACGTGGTCGGGCCTGGAATCGGAGGAAGTCAGCTACAACGCCGGCTACACCAATGTCCACGAACTGATTCCATGGCGCACGCTGACCGGCCGCCAGCAGTTTTACCAGGACCACCGCTGGATGCTGGACTTCGGCGAAGGCGCATGCGTCTACAAGCCGGCCATCGACACCAAGACGGTGAGCCCGATGCTGGGCCGCAAGCCGAACGGCAATCCGGAACTGGTGCTGAACTGGATCACGCCGCACCAGAAGTGGGGCATCCACTCCACCTACTCGGACAACCTGCGCATGCTCACGCTGTCGCGCGGCGGCCCGCACGTCTGGATCTCGGAAGCCGAGGCCAAGGCCAACGGCATCCGCGACAACGACTGGGTGGAAGTGTTCAACGTCAACGGCACGCTGACCGCCCGGGTGGTGGTGTCGCAGCGGGTGCCCCAGGGCATGTGCCTGATGTATCACGCACAGGAAAAAATCGTCAATGTGCCAGGTGCGGAAACCAGCGGCATGCGCGGCGGCATCCATAACTCGGTCACGCGCGCGGTGACCAAACCCACGCACATGATCGGCGGCTACGCGCAGCTGGCCTATGGCTTCAACTACTACGGCACGGTTGGCAGCAATCGTGACGAATTCGTGATCCTTCGCAAGATGAACAAGGTGGACTGGCTGGAAGGTCCGCGCAAGGAAGCACCCTCCCCCCAAAACAAGGCAGAAAAGACTGAAGGAGCATGGCAATGAAGATCCGCGCGCAAGTGGCCATGGTGCTGAACCTCGACAAGTGCATCGGCTGCCATACCTGCTCCGTGACCTGCAAGAACGTCTGGACCAGCCGCGAAGGCGTTGAATACGCCTGGTTCAACAACGTCGAGACCAAGCCCGGCATCGGCTTCCCCAAGGAGTGGGAGAACCAGGACAAGTGGAACGGCGGCTGGAAGCGCAATGCCGACGGCAGCCTGACCCCGCGCCAGGGTGGCAAGGGCAAGATCCTGTCGAACATGTTCGCCAACCCGAACCTGCCGCAGATCGACGAATACTACGAGCCGTTCACGTACGACTACGAACACCTGCAGAAGGCCCCGCTGGTGGAGACCCCGCCGACGGCGCGCCCCGTCTCGGCCATTACCGGCCAGAGGATGGAGAAGATCGAATGGGGCCCGAACTGGGAGGACGACCTGGGCGGCGAATTCGACTCGCGCAGCCGCGACAAGCTGTTCGACGAGATCCAGAAGGACATGTACTCGACCTTCGAGAACACGTTCATGATGTACCTGCCGCGCCTGTGCGAACACTGCCTGAACCCGACCTGCGTGGCATCGTGCCCCTCGGGGTCGGTCTACAAGCGCGAGGAAGACGGCATCGTGCTGGTGGACCAGGACAAGTGCCGCGGCTGGCGCATGTGCATCTCCGGCTGCCCCTACAAGAAGATCTATTTCAACTGGCAGAGCGGCAAGGCCGAGAAATGCGTGTTCTGCTATCCGCGCATCGAGGCCGGCCAGCCAACGGTCTGCTCGGAGACCTGCGTGGGCCGCATCCGCTATCTGGGCGTGATGCTGTACGACGCCGACCGCATCGAACAGGCCGCCTCGGTGGCCGATGAGCGGGACCTGTACCAGTCGCAGCTCGACATCTTCCTGGACCCGAACGACCCGGCCGTGCAGGCCGAGGCGCTGCGCCAGGGCATTGCGCAGCGCTGGATCGACGCCGCGCGCAAGTCGCCGGTCTACAAGATGGCCGTCGAATGGAAGGTGGCCTTCCCGCTGCACCCGGAATACCGCACGCTGCCGATGGTCTGGTACATCCCGCCGCTGTCCCCGATCCAGTCGGCCGCCGAAGCCGGCTTCATGGGCATGAACGGCGTGATCCCCGACGTCAAGAGCCTGCGCATCCCGGTGAAGTACCTGGCCAACCTGCTGACCGCCGGCGATGTCATCCCGGTGCTTGGCGCGCTCGAAAAGATGCTGGCCATGCGCGCCTACAAGCGCGGCCAGCACGTGGATGGCATCGAGGACATGGCCGTGCTCGAACAGGTGGGCCTGACGCCTGCGCAGGTTGAGGACATGTACCAGACCATGGCCATCGCCAACTACGAGGACCGCTTCGTGGTGCCGTCGTCGCACAAGGAAATGTCCGAGGACAGCTTCGACGAGAAAGGCAGCTGCGGCTTCAGCTTCGGCAACGGCTGCTCGGGCGGCACATCGGACGGCACGCTGTTCGGCCGCAAGAAGCCGCAGCCCGAAGTGGCCTATGCCGACCTGCCGCGCTCGCGCAAGGCGCAGGCCACCTGAACGATTCCGGAGAACGCCATGACTATTCATCGAGTGCTGAGCGCCATGCTCAGTTATCCGGACCAGGCACTGGTCGACGGCATGGCCGAGATCGACCTGGCCCTGGCCGAATGGCCGCAGGCGCGCGACATGCTGGCGCCGCTGACCGAAATGCTGCGCCGCGAACCACTGATCCGGCTGCAGGAAAACTACGTGGCCACGTTCGACCGCAATCCGGCCCATTCGCTGCACCTGTTCGAGCATGTGCACGGCGAAAGCCGCGATCGCGGCCAGGCGATGGTGGACCTGCTGCAGGAATACCGGCGCGACGGCTTCGACCTGACCACCTCCGAACTGCCGGACTATGTCCCGCTGTTTCTGGAATACCTGGGCGCCCTGGCCATGGACGGCAAGCCAGAACGTGCCGGGCAGCTGCTGGGCGACGCCATCCACGTGCTGGCCGCCATCGGCGACCGCCTGGCCCGCAGCGAAAGCCCCTATGCCGCCGCATTCCGGACGCTGCGCACGCTGACCGACGTGCAGCCGCAGCCACAGGAAGAACCGCCCGTGCGCGACATGGACGAGGCCATGGAAACATTCGGCCCCGGCGCGGACGGCGTGGAGCCGCTGCTGGCCCGCAAGCCCGACGTCGAGACGGTGCGCTTCTACAAGCGGGACGCCGCGCCCGCCGCGCGCGGCAAGCCGTCAGCCATCCACCCCAGCTAACCGAGCACCCTCACCATGACTCTGGTCCATCAATTCCTGTTCGGGATCTACCCGTATATCGCCGCCGCCATCTTTCTGTTCGGCAGCCTGGCGCGCTTCGAGCGCGAGCAGTACACATGGAAATCGGACAGCTCGCAGATGCTTTACCGCGGCAACCTGCGCACGGGCAACATCCTGTTCCATGTCGGCATCCTCGGCCTGTTCTTCGGCCATCTGGCGGGCCTGCTCACGCCGGTGGCGGTGTGGGACGCGCTGGGTGTCTCGCACAGCCTCAAGCAGGCCGTGGCCATGACGGCCGGCGGCGTCATGGGCACCATGTGCCTGGCCGGGCTGCTGATCCTGCTGCACCGCCGCCTGACCAACGCCCGCGTGTCGGCCGTCACCCGTACGGGTGACAAGGTGCTGCTGCTCTGGCTGCTGGTCACGCTGCTGCTGGGTCTGTCCACCATCTTCGCGTCGGCCAGCCACATGGACGGCCACATGATGGTGCAGCTGATGACCTGGGCCCAGCACATCGTCACGCTGCGCGGGGATGCCGCCAGCTACGTGGCCGACGCACCGCTGGTCTTCAAGGCGCATCTGTTCATGGGCATCTCGCTGTTCGCGATCTTCCCGTTCACCCGGCTGGTGCATGTGTGGAGCGGCTTTGCGTCAGTGGGCTATCTCGGGCGCGCCTGGCAGCTGGTGCGCAGCCGGTAAGGCATCGCCATGCATACGATCGAGCGCCTCCTGAAAGGGTTCGAACGTTTCCAGCAGCATTACTTCGAGGATGCGCCGGCGCTGTTCGATGCGCTGCGCGCCGGACAGCATCCTCAGACTCTGCTGATTGGATGCAGCGATTCGCGCGTGGACCCCGGACTGCTGCTCGGCAGCGATCCGGGCGATCTCTTCACTGTCAGAAATGTGGCAAATCTGGTGCCGCCATGTAGCGAAAGGGAGACTGGACGGCTCCACGGGGTATCGGCGGCCATCCAATTTGCGGTAGAGCAACTGCGCGTCGCCAGAATTATTGTCATGGGTCATAGCGGATGCGGCGGAATTCGCGCATTGTTGGCGCGGCCCGAGGCTGAGGGCGACGCGGCACCGGCGCGTGCCGGCCCGGATTTCATTGGTCCCTGGGTGCGCATTGCGGCACCCGCCCGCCAGATGGTGGAGCAGACCATGCCAGACGCAAGCGCCGAGCAACGTCAGCATGCCTGTGAACAGGCATCGATCCTGGTGTCGCTGCGCAACCTCGAGTCGTTCCCGTTCGTGCGCGCCGCGTGCGAGCGTGGCGAACTGACATTGCATGGCTGGTATTTCGATATTGCCGCCGGCGCGCTGCTCGCTTATTCCGACCGCGCCGACAGCTTCCTGCCGCTGGTTTGCCCGCTGCCCGACGCCCCCGTACGCGATGTCCGTAACACAGTCACCGCCGTTTGCCCCTGATGCAAAACAGCAAAACACTATCCGGAATGGACTCATGACAGAACACTGGCTGAAACTCGCTGGAAGGCGACTGCTGCCGCTCGTCCAGGGCGGCATGGGCATCGGCATCTCCGCCCATCGACTGGCGGGCACCGTGGCCGCCAACAACGGCGTCGGCACCATTGCCAGCATCGACCTGCGCCACCATCACGAAGACCTGATGGCCCAGACGCGCGGGACCCATGACAAGGACAAGATCGAGGCGGCGAACCGTGTGGCGCTCGATCGCGAAATCCGGTCCGCGCGCGCGCTGTCGGGCGGCCGCGGCCTGATCGCCGTCAACGTGATGAAGGCCGTGGGTTCCCACGCCCAGCTGGTGCGGCAAGCCTGCGAAAGCGGCGCCGACGCCATCGTCATGGGCGCCGGGCTGCCGCTCGATCTGCCCGAACTGGCCGCCGACCATCCGAAGGTCGCCCTGATCCCGATCCTGTCCGAAACGCGTGGCATTGGCCTGGTGCTGCGCCGATGGATGAAAAAGGGCCGCCTGCCCGACGCCATCGTGATCGAGCATCCCGCGCACGCCGGCGGCCATCTTGGCGCCGCCACCATCGAGGATCTTGGCAACGATCGATTTTCGTTCGCCCGCGTGCTGACCGAATGCCGCGAACTGTTCCAGACACTGGGGCTGGCCTGGGACAGCATCCCGCTGATCCTGGCTGGCGGCATCAATTCCCACGAGAAGGTGCGCCACTGGCTGGGCGAAGGCGCGTCGGCCGTGCAACTGGGCACCGCATTCGCCGTGACCGAGGAATGCGATGCCCATCCCGACTTCAAGCAGGTGCTGGCCACCGCCACGCCGGACACCCTGCGCGAATTCACCAGCGTGGCCGGGCTTCCGGCGCGAGCCGTGCTGACACCGTGGCTATCGCGCTATCTGTCGAGCGAAAGCCGGCTGCAGCGTCGCGCCAAGCCGCGAGACTGCCTGGAGGGCTTCGACTGCCTGCAGGCATGCGGACTGCGGGATGGCGTGGCCAAGATCGGCCAATTCTGCATCGACCTGAAACTTGCGCAAGCCGTGCGCGGCGATGTGGAACGCGGCCTGTTCTTCCGTGGCAAGGGCAAACTGCCATTTGGCGAAACCATCCGCCCCGTGGCCGAGCTGATGCACTACCTGCTGACTGGCGAAAAGCCCGCCGCGCTGGCCCGGGCGCCGGTCACCGCTGCTGCGGCGTGACGATAAACGGCCTTTCCTCGGCCACGCCACAATCGGCCCACGAATGACACATTTCTTGATCTGGCGCAGAAATCACCTGCCCCATCACGCCGAAAATCGGATCCAAGGTTGCGCACGCCCCCCGCCCGCCTCTTGTGCCAACCCGATCCCATGCCAGCCCCCACGACTCCAACGCCCCTAGACAACCCCACGGCAGCCTCTGCTTCGGCTGCCGCCACGCCGCATCCGCTGCCGGAGACCGGCCACGTCCCCGACACCGTCCGGCTTACGCCGCCACGCTACCGGTTGTCCACGCGCATCATCCTGCTATCGCTGGTGTCGCTGCTGGCCGTGCTGACGATGATCGCCGGCACGCTCTACCTGTCCTGGAAGCTCGAAGGCGCGGGCGCCGCCATCAATGACGCCGGCAGCCTGCGCATGCGCGCCAATCGTGTCGCCATCGAGCTGTCGTTGTCGGCATCGGGCAAACCCAACAGCCTGGCCGAGCAGATCACCACGCTCGACAACACGCTGGCCCAGTTGCGCAAGGGCAATCCGGCCCGCCCGCTGTTCCTGCCCGACGAACCCGCCATCCATGCACAGCTTGACGCCGTGCTGGCCGACTGGTCGCAGCAGCTCAAGCCGCTGGCGCTGGCCGGCAACGCCAGCCAGTACGTCCGGGCGCTGCCGGGATTTGTCAATCGGGCTGACCGGCTGGTCCGTCAGATCGAGAACAACAGCGCACGCAAGACCGACATGCTGCGCCTGTCGCAAGTCGGCCTGGCCGTCATGGCCTGCGTGGGCACCGTGGCCGTCATCTATCTGCTCTACCTCTGGATCATCCTGCCTGTGCTGCGTCTGCAGGATGGCCTGCGCCGCATGGCCGCCCGCGAATTTTCGCTGCGCCTGCCGGTGGAAACCCGCGACGAATTCGGCACGCTGACCTCGGGCTTCAACCGGATGGCTGCCGAATTGCAGGATCTCTACCAGGACCTGGCCGCGCGGGTGACCAGCAAGACGGCGGAACTGGCCCGCCAGAATCGCGACCTCGAGGCGCTCTACGACATGGCCGCCTTCCTGAATCAGGCTGGCGATTCCGAAACCCTGGCGCAGGGCTTCCTGGCGCGCGTGATGCCGCAGTTCGGTGCCGATGGCGGGTCGGTGCGCGTGTACGACGCCCGCCAGGGCAAGCTCCATCGGCTGGCATCGGCGGGCTTGTCGATGACGTTGGCCGACAACGATCACTGCGCGAACATCGATGCGTGCCACTGCGGGCATGCCACGCAAGCCGGCATTGTCACGGTGGCAGACCTGCGCCGTTCCATGCCCCCGGCGCAGGTCCCGACGCCTCCGGCGCTGCCCTCGCCTTGCCGCCGCGAAGGCTTCCTGTCGATGGCCGCGTTCCGGCTGGACACCCTGCGCGGGCCGGTCGGCACGCTGACGCTGCACTTCCGGGTGGCGCGCGAACTGCCGCCATCGGACCGGCAGTTGCTGGAAACGATGGCCCAGCATCTGGCCACTGCGCTGGAACACATCCGCCTGTCGGCCAGTGCGCGCCAGCTGGCCGTCGTGGAGGAACGCCACCTCGTGGCCCAGGGGCTGCACGACAGCATTGCGCAGGGGCTGAATTTTCTGAATCTGCAGGTGCAGTTGCTGGAAGACGCCGTGGACCGGCGTGCCGATGGCGAAGTGCAGGAAATCATCCCGCTGCTGCGCCATGGTGTGGAAGAGAGCTACCAGGACGTGCGCGAGCTGCTGCACAACTTCCGGTCGCGGCTGACCACCGGGGGCCTGCGCCCCGCCGTGGAAGAAACCGTGGCGCGCTTCCGGCGCCAATGCCGCACCGACGCCACGCTGACCATCGACGACAAGGGCCTGCCGTTGCAGCCCGAAGACCAGCTGCAGCTGCTGTTCATCCTGCAGGAAGCATTGTCGAACGTGCGCAAGCACGCCATGGCCGAACACGTGACGATCTCGATCCGGCACGACCGGCTGTTCCGGCTGGTGGTGCAGGACGATGGCGACGGATTCGACGCCGGCCGGCTGGACGAACACGACGCCAGCCACATCGGCCTGCACATCATGCGCGAGCGCGCGGCCAGGCTTGGCGCGCAGCTTGCCATCGACGCCCGCCCGGGGCTTGGCGTCCGGATCGAACTGACCCTGCCGCGCGACGTTGCGCCCGACGGCCGCCCCGCCCCAACCGCCCACCTGCCGGACGCTGCACCGGCCACCACACCGGCCAGCATACCGGCCTGAGGCCCATCATCATGACCATCCGCATCCTGTTGATCGACGACCATACGCTGTTCCGCTCGGGCATTCGCGCCCTGCTGCAGCGGCAAGCGGATTTCGAGATCGTCGACGAGGCGGCCGACGGCGTGGAGGGCATCAAGCGCGCCAAGCAGCATCGGCCCGACGTGATCCTGCTGGACCTGAACATGCCCGGGCTGTCCGGACTCGAAGCCCTGCATCTGCTGGTGGAAGACCTGCCCGACAGCGCCGTGGTCGTACTGACCGTGTCGGAAGAGGCGGACGAGCTGGCAACCGCCCTGCGCAGCGGCGCGCGCGGCTATCTGCTCAAGAACATCGAGACCGAAGCCCTGACCAGCGCCATCCGGCGGGCGGCGGCCGGCGAACCGGTGATCTCGGAAGGCATGACGGCGAAGCTGGTGCAGCAGTTTCGCGCGCCGAACATCGCGTCCGGCGCGGCACGCGGCCACGAGGGTAGCCAGCGGAGCGCCCCGCTCACCGTGCGCGAGCGCGACATCGTGCAGGGGCTGGTGCGCGGCGAAAGCAACAAGGAAATCGCGCGCGAGCTTGGCGTGGCGGAAAGCACCGTGAAGATTCACGTGCAGAACATCCTGAAGAAGCTCAACCTCGCCAGCCGCGTGCAGGTGGCGGTCTACGCCGTCGAGCATGGGCTCGCGGGCTGACCGCCGGCGCGACCCGGCTCAGTAGTCGGTGCGCTGCACGCCCTGCTCGGTGCCCAGCAGCAGCACGTTGGCACCGCGCAGCGCGAACAGGCCCACCGTCACCACGCCGGGCAGATGGTTGATGCGCTGCTCCAGGGCTTTCGGATCTTCGATCTTCAGCCCGGCCACATCGAGGATCACATTGCCGTTGTCGGTCTTGTAGATGCCGCCTTCCTTGGTCATGCGCAGGCGCGGCTGGCCGCCGAGCGCGGCCAGCTGGCGGGCGACCGCGGCGCGTGCCATCGGGATCACCTCGACCGGCAGCGGGAAGGAGCCCATGACCGGCACCAGCTTGCTGCCATCGGCGATGCAGACGAAGCGCTCGGCCACGGACGCCACGATCTTCTCGCGCGTCAGCGCGCCGCCACCGCCCTTGATCATCGCGCCCGAGGCGTCGATCTCGTCGGCGCCGTCAACATAGACGGGGATGGTGTCGACCTCGTTGAGGTCCAGCACGGTGAAACCATGCTGCTGCAGACGGCGCGTGGACGCTTCCGAGCTGGAAACGGCGCCGCTGAAACGTTCCTTGAACGCCGCGACGGCGTCGATGAAGAGATTGGCGGTGGAGCCCGTGCCCACGCCGAGAACGGCACCTTGGGGCACTTCCTGCTTCACATAGTCGGCGGCGGCTTGCGCGACCTGCGCCTTGAGTTCATCCTGAGTCATGACAACAGCCAGAATTGCGTTGGGAAGGGCGTAGTGTAGCGGATCGCAGCCCCCGCCCGGCGATTGCCGCCCCGGTGCCGAGCTTGTGCGCCGCGGCTTCTGCGGGCTACATGACCTTGCCGCATCACGCCGCGCCGTTACAATGGCCCATTCCCGGCGAGCTCCGCCCCAGACTTCTTTCAGACGGAACCAGATCATGAACGCGCTCGAACAACTGAAGCAGTTCACCACGGTAGTGGCCGATACCGGCGACTTCCAGCTGATGAAGCAGTACACGCCGCAGGACGCGACCACCAATCCGTCGCTGATCCTCAAGGCCGTGCAGAAGCCCGAGTACCGGCCGCTGCTGGAGCA
Organism: Cupriavidus sp. 94F1; assembly: GCF_057798875.1. Lineage (NCBI taxonomy): Bacteria > Pseudomonadati > Pseudomonadota > Betaproteobacteria > Burkholderiales > Burkholderiaceae > Cupriavidus > Cupriavidus sp. 94F1. The sequence goes on from NZ_JBYOJT010000001.1 coordinate 167,088, forward strand.
GGCCACGCGCGACCATCACGGGAGCGCTGGCGTGGAGGCCGTCATGGACCAGTTGCTGATCGCCTTCGGCTGCGAGATCCTGGCCATCGTGCCTGGCCGGGTATCGACGGAAGTCGACGCGCGCCTGTCGTTCGACACGCAGGCCACCGTCGACAAGGCGCGGCACCTGATCGGCCTGTACGAGCAGCGCGGCGTGGCCCGCGAGCGCGTGCTGATCAAGATCGCCTCGACCTGGGAAGGCATCCAGGCCGCCGCCGTCCTGCAGCGCGAGGGCATCCGCTGCAACATGACGCTGCTGTTCTCGCTGGTACAGGCCGTCGCCTGCGCCGAAGCGGGCGCCCAGCTGATCTCGCCGTTCGTCGGGCGCATTCTGGACTGGTACAAGAAGCAGGCGGGCGACCAGTGGGACGCCGACGCCAACGCGGGCGACAACGACCCGGGCGTGCGCTCGGTGCGCCAGATCTACGATTACTACAAGAAGTTCGGCTACGACACCGAGGTGATGGGTGCCAGCTTCCGCGGCACGGGCCAGATCCTGGCGTTGGCGGGCTCCGACCTGCTGACCATCAGCCCGGAACTGCTGGAGCAACTGGCGGGCAGCCAGGCCCCGGTGGAGCGCAAGCTGTCGGTGGAGCAGGCCCAGGCCGGCAACATCGCACGCATCGCCGCCGACGAGCCAGCGTTCCGCTGGCAGCTGAACGAGGATGCGATGGCCACCGAGAAGTTGTCGGAAGGCATCCGCCTGTTCGCTGCGGACGCGGTGAAGCTCGAAAAGCTCGTGGCGGAACTTGCGGGCTGAGCGCGCCCGCCTTCCGGACTCGCCTGCCCCGCCTGCATTGGCGGGCAAGGCGGGCACCGGGATCACCGGGATCACCGGGATCACCGGGATAAGGCGGTCAGGCGATCAGGCCGCGCCTTGCGGCCACAGCATCGGCAGACACTGCCCTGCGGGCGCGGACAGCACCAGGTCTGCCGTGGCATCCAGGGCCGACGGTTGCGGATTGACCATCAGCACCCGGGCCCCGTGTTCCTTCGCCAGGCCCGGCAGCGCGGCCGCCGGATAGACCATCCCCGAGGTGCCGACGACCAGGCAGAGGTCGCAGTGCTGCGCCGCGTGATCGGCGCGAAAGCGCGCCACGCGCGGCAGATCCTCGCCAAACCACACCACGCCGGGGCGCATCATCGCCCCGCACAGCGCGCAATGTGGCGGCTCGCCCGGCACCGGCGGCACCGTATCGCAGCGGCCGCAGCCGTCCAGCCATTTGTTGGCGAACAGGTTGCCGTGCAATTCCACCACGTGTTCGCTGCCGGCCTGCTGATGCAGGCCGTCGATATTCTGCGTGACCAGCGTCAACGATTTCTGGCCGGCCAGTGCCGCCAGCGCGTAGTGGGCGGGATTCGGCCGGGCGGCCGACACCAGTTCGCGCCGGTGCTCGTACCACTGCCACACCAGCGCCGGCTGGCGCCGAAAGGCTTCCTCCGTGGCCAGCTCCTCGGGATCGAAGCGCGCCCAGAGCCCGGTCAGGGCATCGCGGAAGGTCGGCACGCCGGATTCCGCCGAGATCCCCGCGCCGGTCAGCACGAAGATGTTTTGCGCGGCGTCGATCCACTGGCGTGCCTGCTCCAGCGCGGCGGCATCGAGGATCATGTCAGCCCCGGCGCTGGCGCACGGCCTCGTACAGGCACACGCCGCTGGCTACCGAAACATTGAGGCTTTCCACGCCGCCGGCCATCGGAATGGCCACCAGCTCGTCACAGGTTTCGCGCGTCAGGCGGCGCATGCCCTCACCTTCGGCCCCCATCACGATGGCGGTCGGGCCCTTCAGGTCCATGTCGTAGAGCGACTTGTCCGTGCCGTCTGCCGTGCCGATCACCCAGATGCCGCGCTCCTGCAGTTCGCGCAGCGTGCGCGCCAGGTTGGTCACGGTGATATAGGGAATGGTTTCGGCAGCGCCACTGGCCACCTTCGCCACGGTGGTATTGAGACCGACGCTGCGGTCCTTCGGCGCGATGACCGCATGGGCGCCGGCACCATCGGCCACGCGCAGGCATGCGCCGAGGTTGTGCGGATCGGTCACGCCGTCCAGCACCAGCAGCAGCGGCGTACCTTCGATGCCGTCCAGCAGTTCGTCCAGATTGAGGGCGAGCGAGACATCCTCGGCGCGCGCCACCACACCCTGGTGGCGGTCGGTGCCGGCCATGCCGCGCAGGCGGTCGGCATCCACGGGATGCAGCGTCACGCCAAGGCCTTCCGCCAGCCGGACGAAGTCCAGCATGCGGCGGTCCTTGCGGTTCGCTTCGATGTAGATGTCGGAAACGCTCTGCGCATTCTGGCGCAGGCGTGCGTTGACGGCGTGAAAGCCGATCAGGAGTTTGTGTTTGGCCATGGCGCGCATTGTACCCGCCATGGCCTCACCACAACGCCGATTTGCTTACCGCTTGCGCGCGGGGCGGCTCGTTTTGCCGGCCGGCTTCGGCGCCCGCTTGGCCGCGGACTTCTTGGCCGTTTGCAGGTGCGGCGGCTTGGGCTTGGCCGCCCGCTTGGACGGCTTGCCCGCCGGCGCCTTGCGGCCCGAATGCGGCGCATGTCCGACATTCGCCTCACGCGGCTTGACCGGCGTGATCACGGCCTCGAACACAGGCTGCTCTTCGATCACGCGGTCCAGCGTTTCATCGAACGATTCCTCGGGCTTCGAGGTGCCGCCGAGCAAGGCCGCCAGTTGCCGGCCCTTCTTGCGCGCCGGCACCGCATGGGCGGCAGGCACGCGCGGCTGCTCGGGGACGCCGGCACGACCGCGCAGCGTCTTGGCCGACGGCTCCTGCACCAGGCGGAAATCGATCTTGCGCGCATCGAGGTCCACGCGCGAGACCTGCACGCGCACGCGGTCGGTCAGCCGGTAGCGGATGCCCGTCCGTTCGCCGCGCAGTTCGTTGCGGGCCTCGTCGTACTGGAAGTAGTCGCTGCCCAGCTCGGTGACGTGCACCAGCCCTTCCACGTAGAGCTCGTCGAGCTGCACGAAGATGCCGAACGACGTGACCGCACTGATCGTCCCGGCGAAATCGCTGCCGAGCTTGTCGCGCATGAAATAGCACTTCAGCCAGGCTTCCACGTCGCGCGAGGCCTCGTCGGCCCGGCGTTCGTTGGCCGAGCAGTGCAGGCCCAGTTCGTCCCAGATGCCCTCGTCGCGCTTGGCGCGGGCGGCGGCGTTCTCGGCACGCTTCTCGGCGTCGGCGGCCTGCATGCGGCGCGCCTTGGGCGAGATCTGCGTGTTCAGTTCAGTGCCCGGGATAAAGGCCGGCCGGTACTTGGTATGCGCCAGGATGGCCTTGATCGAGCGATGCACGAGCAGATCGGGATAGCGCCGGATCGGGCTCGTGAAGTGCGCGTAGGCCTCGTAGGCCAGACCGAAGTGGCCGATGTTGTCGGGGCTGTAGACGGCCTGCTGCATCGAGCGCAGCAACATCGTCTGCAGCATCGGCGCATCGGGGCGCGACTTGATCTTGTCCATCACCTCGGCGTAATCCGAAGCCTGCGGCTTGTCGCCGCCGCCCAGGGACAGACCCGCCGTCCTCAGGAATTCACGCAGGTTCTTGAGCTTTTCCTCGCTCGGGCCCGCGTGGATCCGGTACAGCGCCGGGTGCTTGAAGCGTTCGAGGAAGTCGGCCGCGCAGACGTTGGCCGTCAGCATGCATTCCTCGATCAGCCGATGCGCATCGTTGCGGGTGCGCGGCAGGATCTGTTCGATCTTGCCCTGCGCGTTGCAGACGATATACGTCTCGGTCGTGTCGAAGTCGATTGCCCCGCGCTCGCGGCGCGCCTTGAGCAGGACCTGGAACAGTTCGTAGAGGTTCTGCAGGTGCGGCACCAGCCCGGCACGCTTGTGCGCCTCGGGGCCCTTGGTGTTCGACAGGACGGCCCAGACCTCGTTATAGGTCAGTCGCGCCGCCGAGTGCATCACGGCCGGATAGAACTGGTAGCCCTTCAACTCGCCCTTGGCCGTGATCACGGCATCGCAGACCATGCACAGGCGGTCGACGTTCGGATTCAGCGAGCACAGGCCGTTCGACAGCTTCTCCGGCAGCATCGGGATCACCCGGCGCGGGAAGTACACCGACGTGGCGCGGTCGAGCGCATCGGCGTCCAGCGGCGTGCCGGGGCGCACGTAGTGAGACACGTCGGCAATGGCCACGATCAGGCGCCAGCCCTTGGCGCGGCCGATCTTGACCGGCTCGCAGTAAACGGCATCGTCAAAGTCGCGCGCATCTTCGCCGTCGATCGTCACCAGCGGCACGTCGCGCAGGTCGATGCGATGGTCCAGGTCGGCCTGGCGCACTTCGTCAGGCAGCGCCTGCGCTTCCTTGGCGGCAGCCGCCGAGAACTCGTGCGGCACGCCGTACTTGCGCACGGCGATCTCGATTTCCATGCCAGGATCGTCGATGTCGCCCAGCACTTCCACCACGCGGCCCACGGGCTGCACGTAGCGGTCCGGCCACTCCATCAGCTCCACGCTGACCACCTGGCCCACGCGCGCCTTGCCTTGCGACTTGGGCGGGATCAGGATGTCCTGGCCGATGCGCTTGTCTTCGGGCGCCACCACCAGCACGCCGTTTTCGGACAGCAGACGGCCGATCACGAAACGGTTGGCCCGCTCGACGATCTCGACGATCTGCCCTTCCGGACGTCCGCGGCGGTCGTAGCCCACCACGCGCACCTGGGCGCGGTCGTTGTGCATCGCCTTCTGCAGTTCGCGCTCGGGCAGGAAGATATCGTCCTCGCCATCGTCGCGAATCAGGAAGCCAAAGCCATCGCGATGGCCCTGTACGCGGCCGACGACGAAATTCGGTTGATGGGCCAGCTCGTAGCGGCCCTTGCGGTTCAGTTCGATCTGGCCGTCGCGTTCCATCGCGGCAAGCCGTTTCTGAAAGCCGTCATGCTCCTTGCGCGTGACGGCCAGGGCCTTGGCGATATCGCCGGCCGACAGGGGCGACCCCGAAGTTCTCAGTACGCCGAGGATTTCTTCCCGGCTGGGGATCGGATAGTTGTTCTGATTCAATTTTTCTCGAAACTATTTGACAAACGTTTGACGGTCGCTATAATGGCCGCTTCGGTTGTTTCGACACCTGCCCAGGTGGCGGAATTGGTAGACGCACTAGGTTCAGGTCCTAGCGGTGGCAACACTGTGGAGGTTCGAGTCCTCTCCTGGGCACCAAGATTCAGCAAGGAACCCGCAACGTGAGTTGCGGGTTTTTTGTTTTCTGCTGCTGAATCCTTCAAATTCCCTCCCTCTTGCCTCGTTAGCCTTGTCGGCCTTGTTGCCGCGTCCATGGCTCTTTTCTGACTTTGAGCCGTGGATGAGTGTATCAGTTTCAGTGCCGATTCCGGCATTATCTCGCCATCTTCGCAACTTCCATCGCGAAAAATACAGCAGCCCCACCATTCAATCTGGTTGTTGACGGTTGGTTGATCTGTAACTATGATAGTTTCACATCGAGATTTCCGCATGAGCACCAGCAGCCGGTTTGCCGTCGCCGTCCACATTCTCACCCTGCTGGCGCAAGCCGAGGGGCCGGTGCCGTCGTCGATGATCGCCGGCAGCGTGGGAACCAACCCCGCGCTGATCCGCCGGATGATCGGCACACTGACCGAAGCAGGGTTCGTGACCACGACGATGGGCAGCACCGGCGGTGCGATGCTGGCGCGGCCCGCGTCGGACATCACCCTGCTCGACGTCTTCCGCGCCACCGAGACGACGGCGCTGATCACGCTGCACCAGAGCGCGCCAAATCCGGCCTGCATGGTGGGCCGCGAGATCACCGGTGCCCTGCAGACCGTGGCCGATCGCGCGCAGGCCGCCATGGATGCGTCGCTGGCGGAAATCACGATTGCCAGCATGCTCAACGAGGTCGAGCATGCCGCCCGGCGCCGCAGGCGCTGATTTTTTTACCTCGATATGTAACCGAAGTGGTTTCACATAAACCTTAGCCTGAAGGAATCCATCATGAAGATCGCCATCATTGGCGCCACGGGTAACGTGGGCAGCCGCCTGACCGATGAAGCCCTGCGCCGCGGCCACACCGTGACCGCCCTGGCCCGCCAGGCGTCGAAACTCCCCGCCCGGGAAGGCGTGACGGCACGTGACGTGGACGTGGCCGAGACATCGGCCCTGGCCCATGCGCTGCGCGGCAGCGATGTCGTGATCAGCACGGTGCGCTTCCTGCAGACCAGCGCCGCGCAGATCGTGGCCGCGGTCAAGGCCGCTGGCGTCGAGCGGCTGCTGGTGGTAGGCGGCGCAGGCAGCCTTTTCGTGGCGCCCGGCGTGCAACTCGTCGATACGCCAAATTTCCCGGACGCCTACAAGGCCGAGGCTCTGGCTGGCCGCGACTTCCTCAATGCCCTGCGTGGCGAAACGGCGCTGGCGTGGACCTTCCTCTCGCCCTCGGCCCTGTTCACGCCGGGTGAGCGAACCGGGAAATTCCGTCTGGGGAACGACGATCTGCTTACCGCCGCCGACGGCAAGAGCTGGATCTCGATGGAAGACTATGCCATCGCCATGCTCGACGAAATCGAGCAGCCGAAGCATGTGCGGGAACGGTTCACGGTCGGGTACTGATCGCCGACCCGTGTTGGACGCCCCACACCCGCGTTCGGGTGTGGGGAACAAACGAAACGCTTACGCGGCGCTATCGTCTTCCAGCAGGCTGGCGCGCTTGCCGCGCTTGAGCCAAGCCGCCAGATTGTGCGGGCGCAGCGTGTCGTATTCCTCGAACGGCTGATGGATCCACGGATTCGACGGCAGGAACGTCACGTGATAGTCGGGCTCCACCTTCGAGCAGGCCTTGTACCAGAGCACGGCCGAGCGCACATCGGTGACCGCGGGATAGCGTTCCTTCAGATGACGGCCCACGCGTTCCAGCGTGACGCCGGAATCGACCAGGTCATCCACGAGCAGGATCTTGCCCGACAGCTCGCCACGGGTCATCGTGATGTATTGCGCGATGTCCAGGTCGCCTTGCTGCGTGCCAGCGGCTTCGCGGTACGAACTCGTGGCCAGGATGGCCAGCGGCACATCGAAAATGCGGGACATCTGGTCGCCCACGCGCAGGCCGCCGCGGGCCAGGCACAGGATCTTGTCGAACTTCCAGCCCGACTCATGCACATTCAGCGCCAGGCGCGCGACCAGGCGGTGATACTCATCCCAGGAGACCCACAGGTTCTCCTCGTCATTGGTTGGCAGGTTCATGGCGTATTTTCTTCAATTGGCCGGATCATTGGCCAGTGGATAAAGCATCGGCCCGCATGTCGCGGGCCGAATGGCTTTGGTGAGGCCGCGACGCTCATGGCGCCACGGTCATGCTCACGGATACTGCCGTCGCGTCAGGCGACCTGGTACGGGTGGCGCAGCAGGATCGTCTCGTCGCGGTCCGGACCGGTCGAGATCATGTCGATCGGAATGCCGACCACTTCCTCGACGCGCTTCAGGTACACGCGTGCCTGTTCGGGCAGCGCGTCCCAGGTCTTCACGCCGAAGGTCGACTCGTTCCAGCCAGGGTATTCCTCATAGATCGGCTTGCAGTTCGCCACGGCGTCCGAGCCGCGCGGCAGGATGTCTACCTGCTTGCCGTCGAGCTCATAGCCCACGCACAGGTTGATCGTCTCCAGACCGTCGAGCACGTCGAGCTTGGTCATGCATAGCCCCGACACGCCATTGATCTGCACCGACCGCTTCAGTGCGGCGGCATCGAGCCAGCCCGTGCGACGCGGACGGCCGGTGACCGAGCCGAATTCCTTGCCGACGTTGGCCAGGCGCACACCCACGGCGTCCTGACGTGTCGGGTTGTCGTTGTCATACAGTTCGCTCGGGAACGGACCTGCACCCACGCGCGTGCAATAAGCCTTGGTGATGCCCAGGATGTAGTTCAGACGGCCCGGGCCCACGCCGGCACCGGCGGCGGCCGCACCGGCCACGCAGTTGCTCGACGTCACGAAGGGGTACGTGCCGTGGTCGACGTCCAGCAGCGTGCCTTGCGCACCTTCGAACATCAGGTTGCCGCCGGCCGCGTTCACCGCGTACAGCTCGGCCGACACATCGGCCACCATCGGCTTCAGGCGCGGGGCGTAGGCCAGCATCTCGTCCAGGATCTGCTGGTAGTCCACCGCTTCGGCACCCAGGTACTGGGTCAGCATGAAGTTGTGGAATTCGACGTTCTCGCGCAGACGCTCGGCGAAATGCTTCGGATCGAACAGGTCCTGCACGCGCAGCGCGCGGCGCGCCACCTTGTCTTCGTAGGCCGGGCCGATGCCGCGACCGGTCGTACCGATCTTGGCCGCGCCACGGCGAGCCTCGCGCGCCTTGTCGATGGCGACGTGGTACGGCAGGATCAGCGTGGTGGCTTCAGAGATGCGCAGGCGGTTCTGCACCTGCAGGCCAGCGCCTTCGAGCTCTTCGATTTCACGGAACAGCGCCTCGGGAGACAGCACCACACCGTTGCCGATATAGCAGACGGTGCTTTCGCGCATGATCCCCGACGGGATCAGTCGCAGAATGGTCTTCTTGCCGCCGATGATGAGCGTGTGGCCAGCGTTGTGGCCGCCCTGGAACCGCACCACGCCTTTTGCATGATCGGTAAGCCAATCGACGATTTTCCCTTTGCCTTCGTCACCCCACTGGGTTCCGATCACGACGACATTGCGTCCCTGGCCTACTGCGGATGCGGACATGTTGAATTGGTCAGAAGGTTAAAAACGTATTCTACTCTCGTTGTTCGACGGTTCCGGGTTTTCACGAGTCCGCGGAACAGACGTTTGCCATCCATTCCGGGCGATCATAGGCCACCACGGGCAGCAAACGTCATTTGAGAGCAGGTGGAAAAGCGCCGGCACGAAACGGCCGGCACCCAAATCAGCGAATCAACGCGGCACTACGACCCACGCATCGCCCTGGCGCTGCAGCTGGCGGTCGCAGTTGAACTCGTCAAGCTCGTGCGTATGACCCGGCAGCGACTGGATCACGATCTCGCCGGCCGCACGCAGCGTGGCAATGGTGGCACGCAGGGCGGGATCGGCGTCCCACGGGGCAAAGATGGCCAGCGCACGGACTTCCACCGGCGACAGGGCCGCCACCTCGCGCAGATCGAGCGAGAAGCCGGTCGCGGGTCGTGCACGCCCAAACGCCTCGCCCACCTTGTCGTAGCGGCCGCCGCGCGCCACGTAGTTCGGCAGCCCCGACACATAGGCCGTGAACATCACGCCGCTGTGATAGTGGTAACCGCGCAAATCCGACAGGTCGATGTTCACGCTCGCGCCCCGCACGTGACCAGCCAATGCGGCCAGTTCGTCGAGCGCACGCCCGATGGCCGGGCTCGCCGGCAGCGTAGTACGCGCCCGTTCGATCACTTCGACGCCGCCATACAGCGTCGGCAGCGCCAGCAGCGCCTTGCGCTCGGTCTCGGGCAGCCCTTCGGTCAGTTCGCGCAGGGCCGGCACATCCTTGGTTTCGAGTGCCGCAAACAGTGCATCCTCGATATTGCGCACCGATGGCAGCGCCGACAGCAATGCCTCGAGAATGCCGGCGTGGCAAAGATCCAGCCGGATATCGGCCAGACCGGCAGCCTGCAACGCGGCCAGCATCAGTTCCTGAATTTCGACGTCGGCTTCCAGGCCGGCATGGCCGTAGATCTCGGCGCCGATCTGGATCGGCTCGCGCGTGGCGTGGAAACCTGCCGGCCGCGCATGCAGCACGTTGCCGGCGTAGCACAGGCGCGTCACGCCCGGGCGGTTCAGCAGGTGCGCGTCGATACGTGCCACCTGCGGCGTAATGTCGGCACGCAGGCCCATCGTACGGCCCGACAGCTGGTCCACCAGTTTCAGCGTACGCAGGTCCAGGTCATGGCCGGTACCCGTCAGCAGCGACTCCAGGTACTCAAGCATCGGGGGCATGACCAGCTCGTAGCCATAGGTGCGAAACAGGTCCAGCATGCGGCGACGCAGTTCTTCGATCTTGCGCGCCTCCGACGGCAGGACGTCGGCAATGTTTTCGGGCAGGAGCCAGCGGTTGGACATGGGGGTCTCTTCTATCAAAATCCGGGCCGGCGGAGCGCAAGCCCCTCCAGCCGGACAAAACCCCGGCGGACCGGGGTTCTGTCGAATGTTGCGTTTCAGGGTCCCCGCTTGGAGCAGGAGGCCCGGTGCGCGCCGTGCGCGCTACTTCTTGCCGCCGGTGCCGGAAGCCGGCGCCGCGTTGCCGCCCGCCGACCGCATGTAGCGGAAGAAGTCCGAATTCGGCTCCAGCACCATCACGTTGCCCTTGTCGCGGAACGTGTTGCGGTAGGCTTCCATGCTGCGCCAGAACTGCGCGAAGTTCGGGTCCTTGCCGAAGGCATCGGCGTAGAGCTGCGACGCCTTGGCATCACCCTCGCCCTTCACAATCTGGGCGTCGCGATACGCCTCGGCCAGCACCACCTCGCGCTGACGGTCGGCATCGGCACGGATTTTCTCACCTTCGGCGGCGCCCGTCGAACGCAGTTCATTGGCCACGCGCTTGCGCTCCGCTTCCATGCGGCGATAGACCGACTCGCTGATCGCGGGCAGCAGGTCCACGCGCTTCAGGCGCACATCGAGGATTTCGACACCCACGGACTGCGCATACTCGGCCATGCCCAGGCGGATGTTCTGCATGACCTTGTCACGCTCGCCCGCCACCACGTCGGCCACGGTGCGCTTGCCGAACTCCTCGCGCGCCACGGCGTCGATACGCTGCGTCATGCGGTCCTGTGCGCCGCGGACGTTGCCCGCGAAGGCCACGAAGAACTTACGGGGATCGGTAATTCGCCATTTGACGAACCAGTCCACCACCATCGACTTCTTCTCGGCGGTCAGGAAACGCTCGCTGGCCGCCACGTCGATCGTCTGCAGGCGGCGGTCCATGAAGACCACGTTCTGCAGCGGCGGCGGCAGCTTGAAATGCAGGCCGGGCTCGCGCACCACCTGCTTGATCTCGCCGAAGGCGAAGACCACGGCATATTGACGCTGATCGACCACGAACAGCATCGACGACACGACAGCCAGCAGGATAAACAGGCCGATGGCGAAGGAAATCAGTCGGTTCATGACGGGTCTCCTTAGCGAACGTCGCGGTCGCGGTTGCGCATCGACTCACGCGAACGGATGTCCGGCGTGGGCGTGTCGGTCGTGGCCGGCGTGCTCGCGCCTGGCGCCGATGCAGGCGCCGCAGCTTGCGGCAACTGCGACATCAGCTTGTCCAGCGGCAGGTACAGCAGGTTGTTGCCCGCCTTGGCGTCGACGAGAATCTTGTTCGCGTTGCTGTAAATCTGCTGCATGGTCTCCAGATAGATACGGTCGCGCGTCACTTGCGGCGCCTTGGCATATTCGGTCTGCACCGAGCGGAAGCGCGCGGCGTCGCCCTCGGCCTGTGCCACCACACGGGCACGGTAGGCTTCCGACTCTTCCTTCAGGCGCGCAGCGGTGCCCCGGGCACGCGGCAGGATGTCATTGGCGTAAGCCTGGCCCTCACTGATCGCGCGCTCGCGATCCTGACTGGCCTTGTTCACGTCATCGAACGCGGCCTGCACCTGCTCGGGCGGCTGCACGCTCTGCACGTTGACGGAGATCACGCGGATACCGGTCTTGTAAGCGGTCAGAATCGACTGGATCGACTTCGCCAGGCCCTGGGCGATCTGCTCGCGATTCTCGTAGAGCACCGCGTCCATCTTGTTGCGGCCCACGATCTCGCGCACCGACGTCTCGGCGGCCTGCGTCACCAGTTCCTCATCGCCACCGCGATCGGTCTTGTTGTAGAACAGGAATTCGCTGGCGTCCTGGATGGCGTACTGCACCGTGAAGCGGACGTCGATGATGTTCTCGTCCTGCGTCAGCATCGACGAGTCCTTGAGGTTGCTGTCCTTGATCGACGTGGCGCGGCCCACTTCCACCGAGCGCACCGCCGACAGGTTCACCACCTCGGCCGACTGGATCGGCCACGGTGCGCGCCAGTTGATACCGGGGCCCGTGGTGTACTTGAACTTGCCGAACTGCAGGATCACGGCGGTCTGGCCTTCCTGCACCATGAAGAAGCCGCTGGCCAGCCAGATGCCGACCACGGCCGCGACGATCACGCCGACACCGACGTTCGAGCCCTTGCCCGGGGGACGCGAGCCAAAACCATTGCCCTGCCCCCCACCGCCATTGTCCTTGCGGCCCAGCAGCCCGTTCAGGCGGCGGTTGAAGTCACGCCACAGCTCGTCCAGATCGGGCGGGCCGTCCTGCGGACGCTGGTTCTGCTGGCGACCTTTGTCCTTGTTGTCTTCATCGTCCTGTCCGTTACGACCCCAGCGCGGGTCGTTCAACGAGAAGATGGCGCGCAGGCGCGGCCAGCGAGCAAGCCGCGCGGCGCGGCTGCCTGGCACGAAGTGCGAGTCAGGATTCCGAGGGAACAGGGGCATGTAGGGCACGGGTCCGGGAAAGTTTGGAACAGGGGGATTCTAGCAGCCATCTTGATCACTTTTGCTCAAATTCCCCCAATCGGCACGCCATTCGCAGCGAACGGCTATCAGTCTGGGTGATCGGCACCCCGGTCCGGGCTGCTTTGGGCACCCTCGCTGGGGTCCTCGGCGTCCCAGGCATCGTCGCCGGCCGGGGGCGCAATGCCCTCCAGCCGCGGATCGAACGGTCCCGGCTCGTCCGGCCGCGAAGCCAGCCACTGGGCAACTTCCACCACGGCTTCGCGCAAGGCATCGAGACCCAGCCCGTCGCGCGCCGAAATGAACACGCGCGTGGGCACGCCGTCTTCGTTGCGCTCGATGCGAGGGCCCTGCTCCAGCAGTTCCGGCGCCGCATCGATCTTGTTCATCACCACGATCTGCGGGATGTCCAAGGCGTTGATTTCCGCCAGTACGCGGTTCACCTGCTCGATCTGCTCATGGCGCACGGGGCTCGACGCGTCCACCACGTGCAGCAGCAGGTCGGCATGGACCGTTTCGTCCAGCGTGGCGCGGAACGCCGCGACCAGTTGCGTCGGCAAGTCGCGGATGAAACCGACCGTATCGGACAGCACCACATTGCCGAGTCCATCCAGAAACAGCCGGCGCGACGTGGTGTCGAGCGTGGCGAACAGCTGATCGGCCGCATACGCCCGCGCCTTGGTCAGCGCATTGAACAGCGTCGACTTTCCTGCGTTGGTATAGCCGACCAGCGAAATGCTGAGCGTATCGTTACGGGCGCGGGCGCGGCGCTGCGTATGGTGCTGGCGCTGCAGGCGCGCCAGATCGGTCTTGAGCCGCTTGGCGCGGTCATCGAGCATCCGGCGATCCAGTTCGAGCTGTCGCTCGCCAGGGCCGCCGCGCATGCCGATACCGCCCTTCTGGCGCTCAAGGTGGCTCCACGCCCGCACCAGGCGCGACGCCTGGTATTGCACCTGGGCCAGTTCCACCTGCACCTTGCCCACGTGGCTTTGCGCACGCTGGCCGAAGATATCGAGGATCAGGCCAGTACGGTCGATCACGTGACGCCCCAGGAATCGCTCCAGGTTACGTTGCTGGGCCGGGCTCAGTGCGTGGTTGAAGACAACCACATCGGCATCCAGGGCGTCCGCCGCCTCCTTGAGCTCTTCCGCCTTGCCCGAACCGATGAACAGCGCCGGATCGGGGCGCGATCGCTTGCCGGTCAGCGTATGCACCGGCACCGAGCCGGCCGTGGAGGTCAGCAGCGCCAGTTCGGAAAGGCTTTCCTGGAAGTCATGCTTGCCGAAATCCACGCCGACAAGGATCGCGCGCGAAGGATCGGTCTGGGAGGTAGCTCTGGGTTGCAAGCGGGTGGACGCGAAGCGCCGGAAAAATTGGTTGGAAAACGGGGTTGGAACCGATTGTCAAGACAATGGCAGGCCGCGCTGCGGCAAGCTGTCGCACACCAGCGCCATGGGGCTCGGTGACGGATGCAGGCTGGATCGGGAACCGGCTTCGGAAGATGCCGACCGGTCAGGGCAGCGCCGGCGGCGCAGGCCGGAGAACAGCTGGGGCGGGAACGTGCAGCGTGACGGCCGCATGCGGATGCGGCCGCCCACAAACGAGGAAAAATCAGGCCTCGGAAGAATCATCCACACGGAAATTCACCGCGCGCGCCGGCACGACGGTAGAAATCGCATGCTTGTACACCATTTGCGTCACGGTGTTACGCAACAGCACGACATATTGGTCGAACGACTCGATATTGCCTTGCAGCTTGATGCCATTGACGAGGTAGATGGAAACCGGCACGTGCTCTTTGCGCAGCGCGTTCAGGAACGGGTCTTGTAGCAATTGCCCTTTGTTGCTCATGGCACACTCCAAAATTATAGATTTAGTGATGGATCATGGGGACGAAAGTCCCCGGTTCAAGTCAGTTGGCGCAAAAACGCGCCAGAAAAAAGATCAAAACGGTACCAAGCTGGCATCAACGCAGCAGGGCTACCCCTGCTACTCGTGAATTTAGCCGCAGTTCCAAACGAACGCAAACGAAACTTCGGACGAGGAACGGCACCTTTTGGGCTCAATCCTTCGATTCGGCGTAAGGGTTTTTGTTCGTACGGAATTCGATGCGCAATGGCGTGCCCTTGAGCTTGAACGCCGTCCGGAAGCGGTTTTCCAGATAACGCTTGTACGCGTCCGTCACGTTCTGCAGTCCGTTGCCGTGGATGACCACGATCGGGGGATTGGAACCACCCTGGTGCGCGTAGCGCATCTTGGGGCGCGACACCCCCGCGCGCTTCGGTTGCTGGAATTCCACCGCTTCCTGCAGCACTCGCGTGAGTTGCGGCGTGGGCAGCTTGACCATCGCGGCGGCATACGCATCGTCCACCGAACGCAGTAATGCACCAATTCCGGTACGTTCCTTGGCCGACACGTAATGGACGTTGGCGAAGCTCAGGAACTGGAGCTTGCGCTCCAGGTCATGCTTCACGCGGTCGCGGGCGTGGCCGTCCAGGCCGTCCCACTTGTTCACGCCCACCACCAGTGCGCGGCCGGACTCCACGATAAAGCCGGCGATATGCGCGTCCTGCTCGGAAATGTCCTGCTGGGCATCGAGCAGCAGCACCACCACGTTGGCATCGGCAATCGACTGCAGCGTCTTGACCACCGAGAATTTCTCGATCGCCTCGAACACCTTGCCGCGCTTGCGCAGGCCCGCGGTGTCGATCAGCGTGTAGGGCTTGCCACCGCGCTCGAACTCCACATAGATCGCGTCGCGCGTGGTACCCGGCATATCGAACGCGATCACGCGCTCTTCGCCAATCAGCGTGTTGACGAGCGTGGACTTGCCCACGTTCGGCCGGCCCACGATGGCGATCTTGGTGCCGCGCTGGCCGGCGTCGTCCTGGTCGGCCAGTTCCGGACGCTCCTGCACGGCAAGCTCCAGCGCCTCGTCGACGAGTTCGCCCACGCCGTCGCCGTGCGTGGACGAGATCGCGTACGGATCGCCCATGCCCAGCTCGTAGAAATCGGCCGCCACCGAGGTGTACCGCATGCCCTCGGCCTTGTTGACGGCCAGCATGATGCGCCGACCCGTCTTGCGCAGGTAGTCGGCGATCACGCGATCCTGCGGCGCAAGCCCCAGGCGACCGTCCACCAGGAAGATCACGACATCCGCTTCCACCACGGCCTGGCGCGTCTGCTTGGCCATTTCGGCCACGATGCCGTCCTTGGCAACGGGCTCGAAGCCGCCGGTGTCGATCACGATGAACGGACGATCGCCGATACGGCCCTCGCCGTAGTGGCGGTCCCGTGTCAGGCCCGGCAGATCGGCGACGAGAGCGTCGCGCGAGCGGGTCATGCGATTGAATAGCGTCGACTTGCCCACATTGGGACGGCCGACGAGTGCGATAACTGGTTTCATTCAATAAACGGAAACAGGGGCCGGCACGCGCCGTCCCCCAGCAATTCCGGAGTCATGTTGATCCGACAACCACCGTGATGTGTCCACGGCTGGCCGCTTTTCCTGTCGGGGCGGATATGGAACCGCTGTTCCAGTCCGCTATGTTGGCACGACCAGGGATCATGCTACCGGATTGGCGCCACCCATGCGACAGGGGCATGGGCGGCCTTGCGTGCGCAGGCACGCTTTTATTCTGGCGCCATCGCTGGCGCCCCTGGCAATCAGCCGATCAGTTCGGTACGAAGCCGTAGACGTCGCCGTCACGGGTCTGCACCACCAGCGTCTGGCCGGCAATCACCGGTGCCGCGCTGACCGCACTGCCGTCCGTCTTCATGCGCGCCAGGATGGTGCCATCCTCGCGCGACAGGAAGTGGACAAATCCTTCATAGTCGCCCACGACCACCGAACGGCCGATGGACGCCGGGGCGCCGAGGCTGCGGTAGCGCAGGTCCGTATTCTTCCAGCGCTCGTTGCCGTTCTGGCGATCGAACGAGAACACCGCCGACGTCTCGTCGCTGGCGAACAGCGAGCTGTCGTCCTGCGTCAGGCCCATCGGCGACGAGAAGTCCTTGCCCCACTGCGGCTGGCCGTTGGCCAGTTCCAGGCAGGCGATGCGGCCCTGGAACGTGGTGGCGCAGACCTGGCGGCCCATCACGGCCGGCATGCCCGTCACATCGTTCAGGCGCTCGATCTCGGACACGCCCTTCGGATACGACACCGTGCTTTCCCAGCGCAGCACGCCATTGCCCGGCGCCAGCACGCCAAGCTTGCCACCCGGGAAACCCGTGACGATGCCGTCACCGGCATACACCATGCCCATCGCGGCACGCAGGTTCAGCGGCGACTGCGAACGCTGGTAGATCCAGCGGCGGTCGCCGGTGCCGGCATCCAGTCCGATGATGCGGGTGTCGGTGGTACGCACCACCACCAGGCCGTTGCCGACCAGCGGTGCCGACAGGACCTCGCCGTTGACCTGCTTCTTCCAGATCTGCTTGCCGCTCTTGTCGAACGCGTAGATCGCGCCCTTCTCTGCGGCCACGGCGGTCGTGTCGCCGTCCGAACCCGGACCCGAAGTCAGGTCGAGATCGGTCTTGGCCTTCCAGAGCGTCTGGCCGCTGGTGGCATTGATCGCCATCACCGCGCCGCTCTTGCCCGACACGAACACCACATCGCCAGCTGCCACCGGGGCCATGACGTACGGGCCGCTCTTGCCCACGTCGGCCTTCCAGGCCTGCTTGACCGACAGCGTGGCCGAAATCGGCTTCAGTTCGGTGGGCGGGTGCTTGTTTTCCTTGCTGAACAGCGAGCAGCCCGTCAGCAGGCCCAGGCAGGTGCCGGCCACGAGCGTACGGGTTGCGGCTGTGCGAAGCAATGACGTCATAGGATGCGATCCTGTATTTTTTGAAAGGGTCCGCGGTCCGCTCACGCGGTGCCCAGCGCGTCGAGCTTGAACTGGATGATCTGGCGCATGCCGCCTTCGCTCGCGCCGAGCTTTTCCAGCGCGCGGCGGTAGGCGGTACGTGCCTCGTCGCGCTTGTCCTGGGCGGCCAGCAGATCGCCACGGCGATCAGCGAACAGTGCCTCGTACTGCGCAGGCGCATCCTTGAGCAGCGCCAGGCCCTGGTCGTAGGCCTTCTCGTCGAGCAGCACGCCGGCCAGACGCACGCGCGCCAGCGGCGCGTAGTCGTCGCCACCATGGTCGATGGCCCACTGCAGCTGCGTCTTGGCGCCGGCCAGGTCGCCCGCGTCGTACAGCACCTTGGCTGCCGTCAGCGCGCTCATCGGACCATAGGCGGTGCGGCCGAACTTGTCTTCCAGATCGGTAGCCGCGCGCTTGACGCGCTCGGCGTCGCGCGCCTCGGCGGCCTTGGTCACCTGCTCGTACAGCACCGCCGCGTCGCCGGCCTGCTTGCGCTGCCAGTAGTTCCAGCCGGACCAGCCCGCGAACGCCAGCAAGGCGACAATCAGCGCCCAGGTGACGGCATTGCCGTACTGTTTCCACCAGGCCTTGAGGCTCTCAAGCTGTTCCTGTTCTTCTAGATCGTAAGCCATGTCGAGGCAGTTACCCGCGTTGGTTGAAATTGACACGGCCGCTTCCTGACAGGACAGCGGCCGTGCGGCGCGATTCCGACGGCGTGCTTATTGCTCGTCGTCCTCGTCGTCCGATTCGATTTCGTCGACCATCCTGTCGATGATGAAGTCGACAACGTTCTCGGCCGGCACGCTGGTCTGCGGGCCGCCTTCGGCTGCATTGCCGCCGCGCAGCTGCTTGACCTGCACCGTGCCGGCGGCGATTTCGTCCTCGCCAATGATAACGGCAAAGGATGCGCCACTTGCGTCCGCGCGCTTCATCTGCGACTTGAAGCTGCCGCTCTTGCCGTCGGGCGTGGCATGGAAGACCACGTCCAGGCCCGCGTCGCGCAGGCGCTCGCCCGCAATCATCGCCTGCTCGCTCGCGGCCTGGCCCTGGTGGACCATATACACGTCGCAGCCTTGCGATTCCGGCACCAGCTTTTCCTCGCGCAGCAGTTCGATGATGCGCTCGATACCCATCGCCCAGCCGCAGGCCGGCGCGGGCTTGCCACCCATCTGCTGGATCAGCGGATCGTAGCGGCCACCGCCGGCGATCGTGCCCTGGGCGCCGAGCTTGTCGGTGATCCACTCGAACACGGTCAGGTTGTAGTAGTCCAGACCACGCACCAGGCGCGGATTGATCTTGAAGGGGATATTGTTCGCCTTCAAGATCCGCTGGACGCCGTCGAAGTGCGCCAGCGATTCCTCGCCCAGGAAGTCGATCAGCTTCGGCGCGTTGGCCGCCATGTCCTGCAGCGCCGGATTCTTGGTATCCAGCACGCGCAGCGGATTGGTGTACAGGCGGCGCTTGCCATCCTCGTCGAGGATGTCCTTGAAGCCTTCCAGGTACTTGATCAGCTCCTCGCGGTGCGCGGCACGCTCGTGTGCCTGGCCCAGCGAATTCAGCTCCAGGCGGACGCCGACCAGGCCCAGGTCGTCCCACAGGCGCTGGCACATCAGGATGATTTCCGCATCCACATCCGGGCCGGCAAAGCCCAGCGCCTCGGCGCCAAGCTGGTGGAACTGGCGATAACGGCCACGCTGCGGCTTCTCGTGACGGAACATCGGGCCGGTGTACCACAGGCGCTTCGGGCCGTCGTACAGCAGATTGTGCTCGATGGTGGCACGCACGGCCGCCGCGGTGCCCTCCGGACGCAGCGTCAGGTTCTCGCCGTTCAGGGCGTCGGTGAAGGAATACATTTCCTTCTCGACGATGTCGGTCACCTCGCCGATACCGCGCACGAAGAGCTGCGTATGCTCGACGATCGGCGTACGGATCTGCTGATAGCCATAGGCACGCAGCATGCTGCGCGCGGCGTTCTCAAACATTTCCCACAGCGGGGCGTCGGCGGGCAGCATGTCGTTCATGCCCTTCACGCCCTGCAGTGCCTTGTCGGCCTTCGTCTTGTCTTCGCTCATTGTTCTCTTCGTGATACCGATGCTGACCTGGCGCCCCTGCGCTCAGGCCACCGCGCCCTGCTTTGCCTGCGTGGCATTCGGGCCGTAGTGCGAGCGGACGTACTCGTCCACGATCGCCTGGAATTCCTGGGCGATGTTCTCGCCGCGCAGCGTCTTGACCTTCACGCCGTCGACGAACACCGGCGCCGCCGGCGATTCGCCCGAGCCGGGCAGCGAAATGCCGATATTGGCGTGCTTGCTCTCGCCGGGGCCGTTGACGATGCAGCCCATCACGGCCACGTCCATCTCTTCCACGCCCGGGAACTCGTTCTTCCAGACCGGCATCTGCTCGCGCAGATAACCCTGGATGCTGGCCGCCAGTTCCTGGAACGTCGTGCTCGTGGTACGGCCGCAACCCGGGCACGCGATCACCATCGGGGTGAAGTTGCGCAGGCCCATCGTCTGCAGGATTTCCTGGCCGACGTAAACTTCCTTCTCGCGCGCGGCACCCGGTTCCGGCGTCAGCGAAATACGAATCGTGTCGCCGATGCCTTCCTGCAGCAGCACCGACAGCGCGGCCGTCGAGGCCACGATGCCCTTGCTGCCCATGCCGGCCTCGGTCAGGCCCAGATGCAGCGCATATTCGCAGCGGCGCGCCAGCTCGCGGTACACCGCCACCAGCTCCTGCACCTGCGAAACCTTGCACGACAGGATGATCTGGTTACCGGCCAGGCCGATTTCCTCGGCCTTCTGCGCCGACTCGATCGCCGAGGTGATCAGGGCCTCGACCATCACGCTCTGCGCCGGCCACGGCTCGGCGCGCCCGGCGTTCTCATCCATGATCCGGGCGAGCAGGTCCTGGTCCAGGCTGCCCCAGTTCACGCCGATGCGCACCGGCTTGTTGTAGCGGCACGCCATCTCGATCATCTCGGCGAACTGCTTGTCGCGCTTGGCGCCCTTGCCCACGTTGCCCGGGTTGATCCGATACTTCGACAGCGCCTGTGCGCACTCGGGATAGTCGTGCAGCAGCGTATGGCCGTTGTAGTGGAAGTCACCCACCAGCGGCACGTTCACGCCCATGCGGTCCAGCTGCTCGCGGACGGCCGGCACGGCCGCCGCGGCTTCCGGCGTATTGACGGTAATCCGGACGATCTCGGAGCCTGCACGCGCCAGATCCTTGATCTGGATGGCAGTGCCGATCGCATCGACAGTGTCCGTATTGGTCATCGACTGGATGCGCACGGGCGCGCCCCCGCCGATCGTCACGATATTGTCGCCCCACACGACGCTGGCCTGGCGCGACACGCGGCGCGGCAGCGGACCCGGAATCACCGGGTGGGAAGCATTCTGGTGCATTGCGTTACCACCTTCAAATGGCATGACTGATTGCGCTGCCCGGCCGCATTACTGCAAGGTCAGGCGCGCCACATTGTTCCGGTCGGCGGACTTGAAGTTCACCGGCGAGCCATTGTGCGCCAGCGACTCCACGCCCTTTACGTTGCCGAGAATGACCTTGTACGGGCCACCCTGGCCGCTGCCAGCCACGGCGTCGCCGCCCTTGGCCGTGCCACCGAGGATCACCTTGCCGGTGCGATCACGCACCTCGTACCAGGTGTCGGAGGCAAAGCGGATCTGCACCGCGCCATCGCCGGACGCCGTCGAAGCGGGTGCTGCGGCGGCAGCGGGCGCCGCGACGGCCGGGGCCGCAGCGGCCGGCGCGGCCGGCTTCGCGGGCGCGTCCGGTGTCAAATTCACGGCGCCGCCCGTTGCCAGCGGCATGCCAGCGGTCGTGGTGGCAACCGGGGCCTGGGCGGGGGCCGCCGTCGCGGGGGCCGGGGCAGCCTTGGTTGCCGGCGCGGCCGGTTCTGCCTTGGCCGTCGCGTCGGCGGGGGCGGCCTCGGACGGTGCCGGCGAATCGTTGCCAGCCATCACCGGCGGCAAGGCCGCGGTCACGGTGCCGTCGCCGTTGCTCTGCGCGCTGCCTTCCTCCGAGACCTTCTCGGCCGGCTTTTCGATTGCCGGGGCTTCCGCCGCGGCCTTGCTGTGTGCATCGAACCATGCCTTGGCGTGGTCGTAGCCGAAATAAACGCCCACTGCCACCAGTGCCAGCACGCAAACCAGCCAGATCCACCGGCCCCCGGCGCCGCCGGTGCTCTTGCTGCCAAAACGCTTGCGGTCGTCGAACGCCTGGTTCAGCGCGCCTTCATGGCGGCGCGTGATGCCAGTCACCGGCGTGGCCTGCGCCCGCGCGTGATACTGGCCAAGCAGCGCGTCGATATCGATCTGGAGCGTGCGCGCGTAGGCGCGCATCACGCCCTTGGCAAACGTCACGTCCATCAGGCTCGACACGTCGCCCGCCTCGATCGCCATGAGCTTGTTGGGCGCCACCTTCAGGCGTGCCCCGACATCCTCCAGCGACAGGCGTTGCGCCTCGCGACCCTCTTTCAGTTGCGCCCCGATCTCGCGGGCCACTGCCTCGCGGTCGGAGTCTGTCGCGCCGCCGGCAACGTGCGTTGCTGCCTGGCTACCGGCGCGCTCTTCTTCATTCATCCCAAGCTCCTCTCTCGTATGCGGTCAGCTCGCGCGAATCGGGGAAACGGTTACGCAGTTCCGCGACCATCGCGCCCTGCGTCTGGGTATCGCCCTGGCGGTGGGCAATGCGCGCACCCAGCCAGAGGGATTGCGCGCTGGCAAAGCGGCTCGCGTTGACGCGGCCGGCAAATTGCCGGGCTTGTCCCATGTCCCCGCGCTGGAAATACAGTTGCGCGAGATTCATGAGCACTGACGGATCGTTACGGTCATATCCGTAGGCCGTTTGCAGATTTTTTTCGGCCTCGGCCATGTTGCCGTTGCGCATCTCGCATATGCCGAGGTTGGTCAGCGGCTTGACCGGACCGTTCATCGAAGGGGTCTGCACCGCGCGTTGCAGCGTGGCCTTGCCCTCGGCGTAGCGGTTGGTCTGGCACAGGAACCAGCCATAGTTGTTCAGCACATCCGGATCGTTCGCCCGCATGTTCAGCGCAGTGCGGAAGCTGTCCTCGGCCAGCGCGTTCTCGTTCATGCCCATGTAGGCCAGAGCACGCACGTGATAGGCGTCGGCGTTCGACGGATCGATACTGATGGCCTGCTTGACCTCGTCGAGCGCCACCGGATACTGGCGCGCCTCAAGATACTGCGTGGCCAGGCGCAGCCGGAGCGACGCACGCTTGTCAGCGGCGGTCTGGTCGGAAGCGGTCTTGATGTCCTGCTGGGGCCCGGTGGGCAGCGTGCAGGCAGACAGCATCAACAGCCCTGACAGGGCAGCGACAAGCAGACGAATCATGCAGGACGGACCTCCCGAGCGGTTCCGGCACCCACCGGAACCAGTGGCGTGATTTTGCCGAACTTGCCGCGCTCGGCCAAACGGGTACGATCCATGACCTCGCCGGCCAGTTGCCCGCAGGCGGCGTCGATGTCGTCGCCCCGGGTCTTGCGAATCGTCGTAACGATGCCCGCATCCATCAACACCTGGGCGAAGCGGCGGATCTGATCGTTGTTCGATCGCTTCAGGCCCGATTCCGGGAACGGGTTGAACGGGATCAGGTTGAACTTGCAGGGCACGTCGGCCGCAAGCTTCAGCAGTTCCCGCGCATGTTCGACGGTGTCGTTGACGCCGTCGAGCATGCAGTATTCGAAAGTAATGAAATCGCGCGGCGCGAATTCCAGGTAGCGGCGGCAGGCCGCCATCAGGTCGGCCAGCGGATACTTGCGGTTCAGCGGCACAAGCACGTCGCGCAGCGCATCGTTCGACGCATGCAGCGACACGGCCAGCGCCACGGGCAGATCCCTGGACAGGCGGTCCATCATCGGCACCACGCCGGACGTGGACAGCGTCACGCGGCGGCGCGACAGCCCGTATGCGTTGTCGTCGAGCATCAGCCGCATGGCCGGCACGACGGCATCGTAATTCAGCAGCGGCTCGCCCATGCCCATCATCACCACGTTGGAGATGACACGGTCGTCCTTCGGACCCCGGCCCAGCTGGGCACGCATGGCGAATTCGGCCATCCACAGCTGGCCAATGATTTCGCCGGTCGTCAGGTTGCGGGAAAAACCCTGCTTGCCGGTGGAACAGAACCGGCAGTTGACGGCGCACCCCGCCTGCGACGACACGCACAGCGTACCGCGCGTGTCCTCGGGGATGTAGACCGTCTCCACCGCGTTGCCGGCGCCGACATCGAGCAGCCATTTGCGCGTGCCGTCAGCCGACAGGTTGTCGGTGATGATGGCAGGCGACCGGATCTCGGCCCGCGTCGCGAGCTTTTCGCGCAGCGACTTGGCGAGATCCGACATGGCGTCGAAGCGGCTGGCACCGAACTGGTGGATCCAGCGTTGCAGCTGCCGCGCACGGAACGGCTTCTCGCCGAGCTCGCCGCAATAGGCGGTGAGCGCGTCCGCGTCGAGGTCGAGCAGGTTGACGAGATCGTTCATGACGGCAGTTTCCAGCTTGACTACAGGTTCAGTCGTGAGTGTCAGAAGACAATCAGCGGCTGTAAACGTTCATGCCCGGGAAGAAGAAAGCCACTTCCACGGCAGCCGTTTCAGCGGCGTCCGAGCCGTGCACGGCGTTGGCGTCGATGCTGTCGGCGAAATCGGCGCGGATCGTGCCCTTTTCGGCCTTCTTCGGGTCGGTGGCGCCCATCAGGTCGCGGTGCTTGGCGATGGCGTTCTCGCCTTCCAGAGCCTGGATCATGACCGGGCCCGACACCATGAAGTCCACCAGATCCTTGAAGAACGGGCGTGCCTTGTGCACGGCGTAGAACTGCTCGGCTTCACCGCGCGACAGGTGAACCATCTTGGCAGCAACGATCTTCAGGCCAGCGGCCTCGAAACGGGCGTAGATCTGGCCGATAACGTTCTTGGCCACGGCATCCGGCTTGATAATCGACAGGGTGCGTTCGATCGCCATGAAAAACTCCGAAAAATGAAGGGGTTACAAATGGATTAAACGTGCAATTCTAGCACGACCGCATGGCGGATTCGAGCACGCGCGCCAATGGCCTCGACGATACTTGCGGTGTGCGCTGTTGCCGCACTTATTGTTATTTATAAATCACATTACATTCGTGAAATGTGGGAACGGCAGCGCAAACCCTTCGTCAAATGTTTGCGTTTTCGGAAAACAACTAATGACAAGGGTGGTTGTGTGGACAAAGCCCCTTGCAAATCCGCAGGCGCGATGCCACATTGGCGCTGTGCCGTCGGGTTGCTCCGGCGCCTCACATGGAACTGAAGACAGGAGTCACGATGAACGACAAGCTGAATACTTACGGATTCGGCAATAGTGCTGCGGGCGTCACCGACGTTGCCGTCCGCAACCGGGTCCTACGCAATACCTACTGGCTGCTGGCCATCTCGATGATCCCGACCGTGCTGGGCGCATGGATCGGCGTGGCTGCCGGATTCGCCGGCCTGGTCGCCGGCAGCCCCGGCATGTCGGCCCTGCTGTTCCTGGCCGTCGCGTTCGGTTTCATGTTCGCGATCGAGAAGACCAAGAACAGCAGCATGGGCGTGGTCCTGCTGCTGGCCTTCACGTTCTTCATGGGCCTGATGCTGGCGCGCATTCTCAGCCTGACGCTGTCGTACTCGAACGGCCCGGCGCTGATCATGTACGCCTTCGGCGGCACTGCGGCGGTATTTGGCGTCATGGCCACGATCGCCACGGTCAGCAAGCGCGATTTCTCGGGCCTGGCCAAGTTCCTGTTCGTCGGCGTCGTGCTGCTGATCCTGGCCAGCATTGCCAACATCTGGCTGCAGATGCCGGCCCTGATGATCACGCTGTCGGTCATCGCCATCGCGATCTTCTCGATCTTCATCCTGATTGACGTGCAGCGCGTGGTAAATGGCGGCGAGACCAACTACATCACCGCCACGCTGGCCATCTACCTGGACGTGTACAACGTCTTCGTGAACCTGCTGGCGCTGCTGGGTATCTTTGGCGGCAACCGCGACTGAGTCGCCCCGCCATCATGAAAATAGCCGCCCAAGGGCGGCTATTTTTTTGTGCGCCGCCGGCTTCGGCCGCGCCCTTCACTCGCGTCAGTCGCGCTCGAATACGGCGATCGACTCCACGTGCGACGTATGCGGGAACATGTTCACCACGCCTGCCCCCGCCAGGCGATAACCGGCCTCGTGCACCAGCAGGCCGGCATCGCGTGCCAGCGTGGCCGGGCTGCACGACACATAGACGATGCGCCTGGGCAGCACGTCGCTGCCGGCCTGATGCAGTTCGCCCAGCGCCTTGCAGACGGCCAGCGCACCTTCGCGCGGCGGGTCCACCAGCCAGCGGTCGAAGCGGCCAAGCGCGGCGATATCCTCGGCAGTCACCTCGAACAGGTTGCGGCAGGCGAACGACGTCTTGTCGGCCAGTCCGTTGTACCCCGCGTTGGCCAGCGCCCGCGTGGTCAGGGCTTCACTGCCCTCGATCCCCATGACCGACGCACCTTGCGTGGCCAGCGGCAGCGTGAAGTTGCCGATGCCGCAGAACAGGTCAAGCAGCCGGTCGGTGGGCTGCGCATCGAGCAGGCGCAGCGCGCGGCCGATCAGGACACGGTTGATCTGGTGATTGACCTGCGTGAAGTCGGTGGGCTTGAACGGCATGCGGATGCCGAATTCGGGCAGCGTGTAGGCCAGCTCCTGCTCGGCCGGATAGAACGGATAGACCGTATCCGGGCCCTTGGGCTGCAGCCAGAACTGCACCTGGTGCTTGTCGGCAAATGCGCGCAGCAGGTCCTTGTCGGCATCGGTCAGCGGCTCCAGGATGCGCAGCACCAGCGCCGTCACTTCGGCGCCAACGGCCAGTTCGATCTGGGGCATGCGGTCACGGATCGACAGCCCCGTTACCAGTTCGCGCAACGGCACGAGCATCGCGGAAACGTGGGGCGGCAGGATTTCGCAGCGCGTCATATCCGCCACATAGCTGCTCTTGCGCTCGTGGAATCCCACCAGCACACCGCCCTTCTTGGCCACGTAGCGCACGGTCAGGCGGGCCCGGTAACGATAGCCCCAGTCCGGGCCGGCGATCGGGCGGAACACCACATCCGGCTTCACTTTCGACAGGTGCCAGAGATTGTCTTCCAGCACGCGCTGCTTGATCGCCAGTTGCGCCCGGGCGTCAAGGTGCTGCATCGAGCAGCCGCCGCACACGCCAAAGTGCTGGCAGCCCGGCTCCACGCGCATCACGGACGGCTGCTTGACCTCCACCAGCTGCGCCTGCTCGTAGCTGGGCTTGCGGCGGTAGCTCTTGTACGAAACGGTTTCGCCGGGCAGCGCGCCCTCGACGAAGATCACCTTGCCGGGTGTGCCGTCCTCGTTATTCTCCAGGCGGCCGACGCCACGCGCCTCCATGTCGAGGCTATGAATAGTGACCACGGGATCGCTGGGGGGCGCGGATGCGGCGGGCGCGGCACCCGGCTTGCCCGCCATTTCGGGCTTGGAAGATTCGACGGCTTGAGACACCGGAGGGACCTGACGTATTGTTTTGCGAAAGCGCGATTGTAGTCCAGTCATCGCGCCGTCACGAAGGTCCGAACGCCGAAAGAGGAAACGATGGAACTGATTTCGTGGAACATCCAGTGGGGACGCGGTGCCGACGGCAAGGTCGACCTGGCCCGCATCGTCTCCACGATCCGCGACATGACCGATCCCGACGTCATCTGCCTGCAGGAGGTCACCCGCGGCTTTTCGGACATGGCAGGCCAGCCGCAGCGCGACCAGGTGGCCGAACTGACGGCGCTGCTGCCCGGGTATCGCGTCATCTTCGCGCCGGGCGTGGACCGCACCCATGGCGACGGCACGCCGCGCCAGTTCGGCAATGTCGTGGCCACGCGACTGCCGGTGCGCGAGATCTTCCGCCATGCCCTGCCCTGGCCGGCCGATCCCGACGTGGCATCGATGCCGCGCGTCGCGCTGGAGGTTACCGTGGAAGCCGGGGCCAGGCCGATTCGGGTCATTAGCACCCACCTGGAGTTCTACTCGAAGCTGCAGCGCGCCGCGCAGGCGGACGCCCTGCGCCAGTGGCATGTGGAGGCCTGCGAGCACGCGCGGCGCCCCGGCAAGTCGGAAAAAAAGCCCGGGCCGTTCACGCCCGAACCACGCCCGACCGAGGCCATCCTCTGCGGCGACTTCAACAGCAAGCCCGATGACGTGGCCTACCAGCGCATGATCGAGCCCTACCCCGATGCCACCGTAAACTGGAAAGATGCCTGGTGCCACATGCATCCAGGCCAGTCGCACGCGCCGACCTGCGCGCTGTACGACAAGGCGCAGTGGCCGGAGCCACCGTTCGCCTGCGATTTCATGTTTGTGACGGAAGACCTGCTGGCCAACGTGACGCGCTGCGAGGTCAATGGCAAGACCGACGCCTCGGACCACCAGCCGATCCACCTGAGCCTGAACCGCTGACGGCCAGTGCCGCTAAGACGCCGCCGCCCGCAGCCGCAGACGCAGCAGTCGTCAGTCGTCTTCCTCGGCCTCGGGCGCCATCGGCTGCAGCTTGAACGCGCGCAGGTACGCCATCCACTGCGCGCCCGGCAGCTCGGCCAGCGATTCCTGGATCAGCGCCACTTCCATGTCGAACTCGCGCGGTGACAGGCCGCCGCGCATCAGCTGGAAGCGGCAGTACATCAGGTACGTGTTGACGACGTCGGTCTCGCAATAGTCGCGGATCTCGTTCAGCTTGCCCTGCTGGAACGCCTGCCACACCATGCTGCCGTCCATGCCCATCTTGCCCGGAAAGCCGCACAGCTTGGCCAGGTCATCGAGCGGCGCGCTGGCCCGCGGCTGGTACATCGCCAGCAGGTCCATCAGGTCCAGGTGCCGCATGTGATAGCGGCTGATGTAGTTGTTCCACTTGAAATCGCGGCTGTCGTCGTCGCGGCCCTCGCCCATCTCCCAGTAGCGTGGCGCGGCCACGCCGTGGACCAGGCCGCGATAGTGCAGCACCGGCAGGTCGAAACCGCCCCCGTTCCACGACACCAGCTGCGGGCTGTAGCGCGCAATCAGTTCGTAGAACTTCTGGATCAGCGTGGCTTCCCCATCCTCGAGCGTGCCCAGCGAACCGACATGGAATACCGCCGAACCATCGCGCTGGGTACGGCGCAGCACGCACGAAATGGCGGCCACGCGCTGCAGATAGTGCGGCAGGAAGTCGGAGCCGGTCTTCTCCCGGCGGGCGGCAAACGCATGCTCGGCGACTTCGGCGTCGCTCATCGATGCGGGATGGTCATGCAAACGGCGCAGGCCGTCGACATCGGGAATCGTCTCGATGTCGAATACCAGCACAGGGGTCATAAAACGGCGTCCTTGCGTACACCTTGCGAAGCGAAATGCCGTTTGAGCTTGACCAGCGCCTCCTGCTGGATCTGGCGCACGCGCTCGCGCGTCAGACCCATTTCCTCGGCCAGCTCCTCGAGCGTGGCCGGCTCGATGTGGTTGAGCCCGAACCGGCGCTCCACCACATAGCGATGCTTCTCCGACAGGCGTGCCAGCCAGAGCTTCATCAGGTTTTCCAGCTCGCGGTGGGCCACTTCCTGATCGGGCGCGGCGTTATGTTCGTCCGACAGGAAATCGAGCAGGCTCGAACCCGGGTCAAGATCGAACGGCGTATCCAGCGAGGTGGTATGTTCATTGAGTGCCAGCACGTCCTGCACCTCGTCCGGCGTCTTGCCGAGCAGGTGGGCGATGTCCTCGAGGCTGGCGTCGCGGCCGTCGGTGCCACCTTTTTCAAGATGACGCTTGGCGCGCAGGACCTGGTTGAGTTCGCGAATCACATGCACCGGCAACCGCACGGTGCGGGCCTGGTTCATGATCGCGCGCTCGATGCTCTGGCGGATCCACCAGGTGGCATATGTCGAAAAGCGGAAACCGCGCGAAGGATCGAATTTCTCGATCGCGTGCATCAGGCCGAGATTGCCTTCCTCGATCAGGTCGAGCAGCGGCACGCCGCGATTCAGGTAGCCCTTGGCAATGCTCACCACGAGACGCAGGTTGCGCTCGATCATGACCTGCCGGGCCGAAAAATCGCCGCCCTTGGCCAGCGTGGAGAAATGCAGTTCCTCCGGGGCCGAGAGCAGCGGCTTGATACTGATGCGATTGAGGTAGTGCTGGACCGTGTCGGCAGCCAGTTCCGTATGCAGGACGGTGCGGAAGTCGTCGGGTTCCGGCGCGGCTTCGGTGCCGGCCTCTTCCTCTTCGTCTTCTTCCTCGTCTTCGTCCTCGGCGTCGTCGGCGCTCAGATCGGCGTTGCGTTCGGTATTTCGGTCGGTATTCCGATCGCCATTGTTGCGCAGGCTGCCGCGCGACACCGGCGCGATGGGCTCGTCGGCCACCGGCACCATGTCCGATGCGGGTTCGAGTTCGACCTCGAATACTTCGGCATCGCCTTCAGCGGCTCGGGTTGCCACACCAGCCTGTCCTTCCGGCTGCTTGGGACGACGGGTCCTGCTGACAACTCCGGATGAAACAGTTTTCTGGCGTGGCATGAAACCTCACTGTGGCGGTAGATACCGCATCGGATCGACCGGTTTTCCGTTCTTGCGAACCTCGAAGTGCAGCTTGACCCTGTCAGTATCACTGTTACCCATTTCGGCAATCTTCTGGCCCTTGCGGACCGTTGACTGCTCTGCCACCAGCACCTTGTCGTTATGACCGTAAGCGGTGAGATACGTGTCGTTGTGTTTGATGATGACAAGATTCCCGTAGCCGCGCAAGGGGCCTACGTGAATCACCCTACCCTCGTCGGCAGCCAGCACCGGATCGCCTTTCTTGCCAGCAATATCGATGCCTTTGTTACCTTTGTCGTCAAATTTACCAATCAATTGTCCGCTCGCCGGCCAGGCCAGGCGGACGTCGCCTGCCGGGGCCGACGCGCCAGCTGCCGCGCTGGCGCCGGCGGCCGCGGCCGGGGCGGCCGCTGCGGGCGTAGCCGCCGGGGCGGAAGATGCGCTCATCGGCGTGCCCACCGGCCGCGTGGCGTCGATCGGCTGCGACTGCACCGTGCCCGGCGCCACCGGCACGGTGGCCACGCCCGGGGCGGCGTTCACGTCGGCGCTCGGGGGCACCACGCGCAGCAGCTGGCCGACCTCGATCTGGTTCGCGTTGGCCATGTTGTTCCAGGCCGCCACGTCGCGATACGACTGGCCATTTTCCAGTGCGATTCGGTAAAGGGTATCGCCGCGCTTGACCCGATAGTATCCGGCAGGCGCCGGCTCGAGCGGTGCGGCCGTCTGGGGGGTGCCGCCGGACGTACGGTCCACCACGGGTGCCGGCATCGGCGAATTGGCGCAGGCGGCCAGTACCGCCGCGCAGGCCAGGATGCTCAGATGTTGTCCGACTCGTGTGAAATTCTTCTGATTCACGATGTTGTGCATAGTTCGACTCAGATGGTGCCCGATTTTAAGGGCACAAAGAAAACGGCTTCAAGCGCGGTCCTGTGAAATCGATGCCGATTGAGGCGCTCGATCAGCAGCAGTTGCTGCGTCACCGTCTGACCCGGCGCGCCGTTGCCAGGTGTCACCACCGGCGCAATCAGACGCCCGCCGATGGCCAGTTGTTCCAGCAGGGCCTGCGGCACCTCCATGCCGGCCGCGGCAAGGATGATCGACGAGAACGGCGCGGCCTGCGGCAAGCCCAGCATGCCGTCGCCGTAATGCAGGCGGATATTCGGCACGCGCAGCGGCCGCAGGTTGGCCTTGGCTTGTTCGTGTAGCGGACGGATTCGCTCGATGGAGAACACTTCCTGCGCGCACAGGCTCAGCACCGCGGCCTGGTAGCCGCAGCCGGTGCCGATTTCGAGCACGCGCGCCAGCGGCTGATCGGGGGTCAGCCCCTCGCGCAGCAGCTCGATCATGCGCGACACGACCGAAGGCTTGGAAATGGTCTGCTGATGCCCGATCGGCAGCGCCGCGTCCTCATAGGCC
Organism: Cupriavidus sp. 94F1; assembly: GCF_057798875.1. NCBI lineage: Bacteria > Pseudomonadati > Pseudomonadota > Betaproteobacteria > Burkholderiales > Burkholderiaceae > Cupriavidus > Cupriavidus sp. 94F1. The sequence goes on from NZ_JBYOJT010000001.1 coordinate 198,438, forward strand.
TGCGAGGCCAGCCCCGGCTCCATGAACAGATGGCGCGGCACCGTGGCGATGGCGCCCAGCACGCGCTCGTCGCGGATGCCGCCGGCGCGCAGGCGCGCGGCCAGCGCGGCACGGGCCCGGTCCGACGCCATGCCGCCGCCGCCAGCCGTGGCCGCCGACGCGCGCGCCTCCACGGCACTGCCCGGCGGGGGCGGTGCGGCAGGCGGGGCGGCAGGCTTGCGGGGCTTTACAGTGGCAGGCGCCGGTGCGGCCGCGCGCTTGCCCACCGCCGGCATGCCGGCAGTGCGCGCGGGCGCTGGCTTGCGTTCGACTACCGCATCCAGCGGCAGCGGAAAGCGGGGGCGGCGCGGCGTGGAACTCATTTCGGATACGGCGCTGGAACCAGGGGAAGGACAAAAACGATGCCGCCGCGCAGCATACCGGCGCGGCGACCGCGAAAAAACGCCTGAGGGGCGCGCGGCGATGACACGCTCACCCCAGCCACTGTTCGATCTGTGCGAGCTGGCCGCGATGCGTCAGGTCCAACTGCAGCGGCGTGAGCGAGACGAAGCCATGGGCCGTGGCATGGAAATCGGTGCCCTCGCTGGCGTCGCGCGCGTCGCCGGCCGGGCCGATCCAGTAAATGGGGTCGCCGCGCGGGTTCACCTGCTGGATCACCGGCTGCGACGGATGGCGCTTGCCAAGGCGCGTGGCGCGGTGCCCGCGGATATGCTCGAACGGCAGGTTCGGAATATTGACGTTGAGCAGGAACGGTTCGCGCGGCGGACGCGCAATCACGTTCTCGACGATCTCGCGCGCCACGCGCGCTGCCGCATCGAGATGCTCCCAGCCATGGTTGACCTGCGAGAACGCGATCGACGGGATGCCGAACAGGTAACCCTCGATGGCCGCGGCGACCGTGCCGGAGTACAGCACGTCCTCGCCCATGTTCTGGCCCTGGTTGATGCCCGACACCACCAGGTCCGGCCGATCCTGCATCAGGCCGGTCAGCGCCACGTGCACGCAGTCCGTCGGCGTACCATTGATATAGCGGAACCCCTTCTGCACGCCTTCCTTCGCCTCGTACACCGAAAGCGGGCGCTGCAGCGTCAGAGAATTCGACGCGCCGCTGTGATTCTGTTCCGGAGCGATCACGGTCACGCGCGCCAGGGGCGCGAGTGCTGCGTGCAGGACGGCGAGCCCCGGCGCAAGGTAACCGTCATCGTTGGCGAGAAGGATATGCATGGCCGCGATTGTACCTGAGCGAAAGGCCGCTGGCGGCACCGCGGATGCACCGGAAACGGGACAGATGCAGCGCCGGCGCCCCCGCCAGCCGGCCGCCATGCGGCGCCCGAATAGGCGACATGCAGCGATTTTTTCCTGCAGAACGATCGTGCTTTTCTTGCGCTACACTTGCCCGGCGTCGTGCCCGGCCGCCCCGGCGTTCCTGCCGGGCACGGCACCGGCAAGACCACATCACACATGGGAGACACAATGAAAGCCGTACTGTGCAAAGCCTGGGGCCCGCCCGATTCGCTGGCGCTGGAAACCCTGCCCGACCTGGTGCCCGGCGACGGCGAAGTCGTCATCGACGTCAAGGCCGCCGGCGTGAACTTCCCGGATGTGCTCATCATCCAGAACAAATACCAGGCCAAGCCCGAGTTGCCGTTTTCGCCCGGCTCGGAGCTGGCCGGGGTGGTCAATGCCGTCGGCGCCGGTGTCACGCATGTGAAGCCCGGCGACAAGGTGATTGCCTATCTGGGCAACGGCGCGTTTGCCACCCAGGCCCGCGCGCCGGCCAAGGCCGTGGTGCCGATGCCGCCCGGCATCGACTTCGACGTGGCCGCCGCGTTCACGCTGACCTACGGCACGTCGCACCACGCCGTGGTGGACCGCGGCGAGCTGAAGGCCGGCGAAACCATGCTGGTGCTGGGCGCAGCCGGCGGCGTGGGCCTGGCGGCTATCGAAATCGGCAAGGCCATTGGCGCCCGCGTGATCGCCGCGGCGTCCACCAACGAAAAGCTGGCGGTCTGCAAGGAACACGGCGCAGACGCCTTGATCAACTACACCACCGAAGACCTGCGCGAGCGCATCAAGGCGCTGACCGACGGCAAGGGTCCGGACGTGATCTACGACCCGGTGGGCGGCGTCTACGCGGAACCGGCCTTCCGTTCGATTGGCTGGCGGGGCCGCTATCTGGTCGTGGGCTTCGCCAATGGCGAAATTCCGAAGATTCCGCTGAACCTGGCGCTGCTCAAGGGCGCGTCGCTGGTCGGCGTGTTCTGGGGCGACTTCGCGCGGCGCGAGCCGAAGGCCAACCAGGCCAACATGGCCCAGATGCTCGGCTGGATGAAGGAAGGCAAGATCCGTCCGCATATCTCGGCACGGTATCCGCTGGAACAGGCCCCGCAGGCGCTCAAGGACATGGAAGCGCGCAAGGTGACTGGGAAGATCGTCATTACCCCGTAAAGCTGCAATGCCCGACCGGTTTGCTCCCTTCTCCCGCTCGCGGGAGAGGGGAGAAAACCCTCAACGAACGATCAGAGTTTCTCCGTCTCGCCGCTCTGCGGCTGCCACTTCATCAGGCGCTTTTCGCCCGCCGTCACCATCCAGTCCAGCACCAGCGCGAAGGCCGTCAGGACCACGATGCCGGCAAACACCGTGTTGATGTCGAACGTGCCCTCGGCCTGCAGGATCAGGTAGCCGACGCCGCGCGCGGACCCCAGGTACTCGCCCACCACCGCCCCCACGAACGCCAGGCCCACCGACGTATGCAGCGACGAGAACACCCAGCTCGTGGCGCTGGGCAGGTACACATGGCGCAGCAGCTGCTGCTTGTTGGCGCCCAGCATGCGGGCGTTGGCCAGCACCACCGGGCTCACTTCCTTCACGCCCTGGTAGACGTTGAAGAACACGATGAAGAACACCAGCGTGACGGCCAGCGCCACCTTCGACCAGATGCCGAGGCCGAACCAGACCGCGAAGATCGGCGCCAGGATCACGCGCGGCATCGAGTTGGCGGCCTTCACGTAGGGATCGAGCACGGCTGACGTGAACGGGCTCAGCGCCAGCCACAGCCCCACGCCCAGCCCGGCCACGGTGCCGATGCCAAAGGCCAGCACGGTTTCCAGCAGGGTCACGCCCAGATGGATATAGATATCGCGTTCGACGACGAACCAGTTCCAGATCCGCTGCGCCACCATCAACGGTTCGCCAAAGAAGAACGCCACCTCCTGCGAGCGCGTGGCGACGTGCCAAACGACCAGGATCACCACCAGGAGCAGCAGCTGCCAGACGCGCAGCATGCCTTTGGAATCAGCACGAAAAGCCATGATCTTGTTATTGTCGGGTCCGGTAAATCAGGCCACCTTGCGCTGCTGCGCGTAGCCCTTGAGCACTTCCTCGCGCAGCACGTCCCAGATGGCGGCGTGCAGTTCCACGAAGCGCGGATGGTTGCGGATCTCGGCCACATCGCGCGGACGCGGCAGGTCGATCGTAAATTCGCCAATTGGATGGGTGCCCGGGCCGGCCGACAGCACCACCACGCGGTCGCTCATCGCAATCGCCTCGTCCAGGTCGTGGGTGATGAACAGCACGGCCTTGCGCTTGGCGGCCCACAGGTCCAGCACTTCGTTTTCCATCAGCTGGCGGGTCTGGATGTCCAGCGCCGAGAACGGCTCGTCCATCAGGATGATGTCGGGGTCCATCACCAGCGTTTGCGCCAGGCTCACGCGCTTGCGCATGCCGCCCGACAGCTGGTGCGGATAACGGTCGCCAAACCCGCCCAGGCCCACGCGGCGCAGCCATTCCTCGCCCTGCGCCACGGCGTCGGCGCGCGGAACGCCACGGAATTCCAGGCCGGCGATCACGTTGTCCAGCGCGCTGCGCCACGGCATCAGTGCCTCCGCCTGGAACATGTAGCCGGCGCGGGTATTGATGCCGGCCAACGGCTCGCCGAAGACACGCACGGTGCCGCTGGACGGCTCCAGCAGGCCGGCCGATACATTCAGCAGCGTGGACTTGCCGCAGCCGGTAGGCCCCACCACGGAAAGGAATTCGCCAGGCTGGATGGACATCGTGACATCGCGCACAGCGGTATACCGCTGCGAGCGGTCTTCGCGCGAGACGAAGGTGCAGGTCACGTTTTCAAGGGAAAGTGCAGGCGTGCTCATGACGGCATGACTCTGAGAAACGTTTCGCCCGCCGGGCGCCCATGCAGGGCGGGCGCGGCGGGCGACGAAAGACGCCCCGGACGGGGCGCAATGCTCACTTGTACTTGGCGTTGGCTTTCTGCACGAACGAATTCGTAAAAGTGCCATCCAGCTTGATCGCCTTGCCCTTCAGGTCGGGATCGAACTGCTGCAGCGTGTTCAGCGCGGTCTTGGGGCCGTCGGCCGGCATCAGGCCGTCCGGCGAGATCGCTTCCTTTACCTTGTCCCAGGCCGCCAGGTACAGCGCGCGGTCGCCCAGGAGGTAGCTCTCCGGCACGGTCTTGACGATGTCCGACGGGCCGGCCGCCTGCAGCCACTTCAGTGCGCGCACCATGGCGTTGGTCAGCGCCTGGGTCGTGTTGGGGTTCTGCTCGATGAACTTCGTCGACGCATACAGGCAGCCCGACGGCATGTTGCCGCCGAACACCGACTGCGTTTCCTTGAGGGTGCGCGTGTCCGAGGCGATCTTGACCTCGTTCTTCTGCGTCAGCATCGAGATCACCGGGTCCAGGTTCGCCATGGCGTCGATCTGCCCCGAGCGCATCGCGGCCACCGCGCCGGCGCTCGCGCCCACGCCGATGAACGACACGTCCGACGGCTTCAGCCCGGCCTTGGCCAGCACGAAATTGGCCATCATGTTGGTCGACGAGCCCGGCGCGGTCACGCCGATCTTCTTGCCTTTCAGGTCGGCAATCGACTTGAAGTTGGGCATGGTCTTGTTCGACGTCACCAGCACGATCTGCGGGGCGCGGCCCTGCAGCACGAATTCCTGGTAGTGCTGGCCCTTGGCCTGCAGGTTGATGGTGTGCTCGTAGGCTCCCGACACCACGTCGGCGCTGCCGCCCACCACGGCCTGCAGCGCCTTGGCGCCACCGGCGAAATCGACGATCTCCACGTCGAGTCCTTCTTCCTTGAAGTAGCCCAGCCGCTCGGCAATCGTCAGCGGCAGGTAGTAGAACAGGTTCTTGCCACCCACGGCGATGGTCACCTTCTGCTTCTCGGGCTTGCCCTGCGCGAAGGCGCTGCCGAACGTGAACCAGCCGGCCAGGAACAGCGCCAGTGCAATCAGCAACTGCTTCCAGAAAGGTTTGTTGTACATGGGGGTCTCCTGCCTTTTCCGATTCCTGCTTCTGTTTGGATGAGGGCGCGCCGCGTGCCGACGCACGAAAGCCGGGACGCCGCCCAAGCGGCTCCCGGCGATGCTACCGGACACAGCCAGTGTCCGCATCGGGATCAACACCTAATGTCGGCACAATGAGGCAGCCGCGACGGCCGTGCCGCCGCCACGGGCCTTCCATCCGCTGGCCTGCCCTGCCCGGCGGCTTATTCCGCGTGGATGTTGGCGGACTTGATCACCTTGGCCCAACGCTGCAGTTCGGCCTTCTGGTACTGGTCGAGCTGTTGCGGGTTCATGTACTTCGCCTCGGCGCCAAGTTCCTCGGCCTTCTTGCGGAACGCCTCGGTCTTCATGATCTTCTCGATCTCGGTGGTCAGCTTGTCCACCACGGCCTTGGGCGTGCCCGCCGGCGCGTACATGGCAAACCACGACGAGACATCCAGGTCGGGGTAGCCCGCTTCCGGTGCCGACGGTACCTCCTTGAGGCTTTCCAGGCGCGACTTGCTCGTCACCACCAGCGGGCGCAGCTTGCCGGCGGCGATATGGCCCATCAGCGGCGGCGGCGTGGTGATCGTCATGTCGACGTTGCCGCCCAGCAGGTCGGTCATGGCCGGGCCGGTCCCCTTGTAAGGCACGTGCGTGATCTGGATGCCGGCCATCTGGTTCAGCAGTTCGGTGGACACGTGCTGCAGCGACCCGTTACCCGACGATGCGTAGTTGAGCTTGTTCGGATTGGCCTTGGCGTAGGTCACCAGTTCCTTGAGCGACTTCACCGGCAGGCTCGGGCGCACCACCAGCACCTGCGGCGCCGACAGCAGGTTGGCCACGGGCTGGAAATCCTTGACCGGGTCCCACGACGTTTTGGTCAGCAGCGGCGTGATCACGTGGTAGCCCGAGTACTGCACCAGCAGCGTGTAGCCGTCAGCCTTGGCGCGCTGCACGGCTTGCGCGGCGATGGTGCCGTTGCCGCCCGGCTTGTTGTCGACCACCACCGACTGGCCCAGCGCCTTCGACAGCGGCTCGGAGATCAGGCGCGCCGCCAGGTCGGTGGTGCCGCCGGCGGCCGCCGACACCACCAGCATGACCGGGCGATTGGGATAGGAGCCGTCCTGGGCCTGGACGGTGGTGCCGACAGTCAGGCCGGCAGCGGCCAGCGCGGCGCAGGCGCCGATGAGGTTGCGTTTCATGCTTTGTCTCCGTATGTCTTATTTGGGGGACCCGAAAATCCGAAAATCCTGTTGTTCTGCGGCCCGGTCAGGCGTTGGCGAAGAACTCCGCCATCCAAGCGGGCGGCTGGTGCGTGCGCAGGCGCGGGCCGGCGCGCAGCAGCTGGCTGGGCACGTCGCGCTGCACCAGTTCCGACACCCCGCCCACCACGTTCAGCAGCGCGTCGAGGTCGACGCCGGTATCGACGCCCATCGCCGCGAACATATGCACCAGTTCCTCGGTGCTGACGTTACCGCTGGCGCCCGGCGCGTACGGGCAGCCGCCCAGGCCGCCGGCCGCCGCGTCGAAGCGCGTCACGCCGGTCTGCCACGCCGCGATGGCATTGGCCAGGCCCATGCCGCGCGTGTTGTGCAGGTGGATCGTCAGGCCGGTCTGCGGCAGCGCGCGCTGGAACGTCTCGCACAGCGCGGCCACCTGGTTCGGATAGGCCATGCCCGTGGTGTCGCACAGCGTGATGCCGGCCGCGCCGGCGTCGGCAAACGTGCGCGCCAGCGCCATCACGTCGGCGTCGCTGACCTCGCCCTCGAACGGGCAGCCAAACACCGTGGACAGCGAGACGTTGACCGGCACGCCGGCCTTGCCGGCCTCGTCGATCATCGCCAGCAACTGGGCCTTCGACTGTTCGCGCGTCATGCGCAGGTTGGCGCGGTTATGCGTCTCGCTGGACGACATCACCAGGTTCACTTCGTCCGGGCGGCACGACAGCGCGCGCTCCAGGCCGCGCAGGTTCGGCACCAGCACCGTGTAGCGCACGCCCGGCACGCGCTCGATCTGGTGCATCACGGCCTCGGCATCGGCCAGGGCGGGAATGGCCCGGGCCGACGTGAACGAGGTCGCCTCGATGCGCGCAAACCCGCAATGGGCCAGAGCGTTGACGAAGGCGACCTTGCCTTCGGTGGGCACCACGAACGGCTCAATCTGCAGCCCGTCGCGCGGCGCCACGTCGTTGATCTCGATGCGCGCCGGCCCTGCCAGCGGATAGGTCTGGGCGATGGGTTGACTCATGCGATCACTCCACGGGCGCGCAGGTCGGCAATGGCCGCCGCGTCGAAGCCGGCCTGCGCCAGCACGTTGTCGGTATGCTCGCCCAGCGTGGGCGCGCGGTCATGGATGGCACCGGGATTGCTCGACAGCTTCGGGAAGACGCCCGGCACTTCCACGGTGAGGCCCTTGGCCGACGTCACCGTCTCGATGACTTCGCGGGCGCGGTAGTGCGGGTCTTCGGCGATGTCCTTGACCGTATAGATGCGGCCGGACGGCACGTCGGCGGCGCGCAGCACTTCCAGCGCCGAGGCCACCGTCTGCGTGCGGGTCCAGGCGGCAATTGCGGCGTCGATGTCGTCCACCCGCTTGACGCGGCCGTCGTTGCGGGCCAGGTCCGGGTCCTCACCCAGGTCGTCGCGGCCCATCGCGGCCATCAGCCGCTTGAAGATCGCGTCGCCATTGGCGGCGATCAGCACGTATTCGCCGCAGCCGCACGGATAGGCATTGGACGGCGCGATGCCCGGCAGCGCCCCGCCCGCGGGCTGGCGCACCGCGCCAAATGCCGAATACTCGGGCAGCAGGCTTTCGCTGAGATTGAACAGCGACTCATAAAGCGCCACGTCGATGACCTGGCCCTTGCCGCCGCGCGCGTCTCGCTCGTACAGCGCCAGCAGCACGCCCAGCGCGCCATGCAGCCCGGCAATGGTGTCGCCCAGCGACAGGCCGGCGCGCACCGGCGGCCGGCCCGGTTCGCCCGTCAGGTAGCGCAGCCCGCTCATGGCCTCGGCCACGGCGGCAAAGCCGGGCTCGTCGCGCTTCGGTCCCGTCTGGCCGTAGCCCGACACGCGCAGCATGATCAGCCTGGGGTTGGCCGCGTGCAGCACATCCCAGCCCATGCCCCACTTTTCCATGGTGCCCGGACGGAAGTTCTCGATCAGCACGTCGGCCTCGGCGGCCAGTTGGCGCACGAGGTCCTGCCCTTCTCGCTGGCGCAGGTCGATGGCAATCGACTGCTTGTTGCGCGACTGGGCTTCCCACCAGACCGAGGTATCTTCGTGAAGCATGCGCCACTTTCGTAGCGGATCGCCCTGGCCGGGCGGTTCCACCTTGACCACGTGCGCACCAAAATCGGCAAGGGTCTTGGCGGCAAAGGGGCCGGCGATCAACTGGCCCAGTTCGAGGACCTTGATGCCATTGAGAATCTGTTGCGCCATGCTGGAAATGTCTCCGTGAAACTGACCCATGCGGGGGATTTGGCTTGGTTTCGACGGAGTGTGCCGCAGCTTCGGGGTGACGCGGAATCGGCATTCCGGAAAGCGGGCTATCTCGGAATGCGAAAGATTGGGGCTAACCCTGACGAGGGGATGGGTCAACTTCCGGTCCGGAGTTGCCGTTATCCGGGACACCTCCCGGGCGCAGTTCCGGCACCGTTCCGGCACGCTGCGCGCCCGCCACCCACCCTCCGCGGCTTCGTCACCATGCGATTTTTCCGCTTCTGCCGGATTCTCTGCGCCGCCTGCGCCGGCTGGATGGCCACGTCCGCGCTGGCGCAGACGCCCGCCACGACGACCATCGTGCTGTATTCGGAAGCCGCCCAGCGGCCGCTGTCCTATGAGGAAAACGGCGTCCCCCGGGGCGCCTACATCGACAGCGTGCAGCGCGTGCTGAAACGGCTGCCGCCCGAATACCGGGTCGAGATCCGCTTCGCCTCATGGGCGCGCGTGGTCGAGGAGGCCAGGTCCGGCAACAGCGCCGGCATCCTGGGCGTCTACTACCGTCCGAAGGAACGGCCCTACCTGAACCATTCGAAGGCGTTCTACGCCGAGGACGTGGCCGTCCACTGCAATCGCGATGCCGTGGAAGGCCGTACCTTCCGCACCTATCCCGACGATTTTGCCGGCCTGAAGTTCGGTAACCAGCGCGGCTACCTGGCCCCGGGGCCGCGATTCTTCCAGTTCGCCCGGGAAGGCCGGATCGAGGTTGTCGAGGGCCACGAGTTCCAGGACCTGGTCAAGAAGATGCTGGTGGGAGAGATCGACTGCGTGGTCAACCCCAGCGTGGTCCTGAACGAGGCGCTGGTCACGCTGGAGGCGCGCGGCCTGCCCGAGCGCATGCGCTACAAGTCCAGGCGCGTGCTGAACGTCAAGACCGAGACCGTGCATATCGGCTTCAGCAAGCAGTACGAGGCATCGCATCCGGAGCTGGCCCGCTTCCGCGCGCTGTTCAACAAGGCAGTGGATGAATAGAATCCCTCCCTGAATCCTCCAGGATCGAGCCCTTCATGCCACTGCTGCCCCCGGTTCATTCGATCCGGAACAGAATGATCGTGCTGTTCATCGTTGTCACCACGACAACGCTGGGGGCCTTTGCCGCGCATCGCCAGTGGCAGTTGCAGCAGGAACTCGCGCGCCGCTTCGAGCGGACCCGCGCGGAGATCATGGATGGCCTGGGCCAGAGCCTGGCCGAACCTGCCTGGGCGCTCAATGTCGGCATCCTGCGCTCCCGCCTGGAAGCCACGCTGGTGCACCCCGAAGTCTCCGAGGCCTGCGTGTTCTCGCCCGACGGCAAGGAATCCTATGCCATGGCCGGCCGCCCTGCCGCGCCGGGCACCGCCCCTTGCACCGTGGCCGGACCGCACGACGTGCTGAGCGAGGTGCGGATCTACCCGCCGGCCAATATCGATGCCGCGCGCCGCGAGCAGTCGATCGGCACGGCCGTGATCCGGTTCTCGCGCCAGCCGATGCACCGGGCGCTGCGCGCGGCGATGATCCAGGGCATTACCGAAGTGGCCGCCATCGACGTGGTGCTGGTGCTGCTGCTGACCTTTGGGCTGCGCATGGTATTCCGCCCGCTGGAACACCTGCAGCGCGCGCTGTTCCAGCTGGCGTCGAGCCACGGCGACGAGCTCGACGAACTATCGCGGCTGGGCCGTACCGAGTTCGACAGCGTCATCGACGGCTTCAACCAGGTGTTGCGCAAGCTCAAGCTGATCATCGCCGAACGGACCGAAGCCGAACTGACGGTGCGGGCCGCCATCCAGCGCAGCCACGAGGCCTTTGCACAGATCCAGGCCACCCAGGCCGAACTGGTCGAGAAGAATCTGCAGCTCGAGGCGCTGTCCAAGACCGACCAGCTGACCGGCGTGTTCAACCGGCGCCATCTGGACGCGGTGCTGATCAGCGAGCTGGAACGCCACCGACGCGACGGCAGCCTGTTTTCGATCATCCTGATCGACGTGGACCGCTTCAAGGCCATCAATGACAACCATGGCCATCAGATCGGCGACCGGGTGCTGGTGGAAATGGCCGAGCGCATCCTGGAAATCACGCGCGATGCCGATACCGTGGGCCGCTGGGGCGGCGAGGAATTCCTGATCATCTGCCCCGACGCCACGCCCGAGGTCGCCGTGCAGTTTGCCGAACGGCTGCGCCGCACGGTGTCCGAGCGGGCGTTTTCGGTGACGGGAGACATGACCGCCAGCCTGGGCGTGGCCAGCGTGCAGCCCGGCGACACCATCCACGGGATGATCTCGCGAGCCGACCAGGCGCTCTATCGCGGCAAGAACAACGGACGAGACCGCGTGGAGTACGCGGACGAGGGCTTGACCACCCCATAGCCCGGCGGGGCAGTGCTCAGAACGGGGCGCGGTCCCCGCACAGGTGGGCAATCAGCAGCCGGGCCGACACGGTCAGGCCGGCTGGGTCGCGCATGCCGATCAGCAACGACCGGCGGGCCCAGGCATCGCGCAACCCCACCAACGACAGCCCCATCGACTTCACATGCGGCTCGGCGGCGATGCGCGGCAGCACACCCACCCCCAGCCCCGCCATCACCATGCGGCACATCGCGTCGAAGCTGCGCACCTGGATGCGCAGGCGGAACTGGCGTTCCAGCCGGCTGCTCTCTTCGAGCAGCCGCGCGGCCAGCGACGTCACCTGGGGCAGGCTGACGAAGTCGTATTCGAGCGCATCGGCGTAATGCACCGGACCGTCCTGGGCCAGCGGATGGCCCGGCGGCGTGATGATGACCAGTTCGTCCTGCCGGTATTCGACCGTGACCAGCCCGGTGCAAGGCGTGCGGTCGGCAAAGATGCCGACGTCGGCCCGGTTTTCCATCAGCGCGGCCACGATGTCGCTGCTGTTGTGCTCTTCGAGCTCGATGCGGATGGTGGGATGCTGGCGCATGAATTGCGCCAGGTCGTCGGGCAGGAACTGGGTAATGGCCGACGTGTTGGCGCAAACGCGCACCTGGCCGCGCACGCCGGACGCATAGTCGGACATCACGCCGGCCATGCGCTCAACGTCCTGCAGGATGGTCAGCGCGTGGTGAAAGCAGGCCTGCCCCGCCTCGGTCAGCTGCACCCCCGCCGCATGACGGAAGAACAGCGGTGCGCCGACGGCGGTTTCCAGGTCGGAAATCCGCTTGCTGGCGGCCGCCACGGCCAGATGCGACTGGCGCGCGCCGGCCGAGATGCTGCCCTGCCGGGCCACGGCCACGAACAGGCCCAGCGTCACGAGATCGAAGCGCGCCAGGTTCATGGTCAGAGCGTGCGCCGGTCCATCACGGCGCGGGCAATGGTACCCGCGTCCACGTATTCGAGTTCGCCACCCACCGGCACGCCGCGCGCCAGGCGCGACACCTTGAGCCCGCGCGCCTTGAGCATTTCGCCGATGTAGTGCGCGGTGGCCTCGCCTTCGCTGGTGAAGTTGGTGGCGACAATCACCTCGGTGGCCGGACCGCCGTACTCCGGGTCGGTGGCACGCGCCAGCAGGCGATCCAGATGAATTTCCTTCGGGCCGATGCCGTCGAGCGGCGACAGCCGCCCCATCAGCACGAAGTACTGCCCGCGATAGGTCAGGGTCTGTTCGATCATGACCTGGTCGGCGGGCGTTTCCACCACGCAGAGCAGCGCGGCGTCGCGGGCGGGGTCGCGGCAGGTCTCGCAGATGTCCTGCTCGGTGAACGTATTACAGCGTTCGCAATGGCGGATGCCATCGGCGGCGCCACGCAGCGCGTCGCCCAGTTTGCGCGCGCCGTCGCGATCATGCTGCAGCAGGTGATACGCCATGCGCTGGGCCGATTTCGGCCCCACGCCGGGCAGCACCTTGAGCGCCTCGATCAGCGCCTGCAGCGAAGTGGGCGGCGCCGCCTTCATGGCACCGCCTGGAACAATGCGCGCATGGGGACGTCGATCAGAACGGCAGCTTGAAGCCCGGGGGCAGCGGCAGGCCCGAGGTCATCGAGCCCATTTTTTCCTGCGTGGTGGCCTCGGCCTTGCGCACGGCGTCGTTGAACGCGGCAGCGACCAGGTCTTCGAGCAGGTCCTTGTCGTCGGCCAGCAGGCTCGGATCGATCGTCACGCGCTTCACGTCGTTCTTGCAGGTCATCAGCACCTTCACCAGACCGGCGCCGGACCGGCCCTCGACCTCGATCTGGGCCAGCTGCTCCTGCATCTTCTTCATGTTGTCCTGCATCTGCTGGGCTTGCTTCATCAGCCCCGCCAGTTGGCCTTTCATCATGGCATCACTCCTTCGATATGTGTGTATGGGGTGGGACGGCGCCGCATGGTGTCGATCCAGGCGGGCCGCCTCTCGAAATCAGGCAGCGCGCGGCTGCACGGAGCCGGGCACGATCTGCCCGCCGAATTCGCGCAGCAGGCCCTGTACGAACGGGTCCCGGTCAATCTCGGCCTCGGCCTCGCGCTGGCGCTCGGCACGCGCCGCGGCTTCGACGGCCGCCGCGGTATGGGTCACGGCGCCGATCTCGCAATGCACGCGGACCTCGACGCCAAAGTGTTCATTGAGCGCCGTTTGCAGGCGCTCGGCCACATTGGCCTCGCCAATGGCCGCCACCGGCACGCGCAGATGCAACGTCCGGCCCACCACGCGGTGCAGCTCGCTCTGATGCGCCAGCTGCTGCGCCAGGCCCTTGAGCGGCAGGCTGGCGGCCAGCGCCGGCCAGTCGCCCGTGAAGACCGGCGGCGTACCGTCGTCGGACGCGCTCGGCGCCACCGGCGGCACGGCCGGTGCCAGCGCGACCGCCGGCTCGGGCTCGGGCGCCGCCTTGCGGGCCTGGGGCTGGGCGGACTGGCCCGGGGCAGCACGTCCGGCGCCACGCGGCGCGCGGTCGAAGCCTTCCGATTCGAACCCGTTGTCGTACCCGCCAAAGTTGGGGTCGAAGCCCGGATCGCTATCGTAGGGGCCGATCACCGGCATGTCGGCCGGCATGGCTTCCCACGGCGGGACATCGCTGCCACCGGCGGCTTCCCACGGCGGCACATCGGCGGCAGGCTGTGCCGGCCGAGCGGGGCTGGCGGCAGCATGCGCCGGGCGCTCGCGCATGGGCTCCGACGCGGCCGGGGCCTGCTGGGCGACTGCCCCAGGCACGGCGGGCGCAACAGGCACGGCGGCCGCGGCGGGCGCAGCCGGTGCGGCGGCAGTGGGCCGGGCCGGTGGCGCGGATGCGGGTGCCGGTGCCGGTGCGGCCGTGGTCGCCGGGCGCGAAGCCGAGGGCGGACGCAGCGGCTGGGCCGCCGGGCGCTGACTGGACGCGGCTGCGGCGCCAGCCATCGGCGGCGCGCTGGCGCCGGCCGGACGCGAAGCACCCTTGCCCGCCGACGCCTGACGCGCGGCTTCCAGGGCGGCACGGGCCGGAGACATGGCGGTGCGGCTGCTGGCCGGCGCGGCGGGCGCTTCGGCAACGACCGGGGATGCGGGGACTTCGGCACGCGCCGGCGCGGCTGCCATGGGCGTTGCAACCGGTTCCGCTACCGGCTCGGGCATGGGCGGAACGACGGCCTTCGCCACATCGGCAACTGGCGTCTCGGCGTTCGGTGCAAGCGCCCGGGCCACGGGCGCTTGGGGCGCGGCAGCCTTCACCGGCACGGCTTCGGGAGCCTGAGCCACCGGCGCAGCCGGCATGGCACGGGGCGCGGCGGCCGGCGGGCTGGCCGGACGCGGCCGCGCCACGGCCTGGCCGCCACCGCCCTGCCCGCCCAGCGGCGCGGCAGGCGTGGCCGACGGCCGGAAGGCCAGCATGCGCAACAGCGTCATCGTGAAGCCGGCATATTCGTCCGGCGCCAGCGCAAGCTCGCTGCGGCCCAGGTTGGCGATCTGGTAGAACAGCTGGATTTCCTGCGCGTCGAACTGGCCGGCCAGGCGACGCACATCCTCGGCTTCGGGCCATTCGTCCTGCACCGATGCCGGCACGGCCTGGGCCAGCGCGATCTTGTGCAGCAGCGAGCCCAGGTCCTGCAGCGCGCCGGCAAACGACAGGCTTCGGTCGGCCATCGAATCGGCAATGCCCAGCATCGCGGCGCCGTCCTCGGCGGCCAGCGCATCGAGCAATTGCACCAGGAAGCTCTGGTCGATCGCCCCGAGCATGCCGCGCACGGCTTCCTCGGACACCTGGCCGGCGCTGTACGCGATGGCCTGGTCGGTCAGCGACAGCGCGTCGCGCATCGACCCATGGGCAGCCTGCGCCAGCAGGCGCAGCGCACTGCCGTCGTGGTGGATACCTTCCTGGCCCAGGATATGGTCCAGGTGCGACACGATATGCCCCGGCGGCATCTGCTTCAGGTTGAACTGCAGGCAGCGTGACAGGACGGTGACGGGGATCTTCTGCGGATCGGTCGTGGCCAGGATGAACTTGACGTGCCCGGGCGGCTCTTCCAGCGTCTTCAGCATCGCGTTGAAGGCGTGGTTGGTCAGCATGTGCACTTCGTCGATCATGTAGACCTTGAAGCGGCCGACCGTCGGCGCATAGACCGCCTTGTCGAGCAGCTGCGCCATCTCGTCCACGCCACGGTTCGACGCCGCGTCCATCTCGATATAGTCGACGAACCGCCCGCTATCGATCTCCAGGCAGGCCTTGCACTGTCCGCAGGGCTGGGCGGTGATGCCGCCGCTGCCGTCCGGGCCCGTGCAATTGAGCGCCTTGGCCAGGATCCGGGACAACGTGGTCTTGCCGACACCGCGCGTGCCGGTGAACAGGTAGGCGTGATGCAGCCGCTGCTGTTCCAGCGCATGCGTGAGCGCGCGCACCACGTGCTCCTGGCCGACCAGCGTGGTGAAATCCCGTGGGCGCCATTTGCGCGCTAGAACTTGATAACTCATGGCGGCGATTGTAGCAAAAGGCGGGCCTCGGCAATCGGGAGCCGGCCCGGCAAACCCCGGCCGGCCGGCGCCTACGAAAAAGCCCCGCCGTGGGGCGGGGCTTCGTGTCACATCGGGCTGGCCGGCCGTCAGTGAATCACCATCTGCGTGAACGGATGCACATACGCCTGCAGCGTCACGAAGAGGCCCACCAGGATGGCCAGCGAGATCGAGTGGAAGAACACGTAGCGCAGGATCTCGCCCTCGTGGCCGTACCACTTGGTGGCCGTGGACGCCACCACGATCGATTGCGCGTCGATCATCTTGCCCATCACGCCGCCGGAGCTGTTGGCGGCCGCCATCAGCGTCGGCGACAGGCCCAGCTGCTCGGCCGTGGTCTTCTGCAGGCCGCCGAACAGCACGTTCGATGCCGTGTCGGACCCGGTCAGCGCCACCCCCAGCCAGCCCAGCATCGTGCCGAACAGCGGGTACAGCACGCCGGTCTGGGCAAACGCCAGGCCCAGCGTGGCGTCCAGGCCCGAGTAGCGGGTCAGGTAGCCAATGCCGAACATCGCGCAGATCGTCAGCAGTGAATAGCGCACGAGCTTGATGGTTTCCCAGTATTCCTTGAACAGGCGCGGGATCGAGTAGCCCATCAGCAGGCCGCCCACCACCGCCGACACCAGGATGCCGGTGCCGGCCATCGACAGCACGTTGAAGTTGAACACGGCGCCTTCGGCGATTTCCTTCGGCACCACCGGCGGGCCCTTGATGACGGCCTTGTCAAGGCCCGGGATCGGGAATTTCCACTGCCAGATGCCGTCCATCAGCTTCTTGAACTCGGGCACGCCCCAGACGAACACGAACACGGTCAGGATCACCCACGGCATCCAGGCCTTGGCCACCGAGATGCCCACCGATGCGGCGCTGGCCCGCGCGTCGGCTTCCAGTGCCTCGGGATGATCGACCTTGGAGTCGTCGTGGCGGCCCAGGATGCGCGTGGACGTCCAGATTTCCTTCGGTTGCCAGATCTTCAGGAAGCCGGTCAGGCAGCCCATCGAGATCAGCGCCGAGATCACGTCCACCAGCCACGGGCCGTGGAAGTTCGACACCAGGAACTGCGGCACGGCAAAGCTGACGCCCGCCACCAGGATGGCCGGCCAGATCGCCAGCATGCCGCGGAAGCCCGCGAACGCCCAGATCAGCCAGAACGGCACCAGCACCGAGAAGAACGGCAGCTGGCGGCCGATCATCGCGGACAGCTGCACCTGGTCGATGCCCGTCACCGACGACAGGCCGATGATCGGCGCACCCAGCGCGCCAAATGCCACCGGCGCGGTGTTGGCGATCAGCGCCAGGCCCGAAGCGGCCAGCGGCGAGAAGCCCAGGCCGATCAGGATGGCACCGGTCACGGCCACCGGCGTACCGAAGCCGGCGGCGCCCTCGAAGAATGCGCCAAAGCTGAAGGCCACCAGCAGCAGTTGCAGGCGGCGATCCTCGGTCACGCCGGAGATCGAGTTCTGCAACACCTTGAATGACCCGTTTATCGTGGTGAGCCGGTGCAGGAAGATGATATTGAGGACGATCCAGCCAATCGGGAACAAGCCGGACACGATGCCGAGCCCCGCCGCCTTGCCGGCCATGGCCGCCGGCATGCCGAACACGAACGACGCCACGACGATGCCCACCACCAGCGCCAGGCCGGCCGCCAGGTGCGCCTGCATATGAAAGAACGCCAGCGCGGCAAGCAGCACGGCGACCGGAACCCCTGCAGCGATGGTCGAAAGCGCCATGCTGCCTAGCGGGTCATAGACTTGACTCCACACGATTGAATCCTCCTCTGGTTGATACGGCTGCCTGCCTCTGACGGACCTGGACAACCGGACGACATGTGCCCCGCCGAGCGACGCAAGCGCCGCCCGCCGGACAGAAAGGGGATTGTAAGGACGGGTTCCCGGCTCACCGCCCAAAATCCGGTCATCGACCCGATGAGCCGGATTCAGGGATTGTGCGGGGGCAGTCTGGCGCACCTCACATCCTCGCGCGCAGCGTACTCCTTAAAACGATCGTTCGATATAGGTAATGTGATGGAGGCGCGGCCCCGCCCACGCACGGCGGTGCACGGCGGGCCGCCCCCTTCGGCGAGTGCCGGATCAGCCGCATTCGCCCACGTAGCCGCAGTTGGCGCACTTGGCGCAGCCGTCGACCTTGTGCAGCGCATGCGCGCCACATTCGGGACATGGCTTGCCGGTGCCGATGCCGGTCACGGCCGTCGCGGCCTGGGCCGGCGTCGTCGGCCGGGCCAGTGCGACCGCCGCCTCGCCGCCGTCGCGCCGGGCCAGCCGGGCGGCCAGCGCCGTCACGGGCACCTGGCCGCCCTCGTCGTCCAGGAAGCCGCGCTTGATCAGGATGCGCTGCAGCGCGTAGCTCAGCGCCGCCACCTCGGAGTCATGGAAGCGCGGTACCTCGGTGCCATCCTGCCGCACCACCGATCCATAGCGCACGGTGCCCTTGTCCCACACCACGTTGCGCATGTCGGCCAGCGCCTTGGCGATCGGGCCGCCCGAGCGCGCCACCATCGACAGCAGCCGCATCGTGGACGTGATCCACTGCTGCCCCTCGGTACGCTGGCCGGCCGGCATGAAGAACTCGATGGGCCGTTCGATCGTGACCGGCTGGCCGTCCACCGTCCCCGTGACGCGCATGAAGTTCACGGTCAGGTAGACGGTCTTGTGGCCTTCGTAGGTCAGGTACTCGACCTTGGACGTCACGCCTTCCAGATCGCCCAGCGGACGGCTGCCGAACGGCCGGGTCAGCGGATCGTCGCCATTCTGCTGGGCGCCCGGCGTCGTGGCCGCCGCCGCAGGCGCGTCGGGAGCCGGCGCCACCGACAGCACCGCGTCCAGCACCTGGTTGGGCCGGTAGGTGGCCAGCCCCTTCAGGCCGGCCTTCCAGGCTTCGAGGTACAGGTTGCGGAAGGCTTCGTACGGATAGTCCTCCGGCACGTTGACGGTCTTGCTGATGCTGGTGTCGATATACGGCTGCACGGCTTCCAGCATCCGCATATGGTCCAGCGCCGACATCTGCAGCGCGGTGACGAAGCTGTCCGGCAGATGGTCCATGTCGCCGCCCATATGGCGATAGAGCCGCCATGCATGGTCGGCCACCTCGAACGTGCGATAGCTGTCGTCGGGCATGCGTTTGCGGCGGTTGTACGTCCACGAGAACGCGGGCTCGATGCCATTCGACGCGTTGTCCGCGAAGGCCAGCGTGATGGTGCCGGTCGGCGCGATCGACAGCAGGTGCGAGTTGCGCAGCCCGTGCGTGCGAATGGCGTCCCGCACGGCGTCCGGCAGCCGGCTCACAAAGCCGCCGCGCAGGTAGGCGTCGGCATCGAACAGCGGGAAGGCGCCCTTCTCGTCGGCCAGTTCCACCGATGCCAGGTACGCGTGGTCGCGCATCGCTTCGGATATCCGGCCCGCCAGCGCGCGCGCCGCGTCGGTGTCGTAGCGCAGCCCCAGCATTACCAGCGCGCTGCCCAGCCCCAGGAAGCCCAGCCCGATGCGGCGCTTGGCCTGCGCCTCGGCCTGTTGCTCGGGCAGCGGCCAGAACGTGACGTCCAGCACGTTGTCGAGCATGCGCGTGGACACCCGCACGACTTCGGCAAACGCGGCGAAGTCGAAGCTGGCCTCGTCGGTGAAGGGCTGGCGCACGAAGCGCGTCAGGTTGATCGATCCCAGGCAGCAGCAGCCATACGACGGCAGCGGCTGCTCGGCGCATGGGTTGGTGGCTTCGATCGTCTCGCAGTAATACAGGTTGTTGTCCGCATTGATGCGCGACAGGAACAGGATGCCGGGCTCGGCGTGGTCGTAGGTGGCCTGCATGACCTGGTCCCACAGCCGGCGCGCCGGCACGCGGCGATACACCCACTGGCCGTCGTCGCGCCGGTAGGCGCCGGCCGCGATCACGTCCATGCCCGGCTCGGCCTCGTGCACGAGTTCGATTTCCTCGTCGGCCTCCACGGCCTGCATGAAGGCGTCGGTCACGCCGATCGAGATATTGAAGTTGGTCAGTTCGCCACGATCCTTGGCGTGGATGAAGCTCTCGATGTCGGGATGGTCGCAGCGCAGCACGCCCATCTGCGCCCCGCGCCGCGCCCCGGCCGACTCCACCGTGGCGCACGACGCATCGAACACCTTCATGAACGACACCGGCCCCGAGGCGCGCGAATGCGTGGCGCGCACCAGCGCGCCGCCGGGCCGGATCGACGAGAAGTCATAGCCCACGCCGCCGCCGCGCCGCATGGTCTCAGCGGCCTGCGCCACGGCCGTATAGATACTGGGCTTGCCGTCCCGGGACTCGGACACCGAATCGCCCACGGGCTGCACGAAGCAGTTGATCAGCGTGGCCTGGATGCCCGTACCGGCGGCGGAATTGATGCGCCCGGCCGGCACGAAGCCGTTTTCCAGCGCCCAGAGAAAGCGCGCGGCCCAGGTGTCACGGTGATCGGCCGGCTCGACTTCGGCCAGCGCGCGCGCCACGCGGCGGCGCACATCGTCGATGCTGCGCTCCTCGCCCTTGGCGTATTTTTCCTGAAGAACTTCGATGGAGATGTCTTGCGGCACGAGTGCGCCGCGGAGGATCTGGTCGTTTGCGTTCATGCCCCAACCTGTCTGGATGAAAAGTCGGCAGAAAATGCCGTCCGCCATGCTGCCAGCATGGCCGGGCGACACCCCGGTATCAGATCAAACTCCGGTCGAACAACCCTCGTAGAACAACGAAATTGGAAACGTTGCGCCAGGTTGGGTTACAATGCCGGTCGGACGGGCCTCCTCGCATGGTGGCGCGGTCAACCTGGTCAGGTCGGGAACGAAGCAGCCACAGCCGTTTTCCACCAGTGCCGAGGGTCAGGCTCGTCCCCCTTCCTCCTGCTTTTTCTGTCTTCCCGCGAAGTTCTTCGCGAAAATCCCACAAAATAGTGCCTTCCTGCTGATCGCGGCGGACCCGCCATCGCGCGGCAATCCAGCACCTATTCTGCGCCTCTTTTGCGGATCAGAACAACGACCCCTGCTGCGTCGTGGCGATTGGCACAGACGTCCGTGAGGGCGTCCAAGCGCGCAGCACTTCGGCGTCGATCCATTCCCCGGCGGCCGTGGCCACGCCGGCTTCGATCCGCTTGCCCGGGAAGACCGGCTGCACTGCCGCCACATAACGCGCCAGCTGCGCGCCATAGGCGGCGTGTTCCTGCGGCAGCAGGCGCTGCTTGTAGTCGATGATGACCACGCGGTCGTCGAACTCCACCAGCCGGTCGATCCGCAGCAGGCGGCCCCGGCCATCGTAGAGCTCCACCTCGTTGCGCGCCGACACCGCGTCGGGCGCAAACAGCAGCGGCCGCAGCGCCGGCGCCGCCAGCATGGCGCGCAGGTCCGCCACAGCCGCCTCGGCCTGCCGCTGCCAGCGGTCCCGTGCCAGGGGCGCGCCGGCGCCGGCCAGCGGGAACCAGCGCATCACGGTGGCGGCGTCCGGCACGCCGGCAAAGGCCTCCGGGTAGCGCGTCAGCCGTTCCAGCAGCGCATGCACCAGTTCGCCATGCGCGGCAGCCTCGGCGTCGAACACCGTGGCTTCGGGCTCGTCCTCGAAGCCGGCTTCTGCCACCGCTTCGGCTACCACTTCAGCGGTCCCTCCTGCGGCTTCCCCGGCCGCCACCTCGTCCGCGCCGCGATAGCGCAGCCGGAAATCGGTGTAGCGCACGCGCTCGCTGGCCGCGCCGAAGGTGTCGGCGGCCGCGATTTCCGCCTCCGGATAGGCGCTCACCGCGTCGCCGACGCCTGCCCCGGCCAGCCGCACATACCAGCTGCCGGCGATCTCGGCGCCGTTGGCTTCGTCCCTGGCGGCCTTGCTGGCCCGGCCCTTGACGCCACTGACCAGCAGGCCCTGCTGCGCGCGCGTCATGGCCACGTAGAGCAGGTTCCAGTTCTCGCGCTCGGCCAGGGCGGCTTCGGCCTCGAACATCGGCGCCCGTGCCAGGCCGCGCTCGCTGCGCTTGCCGTAGGCCGAGAAATGCCGCGGCGCGTTCGATGCCGGCGGCCAGTCCACCAGGATGCCGCCACGGTCGGCGGCCGGATCGCTGTGGTTGGCATCGAGCAGCACCACGAATGGCGCCTCCAGGCCCTTGGCCGCATGCACGGTCAGGATATGCACCGCGTCAAGCTGGCTGTCGCCGGCGTCGTCGGGCTCGGCCTCGGTGTCTTCCACGCCCTCGCCCATGCCGCCCTCGTCCGGGCTCTCATCCTCGTCGCCGCGCCGGATCTCCTGCAGTTCGTCGATGAACTTCGGCAGGCTCGGGTAGCGGCCGCCGTCCAGGTCCAGCGACAGCTTCAGGAAGGCGTCCAGGTTGGCCAGCACCTGTTCGCGGATGGCCGACGGCGCGGCCTCCGCGTAGCGGCGGCGCACCTCGCCGTGGTGGTAGATATGGTCGATCAGGTCGTGCACGGGCTCGTGCGGCGCCAGCGCCAGCCAGGCGCGCAAGCGGGCGACGCCGGCGCGCAGCGCGTCCGACGCATGCTCAGGCAGCCCGTTGGCCATGCGCGACCACCAGCCGCCTTCGCCTTCGATCGACGCCAGCAGGATCAGGTCGTCGTCGGTGGCGCCAACGATCGGGCTCTTCAGCACATGCGCCAGGTCGAGATCGGACTCCGGCGTCATCAGGAACGCCAGCAGCGCCGAAATATCGAGCGCCTCCAGCGTCGTCAGCAGGCCGCCGCGGCGCGGGCTCAGGCACGGGATACCGGCTTCGCGCAGCGCGCGCTCGTAGTCGGGCAGATAGGTCTTGCGGCGCACCAGCAGGTGCATGTCGCGCCAGGTGGCGGGCCGCGACACGTCGCCCTCGCGCACGGGCACCTGCTCGCGCAGATAGTGCAGCCACGCGGCCACGCGCCGGCCTTCCTCGAAGCGCAGTGAATCGCCCTGCTGCACACGCGGCTGCGTCAGCGTGTCGCGATGGCCGTCACCGGCAGGCCGATCGTCGTCGGTGCCCACCGCTCCGTCCACAGCTTCATCCACGGCTCCCTCGGCTGCGCCCGCCCCGGCGGTGTCTTCCGCCTCGACCAGCGGCAGCAGCCAGACCGGGCCGCCGGGTTCTTTCAGCGCCGTGGTCTGGGTCTCGTAGAGCGGATACCGGCCGTCGGCGCGCGCATGATCGAACACCGCATTGACCCAGTCCAGCACTTCGGGACGATTGCGCCGCGTGCGGTTGGTACGCAGCACCGTGGCGCGAAACTCGGCTTGCAGCATGTCGCGTGCGGCATCGAACAGGCGCGCATCGGCCCGGCGGAAGCGATAGATCGACTGCTTGGGGTCCCCCACTAGGAACACGGTCGGCTTGTCGCCCAGGCCCTGGTAGCCGGCCAGCCAGCCCTGCAGGATGCGCCACTGCAGCGGGTTGGTGTCCTGGAATTCGTCCAGCAGCAGGTGGCGATAGCGCGCATCGAGCCGCACCTGCAGATAGGTGGCGGTTTCCTCGTCGGCCATCAGCCGCGCGGCCAGCCATTCGAGGTCGGCGAAATCCATCGCGCGCTGCTCGCCCTTGTATCGCTGGTAGCGTTCCAGCAAGGCGTCACCGAGCCGGTAGAGCGCCAGGTTGATGGCCAGCACGGCGGCCTCGCAGCGGCGGGCCGCGATATCGTCGAGCCGCGCGCAATGGCCGGCCACGCGGGCGATCAGGTCTTCGGCACCGCCTTCGCCGCCGCAGATCTTGACCAGCGCGGTGGTGGCCTTCATCGAGCGCGGCTTGCCGGCGTCGGTGAAAAACGCGGCGCGCAACTCGCCGAAGGCCTGGGCGGCGGCGTCGCCGGGCGCGGCGCCGGCATCGAGCCAAGCCCGGACCGCGCGCAGGCCGTCCATCAGCCGCGACGCGTGGGTCTGCTCGGTTTTGCCGGCCCGGCCCAGGGTCAGCGCCAGCTGGGCGCATTCCTCGAGCCAGTCGTCGTCGGCCAACGCCTCCACCAGCACGTCGGCCGTGGCGTCATCGCCGAGATCCTGGGCGAGCCGCTGCGCCGGATCGCCAGCATCCCGGAACGCCCACCACTCGTTGCGCGCGTGGAACATGCGATCAAGCAGGCTGCGCGCCTGGAAGTCGCCCACCGCATCGACCAGCTGTTCATAGGCTTCGCGCAGATCGGCATGCTGCGGATGGGCCAGCGCCCGCCAGAACGGCGCCCAGGCCTCGCGCTTCATGCGCAGGGCGTCCTCGCGCAGCGACGCACCGGGCACGATGCCCGACGACAGCGGCGCGCCACGCAGCAGCGTGCCGAACCAGCCGTGGAAGGTGTCGATGGCCATGCGGCCCGGCGATGCCAGCACCTGCGCATGCAGCAGGCGGGCGCGCGGCAGCGCGGCGCGCGCGGCATCGGGGGACAGGCCGCGCATTTCCAGCTGGGCCAGCACGGCGTCGTCCGACCCGCTGGCCAGTTGGGACAGCACTTCCAGCAAGCGTTCGCGCATCTCCTCGGCGGCCTTGCGCGTGAACGTGATGGCCAGGATCTCGTGCGGTGCGGCGCCGGCCAGCAGCAGGCGCACCAGCCGCGCCACCAGCAACCAGGTCTTGCCGCTGCCCGCGCAGGCCTCGACCACGACCGAGCGTGCCGGGTCGCACGCGGCGCGTGTGAAATCGGCCTCACCCACCGGCTGGCCATCGCGCAGATAGGGGTGGATGTCCTGACTGGCGTTCATGAGCGAAGATCCGGCAAGGCGGTGGATTCCCAGAAGCCCTTGCGGCACAGGCCGCGCGCTTCGCAATAAGTACAGGCCGCGGCATCGCCGAATGCGGGCAGCTTCGCGCCCTGCCGCAAACGGCCGACGTCATGCCGCAGCTGACGCTCTAGCCACGTCACGGCGGCCTGGAATTCGGGCAGATCGACTTCGCGCTGCGCGCCGGGGGCGCTGTCGCGGCCGCCCTGCTTCACGCCTTCCAGCGCCACCCAGCTGCCGGCCACGGCATCGGCGCGCAACAGGCCGTAGAACGCCAGCTGGCAGTCTTCCTCGGCATCGCCCACTTTGCGGCGCAGGCGGCTGGCGGGCTGCGTCTTGTAGTCGAGCACCGCGTGCGCGCCGTCCGGGCCCTTGTCGAGGCGGTCGATCCGGCCGGCCAGCCGCAGCGGCACGCCGTCGGGCATCGCCACATCGACGCCGGCGTCCAATTCGCCGCCGCGCCAGTGCCAGCCCATTTCCTCGCGGGCGGCCTGCCACGCCACGTACGACGGCAGCACCTCGCACCAGCGGCGGTAGTAGCTGATCGCGTTACCGTCCTCCGCGATCTGCTTGCCGAACACGGTGTCGGAGATCTGCTGCAGGCGGGCCAGCCGCCGGGCGTCGTCGCGCTCGCCGGTGTCGTGAACTTCCTGGTGGTACTGCAGCAGCACGCGGTGCAGCAGGTTGCCGATATCGCGCTTTTCGAGGTCGTCGTTGAGCGATTCGAGCCCGGCCAGGCCCAGCATGCGGCCCGCGAAAAACTGATAGGGACACCGGCGCAGCATGTTGTACGCCGCCGCGCTCCAGCGGGCCGGCACGCGTTCCGGCGCGATCGGCGCGGGCATATGGCCGGGCTGCGCGAAGGTGTCGAGCAGCGGCGGCGCGGCGCTGGCCTCGATCGGCGCCCCGGCGCGCGCGCAGCAGGCGGACAGCCGCTCGATCCAGCCCGACACGTGATGCGGCTCGCCCCGGCTGCCGTAGCGTTGCCAGGTCAGCACCACGTCGTCGTTGTTGAGCAGCACTTCGGCCAGGTCGCGCGCCTGCTGCGCGAAGCGTGCCTCGCGATCTTCCAGGCCCAGTTCGCGCCGCATCTGGTTCGAGAAGAACATCAGCTCGGCCGCGCTGGACGGCAGCTGGGCATCATCGCACCCCACCACCACCACGCCGTCGAAGCGGCGCATCCGCGCGCCGTTGAGCGGCAGGATCGTGATGCGCGACTGGCTCTGCGCCAGCGGCTCCTTGTAGGCCACCGTTTCGAGCAGCGCGGCCAGCATGGCGCGGAATTCCTGCTGGTTCAGCGTGGCATGGCTGCCGGTTTCGTCGTCGGCCAGTTCGGCCAGCCGCGCCAGCGCATCGAGCAATTGCTGGCCGGCATCGTCGGCGGCCAGCGCGGGACGCATCGCCAGCGCGTCGAGCGTGGCATCGAGCCGCCCCAGCCAGACCGACAGCGGCTGCTGGGCATGGCCGCGCGGCCACTGGCCGGCTTCATCGGCCAGCGTGGCGATCAGGCCGCGCGCGGCGGCGCGCACGTGCAGCGTCGCGTCGCTGGCCTGCATGGCCTCGGCATCGGCCACCACCGTCCCCTCGCGCTCCGCGAACAGGTGGCGCAGCCGGGTCCAGCCGCCGGTAATCACGTCGCGCCGGATCTGCCGCTCCAGCAGCGCGATGGCCGCGCCACGGTGGGCGGCGTCGGGCAGGCAGAACGGCGACTTCAGCAGGTCCAGCAAGGCGGCGGTATCGCCGTCGCGCACGAGCACGTCAAACCAGCGCATCAGCGCGGCGGCCGCGCGCGTGGTGGACAGCTTCCAGCCCGTTTCATCGCGTACCGGCGCACCGGCCCGCTTCAGCAGCGCGCGCGTGCGGCGCGCCACCACGCGATCGTGCGCCACCAGGGCCACATGCTTGCGGCCCTCGTTCAGCCATTGGACGAGCTGGGCCGCCGCAGCGGCGGCTTCGTCCTCGAAACGGGCACTGCCGATGACCCGCACGCGCGGGCGTGCCGCGGGCAGCGTCCGGGGCAGCGCGGGCAGCGTGGCATCCGTGGGCAGCCTGCCGGCACCATCATCCGCGCCGGCCTCGCCGTCGTCCCCGCCCGGCTGCGCCGGTTCGGCACGGCGCGCCTCGGGCCACAGCGCCAGCAGCGTCTGGTACCAGTCGGCGTCGGCTGCCGCTTCGCCGCCGGTCCAGTCGTAGCCCACTTCCAGCGTCGGCACCGCCTCGCCGGCCTGTTGCAGGAAGCTGGCCTCGATGGGCTCGGGCGGCGTCGGACCGATCCACACCACCGGCCCGGCTACCTGCTGCGCCAGGCGCTGGAGGGCGCGGCGACGGGCCGGCAAGGGGTCGTCCGGGCCGGACAGCATCTGCCAGAAGGCCAGCACGATCTGGGCCTCCTGGCCAAGAAACCGCTCGGACAGATGGGCGTAGGTACGCTGCAGCGCACCTTGCAGCAGCGCGGCGCGGTCGTCGCCATCCACGTCGTCATCCTCGCGGATGGCGGCGTCCTCGAGCCATCGCGCGCTCAGTTCGTCGCTGATCGACAGCAGCGTCTGCGCCAGCCCCCAGGCGGCGCCCTCGGTCTGGGCGCCGAACGCGGTGCGCAGCCAGTCCTGCGCGCGAATGGCCTGCTGCACGGCCAGCAGGCGCGCGGCGTGGCTGCGCGCTGGGGCCGGTTCGGCATCGAGATCGGGAGGCAGGTCCAGCAGCCAGTGGCCCAGCGTCAGCACGCGCGGCAGCAGGCGCGGCTGCCCGGCCGCGCGTGCCGCGGCATCGAGCGCCTGGCGCACGCCGGGAATCTGCGCGGCCGTCGGCACGACCACGTGCGCGGCCGACGCTGCAGGGCCGCAGTGGTCAAGGAAGTACCACGTCGCCGTGGCAGCCTGTTCGAGAAACGACGGGCCTGGAGGAAACGAAAGCCGGGTCATGAATGGTAGGGACCGATACGTATCAGCGATGCGGGGCGACCCGGGCGCCCCGGACGCACGCGAAGGTCAGTTGCCGCCCCGTCCGCCACCTTCCAGGCGGGCACGCAGTTCGCGGGCGGTTTCCAGCAATCCTTCATAGCCGGAGCGCGCGTGCTCGGGCAAGTCGGGGTCGCCAATCAGCGTGCCGAGGGTTTCCATCACGCTGTACACCAGGCCCCTGGCGGCGCCGGTGGCGATGCTGTTGGTTTCGACGGCGCTGTTCAGGTGTGCCAGTGCTTCGCTCAACTGGTCCGCATCGGGGGTATCGGTATCGGGCTTGCGAGGATCGGGCGTCATGATCGATGGCCTATGTCGGAAGAGGCAAGGTTTGCGCATCCGGCCTGCCATTCTACGCGCAGCGCGGATGCGGTCCGTCCAAGTGCATTCTAGATCATGCCCCGCGCCTTGTTCTACGGGAAATCCCCAGCGGCGGGGGCGCTGCCCGCCACAAATACCTCCGATGAGGGATGCCGATTGAGCCGGTCTCTCGCGCCGATTGAAACTATCATCGGCAACGGAAGCCGGGGCGCGGCACAATGTGCCCGTGACCGGCGCGAACGCCCTGTGGCGCGCGGCGCGCGGCGGGTGAGGCCGGGGCTTGAAATCCGGCAAGCTGGTAACATATCGGCGTCAATGGCGGCGCGTGTCGCCACGCATTGCCGTCCGGCGTCCCTGCACGATCTCGTGTAAGGTAACGGTTCAGCCCCACGGCAGTTGCCCGCCTTCAACATAAACTGAGCAAAACCTGAGGTTCCCCGCCATGAGCGACCAAATCAAGTATGTGAGCGACGCATCGTTCGACACCGATGTGCTCAAGTCCGACAAGCCCGTGCTGCTGGACTTCTGGGCTGAGTGGTGCGGTCCCTGCAAGATGATTGCCCCGATCCTGGACGAAGTCGCGAAGGACTACGGCGACCGCGTGCAGATCGCCAAGATCAACGTGGACGAAAACCAGCAGGTGCCGGCCAAGTTCGGCATTCGCGGCATCCCGACGCTGATCCTGTTCAAGAACGGCGAAGTCGTGGCCCAGAAGGTTGGCGCGCTGTCGAAGTCGCAGCTGACCTCGTTCCTGGACGCACAGGTCTAAGCCACCGACCTCCGGCGGGGGCCTCGAGCCCCGGCCTGGCATGATCCGGCCTCGCGGGCGCCAGTTCTGGCGCGCCGGCCGGATTGTGCTAAGATGCGACCCAACAACTTCCCCGAGCGTTCGCTCATTCCTTCCCCCTCCTTAGGTCTTGCCCGTCCGGGCCCTTCTGTACCCCTTGTCTATGCACCTGACAGAACTCAAATCGCTTCACGTGTCTGCGCTTCTCGAAATGGCGGCTACGCTCGAGATCGACAACGCACAACGGATGCGCAAACAGGAACTGATGTTTGCGATCCTGAAGAAGCGCGCCAAGATGGGCGAAACCATCTACGGAGACGGCACGCTGGAAGTTCTGCCCGATGGCTTCGGTTTCCTGCGCTCGCCGGAAACGTCGTACCTGGCCAGCACGGATGACATCTACATCAGCCCGTCGCAGATCCGCCGCTTCAACCTCCACACCGGTGACTCGATCGAAGGCGAAGTGCGTACGCCGAAGGACGGCGAGCGGTACTTTGCACTGGTCAAGGTGGACAAGGTCAACGGGCAGCCGCCCGAAGCGGTGAAGAACCGCATCATGTTCGAGAACCTGACGCCGCTGCATCCGAACCGGCCGCTCACGCTCGAACGCGACATCCGCGCCGAAGAGAACATCACCGGCCGCATCATCGACATGATCGCCCCGATCGGCCGTGGCCAGCGCGCGCTGCTGGTGGCGTCGCCGAAGTCCGGCAAGACCGTGATGCTGCAGCACATCGCCCACGCGATTGCCAACAACCATCCGGAAGCCGACCTCTTCGTGCTGCTGATCGACGAGCGCCCGGAAGAAGTGACCGAAATGCAGCGCTCGGTGCGCGGCGAGGTGGTGGCGTCGACGTTCGACGAGCCGGCCATCCGTCACGTGCAGGTGGCCGAAATGGTCATCGAGAAGGCCAAGCGCCTGGTGGAACTGAAGCGCGACGTGGTGATCCTGCTGGACTCGATCACGCGTCTGGCCCGCGCCTACAACACGGTGGTACCGGCCTCGGGCAAGGTGCTGACCGGCGGTGTGGACGCCAACGCGCTGCAGCGCCCGAAGCGCTTCTTCGGTGCCGCGCGTAACCTGGAAGAAGGCGGTTCGCTGACCATCATCGCCACGGCGCTGATCGAAACCGGCAGCCGCATGGACGACGTGATCTACGAAGAATTCAAGGGCACCGGCAACATGGAAGTGCACCTGGAACGCCGCCTGGCGGAAAAGCGCGTCTACCCCGCCATCAACCTGAACAAGTCCGGCACGCGCCGCGAGGAACTGCTGATCAAGCCGGAAATCCTCCAGAAGATCTGGATCCTGCGCAAGTTCATCTCGGACATGGACGAAGTCCAGGCCATGGAATTCATCCTGGACAAGATGAAGCCGACGAAGAACAACGCAGAATTCTTCGACATGATGCGTCGCGGCGGCTGATACCGGCCAGTTGCCACCGGCATGAAAAGGCGTACCCTTCGGGTGCGCCTTTTTCTTTTCCGATTCCGCTCCGACCCCGCATTCACGCCTTCGACATGTTCGGCAAACTGTCCAGCTACCTGCGCGCCCGCTCGCGCGAACGCAAGCTCGCGCACTACGCCATCCCGGACGACCTGTGGACCCGCACCGTGGCCGCCCTGCCCTTCGTCCAGCGCTATGGCACCGACGACCTGGCCGCGCTGCGCGAACTGGCCACGCTGTTCATCGCCAGCAAGGAATATTCGACCGCCCACGAGCTGGAGCTGACCGACGAGATGGTGGTG
Organism: Cupriavidus sp. 94F1; assembly: GCF_057798875.1. NCBI lineage: Bacteria > Pseudomonadati > Pseudomonadota > Betaproteobacteria > Burkholderiales > Burkholderiaceae > Cupriavidus > Cupriavidus sp. 94F1. The sequence goes on from NZ_JBYOJT010000001.1 coordinate 228,611, forward strand.
GGCGTGGCCGTCCAGGCCTGCGTACCGATCCTGAAGCTTGGCATCGAGTGGTATCGCGGCTGGCACGGCATCGTGCTGTATCCGGGCGAATTCCTGATCCGCAAGACCGTCGAAGACGATATCGGCCTGGTGCATGGTGTGGAAGAGGAAGCCAGCGGCGAAGCCTGGGAGCATGGCCCGGTGATCCTGTCCTGGCAGGACGTGAACATGCCCGGATCGGGCGTCGACAATGGATCGGACTCCTATAACGTGGTCATCCACGAGTTCGCCCACAAGCTCGACATGCTCGACGGCGAACCCGATGGCGTACCGCCGTTCTCGCGCGTGCTGCATCCCGGCATCGATGCGGAACAGTGGGCCGAGTCCCTGCTCACGCAGTACGATGCGTTCGCCGACGCCTGCGAGGCGGTGCCGGATGCCAGCTGGGACCACCCGGCACGCCTGCCGCCCCGGCTGTGCGTCATCGACCCGTATGGCTGCGAGGCGCCGAGCGAATTCTTTGCCGTGGCGTCCGAGTCATTTTTCGTCGATCCGAAGGGCCTGCGCGAACACTGGCCGGCGCTCTACGCGGTGCTTGGACAGTTCTACCGGCAGGACCCCGCATCGAGTGCTACATAGATCACCAACAATCGCAGCGGCACACCGGAAATCGTGGCCCGGATATTGCCCAGGCTCTTGTTTTTCTGCCATAATCCCGGTTTGCCCGTTATCGGCAAGTGGTTCGCTCGTCGCAAGCAGGCTGCGGCACCACGGAGCGGACTGGCTACCCAACCTGAAAGGAAGCACCATGAAAGAAGGCATTCACCCGAATTATCGCGAAGTCCTGTTCCACGACGTGTCGAACGACTTCAAGTTCGTGACCCGCTCGACGATCCAGACCAAGGACACGATCGAACACGAAGGCAAGACCTACCCGCTGGCCAAGATCGAAGTGTCGTCGGAATCGCATCCGTTCTACACCGGCCAACAGAAGATCATGGACACGGCCGGCCGCGTCGAGAAGTTCCGCCAGAAGTTCGGCAGCAAGCTGGCCGCCAAGAAGTAATTGGCCGACGCTACCAAGCGACTGCGGCGCGCAACAGGACAGATGCTCCTGGCACGCGCAACCTGACAAAGAGGCAGCATCGGCTGCCTCTTTGCATTTGTGGCCCACAATAGCGTTTCGCGCACGCTCAACCAGGGCTACCCCGATTTTCCGCCGATGTCCCAAGCCACCAAGACCTCTCCCGTCCACCTGACCGCCGCCGCCACCGGCGCGCTGCCGCGCTATCTGCTGCTGGCGATCTGCATCATCTACGGACTGACCGGGCTGTTCGGCCGCGACCCGTGGAAGAACGAGGACGCCGCCGGATTCGGCGTGATGTGGCAGCTCGGCTCGGGCAGCCTGCAGGACTGGCTGATGCCCAATATCGTGGGCCGCCCGTTCAGCGAGGACGGCCCGCTGGTGTACTGGGTGGGCGGCCTGATGATCCGCCTGTTTGGCGGCTGGCTCGGTGCTCCCGACGCGTCCCGCCTGGCCACGGCGCTGTTCTATTTCGCCACCTGCGCGTTCATCTGGTATTCGACCTACCTGCTGGGCCGCCGCGACGAGGTCCAGCCGTTTGCCTTCGCCTTCGGCGGCCAGCCCGACGCACGGTCCTATGGCCGCGCGCTGGCCGACGGGGCGCTGCTGATTTTCCTGGCCTGCGTGGGCCTGGCCGTGCGCGGCCACGAAACCACCGCGCAGGTTGGCCAGGTCTGCTTTATCGCCTTCATGCTGTACGGCATGGTGCGCAGCCTGGACAAGCCGGTTCAGGGCAGTCTCTGGTTCGGCGTGGGGCTGGCCGCGCTGTGCATGGCCAGCGGCCCGATTCTGGCCGCGGCGCTGCTGGCAGCGGCGCTGATCGCCGGCGCGGTCTCGCAGCCGGTACCGTCGAAGCGGTTGCTGACCATTGGCGTGCCCGTCGCACTGGCGCTGGTTGCCGCCTGGATGGTCGTGGTCTACCTGGGTGCGGCCGACGCCGAAGACGGCGTGACCTATATCCGCGAGTGGGCGCGCTACGATCGCCGCACCTACGGCCTGCCGACGCTGCCCACCGCCGGTTTTATCGCGCGCAACTTCCTGTTGTTCGCCTGGCCGGTCTGGCCGATCGCGGCCTTTGCGTGGCTGTCGTGGCGCGGCATGCGGCGTGCGCCTCACATGGCGCTGCCGCTGGCCATCCTGGGCATGCTGTTCCTGCTGCTGGTGCTGCAACGCAGCCCGGGCGACGTGCAGTTCATCCTGCTGCTGCCGCCGATGGCCATCCTGGCTGCGTTCGCGCTGCCCACGCTGCCGCGCGCGGCGATCAACGCGGTGGACTGGTTCGCCCTGCTCTTCTTCACGATCTTCGGCGGCACGGTGTGGTTCATGTGGATCGCCAAGACCACGGGCTGGCCGCCCAAGGTGGCCAACAACGTGTTCCGGCAGATTCCCGGCTTCGAGCACACGTTCACGATCAGCGCCGTAGTTATCGCGCTGGCCGCCACGGTCGCCTGGGTGCTGGTCGTGCGCTGGCGGCTGTCACGCGCGCCCAAGCAGATCTGGCGCCCGGTGGTGATCTCGGCCGCCGGCACCACGCTGATGTGGGTCATGGCCATGACGCTGTGGCTGCCGTCGATCAACTACGGCAAGACCTACCGCGACGTGGCAAAGGCCGCCGCGCTGGCGCTGCCGTCCACGTACGAATGCGTGCAGCCGATCCGCATGGGCGATGCGCAGCTTGCGTCGTTTGCGTACTTCGGCAATATCCGCTTCGGCGGCCCGGGCGACGGCTGCGACGTGCTGCTGCGCCACGATGCCGTGGACTACGGCGCGCCAAGCAATGTCTCGCACTTCGAATGGCGCCTGATCTGGGAAGGCCGGCGCCCGGCGGACCGTGACGAGCGGTTCCGGCTGTATCGACTGGTCGATACATCGCAAGCCAAGTCGGCGCAGGCCCCCGCGCGACGCCGTCTGCCACGGCAGTAATCCCTTCCCCCGCGCGGGCGGCCAGCCGCCCGCGAACTGGCCCGGCCCCGCGCCGGGTGCGTCCCCAACCTACCTTCCACGATGAGCAGCGCGCTGCAGGACCTTCGTCGCATCGTTCACCTTGCCGCCCCGGTACTGGTGGGGCAACTGGCCGTCATCGCCTTCGGTGTCACGGACACCATCATGGCCGGTCAGGCCTCGGCCGCCGATCTGGCCGCGGTCGGGCTGGGCGGATCGATTTACGTCACCGTCTATATCAGCCTGATGGGCGTGCTGCAGGCGCTTGCGCCGGTCGCCGGCCAGCTCTACGGCGCCGGACGCACCGCCGAGATTGGCGTCGAAGTCCGCCAGGCCGCGTGGCTGGGACTGGCGCTGGCCGTTCCCGGGATGCTGCTGTTGCTGTTCCCCGGTCCGCTGCTGACGTTCGCCCAGGCGCCGCCCGAGCTGGTGGACAAGGCATCGCGCTACCTGCATATCGTGGCGTTCGGCCTGCCTGCAGGGCTGGCGTTCCGTATTTACATGGCGCTGAACAATGCGCTGTCCCGGCCGATCATGGTCACGGTGCTGCAGATTGCCGGCCTGATACTCAAGGTGCCGCTCAATGCGTGGTTCATCCACGGCGGTTTTGGCGTGCCGGCGATGGGCGGGCCGGGGTGCGCGCTGGCCTCCACGCTGATCAGCTGGACGTGGTGCCTGTCAGGGCTGGCCATCCTGCGGCTTGGGTCTGCCTACCAGCCGCTGGCGATTTTTGCGCGCTGGGAATGGCCCCGATGGGACCGTATCCGGCCGTTGCTGCGGCTCGGGGTGCCGATGGGCCTGACCTACCTGATCGAGATTACCTCGTTCACGCTGATGTCGATCTTCATTACGCGGCTCGGCACCGAAACGCTGGCCGGCCATCAGATCATCGCCAACCTGAGCGCGGTGGCGTACATGATGCCGCTGTCGCTGTCGATTGCCACGTCCACGCTGGTGGCACAAGCCATCGGCGCCCGCGACATGTGCGGCGCCCGACGCATTGGCTGGCGGGGCATCCGTTTTGGCGCCGGCCTGGCACTGTTCACTGGCGCGCTGCTGTGGCTATTTCGCGAGCCGCTGCTGCACGCCTACGCCAAGGACCCGGCCGTGGTGGCCAAGGCACTGCCGCTGATGCTCTTCGTGGCCTTCTACCAGGCCTTCGACGCCATCCAGGTGATGAGCGCGTTCATCCTTCGCGCGTACAAGATCGCATTGATTCCAACGCTGATCTATGCGGGCTCGCTATGGGGTGTCGGCCTCGGCGGCGGCTATGTGCTGGGCTTCGGCCTGATCGACGCGCTGCCGGCCTTCACCCGTGGCGCAGCCGGATTCTGGATGGCGAACAGCATCAGCCTGGCCATCGCCGGGACGCTGCTGGTCCGCTACTTCAGGCAGGTGAGCCAGGTAAAGGCAGTCGACGCAAGGGAGACGGCGGAGGTGGCGTGATAGCTCCGCGGTTGGGACCAAAAAAGCCTGCTTGCGCAGGCTTTTTTAAATTTGGCGGAGCGGACGGGGCTCGCCTACATCCCGCAGGCCGCGGATTCGCTTGCAAGCGAATCCCTTCTCGCCCCGCCGGGAGCTGCGCAGGCAGCTCCCTTCGCTCCTTATGGACGAAAAAAAAGCCTGCTTGCGCAGGCTTTTTTAAATTTGGCGGAGCGGACGGGGCTCGAACCCGCGACCCCCGGCGTGACAGGCCGGTATTCTAACCAACTGAACTACCGCTCCGTTTTCTGCTGTTACCCGGGAATCCCGGCTAACTGCTAGGCGTTTGATTACGCCCGGCTGTTTGGCGTCCCCTAGGGGATTCGAACCCCTGTACTCACCGTGAAAGGGTGATGTCCTAGGCCTCTAGACGAAGGGGACAGAAATCTGTTGCAAGCAACGTCTTCCGTCGTTTGCTGCGAAGTCCGGCATTCTACCAGAATTTTCGCAACTTGAAGCAACTTTTTTACTGCATCGGTTACTTCGAAATTCTTGGTGGAGCTAAGCGGGATCGAACCGCTGACCTCTTGCATGCCATGCAAGCGCTCTCCCAGCTGAGCTATAGCCCCGAATACTTCCGGTACTGCCTATAATCGCAACGACTTGCGAGGCCGCGATTATAATTTGATTTTTCGAAGCTAACAACATTCGCCTCGGGTAAATCGAAACGTGATTATCTAATAATCACCTCTCACCCAAATAAAAACCCGCTTGGTTTCACCCAAGCGGGCTCAGTCTGGCGGAGCGGACGGGGCTCGAACCCGCGACCCCCGGCGTGACAGGCCGGTATTCTAACCAACTGAACTACCGCTCCGTTTTTTGCGGTTGCCACCCGAAGCTTCGCTCCGGACAGCCAACTGGACGTATGATTACGTCCAACATCTGGCGTCCCCTAGGGGATTCGAACCCCTGTACTCACCGTGAAAGGGTGATGTCCTAGGCCTCTAGACGAAGGGGACAGAAACTTTGGTGGAGCTAAGCGGGATCGAACCGCTGACCTCTTGCATGCCATGCAAGCGCTCTCCCAGCTGAGCTATAGCCCCAGAGTTACTGCCATTTACTACTGCTTGCCGCCAGATTTACTGCTTTCCGGCGAAGCGGCGATTATAAATCAATCACCATATTTTGCAAGCCCCTTTTTCCGGCTTTTCAACCGGGCTGCTTGACTTGCGTCGCGCAGCAGGGAGAACGAGATTATGCTGAAGTCTCGGCCTGAGCGCAAGCCCCTGCCGAGACATTTCTGCACATTTTTATGCGGCGCCCAGACGACGCAGCACCGTATCGCGACCGAACAGCTCCAGCACGGCATCGATGCTCGGCGTCTGCAGCTGTCCTGCCACCAGCAGGCGTACCGGCATGGCCAACTTCGGCATTTTCAGCCCGAACTCGGCCAGCACGGCCTTGAACGTGGCGTTGATGGCTTCGCGCTTCCACTCGGGCAACGCGGCCAGTTGCGTCGCCAGCGCCTGCAGCGCCGGCCGGATCTCGTCGGTCAGGTGCTCCGCCTTCAGCGCCGCGTCGGCCTGCGGCTCGCCGCGATAGAACAGCATCGCCGTCTGCGCCACTTCCTTCAGCGTGTTCGCACGGTCCTTGACCAGCGCGACCACGCCCACCAGATCCACGCCTTCCACCTTACCGCCCAGCGCCTCGATGAACGGACGCGTCAGGTCGGCCAGGCGCGCATTGTCGCCAGTCTTGATGTAGTGATTGTTCAGCCAGGCCAGCTTTTCGGGGTTGTACTGCGCCGGCGACTTGCCCAGGTGATCCAGGTCGAACCACTCCACGAACTGTTCGCGCGTGAAGATCTCTGCGTCGCCGTGAGACCAGCCCAGCCGCGCCAGGTAGTTCAGCACGGCCTCGGGCAGGTAACCTTCGTCGCGGTAGCCGGTCACGGGCATCGCGCCGTGGCGCTTGCTCATCTTCTCGCCCTGCTCGTTCAGCACGGTCGGCAGGTGGGCGTACACAGGCTCTTTACCACCGAGCGCGCGGATGATGTTGATCTGGCGCGGCGTGTTGTTGACGTGGTCGTCGCCACGGATCACGTGCGTGATCTTCATGTCGAGGTCATCGATCACCACGCAGAAGTTGTACGTCGGCGTGCCGTCGGGGCGGGCGATCACCAGGTCGTCGAGCTCTTCGTTCGAGATCTCGATGCGACCCTTCACGGCGTCGTCCCACACCACGCTGCCGCCTAGCGGATTCTTGAAGCGGACCACGGGCTGCACGCCGGCCGGCGGTTCGGGCAAAACCTTGCCCGGCTCCGGGCGCCAGAAACCGTTGTAGCGCGGCTTTTCGCCGGCGGCGCGCTGGGCTTCGCGCAGCGCGTCCAGTTCCTCGGTGCTCATGTAGCAGTGATAGGCCATGCCGTTGTCCAGCATCTCGCGCACAACCTGGCGATATCGGTCCATGCGCTGCATCTGGTAGAACGGGCCCTCGTCGATATCGAGGTCCAGCCAGGCCATGCTTTCCAGGATCACATCCACGGCTTCCTCGGAAGACCGCTCGACGTCGGTATCCTCGATGCGCAGGATGAAGTCGCCCTTCATGCGGCGGGCAAACGCCCACGGGTAGAGCGCGGAGCGGATGTTGCCTAGGTGGATAAAGCCGGTCGGGCTCGGCGCGAAGCGGGTGCGGACGCGTTGTGTCATGGTCGGGGAGAAACAAAAAGGCCCACGCACGGATGCGCGCAGGCCGGATTTCGCTGAACTTCTGAACGCTGCATTATACGCCCTGCCCGATTCCGGACTGACCACGGAATCATTTATGCTTGCCACCGGTCTGAATCCAGGCCGCGCGCATCCGGTGACGCGATGCGCGCCTGCCGATGCCCGGCACATCACTTCCGCAAGCGTTTTCCATCCTCGATGCAACGACGACATTTTCTTGGCGCCTCGGCGGCCATGCTGCTGGCAGGCTGTGCGTTCGGCCCGAAGCCGACCACCCCGACCACCCCGACCACCACGCCCACCATGGCCGCCGTACCGCCCGTCGCCACGCCGCCGCGGCCGATCCGGGTTGGCCTGGCCCTGGGTGGCGGCGCCGCACGCGGCTTTGCCCATATCGGCGTCATCAAGGCGCTGGAAGCCCAGGGCATTCACGCCGATATCGTCACGGGCACCAGCGCGGGTTCGGTGGTGGCGGCGCTCTATGCCACCGGCATGGACGGCTTCCAGCTCAACAAGCTGGCACTGACGATGGACGAAGCGGCCATCGCCGACTGGGCCCTGCCCTTCGGCACCAAGTTCGGCGGCTGGCTCAAGGGCGAGGCGCTGCAGAACTACGTCAACCGGCTGGTCAATAACCGGCCCATCGAGGCCATGAAGCTGCCGCTGGGCATCGTGGCCACCGACCTGAAGACCGGCGAGCGCATCGTGTTCCGGCGCGGCAATACGGGCCAGGCCGTGCGCGCATCCAGCAGCGTGCCGGGTGTGTTCCAGCCGGTGTCGATTGCCGGCCACGATTACGTCGATGGCGGCCTGGTCGAACCGGTGCCGGTGGACGCGGCGCGCGAGATGGGTGCCGATTTCGTGATCGCCGTGAATATCTCGGCCGATCCGTCCAGCCAGAAGAACAACGGCCAGAGCGGCGTGCTGTTGCAGACCACCGCCATCATGGGCCAGTCGATCAACCGCATGGCGCTGTCCCGCGCCGACATCGTCATCCGCCCCGACCTGCCCGACATGGGCGGCAGCGACTTTACCTCGCGCAACCGGGCGATCCTGGCCGGCGAGCAGGCCACCTCGGCGGTGATCGGCGCACTGCGCGAGAAGCTGGCGGCGGCGCGGCTGCGGCCCGCGCAGGCGGGCGCAATCGCCGTTCAATAGGAAGGTGCCGCCCGTCGGTTGTCACATGTCCTGTCACATGGATCGACATGCCTGACAGAAACCGTCACCGACGATGACAGAGGATGTCACCCTTTGGTGGGGTATTTGTCTTAAGACATGGTAGCAACGCACAACAAAAAAGGACTGCCGAGGCAGTCCTTTTTGCTTGCGCGAACGATGCGTCAACCACCGAACATCGTACGGCCTTGGGCATTCGGATCGAAACGCTTGAGCGTCTCGATCATGCTGCCCGTATTTTCGACCGAGCCACGGGCCGAATCGTCGATGCGACGGGCGCCGTTGTAGCGCGTGACCCAGTACGACGCACGCATGTCGTCAACGCGAATCTTGCTGCCGGTGGACGGCGCGTGGACGAACTTGTTGTCGCCGATATAGATGCCAACGTGCGAGAACGTATGGCGCATCGTGTTGAAGAACACGAGATCGCCCGGACGCAGCTCGTTGACCGCCACCGTGGTGCCCACCTGGCTCATTTCGACGGAACGGCGCGGCAACATGAAGCCGAAGGTGTCGTTGAACACGTAGCGGACAAACCCGCTGCAGTCCAGACCTGATTCGGGGCTGTTACCGCCGAAGCGATAACGCACGCCAATCAGGCCCAGCGCGTTCATGACCAGGTCGCCAGCCTTGCTGGCGACGTTGCTGGTGGAGTTCATCACCGACGACAGCAAGCCACGCTTGCCTTCCGGATGCGCATCCGCGTCAACGCGGGCCTCGATCCGGGCGTCGGGGTCCTTGAACACCGTATCCGCCAGCACTCCATTCGACACAGTCGCACCGCAGGCAATGGCAATTCCGATAGCGGCGCGCGCCAGGGAATGAAGTACCGTTTGCATTGGCTCTCCTGATGATCGGACAAAACTGACCGGCAAGTCAGACAAAGCCGGACAGCGTGAAAACATCAGGGCGGAACGTACGCAAGAAGTACGCCAGCGCGACTGCGCCTGCCGCGTGCAACGTCGACCTTCCCCAAGGCCTGCATGCGGCGGACGAACCACCCCCGACAAAACTCATCGCGGGATAGTAAAGGACGCACCCTTGACGTGTCAAAGATGGTTACAACTTTCCCGCAAAGCGCCGCCAAATCAATGAATTAGCGTAAAAAACGTATTCTGTTTCTCGGAAACGCTATAAAGATTTCGTGTTACTTCGGCGTGACAAGGCGTACTGCCCAGCACATCATTCAGGCGCACCCAGCTGCGCGGCGGCCATCAGCTTTCTGGTATACGGATGCTGCGGCGCGCCGAGTACGGTTTCCGTCTCGCCTGATTCCACCACTTCACCGTTTTTCATGACGATGACTCGGTGCGCCATCGCACGAATCACGGCCAGATCGTGGCTGATGAACAGATAGCTGAGGTTGTACTTGTGTTGCAGCTGTGACAGCAGCGCCAGCACCTGCTGCTGGATCGACACATCAAGTGCAGAGGTCGGCTCATCCAGCACCAGCACCTGCGGCTTCAGGATCAGCACGCGCGCAATGGCAATGCGCTGGCGCTGGCCCCCCGAGAATTCGTGCGGATAGCGGCCCAGCGCCGTGCGGTCCAGCCCCACCTCGCGCAGGGCCTCGGTCACACGTTCGCGCATGACTTCCTTCGTCAGCCCGGGCTGATGCAGCGCCAGCCCCTCGCCCACGATCTGCTCGATCGTCATGCGGGGAGACAGCGAGCCGAACGGGTCCTGGAACACCACCTGCATGCGCTTGCGCAGCGCGCTGCGTTCTTTCTGCGAGCAGGCGTCGAAGCTGCGCCCCAGGAACTGGATGGCGCCGCTGCTCTTGCGCTGCAGCGCCAGCACCGCGTGCGCCAGCGTGGTCTTTCCGGACCCCGATTCGCCGACGATGCCCACGGTCTCGCCCTCGCGCAACTGCAGCGTGACGTCCTTGACCGCCGCGAACGCCTCCTTGCCGAACCAGCCGGCAATACCGGCCCGCTTCTTGTGATAGTTCACACACAGCGCGTCGGTTTCCAGCAGCACCGGCGCCAGCGGCACCAGCGGCAGCACTTCGCGCCGGGGCCGGCTGTCGATCAGCTTGCGGGTGTACGGATGATGCGGATTGGCAAAGACCTCGGCGGTCTCGCCGGTTTCGACCAGCACGCCCTTTTCCATCACGCCGACCCGCTGCGCGAACGCGCGCACCATGTTCAGATCGTGCGTGATCAGCATCACCGCCATGCCGAATTCGGCCTGCAGGCTGCGCAGCAGGTCCAGGATCTGGGCGCGGATCGTGACATCGAGGGCCGTGGTCGGCTCGTCGGCCAACAGCAGCTTGGGGCGACAGGCCAGCGCCATGGCGATCATCGCGCGCTGGCGCTGCCCGCCGGACAACTGGTGCGGAAAGCTGTTGAAGCGGTTGGCCGCATCGCTGATGCCGGTGCGCTCCAGCAGCGCGATGGCGCGGTCGCGTGCGGCGCGGCGGTCCAGGCCCTCATGCAGCGCCAGTGTCTCCACGATCTGGTTGCCGATCGTATAGAGGGGGTTCAGCGCCGTCATCGGCTCCTGGAAGATCATCGCGATCTCGGACCCGCGGATACCGCGCATCTCGCGATCGGATACCTGCAGCAGGTCCTTGCCTTCGAAGCGGATGGCACCCTGGTAGCGCGCATCTTCCACCAGCCGAAGCATGGCCAGCGCCGTCACGGTCTTGCCGGAGCCGGACTCGCCCACCAGCGCATAGCGTTCGCCGGCACGCAGGTCGAAGCTGACATCGCGCACCGCGCGCGTGGCGTGCTCGCCTTCGCCAAAGGTGACGGACAGGCGATCCACGCACATCAGCTTGGTGCCGGGCGCCGGGATGTCCGCCAGGTCCGGAAATACCGGATTCACCGCCATGGCGGGATTTGCCGAGTTCATGACGTCGCCTCCGCCGCCGCGCCGCCGGCCGGCACCTTCGGCTCCACCCGGCCGCGCAACTGGGCCAGGCCCAAGCGCGTGTCGAATGCATCACGCAGGGCATCACCCATGAACGTGAGCAGCAGCAGCGTGATCACCAGCACGGCAAACGTCGAGAGTGAAATCCACCAGGCATCAAGGTTGGCCTTGCCCTGGGCCAGCAGTTCGCCCAGGCTCGGCGTGGTCGGCGGCACGCCCAGGCCCAGGAAGTCGAGGCTGGTCAGCGCCAGGATGGCCGCGCTCATGCGGAACGGCAGGAACGTGATCACCGGCGTCAGGCTGTTCGGCAGGATATGGCGCCACATGATCTGCACGTTCGACAGGCCCAGCGCCCGCGCGGCCTTGACGTAGTCCAGCGACCGGTTGCGGTAGAACTCGGCGCGCACGTAGTCGGACAGGCCCATCCAGCCGAACAGCGACAGCAGGATGATCAACAGCGCCAGGCTCGGCTCGAAGATCGACGCGAAGATGATCAGCAGGTAAAGCTCGGGCATCGAGCTCCAGATTTCGATGGCGCGCTGCGAAAACAGGTCGAAGCGGCCCCCGAAGAAGCCCATCAGCGCCCCGGTGAGCGTACCGATCAGCACACCGATCACCGTCAGGGCCATGCCGAACAGCACCGATACCCGGAAGCCGTACAGCAGGCGCGCCAGCACGTCGCGGCCGCGATCGTCGGTACCGAGCCAGTTGTCGGCCGACGGCGGCGCCGGGTTCGGCTCCTTGGCGAAATAGTTGATCGAATCGTAGGAATAGCGATTCAGCGGATAGACGGCGAAGTTGCCGTTCGACGTGATCCGGTCCCGGATGAACGGGTCCAGGTAGTCGGCCCGCGTCGGAAAATCGCCATCGAATGTGGTTTCCGGATACGCCTTGACGATCGGGAAGTAGTACTCGCCCTTGTAGCGCACCACCAGCGGCCGGTCGCTCGACAGCAGTTCGGCGCCCATGCTGACGACAAAGATGATCACGAACAGCACCAGGCTCCAGTAGCCCAGCCGGTTGCGGCGAAAACGCTGCCAGGCCCGCTGGCGCGGCGACAGCGAATGCGGCAGGCCGTTCTTGGCGGCAGCTTTCATCGGTGCATCCCCTCGAAATGGATGCGCGGATCCACCATGACGTAGCAAACGTCCGAAATCAGGCGCGTCACCAGCCCGATCAGCGTAAACAGGTACAGCGTGCCCAGCACCACCGGATAGTCGCGGCGCAGCACGGCCTCATAGGACAGCAGGCCCAGGCCGTCGAGCGAGAACAGCGTCTCGATCAGCAGCGAACCCGTGAAGAAGGCGCCGATGAAGGCGGCCGGGAAGCCCGTGACCAGCGGAATCAGCGCATTGCGGAACACATGCTTCCACAGCACGCGGCGCTCCGACAAACCCTTGGCGCGGGCCGTCAGCACGTACTGCTTGCGGATTTCTTCCAGGAAGGCGTTCTTGGTCAGCATCGTCACCACGGCGAAGCTGCCCACCACCGAGGCCGTGATCGGGAGCACCAGGTGCCACAAATAGTCCATGACCTTGCCCATCAGCGACAGCTGGTCCCAGTCGTCGGAAGTCAGCCCGCGCAGCGGGAACCACTGCACGAAGGTGCCGCCGCCGAACAGCACCAGCAGCAGCACGCCCAGCACGAAACCGGGGATGGCATAGCCCACCAGCACCACCATGCTGCTGATCACGTCGAACCGGCTGCCCGCCCGGATCGCCTTCGAGATGCCGAGCGGCACCGATATCAGATAAGTGAGAAAGAACGTCCAGAGCCCCAGGCTGATCGACACGGGCATCTTCGACTTGACCAGCTCCCAGACACTGCGGTGCTGGAAGTAGCTCTGTCCCAGGTCGAACTGGGCAAACCGCTTGAGCATCATGAAATAGCGTTCCAGCGGCGGCTTGTCGAAGCCGTAGAGCGCCTGGATTTCCTTGATCTTGTCGGGGTCCACGCCGCGCCGGCCACGGTATTCCGCCCCGCCGCCGCTGGCTTCCCCGCCGCCGCCCCGGCCCTTCATCTCCAGCATCATCTGCTCGACCGGGCCGCCCGGCACGAACTGGATCACGACAAAGGTAAGCGTCACCACCCCGACCAGCGTCGGGATCATCAGCAGGATGCGCTTCAGCAGATAGGCAAGCATTGGCCGTCCGATTGGGGGGATGACTGGAAGACTGGGTTACTGGGTCTTCGGCGCCAGGTCCTTGCGCCACCAGCTTGAAAGAATCCAGCCCTCCGCGGTGTAGAAGTACGGCAGGCGGGTCGGATACGCCAGTTCCTTGCGGTACGACACACGATGGAAAGCACTGTACCAGTTCGGCACGATGTAATAGCCGTGCATCAGCACGCGGTCCAGCGCGCGGCCCGCCGTGATCAGTTCGTCGCGGGTTTCGGCGTGCAGCACGGCGTCCACCAGCTTGTCCACGGCCGGCGACTTCAGGCCGAACAGGTTGTCCGATCCGGGCATGCCGGCGGCTTCGGCCGAAAAACGGTCGCGCAGCTCGTTGCCGGGGCTTTGCGAATCCGGGAAGCGGATCGACACCATGTCGAAGTCGAAATCCTCCAGCCGCTTCTGGTACAGGGCAAAGTCGGTGGTGCGCTGGTGCACCTCGATGCCGAGCTTTTCCAGGTTGCGCACGTAGGCCGTGATGACGCGGCTCATGGCGCCACCGTCATCGAGGAATTCGAACACCATCGGCTCGCCCCTGGCGTTGCGCAGCGCGCCATCGTCGTAGGTCCAGCCGGCCTGGGCCAGCAGGCGCCGCGCGTCGCGCAGGTTGTCCCGCAGCGACCGGGGCGCATTGGTGCTGGGCTGCACCACGTCGGGGCCGAACACTTCCGCCGGCAACTGGGCGCGCAACGGCTCCAGCAGCTTCAGCTCGCCAGCCCCGGGCCGACCGTCGAAGGTGGCGCTGGCGGCCAGTTCACTGTTGGAGAACCAGCTGTCGAGCCGCTTGTAGGCCCCATAGAACAACTGGCGATTCAGCCATTCGAAATCGAGCGCCAGGATCAGGGCCTGGCGCACGCGGACGTCCTGGAACATCGGCTTGCGCATATTCATGACGAAGCCCTGCATGCCGGCGCCGTTGCGGTGCGGAAATTCGGTCTTGATCAGGCTGCCGTCCCGGAACTTGGTGCCGACATAGCTCTTGGCCCAGTTTTTCGAGCGGTATTCGACGATGGCGTCGAACTCGCCCGCCTTGAACGCCTCCAGCTTGGCGGTCTCGTCCTTGTACAGCCGGTAGACCACGCGGTTGAAGTTGAACGTGCCGCGCCGTACGTTCAGGTTCTTGCCCCAGTAGTTCGGATCTCGCTGGAATACGATGCCGCGACCGGCGTCGTAGCGTTCGATCTTGTACGGGCCGCTGGTGATCGGATCTTCGAAGGTCAGCTTCTCGAACGGCACCTTGGCCGTCCATTTCTTCGAGAACACGGGCAACTGGCCGACGATCAGCGGCAATTCGGCGTTGCGTTGCTTGAAGTCAAAGCGGATCGAGCGTTCGCCGGTCACCACCACGGCCTTCACATCGGTACACATGCTGCGGTAGCCCGGGCTGGCGGACTTGCTCATCAGCATGTCGTAGGAATACTTCACGTCGGCGGCCAGCACCGGATCGCCATTGACGAAGCGGGCCTCGGGGCGGATACGGAAGGTGACCGACAGCTGGTCGGGGGCCACCGTCACGTCGTCGGCCAGCAGGCCATAGGCGCTGGCGGTCTCGTCGGCGCTGCTGATCAGCAGCGTCTCGAACATCAGCGAGGTCAGGCCCGGTGCGGCCGTGCCCTTCAGCGTGAACGGATTGAACTTGTCGAAGCTGGTGCGGCGGTCGGGATTGGCCAGCGTCAGCGTGCCGCCCTGGGGCGCATCGGCGTTGACATAGTCGAAGTGGCCAAAATCGGGCGGATACTTGAGATCGCCGTGGAGCGCAAAGCCGTGTGCGCCATAGCCCAATGCGGGAAAACCCCAGCCCAGCACGATCGACAGTGCCAGCGCCCAATGCACTACCGCGCGTCGACGGAAGCACTGCCCTGCCGCCAGACGCGGCCAACGTGCATGAATCAGCATCCGGTTGCAGACCTCCACAATGCCCGAGACGGCCCGGCGGCTTGTGGCCGGGCGAAGTTGTGCGACAATTTTACATGCGTTCGGGTGGCGCCCAACCATCCGGACATTCCCTCTACGCGGCGCAACAAACAGCGGGGATTTGACTCCCTGCCATGCACCGGACACGGGCCAGTGCATGAAGCATGCCCGTCCCCCACAAACAATCTGGAGAATTTATGGGATTTCTGGCAGGTAAGCGGATCCTGATCACGGGCTTGCTTTCGAACCGTTCCATCGCCTACGGCATTGCGTCGGCCTGCAAGCGCGAAGGCGCCGAGCTGGCCTTCACCTATGTGGGCGAGCGTTTCAAGGACCGCATCACGGACTTCGCCAAGGAATTCGGCTCCGACATGATCTTCGAATGCGACGTCGGCAGCGATGAACAGATCGCCGCCACGTTCGCCGCTTTGGGGCAGCGTTGGGAAAAATTCGACGGCCTGGTGCATTCGATCGGTTTTGCACCGCGCGAAGCCATCGCCGGCGACTTCCTCGAAGGCCTGTCGCGCGAGGGGTTCCGCATCGCGCATGACATCTCCGCCTACAGCTTCCCGGCACTGGCCAAGGCCGCCCTGCCGCTGCTGAACGACAAGGCGTCGCTGCTGACGCTGACGTACCTGGGCGCCGAGCGCGTCGTGCCGAACTACAACACGATGGGCCTGGCCAAGGCATCGCTGGAAGCCAGCGTGCGCTACCTGGCATCGGCCGTGGGCCCGAAGGGCATCCGCGCCAACGGCATCTCCGCCGGCCCGATCAAGACGCTGGCCGCGTCGGGCATCAAGGACTTCGGCAAGCTGCTCAAGCATTTCGAGGACGTGGCCCCGATGCGCCGCAACGTGACGATCGAGGAAGTCGGCAACGTGGCCGCCTTCCTGCTGTCGGACCTGTCCAGCGGTGTGACCGGCGAGATCACCTACGTCGACGGCGGCTACAACATCGTCGGCACGGCCGTCGAAGAGTAAGCAGCCAGATCCCGGCAGGCGGCACGTTGGTCCGCCGCATCGAGAAAGCGCTCCCTGGGGCGCTTTTTTGTTTGCCTCTGCCCCGTTTTCACGTCCGCGCGATGGACTCGATCACGGCCACGGCGCGCTCGGCCGCCGGCGACAGCGTCCGCTGCGCGAGCCGGACGATCGCAAACTGCATCGTGATCTCGGGCAACTCCGGGATCTCCAGCGCGACGAGCCGGCCGGCTTCGACCAGTTCCTCGCGCACCGCCCGCGCCGGCGCCAGCAGCAGCGCATCGGCATGCCGCACCAGGTGCGTCAGCGCGCGGAAATCGTTGCTTTCCACCTGGAACGGCAAGGCCTCGCCCGGCTTGCAGCGCAGCAGCTTGCGCAGCCGTTCGTGGGTTTCCGGTGGGAAGACCACCGATACCAGCGCCGATTCGCGCAGCGTGGCCAGGCTCACGGGCCCTGCCGCCAGCGGATGCCCGGCGCGGGCATAGACCCCGCCGGGGCCGGCGGGCAGTCGTATCACTTCCAGTTCGGCGGCCGTGGGCACGGTGCTGTGCTCGACCACCACGAAATCCACCTGCTCGCCGTGCAAGGCGTCCAGCAACGCGGCGGGATGGCTGACCTCGGTCGTGATGCGCAGCTTCGGCCATTGCCGGTGCAGCTGGCACAGCAGTTCCGGCAGCAGGATGGCCGCCGGGAACGCCCCCAGCCCGATCTGCACGCTGCCGATCTCGTGCTGCCGCACCAGGGCCAGGTCGCGCGCCAGGCAGCCCGACTCGAACAGGATGCGCCGGGCGCGCTCGGTCACCATGCGGCCCACGGTGGTCAGCGTCACGCCACGCGCGCCCCGGTCGAACAGCACGGCGCCGGCCTCTTCCTCCAGCGCCTGGATGCTGCGCGTCAGCGCGGGCTGGCTCAGATGCACGCGCCGTGCCGCCGCAGCCAGCGAGCCTTCTTCCGCCACCGCCACCAGGTGTTCGAGCCGTTTCAGATTCATATATGCACCATTCGCATTGCTGCGATACGAAATTTGCAATTGAATTATAGGTGCGGCGCGCTTTCAATGGATGCCTTGCCCAACCGAGGAGTCGATTTCCCATGCGTTTTGCCCGCACCGCCATGCTGGCCGCAGCCGTTCTGACCCTGCCCGCCGCGCCGACCGCTTCGGCAGCTTCGGCCACGCCGGCTGGCCCGAACGCCGCCACGCCACTGACCGAGCAATCGAATGCCGAATGGCTGCGCCGCCTGCCGTTCTCGGATCGCGCCGATTTCGAGGACGCCCGGCGCGGGCTGGTGGCGCGCTTTCCAGAGGCCGCCATCAAGACCGCGGACGGCAAGGTGGCGTGGGATTTCAACGCCTACGCGTTCGAATCGGCGGCGGACGCGCCAAAAACCGTCAATCCGAGCCTGTGGCGGCTGGCGCAGCTGAACAACGAAGCGGGGCTGTTCAAGGTCACCGACCGCGTGTACCAGGTGCGCGGCGCGGACATCGCCAACATGAACATCATCGAGGGCGATACCGGCCTGATCGTGATCGATACGCTGCTGACCGCCGAGACCGCCCGCGCCGCGCTGGACCTGTACTACGCCCACCGCCCCCGCAAGCCGGTGGTGGCGGTGATCTACACCCATAGCCACGTCGACCACTTCGGCGGCGTGCGCGGCATCGTCAACGAAGCCGATGTCAAGAGCGGCAAGGTGGAGATCCTGGCGCCAAGCGGCTTTATGGACGAGGCGGTCAGCGAGAACGTGCTGGCCGGTAGCGCCATGAGCCGCCGTGCGCAGTACATGTATGGCACGCAGCTGCCGAAAAGCGCCACGGGCCAGGTCGATACCGGCCTGGGCAAGGCCACGGCACGCGGCACCATGACGCTGCTGGCGCCCACGTCGTCGATCACGAGGGCGATCGAGACCCGGCGCATCGATGGCGTGGACTTCGAATTCCAGCTGACGCCCGGCACCGAGGCGCCCGCGGAGATGAACGTCTACCTGCCGCAGTTCCGCACGCTGTGCATGGCCGAAAACGCCGTGCGCACCCAGCACAACGTGCTGACGCTGCGCGGCGCGCAGGTGCGCGATGCCAAGGGCTGGTCGTACTTCCTGGGCCAGGCGCTGCTGCGCTACGGCGAGCGCACCGACATCCTGATCGGCCAGCATCACTGGCCCACCTGGGGCCGCGAGCGCATCGTCGAAATGCTATCCGACCAGCGCGACATGTACGCCTACCTGAACGACCAGGCGCTGCGCCTGATGAACCAGGGCTACACGCCGCTGGACATCGCCGATCAGCTAAAAACCCTGCCGCAGCCGCTGGCCAGCAAATGGTATGCGCGCGACTACTACGGGTCGGTCAGCCACAATGTTCGCGCGGTGTACCAGCGATATCTGGGCTTCTATGACGGCAACCCGGCCCACCTGAATCCGCTGCCGCCCGAGCAGGCCGCCAGGAAGACCATCGAATGGATGGGCGGCCCCGACGCCGTGCTGGCCCGCCTGCGCGACGCCTACGCGCGGGGCGAGTACCGCTGGGTCAGCCAGATCGGCAACGAACTGGTATTCGCCGATCCGTCCAACGCCGCCGCCCGCGCGCTGCAGGCCGATGCGCTGGAGCAGCTGGGCTACCAGAGCGAGAACGCCACCTGGCGCAATATCTATCTGACCGGTGCCCAGGAATTGCGCGATGGCGTGGCCAGGCCGTCCACCACGGGTACCAGTTCGTCGGACCTGGTCCGCGCGCTGAGCGTGCCGAACTTCTTCGATTTCCTGGCGGTCCGCCTGAACGCCGACAAGGCGGCCGGCAAGACCCTGACGCTGAACTGGCAATTCACCGACCTCAAGCAACGCTATGCCATGACGCTGCGCAACAGCGCGCTGACCTACGTGGCAGAGGCCCAGCACGCGCAGCCCACCGCCACGGTCTCGCTGACCAAGGCCACGCTGGACCAGATCAGCCTGAAACAGCTGACGCTGCCACAAGCCATGCAGTCGGGCGCGGTCCGGATAGACGGCAATCCGCAGGCCGTGGCAGGCTTGTTCGGCATGCTGGACACGTTCGACCCGAACTTCAATATCGTGACGCCGCACGGCTTCCAGAAATAAGCCCCCCACAAGAACAACCCCGAGGAGACACCATTCATGGGCGATACCAGCTTCGACTACATCATCGTGGGCGCCGGCTCGGCCGGCTGTGCGCTGGCCGGACGGCTGGCGGACCAGCCCGGCGTGACCGTGGCCCTGCTCGAATCGGGGCCTGACGACCATCACCCCAGCGTCTGGACGCCGCTGGCCATCGCCAGGACGGTGCCCCATCCGGGGCCGCGCAACTACGGCTTCCGGACCGTGCCGCAGCCGGGCCTGAACGGCCGCCAGTCGTACCAGCCGCGCGGGCGCGGACTGGGCGGCAGTTCGTCGATCAACGCCATGCTCTACGTGCGCGGCCACCGTAGCGACTACGACCGCTGGGCCGAACTGGGCTGCGACGGCTGGGGCTACGACGCCGTGCTGCCCTACTTCCGCCGCAGCGAATGCAACCAGCGCAATGCCGGCCGCGACGACGCCTGGCACGGCGGCAGCGGCCCCCTGCATGTCAGTGACCTGCGCACGCCGAATCCGTTCTCGCGCCGCTTCGTGCAGGCGGCGGCGCAGGCTGGCCTGCCGCTGAACCAGGACTTCAACGGTGCCGAGCAGGAAGGCGTGGGGCTGTACCAGGCCACGCAGTTCAATGGCGAACGCTGGAACGCGGCGCGCGCCTATCTGCATCGCGGCAACCGCGCCGACGCCGGCCACAACGGCGGCCGCCAGAACCTGAGCGTGATGACCGGCACGCAGGCGCTGCGCATCGTGTTCGAAGGCAAGCGCGCCGTGGGCGTGGAGGTGGTGCGTGACGGCCAGACGCAGACGTTGCGCGCGCGGCGCGAGGTCATCGTCAGCGGCGGCGCGTTCCATTCGCCACAGCTGCTGATGGCGTCGGGCGTGGGCCCGGCCGACCACCTGCGCAGCGTGGGCGTTGCCGTGGTACATGACCTGCCCGGCGTGGGCCAGAACCTGCAGGACCATCTCGACGTCATCATCGGCAAGCCGGTCACGTCGTGGCATCTCTACGGCTACTCGCTGCGCGGCGTGGCACGCATGGCCGGCGAGGTCATGCGCTACCGCTGGCGGCGCACCGGCATGCTGGCATCGCCCGTGGCCGAGGCCGGCGCGTTCGTGCGGACGCAACCGGGCCTGACCGCCCCCGACCTGCAGCTGCATTTCGCGCCGGCGCTGCTGGGCAATTCCAACGTACTGCGCAAGGGCCGGCCCGGCCATGGCTATTCCTGCCACGCCTGCGTGCTGCGCCCGGAAAGCCGTGGCACGGTGGAACTGGCATCGGCGGACATGCGCGATGCCCCGCGCATCGACCCGCGCTTCCTGTCTGCCGCGTCCGACCTGGACGGCATGGTGGCCGGCGTGAAGCTGATGCGGCGGATCTTCGCCCAGTCGGCGCTGGCCGAAGCGGGCGGCAGCGACCCGCTGACCGCCCTGCTCGGACCCGGCGACGGCGACGATGGGGCCATCCGCGATTTCGTGCGCGCCCACGCCGACACCATCTACCACCCCGTGGGCACCTGCAAGATGGGCGTCGATGCCATGGCCGTGGTGGACCCGCAACTGCGTGTTCACGGCGTGGAAGGCCTGCGCGTGGTGGACGCCTCGGTCATGCCCACGTTGATCGGCGGCAACACCAACGCGCCCACCATCATGATTGCCGAGCGCGCCGCCGATCTGCTGCGGATGGCGGCCTGAACGGCACATCAGGCTGCAGGCGGGGCAGGCTGCGACAGCCTGTCCCGATGTCGCCGTTTCTCCACATCGGCCCACTGCCTGCCAAAGCGATCGCCGGCAACCGTGTCGGCCCGATGCACATTGTCGGTGTAGGCACTACCGCCGCTGGCAAGAAATGCGTCCGCGTTTTGCGAAGCCCATGCAGGGAAGGCCCAATCGGGAACGGCCCGGTGCAACGCACAACACGGGTCGGGCATGCCGTGGACGACATGCGGCACGCGGCGACATGGGTGACCCCCTCGCCGCGCTGCTCAACGTGCAGGGTCGTCCCGGTGAGCGGCCACCGCCTCGGACACCTTGGCGGGGCTTTCGTAGTGCTGTTCCGGTATGCGCATCAGTGCGTTGATGATGCGGTCGTCCGCCCGGTTGTCGCGCGCGGCAGAGATCAATGCGCCCCGAGTGGCGGGATAGTCCAGCCCCTTGAGTGCCTTTTGCAGTTCGATCGGATCGGGGCTGCGGGAAGCACCGGAAGCACCGGAAGCGGATTGCGACTGGCTGTCGGCCATGGTTTTGCTCCTGTGGAAGGGCTCAGCGCACCGCGCCTTCGGCCTTCCGCTCCTTGTCGAGCGGCTCGGCCATCTTGCGATGCTGTTCGGCCAGCAGATCCGACGGGGTGATCGATGCAATGGCCGCCCGGAGCTTGTTCTGCCAGCCGGTAACGACTTCGGCCTCGCCGCGCATCATGGCCTCGAATCCCTGCTGCGCCACATCTGCGGGGTCATCCTTCTTCGCCTCGCCCATGCGCGTATCGAGCATGTCGGCGCGGCGGAAGAACTCGGTCTCGGTGGCGCCCGGCATCAGGCATGTCACGCTGACGCGGCTATCGGCCAGTTCGTGGCGCAGCGCAAAGGCAAACGAATCCAGAAACGCCTTTGTGCCGTTGTAGACAGCCTGGTAGGTGCCCGGCATCAGGCCCGCAATCGATCCCGTGATCAGGATGCGGCCGGCGCGGTTCTCGCGCATATGCCGCGCAACGCTATGCAGCAGGTACAAGGTACCCACCACGTTCGTTTCGAGCACCCGCGCAATATCGGCAAAATCCTGGTCGACAAAGGCATGGCCCAGACCCCTGCCGGCATTGGCACACAGCACGTCGATGCGCCGGCCGCGCACGCTGGATAGTAATTCGTCCACGCCTGCCCGCGTGGACAGATCGGCAACCAGCGACTCCACCGCCGCGCCATGTTCGCGCAGGCGGGCGGCTGCATCGGCAATCTCGGGTTCGTCGGCCACGACGATCAGATCCATGCCGCTGGCCGCGCAACAATCCGCCAGGTGAAAGCCGATGCCGGTCGATGCCCCGGTGACAATGGCCAGGGGGCGCGTGTCGGAAATATCCTGCAGCCCCAGTTCGGCATAATCCACATCGCTGTTTGACGAGTTCACGGCCACCTCCCCTGTCGGAACATATCTAGCCAGCAGCGTGCAAATGTCGTACCAGCGGAAGACCTGCCACGGGCCAACGGTCAGAAATTCCAGAGCACGCCCACCCGGAATGTCCGCGGCTCGGCCGGATGGATATGGTGGTCGTTGATGCCGGCGGGCGAGCCATCGGCGTTTGAAGCGGAGGTCTCGCCTTTCAGCAACGACGCGTAGTAGTAGTCGATGTCGTTGACCCGCTTGCCCAACACATTGAGCACTTCGGCAAAGATTCGCACGCCCTTGAGTACACGATAGCCGACCTTCAGATTCACCAGGAACGAGGAAGCGGACCGCACGCTGTTGTCCTCGACGAGCGGACGCGGACCGAAGTAGCGCGCCCTGGCACCGACGGACCATCGTCCGGTGTTGTACGAGACGCCCGCCGATGCCGTCGTCTGGATGGACTCCGGGATGTGGTCACCAATGTCCTGGTGATCCCGGAAGCGCGCGCCAGAGAAGGCAGCATCCGCGTCGAGAATCAGCCCGGCCAGCAAGCCGTCTGGCGGCGCATAGTAGCCCGCCAACTCAACGCCACGGCGGCGGCTCGGCCGACTTGGTTCCGTGGTGCCGCTGTCGCCGGAGAACACGAGCTCGGAGCCGATATCGAGTTGCCAGAGCGACGCCGACAATTGCAGGCCGTGCGCCAGACGCCGGGTGCGGACGCCGATCTCGTAGCCCGTTGCCGGCACGAGCACGCTGACCTTCTGCGTCGGCTGCCCGGTGGTCGGGTCCATCGTGGTGGTCGCGCCCCGTACATCGTTGCTGTGATAGCCGCGCCCCCAGTTCAGAAACACTTCGGTCTGGTCGGCCGGCGACATGACGACACTGAACTTCGGGCTGACGATATGGTCGGCGCCATGCCCTGAGTTGGCGGGATTGTCGCTCGATACGCCATACCAGAAACGATCCGCGCGCAGGCCCGCGATGGTGCGCAGCCACGGCAGCCATTCCGTCGTGTTGCGCACGTAGAGCGCGGCGCTGGTTTCGTTGACGGTGTCGGTCCGTACCGTTTCGTAG
This sequence comes from Cupriavidus sp. 94F1, assembly GCF_057798875.1. Taxonomy (NCBI): domain Bacteria; kingdom Pseudomonadati; phylum Pseudomonadota; class Betaproteobacteria; order Burkholderiales; family Burkholderiaceae; genus Cupriavidus; species Cupriavidus sp. 94F1. The sequence continues at coordinate 252,131 of NZ_JBYOJT010000001.1, forward strand.
ATCTGTCGCGCTTCCGAGTTGGCCAGTGTGATGGGGTCCAGACGGTCATAGCGCACCTGCACACCGACCTCGGTTTCGGTATCGCGCTGTCCCAGCTTGCCCAACCAGAGTCTCGACGCATTGACGCCCGCCGTGACGCGATTCTCGAATTGCTGGAACTGGTCGCCACGCTCCGGATTGTCCAGCGCGTAGGTGAAGTTGGAAAAAAGCTGGAGCCGGCTCTTGATGACATAGGCATTCGCCTTGAACAGGCCCGATTGCACCGGCCTGAGCCAATCGGCGGACAGGCTGTAGCGCGACGCATAGCCGCCATCTGTCGGATCGATATACCCAAAGCGCGAGATAAGCCCCGCGTTGATCGCACGCTGCGGCACCTGGTCGGTCGAATCCCAGCGATTGCGATAGCCCATGGCGGTGACGCTCACGCGCTCCCCCGCGCTGAGCGGCAGCGTGTAGCGGAACACGCCGTTGAGCTTGCGAACGCCTTCGGGCAACACCCAGGGACCGTTCTCTTGCAACCACTCCAGACCATAAAGGGCGGTTCCCGGGCCCACCTGATGCGAATTGGCCAGCACGGCCCTACGATAGTCATGTTGGCCCAGCTCGATCTGCGCGATACCGGCAGGCAGTTGCGACAGGTAGTCCATCCGCACTGCACCCGCCGCAGAGAAGTCGCCCTCTTCGGCGAAATACGTGCCCTTCTTGTAGGCGATGCCGCTGACCAGTTCCGGAATCACGAAATTCAGGTCGGTGTAGCCCTGCCCATGAGCATTCGTGCGCATGTTGACCGGCATGCCTGCCACGGTGGTGGAAAGGTCCGTGCCGTGGTCGAGGTTGAAGCCGCGCAGGAAATACTGATTGGCTTTGCCATCGCCGCTGTGCTGCGTGACGATCAGTCCCGGGACGGTTTCGAGCAGTTCGCCGGGACGCAGCAATGGACGATTGGCAAGCTGGTCGCGGCCGACATAGCCCTGGTTGGCGGACACGGCCGCGTCCGATGTTGCACCGTCGGATCGTGCCGCCTGGACGGCGACCTCTGGTAATACGTGCTGGGCTTGCTGAAGGCCGCCGGCCAGTGCGGTTGGCGGGATGGTGGCCAGCGTTGCGGAAAGCACCCCAAGCGTGGGCATTGCCGAGCGCAACGACGGCGCACGGCGAAAAGACATACGGTGGCGCATTTTTTATTATGTGGATTGGCATGATCCATTATGCAAGCTTCATGCCAATCCGGGCGCACATTGCTTTATGGCCGATGCGCAGCGCGCATCGGCCGAGCTGCCGTGTGGCGCGCTTTTGGACTATTTACGACGTGCACCTGCGAACATCTCAATGGCTGCCTGGCTGAACGCGGGAATGTCGTCGGGGTTGCGGCTGGTGACCAGGTTGCCGTCCACCACTGCCTGCTCGTCGACCCAGTTGGCGCCAGCGTTGACCAGATCGGTTTTCAGCGACGGCCACGACGTCATCCTGCGCCCCTTGACCGCGCCCGCCTCGATCAACGTCCACGGTCCATGGCAAATCGCAGCCACAGGCTTGCCCGCATCGACAAATGACTTGACGAACGACACGGCAGACGCATCCATGCGCAGCGCGTCGGGGTTGATCACACCACCCGGCAAGAGCAGCGCGTCGAAGTCGTCGGCGCGCGCCTGCGCCAATGGCCTGTCCACCGGCGTTGCGTCGCCCCACTCCTTGAACTTCCAGGCTTTCACCTCGCGGTCCTTGGGCGAAACGACCTGGGTCGTGGCGCCTGCGGCGTCCAACGCCTTGCGAGGCTCCTCAAGTTCCACCTGCTCGAATCCGTCGGTCACGAGAATGGCCACTTTCAGGCCATCAAGCGTTCTGTCAGCCATGCTTGTCCTCCTTGTTCGTCCGTTTCGGGATGGAACATGCCAAGCACTGGCCATGCCAGCCGCGCGCCCGCGCCGGCTGCCCTGCCCCGCCCGTCCAGCATAAGGCTACCGGTACGCGTGATCGTCCACGACCCTGGCGACGGTCTGCAGTGCCTGCCGCAGCATGTCAACGGGGACGGAGCCCAGTGCGAGCCGGATCGCGTGCGGCACCTGTTTCGATGCCGCGTAGGCAAGCGCGGTGGATACGGAGATGCGCTGCGCGAGCAGCGTCTTGGCGATGGCATCGGCTCGTGCGTCTTCCGGCAGCGGGAGCCAGACGAAATAGGACGCACGGTGCCGGACGGGATGCAGATGCCCGAGCACTTCGGTCACGACACCTTGGCGTAAGGCGGCGTCATTTCGCTTCTGCGCCTCCAGGCGCGCGACCGTCCCGTCTTCGATCCAGCCACAGGCAATGGCGGTCATCATGGTTGGCGTATGCCAGGTGGTTGCGCGGATCGTGCGCTCGAACTTTGGAATCCAGGCTGGCGGCGCGCAGACCGGGCCGACGCGGAGCCCCGTTGCCACGCTTTTGGAGAGACTCGATACGTACACGGTCAATTCGGGCGCCAATGCGGCCAATGGCTGCGGCGCGTCGGCTTCCAGGAACGCGTATGCAGCGTCTTCGATCAGGATCAGACCATGGCGCCGCGCGATGGCAACGAGATCGCGCCGCCCGCGCGCGCTCATGACCCAGCCAAGCGGATTGTGCAGCGTCGGCATTGTGTACACGGCGCGCACCCGGCGTTGCCGGCACAGTCCCGCCAGTGCGTCCAGGTCCGGACCCTTGGTGCCTGCGGGAATCGCCACCAGTTCCAGCCGGCACGCTTCTGCGGTGAGCTTGAATCCCGGGTACGTCAGCGCGTCAACCGCAACCACGTCGCCGGGTTCCAGCAACGCCATCGCCGTGACCGTCAGGCCGTGCTGTGCGCCGCTTACCAGCACCGTGTTGTCCGCGCTCGCGGACAATCCGCGTCCGGCAAGATGCCGGGCCATCGTCTCGCGGTCACGCATCCGGCCACCATGCGGATGGTATCGGAGCAACGCCTCGAGATTGCCCGTGCCGGCCAGTTCGCGCAGCGCCGTCCGGAGCAGGTCGCCCTGGCCTGGTATCGACGGATTGTTGAAGCTCAGGTCGACGGTGTCGTCGCTCCATGGCTGGAGATCGATACCGTGTCCAGGCGGAAGCACTTCCTTGACGAACGTGCCCCGTCCGGTCTCGCCGCTTACCAGCCCCATGGCGTGCAGTTCCGCATAGACGCGGGTCGCCGTCACAAGCGCCAGGCCTTCGCGGGCGGCAAGTTCACGGTGTGTCGGCAAGCGGGTGCCAGGACGCAGCCGGCCGTCCTGGATATCTGCGGCGAATTGGTCGACCAGTTGCTTGTAGCGGTGTCGAGGCATGGCGAGCGGACGCATGACAATGAAAAGAATGTACTGATTATGACCCCGGATCGCGCAGTGCAACTCACCGTGCAACCTGTTTCGCATCGCATCGCCGACGGTTTACTTCGCATACGAATTATCTATATACTTCGCATGCGAATTTAAACCAACGGAGACCAGCATGACCGCGGCAATTCAAATCGACCTGACACATGGCGTACTGACCATCACGCTTGCCCGCCCCGACAAGAAGAACGCCCTGACCAACGAGATGTACGGCGCCCTGGCCGACGCCATCGAGGGCGCCGAGCACGACGGAAACGTGCGCGTGGTGCTGGTACAAGGGGATGGCGACATGTTCACTGCGGGGAACGATGTGGGCGAGTTCGCGGCGATCGCCGTGGGCAAGGGCCCCAGCGAACGGCATGTCCACCGCTTTCTGCATGCGCTGGCGAAGGCGACGGTGCCCATCGTTGCCGCGGTTCATGGCAAGGCGGTGGGTGTAGGCACCACAATGCTGCTGCATTGCGACTACGTGCTGCTGGCACAGGACGCGCAACTGATCACGCCGTTCGTCAACCTTGCCCTGGTGCCGGAAGCGGCCTCCAGCTATCTGCTGCCGCTGCGCATCGGCCACGCGCGGGCCTTCGAGATGTTTGCCATGGGAGATCCGCTCGACGGACAGACCGCGCTCGCCTGGGGCATCGCCAACAAGGTGTGCGCCAATGACCAGCTCCGCACCGAGGCACGGCAGATCGCAGAACGCATTGCCGCCAAGCCTGCCGGGTCGCTGAGCGCCACGAAAGCCCTGATGCGCCAGGCCGCGATGCTGGTGACGCAGATGGATACCGAGAGCGCGAAGTTCCAGGAGCGGCTGACGAGCGCGGAAGCCCGCGAAGCATTCACCGCCTTTGCCGAAAAGCGCAAGCCTGACTTTTCGAACGTCAGCCAGCAATAGGCTGCATCGTGCTGCTCAGCCGCGGACCAGGCCAGGCGCCGCCTAGTCGTGGCCCTCGTCGCGATCGTCGCGCCCGTCGCGCGCATCGCCCGCGACCGGAAACTTGGTCTGCAGGCTGGTCAGCCATCGCGCCACCACATCGATCTCGGCTTCGGTAAAGCCCTCGGTCAGCCTGGCGTTGAGGTCCGTCATGCCGGCCTTGGCACGCTGCCGCGCGGCGCGCCCGGCGTCCGTGAGCCACAGCCGCGATGCGCGGCCGTCCATCTCGTCCGCACGGCGTTCTATCAGGCCCGCTCTTTCCGTCCGGTCGGCCAGGCCGCTCATTCCAGGCGCGCCCAGGTCCAGCGCGGCCGCGGCTTCGCTCATCAGCGCGCCGTTGTGCGTACCCAGATAGAACAGCAGCCCCGATTGCGCGGCCGTGACGCCACCACGGGCGGCACGCGCCTGCGACCAGCGTTGCAGCCGTCGCTGTCCAACGTTCAGAAGATACACAAGACGATGTTTCATGCTGGGCCCGGCAGCGTTGATCGTTTAGTTCGCGCGCGAATCATATCACGCGGCGCCATGGGCAGCCCTAAGCAGCTTTCGGCGGGGTGACGGAAATTGTATCCATGACAATGGTTTGATTGTATTGGGTAGGCACTCTACGATGATCACCAGACGACCGGCCTCAATGCCGAAGCCATCATGGAACTCAATACCACCACCATCCTCGTGACCTTTGCCGGGGTTTTCCTGATCTGCTTCATGAAGGGCGCCTTTGGCGGAGGATTTGCCATCGTCGGCATTCCGCTGTTGTCGCTGGTGATGGACCCCGTCTCGGCCGGCGGCCTGCTGGCGCCACTGTTCGTTGCGATGGATCTGTTCAGCCTGCGCTACTGGAAGCCATCGACGTGGTCCAGGCCCGACCTGCTGTTGCTGGTGCCCGGGCTGGTGGCAGGCATCGGGGTCGGCTACTTCCTGTTCAAGGTACTGGACCATCGCGCCATCTCCATCGTCATGGCCGTGGTCACGTTGAGCTTTGTCGGGCTATGGCTGTTGCGGGGCGCCGATGTCGCAGTGCAGCCCAGGTCCTCGCCCAAGGCCCTGGCGGCGGGCCTGACGTCGGGTATCACCACCATGGTTGCCCACTCCGGCGGGCCGCCGCTGGCGATCTACTTGCTGCCGCTGGGCCTGAGCAAGCAGGTCTACGCAGGAACCACCAGCATGTTCTTTACGGTGGGCAACGCCCTCAAGGCAGTACCCTGGCTGGCGCTGGCAAGGCCGGTTGGTGCCGTCTGGACGTTGATGGCGATCTGCCTGCTTGCCGTCCCTGCGGGTGTCTGGCTGGGCTGGCGTCTGCATGCGCGGCTCGATCAACGCCAGATGTACAGGGCCTGCTACGGACTGCTGGTCATCACGGCGATAAAGCTGCTGTGGGATGGCGCGGCCGGCTACCTTTCCTAGGCAGGCCGGCGTTCGGCTGGTGTTTGTCACAGAAGTACGCTTGCCGGGATTGCCGTAGTTGTGAAATTTCCATGATTCGACTATATTCGAATCATGGAAACCGAAAACGCTCTCGAAGCCCTTTCTGCGCTGGCCCACGCCATCCGCCTGGCCGTGTTCCGTCTACTCGTGCAGGCCGGCCCCGAAGGCCTGCCCGCCGGCCGCATTGCCGAACTGATGGAGATGCCGGCCTCCTCGCTGTCGTTCCACCTCAAGGAACTGCACCGCGCCGGTCTGCTGGCCAGCCGTCAGGAAGGCCGGTCGATCCTCTACATGGCGCGCTTCCAGACCATGAATGCCCTGCTCGGCTATCTCACGGAAAACTGCTGTGGCGGTAATCCGTGCTCGCCGGTGTCCTCGTGTTCCGTCCCAACGGAGAGCTGACCCATGAAGCGGGCCAGGATGCACCCGCTCGCCCGAACATCGCTCAACCGCCCAACAAGCACCATGCCCGACAAGACTTTCAACGTACTGGTGCTGTGCACCGGTAACTCCGCCCGCAGCGTGATGGCCGAAGCACTGTTCAACGTGCTCGGCAAGGGACGCTTTCACGCCTACAGCGCCGGCAGCCATCCAGCGGGCGCGGTCAATCCCTTTGCCATCGAGCGGTGCCAGTCGATTGGCTACGACACCTCGGGCCTGCGTAGCAAGGGCTGGGACGAATTCGCCCTGCCCGACGCACCCCGGATGGATTTCGTCATCACCGTCTGCGACCAGGCCGCGGGCGAGGTCTGCCCAATCTGGCCGGGCACGCCCATCACGGCGCATTGGGGCTTTATGGACCCCGCCGCCATCCAGGGCTCGGACGACGAGAAGCGCAAGGTCTTTGATCAGGTCTTCCGTCAGATCCTGAACCGCGTCAGCCAATTCGTGAACCTGCCGCTGCACGTGCTGGACCGCAACGCTATCCAGAAGGAGATACGCGCCATCGGCGAGCCGCCTGCCGAGGCGGGGCAATGAGCACAGCGCAACGGTCAGCAGGGGCCGCGCAAGCCACCGCCATCGGCTTTTTCGAACGCTACCTGACCGTCTGGGTGGCCCTCTGCATTGTCGCTGGGATCCTGCTTGGCCAATGGTTGCCACCGGTCTTTCTGGCCATTGGCGACATGGCGATCGCAAAGGTGAACCTGCCGGTCGGCGTGCTGATCTGGATCATGATCATCCCGATGCTGATCAAGATCGATTTCGGCGCCATGGGGCAGGTCGCGGGACACTGGCGCGGCATCGGCGTGACGCTGTTCGTGAACTGGCTCGTCAAGCCGTTCTCGATGGCCCTGCTGGGCTGGATCTTCGTGCGCCATCTGTTCGCTGGCTGGCTGCCAGTGGATCAACTCGACAGCTACATCGCTGGCCTGATCCTCCTGGCGGCGGCGCCTTGCACGGCGATGGTGTTCGTCTGGTCGCAGCTCTGCAAGGGCGACCCGTACTTCACCCTGTCGCAAGTGGCGCTCAACGACGCGATCATGGTCGTGGCCTTCGCGCCTGTTGTCGCACTGCTGCTAGGCCTGTCGTCGATTACCGTGCCGTGGGACACGCTCATCACGTCGGTCGCGCTCTACATTGTGGTGCCGGTGCTGATCGCACAGGCCATCCGCAAGGCACTGCTGGCGCGCGGCGACGCCACCTACAAGCGCGTCGTTGGCGCGCTCGGCCCCTACTCTATCACCGCCCTGCTCGCGACGCTGGTGCTGCTGTTTGGATTCCAGGGAAATGCCATCGTCGAGCAGCCGCTGATCATCCTGCTGCTGGCCGTGCCGATTTTGATTCAGGTCTTGCTGAACGCCGGCCTGGCCTACCTGCTGAACCGCAAGCTCGGTGTGGCCCATTGCGTGGCGGGCCCATCGGCGCTGATCGGCGCGAGCAACTTCTTCGAGCTGGCCGTGGCCACCGCCATCAGCCTGTTCGGATTCCAGTCCGGGGCGGCGCTGGCCACCGTCGTCGGCGTGCTGATCGAGGTTCCCGTGATGCTGTTTGTGGTTGGCGTGGTCAATCGCTCACAGCACTGGTATGAATCGAATCAGTGGCCCGCCCTAGAGGATTCGAACCTCTGACCGCTCGCTTAGAAGGCGAGTGCTCTATCCAACTGAGCTAAGGGCGGATGGCCGTGGCTGTCTGGGCCTTGGACGGCCTTGCCGTTGCGGCAAGGCGTGCATTCTACCGCACCGGTTGCGCAAGGGGAACGCGCCCGCCTACCTGGGATGCTTCTGCAGGATGAACTCGATGGCACACTCCGCGGTGGGTGTGCGCGTCTGATCGAAATCTCGGTTCAGCAGGCTTTGCCGCACGCCGATGTCGACGCGAAACATCGAGATTGGCGATACCTGGTCGCATACGGACCGGACAAAGTCGATGACATTGATGGACACCGGCGACCACGACCGCGCCTTGAACATCGTGAACGTGTGCTTGTGATCGTTGTTGAACCGCGAGGGCCAGTGCCCCTGCTCGTACAGGTCTTCGTCCGGCACCTGGATCACCAGGTGCCCTCCCGGCTTCACGACCCGTATCCAGTGCCGGATGGCTACGGCCGGATCGACCATATGCTCCAGGCAGTGCGACGAATAGACGAAGTCGAACGATTCGTCCTCCACCCGTTCCAGGTACTGGGCGTCGCCATGCTGCATATCGAAGACGAAGACATGCTTCATCGCCGGGAACATGTCGGCGAACAGCGCGATGGAATCGATGCCGCCGCCTATATCGAGGCCATTGCCGACGAAGTAACGCGTGGCATAGCGGGAATCATGCACGCGGCGCAGGATCGAGATCGACGTCGCGCCGGGAATGTTCTGGTGAATCTGCCTGGCCTGCTGGGCAGCGTGTTCCGGCCGGATGATGTCCATGGATGTTGGCGCAAGGCGCGTTGCAGTGACCTGCGCATCTATAGCATCGGCGAGCCGGGCCTTGAATCAGATTTCGACGAAACTGAAGTCGGCCCAGGCCAAGGCTGGCGAAACAGCGATATGGATGCCGAACTCAGGACGACTCGCGCTCGCGCACGCGCGGCCGGCGCGGCATGCCGACACCCTCGGCCGTGTCGTGCGAAGACACGCAGTTGCGGCCCATCTGCTTGGCATCGTAGAGCGCGCGGTCGGCGCGCCGCATGACCGCGTCGGCGTTCTCGCCGGCCTGGCGCTCGGCCATGCCGATGCTGACCGTATAGGCAATGGCATCGGGCTCCGACGGGCATGGCGCCGAACGCACCATCGCGCTCAGCCGGACGCTGATGGCGCGGCCGGTTTCCAGCGTGGTGTCGGGCATGACGATCGCGAACTCCTCGCCGCCCAGCCGGCCCAGCACGGCCCGCGCCGGCGCGGCCTTGCGCAGCAGCCCCGCAAAATGGCGCAGGACGCTGTCGCCCGCCAGATGCCCGTAGAGGTCGTTGATGGCCTTGAAGTGATCGAGGTCGATGAAGGCCACGGTGAACGCGGTGCGCTGGCGCTCGGCCCGCTTGCATTCGAGTTCCAGCTCTTCCCAGAATGCGCCGCGCGACAGCACGTCGGTCAGGTCGTCATGGCGCGCGCGGCGTTCGATGATGCGCCGCAGGCGGTCATGCGCCATCAGCGCGAAGCTGACCGACAGCCCCACCACGCCGAACACGAAGCAGAGGGTGATGTTGTCGCGCTCGTCCGGCGTGGCCAGCGGATGGCCATCGACCAGCGTCGACAGCGGCGCCCATGCCTGCGCGCCTGCAAACACCGTGCAGGCCAGTGCCACGAGCGTCAGCGACAGGATGGCCAGGCGACCCGTGCCGCGCTTCGCGGGCAAACGCGGCACGACCACGCGGATCATTTCCAGCAACAGCAGCATCTGGATCAACGACGAGGCCAGCATCAGCCCTGCCACGACGGACGGCGACACCAGCATCCCGGCCGACAGCGGGCCGGGCGCGCGGCCCATCAGTCCGCCGGCCATATGCAACCCGAACACGATGGCGCCGGGCAGGTTCAGCACGGCCAGCACAAGGGCCCGCCCCGGCTTGCCGACAAAATGACGCGTGCCGTGGACCATCATCGACAGCCCGGCCGTCAGGGCCAGCTCCGGCAAGGCGGCCAGCGGCCATTCGGGACGGTAGCCATGGGCGGCCAGCAATACCGCGGCCAGGGTCACTACCAGATCGCCGATCGCCCACGAGGTGAGCCCGCTGCGCTCCATACCGGCAGAGCGCCGCAATACGGCACAGACGATCGCCATCTGCAGCACGAACAAGGCCGCGATCAGCACTACCACCTGCGACTGAAACATCTTCATTCCCGTTCACAAAGACATCGCCGGTGCCCCGCGTGGCACCGGACTGCCTTCTGTTTGCGGCCTGCGAGCAGCCGTCCTGTTTTGTTTCCGCAAAGTCCGGCACCTCCGCGTCACGTCGATGCGGGGCATCGCGGGCGAAGTATGGATCAGGCACGGCGCAGCGCGTCCGCGTCGCTAGCGGGGCTGGCGTGCCATAGTTGTGATAGTGGGACCAGGTCCGGGTGGGCACAGCATTGCCAGGCGTGAAGCGCCGGGTCGGACCGATGCGGTGTGCGGATTATGTCAGCGCGACGCATCAAGTCAAGCCAAATACGATCCCACCTGAAGCGGGGTACGTGCCCGCCACTTCCGCGCGTTGCCATCCTTCGCACGCCACATTTGACCTGGCCGCACGTGTCGCGATAGAATCGCCGGCTCCGGAGCGTAGCGCAGCCTGGTAGCGCATCTGATTTGGGATCAGAGGGTCGTAGGTTCGAATCCTATCGCTCCGACCATATTTGCAAGTAGTTTTAGGTACAAGGATCAAGGGCTTACGTTGAAAGACGTGAGCCCTTTTTTCTTTTTCGTGTTCGCGCTTGCGAAATTTGCGCCGCAGGCAAGGATCACGGCGCCATGCCGCGCACCTCGTCCATGTGGCGAATGAATCGCATACGGACTGTGTATCAGCGGCATCGCGCCGCGCTGCACCATGGCACCAGCCGCCTGTGCATGGCGTTGGCGCAACAGCGCCGTAGCGGATGCTGCGCCTGCGAAGATGGTGCGATCGTGCTACAATCGCGCGTCAGTTCGGGGTATCTGAGCATGCCCTGTTAACCGGGAAAGCGCCGCCTGGCGCACTGGAATACCGCCGGCCCGCCCTCATATTGTTGATTCGGATATGACAGGGCGGATGCGTTGCCGGCCCCGGAAACACCTTGCCCGCTGTCCCCGTGATGTACACGGTCGCGCCAGACGCCCGCGCAGCCGTAAGTGGCAAGGCAATCGTCAGGGTCATCCGCGCCCCTACTCGATTCTCTGACCCGCCTGGCTCCATGGTTTGCCAAGCCCGTCAGCTTGCTTCCCGACGACGTATCGCGCGGCGGCCGCCATGGCGGCATGACGTGGATGCGCGCGACCGGGCGCCCACAGGATACTCACCCACTTAACGCAGCCTTCGTGGCTGCCACAAAGGAAAACAGATTGGCTAAGGAAGAACTCATTGAATTTGGCGGCGTGGTGTCGGAAGCCCTGCCCGACAACCGTTATCGCGTGACGCTGGAAAACGGCGTGGAAATCTGGGCATACGCTTCGGGCAAGATGCAAAAGCACCGCATCCGCATCCTGGCCGGCGACCGCGTCACCCTGGAAATGTCGCCCTACGACCTGACCAAGGGCCGCATCAACTTCCGCCACAAGTCCTGAGTTCGCGGCGCGCAGCCGATGCGCCGCTGTCACGCGGCTGACATCGCTGCTCCCGACACTGACGGGCTATCCGTGGGCTTTGCCCACTGGATGGCCCGTTTTGTTTTTGGCGGCCCGGTCGCGCACTTGCGGCACGCCCCGCGCGTCACCATACTCAAGGCTCGACGAAGCCTCTGCCCAATATGAATCTGATCCTGTGGCGCCATGCCGAGGCCGAAGATCTGCCCGATGCCTTGAGCATCTCCCGCAGCGCCGATCTCCAGCGCCCCCTGACCCGCCGCGGCCGCAAGCAGGCCGAAACGTCCGCCAACTGGCTGCGCGCCCACCTGCCCGCCGACTACCGCGTGGTCTGCAGCCCGGCCCTGCGTACGCGGGAAACCGCAGCGGCCCTGTCGGGCAAGGCCGAAATCCTCGATGATCTGGCACCGGGCGCCGATGTGGGCGCCGTGCTGGCCGCGATCGACTGGCCGCAGGGCAGCGACCACACCGTCGTGGTGGGCCACCAGCCGTGGATCGGACAACTGGCCAGCCTGCTGCTGGCCGGCCAGGAACTGCCCTGGAGCGTGAAGAAAAGCGGCATCTGGTGGCTGGCCGGACGCACACGCGAAAATGAAGCGCAGGTCGTGCTCCGCGCGGTGATTCAGCCCGACCTCCTCTGAACCATTTTTAAGACAATGACGGCGAAAATGAGATTTCGCTGTCACAAATTTGGCATCTGTTTGTTCATTTGGACGATCGCCGATGTGCTCTAGCGGAAGCCTGTCCTATCGTTAAGGCTTGCGCCGGCGACAACGATGTGTCAGTCACGGAAGCGTCATCATCGGTTCACGGCGCTGTCACCCGGCCTCTCTACATTGTTTCGAAGCCGTTTCGTCACCGAAAGGACACACTGATGCGAGACTTACCGACGCCTACCCAGCCGCTTTTCGACTCCTTGCCCACTGGCCTGACCGGCCAGTCGGCGCGGAGGCGTCTTCCTCGTCAGCCAGCACATCTCCAAACCCAGATTCAAGCTCCGGCGCCTGCTTTCAGCGTGGCGTGGGCACGTCACCAGGACGAAGTAGCCGAGGCGCAGCGTCTGCGCTACAAGGTGTTCGCCGAGGAAATGGGCGCGCGCCTGCAATCGACGGCCACCGAGACCGACGTGGACATGTTCGACGCCTACTGCGACCACCTGATCGTGCGCGACCAGGAAACGCTCAAGGTGGTGGGCACCTACCGCGTGCTGCCGCCGCACCAGGCCAAGCGCATCGGCTGCCTCTACGCAGAATCCGAATTCGATCTGGTCCGCCTGGCGCACCTGCGCCCGAAAATGCTGGAGCTAGGCCGTTCGTGCGTGCACCGCGACTACCGCTCGGGCAGCGTGATCATGGCCCTGTGGGGCGGCCTGGGCGAATACCTGCAGCGTTACAACCTCGAATCGATGCTGGGCTGCGCCAGCGTGCCGATGAGCGACGGCGGCCACTACGCGGCCAGCCTCTATCGGCAGTTCGCAGAAAAGTCGCTGGCACCGATTGAATATCACGCCTTCCCGCGCGTGCCGCTGCCGGTGGACGACCTGAACCAGACGCTTGACGTGGAGCCGCCCGCGCTGATCAAGGGCTATCTGCGGCTGGGCGCCAAGATCTGCGGCCTGCCGGCCTGGGACCCCAATTTCAACGTCGCCGATTTCCTGACCCTGCTGCGCGTGCGCGACATGAACCCGCGCTATGCCCGGCACTTCCTGGGCATGCAATCGGCCTGACCGCTGATCGGCAGCCCCCTCTTACCGGACGAAACGGCTGATCGATCCGGTACCGGAAACAGGAACGGCGACTCATCGGAGTCGCCGTTCCTGTTTCGTCGCCGGGTCGCCGGGTGGCCGGGTTGCCCGGCCCACGGGCCAGCCGTCTCAGACGTAGACGACCTTGTAACGCTTGCCCACGCGTTCCCACTCGTCGGCCTCCTGCGCCAGACTGTATTCCACCAGCGGGTTGGCATCGATCCACGATTTCGGCAGCCGCACCTCGAAGCCCTCGTCGAGTTCATCTGAACGCTGCCTGACCTGGATGTGCGGCAGCTTCATGTCGCCCCGCCGGCGGCATAGTACAAACGCCAGCCGCAGGCTGAACAGCATGCGCCAGTCCAGGAACTTGCCGCTGCCGGACAGCTTGCCTAGCTTGCCCGCGTGGCCGAGCAGCAGCGTGGCCAGGCGCGCCTGGTCGGTCTTCGAGAAACCGGGCATGTCGGCGTGCGTGGCGATATAGGCCGAATGCTTGTGATAGCCACTGTGCGAGATCGTCATGCCGATCTCGTGCAGGCTGGCCGCCCAGCCCAGCAACGCAAGGTTGTCCTCGCGGCGCTCGTTGCGCGGCTCGGGAAACTGCGCCAGCAGATCGCGGGCCGCCTGCCCCACCCGTATGGCCTGCGGGCGGTCCACGGCATAGCGGCGCATGAACTGGTCGACCGTTACGGTCCGCATGTCCTCATGGTGGCTGCGGCCCAGCAGGTCGTACAGCACCCCCAGGCGCAGCGCGCCGTCCGTGACGTCCATGCGGTCGATATCGAGTTCGGCAAACACGCCGAGCATGATCGACAGGCCGCCCGGCAGCACCGGAATCCGGTCGGCCTTCAGGCCGGTCAGCTTCACCCGATTGGTGTTTTCGGCCTTGACCAGCGCCCGTTTCAGGCGCTCCAGCCCTTCGCGCGTAATGCCGTGCTCGGACGCGCTGTCGTTCATCCCGTTGAGCTCGATCAGTTCCGCCAGGGCGCGCGCAGTACCCGACGACCCTACCGCCTGCTGCCAGCCGGCTGCCTTGTACTGGCGCACCAGTACCTGGATCTCGCGGCGCGCGGCCAGTTCGGCCTGCTTGAACGCGTATTCGTCGACGTTGCCGCTCGGAAAGAACTGACGGCTATGCGATACGCAGCCGATGTACAGGCTTTCCATCAGCTTGGACTGATAGCCGCTGCCAATGATGAATTCGGTGGAACCGCCGCCGATATCCACGACCAGCCGGTTGCCCTGGCAAGCCGGCGCATCATGCGACGCGCCCAGGTAGATCAGGCGCGCTTCCTCGCGGCCGGCGATCACTTCGATCGGGAATCCCAGGGCGGCCTCGGCCTCGATCAGGAAATCCGAAGCATTCCTGGCCACGCGCAGCGTATTGGTGGCCACCGCGCGCACCTGCTCGGGTGCGAAGTCGCGCAGGCGGTCGCCGAAGCGGCGCAGCGCGTCAACACCCCGGCGGCGGGCCGGCTGGTCCAGATACTTGTCCGGCGTCAGGCCGGCGGCCAGCCGGACCGGCTCGCGCAGCGCGTCGACCTGGAAGATCTGGCTGGCGGGACCGGAGGCAGTGGGCGTTTCATCCACCCGCCCGATCATCAGGCGGAAGCTGTTGGAGCCCATGTCGACGGCGGCCAGCAAGCGGGGATTCTGTGTCATTGCGTCAGTGTTACGCGGGATCGGCCGTGGCGGGCCAAAACCCGAAAGATTATGTCCCTGTCATGTCTGCATCATGACAAAATCAAAGTGTCATCAAAATGACACGGATCTATGAAAAAGTCGCCTCATCGCCAAAATAAGGTCATAGACATGTCGACGACGCCGCCTGGCTCGCTCTGGAACCGCGAACTGGGCATTCTGGATTTCAACGCGCGCGTGCTTGCGCAGGCCGCCGACCCCAATGTCCCGCTGCTGGAACGGCTGAAGTTCATCTGTATCGTGTCCAGCAACCTGGACGAGTTCTTTGAAATCCGGATGGCCGGCCTGAAGGAGCAGATGCGGGACAACGCATCGGGCCTGACGCCCGATGGCCTCTCGATCCAGCAGGCCTACCAGCTTGTCACGGAGCGCACCCAGCGGCTCGTGGCATCGCAGTATGACATGCTGCAGAACGTCATTTTCCCCGCGCTGGAAAAAGAAGGGGTGTTTTTTCACCTGACCGGCACGTGGACGGACGCGCAGCGCGCCTGGGCGCGGGACTTCTTCACGCGCGAGCTGGGCCCGGTGCTGACGCCCATTGCGCTGGACCCCGCCCATCCGTTCCCGCGCGTGCTCAACAAGAGCCTGAACTTCGTGATCGAGCTGTCCGGCAAGGACGCCTTCGGCCGCGACGCCGACCTGGCCATCGTGCAGGCCCCGCGCGCGCTGCCGCGCGTGGTGCGCATGCCGGAGAAGCTGTCGGGGTATCCGTACGGCTTTGTGATGCTGTCGTCGTTCATGCAGGCGTTCGTCCACGAACTGTTTCCGGCCATCGAGGTGCAGGGCTGCTACCAGTTCCGGGTCACGCGCAATTCCGACCTGTTCGTGTCCGAGGACGAAATCACCGATCTGCGCGAAGCGTTGCAGGGCGAATTGCCTGCACGTCACTTTGGCGACATGGTTCGGCTGGAAGTATCGTCCGACACGCCACCTGCGCTGTCGCGGCGCCTGCTGCTGGAATCGGGCCTGACCGAACAGGACCTGTACCGCGTGGGGGGCCCGGTGAATCTGGTGCGGCTGATGCAGATCCCCGATCTGGTGGACCGCCCTGCCCTGAAATACCCGCCGCACGTGCCCGCCGTGGTCAAGGCCTTCCCGCCTGGCACGAGCATGTTCGACGTGATCCGCCAGCGCGACGTGCTGCTGCATCACCCTTACGAGAGCTTCTCGTCGGTGCTGGACCTCATGCAGGCGGCCGCCAGCGATCCGAACGTGGTGGCGATCAAGCAGACTGTCTATCGCACCGGTAACGAATCGGCCGTGATGGAGGCGCTGATGACGGCGGCCCGCAACGGCAAGGAAGTGACCGTGGTGGTGGAACTGCTGGCGCGCTTCGATGAGGAAACCAACATCAACTGGGCCGAACGGCTGGAATCGGCCGGCGCCCATGTCGTGTACGGCGTGGTGGGACACAAATGCCACGCCAAGATGCTGCTGATCGTGCGGCGCGAGCCGGCGGGCCCGAAGGCCAAGAACGCGGTGCTGCGGCGCTACGCGCACCTGGGCACCGGCAACTATCACCCGCGCACCGCCCGCCTGTACACCGACTTTGGGCTGCTCACCGCCAATGAGCAGGTCTGCGAAGACGTTCACCATGTGTTCCAGCTGCTGACCGGCACGGCCGGCACCATCCGGCTCAATCACCTGTGGCAGTCGCCATTCACGATGCACAGCAACCTCGTGGAGCATATCCGCGCCGAGGCCCGCAACGCGCGCGCCGGCAAGCGGGCTCGCATCATCGCCAAGATGAACGCGCTGCTGGAGCCGACCATCATCGACGAGCTTTACAAGGCGTCGCGGGCGGGCGTGAAGATCGACCTGATCGTGCGCGGCGTCTGCGCGCTGCGCGCCGGCGTGCCGGGGCTGTCGGAGAACATTTCGGTGCGCTCGATCGTTGGCCGCTTCCTGGAGCATCACCGTGTCTATTACTTCCACGCCGCCGGCGACGATGTGCTGTACCTGTCCAGCGCCGACTGGATGGACCGCAACCTGTTCCGGCGCGTCGAGGTGGCCTTCCCGATCCTGGATCGCACGCTCAAGGCCCGCGTGATCAAGGAAGGCTTGCAGGTGCATCTGCACGACAACGCTTCGGCCTGGATCATGGAGCCCAATGGCGATTACGTGCGCAAGCCGTCGCGCGCCAAGCTCCAGCGCGTCAGCCAGCAGGAACTGCTGCTGAAGTTCGGCACCTGATCGCCGCCGGATTTCGGAATGAAACAGGCCGCTCCCGGACCGGGCAGCGGCCTGTTTTCATGGCGCCGGGCGCGTCCGGGCTCAGGCAGCGTGGCGCGAGGCGTCGCTCAGCCGGGACAACGGTTGCGCGGCGTCCGGCTCGTAGCCGCTACGGTCCACGGGGAACACGATGCGGAACGTACTGCCGCGCCCCACTTCGCTGGTCACACGCAGATCGGCGTGGTGGCGTGACAGCACGTGCTTGACGATGGCCAGCCCCAGACCGGTACCGCCCGTATCGCGCGACCGGCTGCGATCCACCCGGTAGAACCGCTCGGTCAGGCGGGGAATATGCTCGGGCGCGATGCCCAGGCCCGTGTCGCTGACCGAGAACACCGAGTGTCCATCGGTAAAGGTCATGCGGATGGCGATGCGTCCGCCGTCGGGCGTGTAGCGCACCGCGTTCGACACCAGGTTGCCCAGTGCCGACAGCAGCTCGCCTTCCGCACCGCGCAGCACCACGGCGGTATCGATATCGGTCTCGATGTCGTGCCGGCCCTGGGACAGCGCCTCGGCGTCGTGCACCATGTGGGCGGCCAGCGCGGCCACGTTGACACGGTCGTGCGACGGCGGCTGCGCGTCGGATTCCAGCTTGGCCAGCGCCAGCAGGTCTTCGACGATGTGCTGCATCCGCATCGACTGCACCAGCATCAGATCGATATAGCGTTTGCGGTCTTCCTCGGAGACCGGCAGGTCGCGCACGGTCTCGAGGAAGCCCGTCAGCACCGTCAGCGGCGTCTTCAGCTCGTGCGAGACATTGGCCACGAAGTCGCGGCGCATGGCCTCGGTGCTTTCAACCTTGGTAATGTCCTGCGTCAATACGAGCTTGCGGTTCTCGCCATACGGCAGGATCTGCACCGACGTGATACCGCGCTTGTGTTCCCCCATGTCGCGCATCACCAGCGGTTCGTCATAGCGTTCGCGCGTCAGGTAGTGGACAAACTCGGGCCGGCGGATCAGGTGGGTGATGCGCTGGCGCACGTCGCGCCGCGCGTTCAGCCCGAAGTGCTGCTCGGCCACGCCGTTGCACCATTCGATCTGGTCGGCATCGTCAAGCATCAGCACGCCATAGGGCGACGCCTGGATGGCCTGGATAAACCGGGTGTGCTGCTGTTCCACCTGCAGCACCTGGGTGCGCCATCGCTTGACCAGCCGGTGCAGGCGGTAATACACCTCGCCCCATAGCCCGAGTGCGCTGGGGATCTCGCCGTAGGCCGGCGCGTCCAGCACCCGCCACAGACGGTTGATCTGGAACAGGTAGTACGCGAGCAGCAGGAACAGCGAAATGGAAAGGAAAAGCAGGCCGGGCACGGCGCCAGCCACGGCATACAGCCCCGCGGCTATCAGCACGAGACCGGCAAGGATGGCCGCGGAGCGGGCCCAGATGACATTCATGCGCGGAGTAGAAGAGATTCAGACTGCGTTCGCACTGCGACAAAGTCTGCCACAACAAGGCATCGCAGCGTGGCATTCAGCCGGCATTATCCGACATCGGCCGGCGCGGCCCCCGCTGCTCCGCCGCCGGCCGGTTCCGGTCAGTGGCTGGGCGACCGCGCCAGGCGGTAACCGCTGCCCCGGACCGTCTCGATCATGTTGCTGTATCCCCCCGGGGTCAGCGCCGCACGCAGACGCTTGATATGCACGTCAACGGTACGCTCTTCCACGAACACGTGGTCGCCCCAGACCTGATCCAGCAATTGTGACCGGCTGTGCACACGTTCCGGGTGCGTCATCAGGAAGTGAAGCAGACGGAACTCCGTGGGGCCCAGGTCCAGCTTGATCGGGCCGCTGTCGTCCTGACCGGTCACCCGATGCGTGGCCGGATCGAGCCGCAGGCCATTGATGGCCACCACGTCGTCGGTCAGCTGCGGCGCGCGGCGGCGCAGCACGGCCTTGATGCGGGCCAGCAGTTCCTTCGGCGAAAAGGGCTTGGTCACATAGTCGTCCGCACCGGCTTCCAGGCCCATGACCTTGTCCTGCTCTTCGCTGCGGGCAGTGAGCATGATGATCGGGATCTGCTTGGTGCGGTCGTTGGTCCGCAGCTCCTTGGCGAAGGTGGCACCCGACTTGCCCGGGAGCATCCAGTCCAGCAACACGAGGTCCGGCAGGACATCGCTCATCAGCGACAACGCCTGCTCGGCGTTGTACGCACGAATCGGATAGTGCCCCGCGTGCTGGAGATTGACGGCGATCAGCTCAGCAATCGCCGGTTCGTCTTCGACAACGAGAATACTGCTCGGCATGTAATAGTTCTCCGCTTATCAGTGCTGGCGCGTCATTCAGCTCAACGCTTCGCGCTCCATGTCTTCGCGTGAGACATGGCGTACGTCCGTGCCCTTCACTATGTAGATGATGAATTCTGCAATGTTCTTCGCGTGGTCGCCGATCCGCTCGACGGCCTTGGCGATGAACAGGAAGTCCAGCGCCACCGAGATCGTGCGCGGGTCTTCCATCATGTAGGTGATCAGCTTGCGCACGAAGGCGCGGAATTCCTCGTCGATGGCCTTGTCGTCCTTGACGATGCGGGCCGCCGCCACGGTGTCCAGGCGGGCGAACGCGTCCAGCGCCTGGCGCAACAGGTTGATGGCCATCTCGCCGGACAGCTTCACCTCGGCGTAATTGATGTTGTGCGCGGCCGCATCTTCCATGATGTGCTTGGTCCGCTTGGCGATCTTCTCGGCCTCGTCGCCGGCGCGTTCGAGGTTGGTGATCGTCTTGGAGATCGCCATCACCAGGCGCAGGTCGCGGGCGGTGGGCTGGCGGCGCGCGATGATGTTGCCGCAGTCCGCATCGATCTCCACTTCGAGCGCGTTCAGCTGCTGCTCGCGGGCCATGACCTGGTCGGCCAGGTCACCGTCGAAGTCGGCCAGCGCGCGCATGGCCAGTTCGATCTGCGACTCCACCAGGCCGCCCATCTGCAGCAGCTTGGTGTTGATCGCGTTGAGGTCGGCGTCGAACTGGGTCGACAGGTGCTTGTCAGTCATGGTGTTCTCCTGGCCGCTTGTCCGTATGCTGGATTGTCCTGCAATGCCGTTGCGGATCAACCGAAGCGGCCGGTAATGTAGTCTTCGGTTTCCTTGCGGTGCGGCTTGATGAAGATCTTCTCGGTCTCGCCGAACTCGATCAGCTCGCCAAGGTACATGTAGGCGGTATAGTCCGAGCAGCGCGCGGCCTGCTGCATGTTGTGGGTGACGATCACCACCGTGTACTCGTCCTTCAGTTCGGCGATCAGTTCCTCGATGCGGCCCGTGGAAATCGGGTCGAGCGCCGAGCACGGCTCGTCGAGCAGCAGCACTTCGGGGCGGATGGCAATGCCGCGCGCGATGCACAGGCGCTGCTGCTGGCCGCCCGACAGGCCGTAGCCCGACTGGTGCAGCTTGTCCTTGGCCTCGTTCCACAGCGCGGCCTTCGACAGCGCCCACTCCACGCGGTCGTCCATTTCCGAGCGTGACAGCTTTTCGAACAGGCGCACCCCGAAGGCGATATTGTCATAGATCGACATCGGGAACGGCGTCGGCTTCTGGAACACCATGCCCACCTTGGCGCGCAGCAGCGAAATGTCCTGCTTGCTCGTCAGCAGGTTCTCGCCGTCCATGTTGATCTCGCCCTCGGCGCGTTGCTCCGGGTACAGCGCGAACATCTTGTTGAACGTGCGCAGCAGCGTCGACTTGCCGCAGCCCGACGGGCCGATGAACGCCGTGACCTTGCGGTCCGGGATCGACATGTTGATGTTCTTCAGCGCGTGGAACTGGTTGTAGTAGAAGTTCAGGTTCCGCACGTCGATCTTGGCGCGCACGGTATCGGGAATATCGATGACGGTAGAGGTCATGCTGATGTCTCGCTTGAATTCGGTAGTCAGGTCAGGCGTTGTGCGTGGCGCCGCTTATTTCTTGAACAGGACGCGTGCCACGATGTTCAGCGCCAGCACCCCGACGGTAATCAGGAACACGCCGGCCCAGGCCAGTTGCTGCCATTCGGTGAACGGGCTCATGGCGAACCGGAAAATCGTCACGGGCAGGTTGGCCATCGGCTTGTTCAGGTCGGCGCTCCAGAACTGGTTGGACAGCGCGGTGAACAGCAGCGGCGCGGTTTCGCCGGCAATACGGGCCACGGCCAGCAGCACGCCGGTCACGATGCCAGCGTACGACGACTTGACCGTGATCGACATCACCATCTTCCACTTCGGCGTGCCCAGGGCCACCGCCGCTTCACGCAGCGCGTTCGGCACCAGGTTCAGCATGTTCTCGGTGGTGCGGACCACGATCGGGATCTGCAGCAGTGCCAGCGCACACACGCCGGCCCAGCCCGAGAAGTGGCCCATGCGGGTCACCACCAGCGCGTAGACGAACAGGCCGATCACGATCGACGGGGCCGACAGCAGGATGTCGTTGATAAAGCGGGTGAACGAGGCCAGGGGCGATTTCTGGCCATATTCGGCCAGGTAGATGCCAGCCAGGATGCCCAGCGGCGTACCGACCAGCGTCGCCACGCCCACCAGCACGAAGCTGCCGAAGATGGCATTCGCCAGGCCACCGCCGGCGGTGTTCGGCGCCGGCGTCATCTGCGTGAACAGGTCCAGCGACAGGCCGCCCACGCCCAGCGAGATGGTGGTCCAGAGAATCCACGCGAGCCAGAAGAGGCCGAACCCCATGGCGCCCAGCGAAGCCGTCAGGGCGAGGGCGTTGGTACGACGGCGGGCACTCTGGAGCCGGGTGCGGACCGCTTCGGAATCGGGACGGACGGCGGGAATGGATGACGTGGACACGGCTTGACTGACTTGGTTCATTTGCCACCCTCATTCTTTGCAAGACGCAGCAGCAGGATCTTGGACAGGGCCAGCACCACGAAGGTGATGAAAAAGAGGATCAGGCCCAGTTCCATCAGCGCGGCGGTGTGCAGGCCGGCACCGGCTTCGGCGAATTCGTTCGCCAGCGCGGAGGTGATGCTGTTGCCCGGCGAGAACAGCGACGCGCTGTCGAGCAGGTTGGTGTTGCCGATCACGAACGTGACGGCCATGGTTTCGCCCAGCGCGCGGCCCAGGCCCAGCATGACGCCGCCGATCACACCGGCACGCGTATAGGGCAGCACCACGCGCCACATCACTTCCCACGTGGTGCAGCCGATGCCGTAGGCGGACTCCTTGAGCAGCACGGGCGTGACTTCGAACACGTCGCGCATCACCGAGGCAATGTAAGGGATGATCATGATCGCCAGGATCACGCCCGCGCACAGCAGGCCGATCCCCAGCGGCGCGCCCTGGAACAGCTTGCCGATCACCGGCACCTGCCCCACCGTATTGGCGAGCGGCTTCTGGAAATACTCGCCGAAGATCGGCGCGAACACGAGCAGGCCCCACATGCCGTAGACGATGGACGGCACTGCGGCGAGCAGCTCGATGGCGGTGCCGAGCGGCCGGCGCAGCCACACGGGCGACAGCTCGGTGAGAAACAGGGCGATGCCGAAGCTGACCGGCACGGCGATGATGAGAGCGATCAGCGAGGTCACCAGCGTGCCGTAGATCGGTACGAGCGCGCCGTACACGTCGGCGGGCGGATCCCATTCGGCGGTCCACAGGAACGACAGGCCGAACTGCTTGATCGATGGCCATGCGCTGATGGCGAGCGACACGATGATGCCGCCGAGCAGCAGCAGGGTGACGATGGCGGCGCCGCGGGTCAGGCCACCGAACAGGATGTCGCCAAGGCGGCTGGGAGGCCGGACGGCTGGAAGATCGGACGTAGTCGCCATGATGGGAATCGGTAGGTGGAACATGTGCCGCGGTGGCGCCAGGGCCACCGCGGCCCCGTCACGCCGCGCCCGTTCCGCCATGGGGCGGTCCGCGCTTGCGTGCCGGGCCGTACTTCAGTACAGCAACAGCTTAGTACAGGGCCTTGCCCGAACCGTCCTTGATGCTCTGCTTCCAGGTCGCGCGGATCTGGTTGGCCACGGCGTCCGGCAGCGGCACATAGTCCAGGTCCGAAGCCATGGCACCGCCGCTCTTGTAGGCCCAGTCGAAGAACTTCAGCACTTCCTGGCCCTGGGCCGGCTTTTCCTGGTTCTTGTGGACCAGGATGAACGTCGCGCCAGCGATCGGCCATGCGCCCTTGCCCGGCTGGTTCGTCAGGATCTGGTAGAACGTCTTGTTCCAGTCGGCACCGGCAGCGGCGGCCTTGAAGGCGTCGTCGCTCGGCTGCACCACTTCGCCTGCCGCGTTCTTCATCGTCAGGTACGTCATCTTGTTCTGCTTGGCATAGGCGTACTCGACATAGCCGATCGCGCCATTCAGACGCTGCACGAAAGCGGCCACGCCTTCGTTGCCCTTGCCGCCCGTGCCGCCACCCGGCCAGTTCACGGTCGTGCCCTCGCCTACCGAGCTCTTCCAGTCATTGCTGACCTTCGACAGGTAGTTCGTGAAGATGAACGTCGTACCCGAGCCGTCGGCGCGGCGCACCGGCAGGATGTCCTGGCTCGGCAGCTTGGCCTTCGGGTTCAGGGCCTTGATCGCGGGATCGTCCCACTTCTTGATCTTGCCCAGGTAGATGTTGGCCAGCACGTCGCCGGTGATGGTCAGCTCGCCCGGCTTCACGCCTTGCAGGTTGATCACGGGCACCACGCCGCCGATCACGGTCGGGAACTGGATCAGGTTGCCCTTGGCCAGTTCGTCGTCCTTCAGGGGCGCATCCGAAGCGCCGAAATCGACCGTCTTGGCGTTGATCTGCTTGATGCCGCCCGACGAACCGATGGATTGATAGTTGACCTTGTTACCCGTCGCTTTTTGGTAGGCGTCAGCCCACTTGGAATACACGGGCGCCGGGAAAGAAGCGCCTGCACCGGTAATTTCCGCCGCGAACGCAGTACCCGCCACCACAATCGACACGATGCCTGCCACGGCAGTCTTGACCAGCTTCATATGTCCTCCAGAGAACATTGGTTGGGAATGACAAATTTTTGACAAGGCGAACTGTATGCTGCTTGTATGACAGTTCCATGACATCCCGAAATCTTCTTCAAAGACCCCGCCAACAGGCCGATATTCCCCACCCGTCACGAAACCGCCTTCTCCCCGTGCTTTAATCGCCACTCCTCTAACGGTAACGTTTGCATCACATCGCGGCGAACCCTATGTCGGTTAATTGCATAAAAAGAGAAAAAGCAAACGCCACGGACCGAGGGCCGTGGCGTCGATGAGGTGCAAGGGGTCGCCGGGACCCCGCGTGAGGATCAGGCGGCGCGCAATGCGTCGGCCAGCGTCTGTGCGGCGCGCTCGGCGGTCTCCACCTGTTCGGCCTCCACCATCACCCGCACCACCGGCTCGGTGCCCGAAGCGCGAATCAGCACGCGGCCACGGCCTTCGAGTTCAGGCTCGATCTGGTCGCGCGCCGCCTTCAGGCCGGCGTGGCTCTGCCAGTCGAAGCCCTTCTCGACACGGACGTTGATCAGCGTTTGCGGGAACAGATGCACGCCGTCCAGCAGTTCCGCCAGCGTCTTGCCGCTACGGCGCAGCGCGGCCAGTACCTGCAGCGCGGACACGATGCCGTCGCCCGTTGTGTGCCGATCCAGACACAAAAGGTGGCCCGACCCCTCGCCGCCGAGCTGCCAGCCGCGCTTCTTCAGTTCCTCCAGCACGTAGCGGTCGCCGACCTTGGCGCGAACGAAATCGACGCCCAGCCGCTTGAGCGCCAGTTCCACGGCCATGTTGGTCATCAGCGTACCAACCGCGCCCTCGACCTTCTGGCCGGACGCCTGACGGTCGCGCACGATCAGGTACAGCAGCTCGTCGCCGTTGTAGAGCCGGCCCTGCGCGTCCACCACCTGCAGGCGGTCAGCGTCACCGTCGAACGCCAGGCCGACGTCCGCACGATGGGCGCGCACCGCTTCGACGAGCTTTTCGGGCGCGGTCGCGCCATAGCCCGCGTTGATGTTTCGCCCATCCGGCTGATTGCCGATCGGAATCACCTCGGCGCCGAGCTCATGGAACACATGCGGTGCGATGTGGTAAGCCGCGCCATGCGCGCAGTCCACCACGACGCGCAGCCCGTGCAGGTCCTGCTCATAGGGAAACGTGCTCTTGCAGAACTCGATATAGCGGCCGGCAGCATCGTCGATACGCTTGGCGCGGCCCAGATCCTCCGAGCGCACGCACATCATCGGCTCTTCCAGCAGCGACTCGATCTTCGCCTCCACCTCATCGGGCAGCTTGTCGCCCGAGGCCGAAAAGAACTTGATGCCGTTGTCGTAGTAGGGATTGTGGCTGGCCGAAATCACCACCCCGGCCGCCAGGCGCAGCGCGCGCGTCAGGTAGGCGATGGCAGGCGTCGGCAACGGCCCCGTCAGGCGCACGTTGACGCCCGCGGCCGTGAAACCGGCCTCCAGCGCGGCTTCGAGCATGTAGCCCGAGACCCGCGTGTCCTTGCCGATCAGCACGGTCGGCCGGCCTTGCGACGTCTTTTGCCCCAGCGCCAGCACCTTGCCGGCGGCATAGCCCAGCCGCATCACCACATCCGGCGTGATCGGCACCTCGCCAACCCTGCCTCGTACGCCATCCGTCCCGAAATACTTGCGTGTCATTTGATCATTCTCCTTGCTGCCCCTGCGGGACAACTGACTCATGGCGGATCGCCCACCAGACCTTGAGGGCGTCCACGGTTTGTTCTACGTCATGCACGCGCACGATATATGCGCCTTTCTCTGCGGCGCAGACCGCCGCAGCAATGCTGGCCGCCACCCGGCCCTGCGGCGGCTTGCCGCCGACGATGGCGCCCAGCGTCGATTTGCGCGACAGCCCGGCCAGGATCGGCAGCCCGTCGATTGCCAGCCTTGGCATTTGCCCGAGCAGGCGCAGATTATGATCCGGCGTCTTGCCAAATCCAAATCCCGGATCGAGCGACATGCGCGAATCGTCCACGCCCGCCGCACGCAGGGTTGACACCCGCTCGCGCAGGAAATCCGCCACTTCCGCCACCACGTCGGCGTACTGCGGGTCTTCCTGCATGGTCTGGGGATCGCGCTGCATGTGCATCACGCACAGCGCCGCCTGCCCCGCCGACACCGCCTCGACGGCGCCGGGCATGCGGAAGCCCCAGATATCGTTGATCAAATCGGCTCCGCCCGCCAGTGCGGCCCGCATCACCTCGGGCTTGTACGTGTCGATGGACAACGGTTTGCCGCAACCGGCCAGCGCCTCCACGATCGGCATGACGCGGTCGAGCTCCTGATCCAGGGGCAATGCCGCCGATCCCGGCCGGCTCGATTCCCCGCCGATGTCGATCAGGTCGACACCCTCGGCAATCATCTGCTCGGCATGGCGCAGCGCCGCGTCGCGCGAGGCGTGCTGGCCACCATCCGAGAACGAATCGGGGGTCACATTGAGGATGCCCATTACCAGCGGGCGGCGATTGCGGGCAAATCGATAACGCCCGCACTGGAAGAACTCAGTCGGCAAGATGTCCACCTGAAAAACAAAAAGCCGGCGCACCAGGCACCGGCTTCGGAGGCTATCAGAATCCGCTGCGTTTGGAACCGTTGCAAACGGTCTGTTACGCGGCGGTGCAGCCCAATTACACCGTATCGTCGACGCGCGCCGTGGCAGGCGCATTGGTCGGGGCTACGGGCGAACCACCCGGCGGCGTGCTGCCGCCACCGCTCGGACCCTGCAGGCCACGCGGCGGGCGCGGCGGCTTGCCGGCCATGATGTCGTTCACCTGATCGGCGTCGATCGTTTCCCACTCCATCAGCGCGTTGGTCATGGCTTCGACCTTGTCGCGGTTCTCTTCGAGCAGGCGCTTGGCCAGCGCGTATTGCTCGTCGATGATGGTGCGGATTTCCAGATCGACCTTCTGCTGCGTGGCTTCCGATACGGTCTTCGACGACAGCTTGCCGAACATGCCGTCCTGCTCGGTATCCACGTAAACCATGGCACCCAGCGAATCGCTCATGCCGAAACGGGTCACCATGTCGCGGGCGATCTTGGTGGCGCGTTCGAAGTCGTTCGAGGCACCGGTGCTCATGGCGTTGAGGAAGACCTCTTCGGCAGCACGTCCGCCGAACAGGATCGCAATTTCCTCAAGCATGTTGTCCTTGTACTTCGAATACTTGTCGTGCTCCGGCAGCTGCCAGGTCACGCCCAGCGCCCAGCCACGCGGCATGATGGTGACCTTGTGGACCGGGTCGGCCTTCGGCAGCAGCTTGGCAACCACCGCATGGCCGGACTCGTGGTAAGCCGTGGCCTTGCGCTCTTCTTCGCGCATGACCGTCGACTTGCGCTCCGGACCCATGTAGATCTTGTCCTTGGCGTCCTCGAAGTCCTGCATGTCCACCACGCGCTTGTTGCGGCGGGCGGCGAACAGCGCAGCCTCATTGACCAGGTTGGCCAGGTCGGCACCCGAAAAGCCCGGGGTACCCCGCGCGATGACCGATGCATCCACGTCGTTGCCAATCGGCACCTTGCGCATATGCACCTTCAGGATCTGCTCGCGGCCGCGGATGTCCGGCAACCCCACGTAGACCTGACGGTCGAAACGTCCCGGACGCAGCAGTGCCTTGTCCAGCACATCGGCACGGTTGGTCGCGGCGATCACGATCACACCCGAGTTGGCTTCGAAGCCGTCCATCTCGACCAGCATCTGGTTCAGCGTCTGCTCGCGCTCGTCGTTACCGCCGCCCATGCCGGCGCCACGATGGCGGCCGACCGCGTCGATTTCGTCGATGAACACGATGCAGGGTGCCTGCTTCTTGGCGTTCTCGAACATATCGCGCACGCGGGCAGCACCCACGCCGACGAACATTTCGACGAAGTCGGAACCCGAGATGCTGAAGAACGGCACCTTGGCTTCGCCGGCGATGGCACGCGCCAGCAGCGTCTTGCCGGTACCCGGCGGGCCAACCAGCAGCACGCCACGCGGAATGCGGCCGCCCAGCTTCTGGAATTTCTGCGGATCCTTCAGGAAGTCGACCAGTTCGACCACTTCCTCCTTGGACTCGTCGCAACCGGCCACATCGGCGAAGGTCACCGCGTTCTGGTTCTCGTCGATCAGCCGCGCACGGGACTTGCCGAACGAGAAGGCACCGCCTTTCCCGCCGCCCTGCATCTGCCGCATCATGTAGAACCAGAAGACGATGATCAGCAACGTCGGTCCCAGGTAGTACAACGCCTGGACCAGTACGTTCGGCTCGTCATCGGCCTTGCCGGTCACCTGGACGCCGTACTTCATCAGGTCGCCGACCATCCAGATATCACCCGGCGAGATGATGGTGTACTTGGCGCCTTCCTTCGGGGAGACCACCAGGTTACGGCCCTGCACGTCCACGCGCGACACCTTGCCGTTCTTGGCGTCATCCATGAACTGCGAATAGGTGACACCGTCCTGGGCGCGTGGTTTGTCGAACTGCTTGAAGACGGTGAACAATACCAGCGCGATCACGAGCCAGATTGCCGCCTTTTGAAACAGGTTGTTATTCAAGGCCGAACTCCTTTGCAATTGCCTTGCCAACGGATAGCTGCATTGCATTGTAATGCAGCGCCCGTCCCCACAGGGAAATCTGATTCTATGAGCCTGATAGTGCCCGAGCCGTCCAATCCGGGCAAGCGGGACAATGCCCGGCACAAACCCGGATACCCCTGCTTTCGTGGGGGTGGCCGCACACCGTCATGCATCCTGTCAGTCCACTGATTTCAGGTAACGCCCAAGAATAAAGGTTTCTGAAGACTTGTCGCGCGACGCCTTGGGCTTGCGCTTGGCGACAACCTTGAACTGACGCTTGAACTTCTCAACGATCTGGCTGTAGCCGGACCCGTGAAAACACTTGACCAGCAACGACCCCTCGGGCTTCAGGTGAGCCTGCGCAAATTCCAGCGCCAGATCACACAAATACTCGATCCGCGCGGAATCCGCCGACGCCACACCGGACAAATTGGGGGCCATGTCCGAGATAACAAGGTCGATTCTCGACCCGCCGGACGCCTCCAGCACCACCTTTTCGAGTTCCCGGAACACTTCCTCCTCCCGGAAATCACCCTGGATGAATGTCACATCGGCCACGGGCTCCATCGGCAGGATATCGATGGCCACCACGGCACCGTCCGGCTTGCCGTCCCGTGCACGGGGCGACGCCGCCAGCTTGTTGCGGGCATACTGGCTCCAGCTGCCCGGCGCGGCGCCCAGGTCGACAATGACCGAGCCGGGCTGGATCAGCTTGTCCTGGTCGTCGATCTCCTTGAGCTTGTAGGCCGCACGGGCGCGATAGCCCTCCCGCTGCGCCAGCTTCACATAGGGATCGTTAATGTGGTCGTGAAGCCACGACTGGTTGAACTTGTTCTTGCCCTTGGCCATTAATGAGACTTGCCTTCTGGCGGGAAAATCCGGCTGCACGGCCACAATTCAGGGCCGAGACGCAGTATTTCTCCCGATTTGGTGATCTTTGCCGCCTGCCGGCGACCTTTTTTTGCAGGGTTGACGGATAATACGCGCCAATCCGAAATTTGCTGCTCCAATGCCCGCTCTACAACTGATCTCCGCCCAACGTTCCGAACTGCGCTCGCGCGCCCACGGCCTCAATCCCGTGGTCATGATCGGCGCGGAAGGCCTGACCCCCGCCGTCCTGGCCGAAATCGACCGCAGCCTCGCGGCACACGACCTGATCAAGATCCGGGTATTCGGTGACGAACGCGATACGCGCATCGCCATTTACGACGCCATTTGCGACGAACTGGACGCCGCGCCGATCCAGCATATCGGCAAGCTGCTCGTCATCTGGCGTCCGGGCCCTGCCCGCCTCAAGGAAAACCAGCCGGACGACATGGGCGCTGCCCGCCGTCGCCTCGGTACCGGCGCCGCGCCGCGTACCGTCATGGTCCGCAAGGCCACCGGCTCGACCCAGCGCCGCGCGCCCCGCACCGCCGTCAAGGTGCTCGGCAATGAACGTGTGACGCAGGCTGGCAACGTCAAGCGAGCCCGCGCACGGCCCACCAGCCAGAAAAAGAAGTCGCTGGGCTGACCGGCAGAATCAGATTGGCCACGGGTCAATCGGTTCCCTGACACAGCAAGAAAGGCGGCCATGGCCGCCTTTTTCATTCCCCGAAACGCGCGGGACGTTCTCGCTGCCTTACTCTCCCGCCCCGCGTGGCGCACTGGCCCGCCACACCAGCACCAGCGCCAGCAGGCTTTGCAGCAGGTAGAACACGCTCGACACGCCATGCAGCATGCCGAACTGGCTCTTGTACGGCGAGTCGGACACGCCCAGGTTCATCGCCTGCGCCTTGACCTTGAGCCCTTCCATGAACGGCTGCAGGCCGAAATAGCCCGCCAGCACGCACACCAGCATGGCCAGCACGATCCAGCGCAGCGCGCGGTAACGCGCGGCGCCCCGGCGGATCAGCACATTGCACAGCACCAGTTGCAGCACGCCGACGGTGACCCCGAGGATCGCCTCATAGCGGAACAGGTGCCCGGCAATCATGCCCGCCGTCTCGCGGCTGGGCAGCACGGCGAACAGCGTGGGCGCCACCATGTAGCCCACCGTCCACAAGCTGCCTGCCCAGACCACGGTCAGCAGCAGGAAGATGCGGTGCGGCAGTGGCGGCAGATTCGAGTACGAAGACGAGAACACCCGTGCCCCGCCGCGTCAGATGTAACGGACGGTGATGACTTCGTATTCGCGTTCGCCGCCCGGGGCCAGCACGGTGGCGACATCGCCCTCGAACTTGCCGATCAGGGCGCGTGCAATCGGGGAACTGACCGAAATCTTGCCGCTGTCGAGGTCGGCTTCGTCGTCGCCGACGATCTGGTAGCTCACGGCCTTGCCCGATTCCAGGTCTTCCAGGTCCACGGTGGCGCCGAAGACGATGCGGCCGTCGGTGTCGAGCTGGGTCGGGTCGATAACCTGGGCGGCGGACAGCTTGGCCTCCACCTCCTGGATACGGCCTTCGATGAAGGCCTGCTTTTCCTTGGCGGCGTCGTATTCGGCGTTTTCCGACAGGTCGCCCTGGGCACGCGCCTCGGAGATGGCGTTGATCACCGCGGGACGTTCGACGGCCTTGAGGCGCTGCAGCTCTTCCTTCAGGAGTTCAGCGCCACGCTTGGTAATCGGAATGGTGCTCATGTCTCGTTCAACAAAAAAATGAGCCGCAGCGGAGCTGGAACCATGCTCCGGCAGCGATTCTGCCGGTCAGCACTTCCGCTCGACCGCGGCTTTCAGATGGGATCGAACCGGCACCGGGGTGCGGATCGATCAGCGAATTCGACGTAGTTTAGGCCAGAACTGCCGCCGGTTTCAACCCGGCGGCAGTGCCGCGGCACGGGGTATTCCCCCCGCACCGCAGCATTGGCGGCACTGACGGGCCTGGATCAGGCCAGTTGCTTGTGCAGGCCCTGCAGGTCGTAGACCTCCAGGCTTTGCATGTGCTTCAGGCCTTCCACGGCGGCGTTGGCGCCGGCGATGGTGGTGTAGTACGGCACGCGGTTGGCCAGCGCGGCGATCCGGATCGAGCGCGAATCGGCAATGGCCGTGCGCGTCTCGTCCACGGTCGTGAAGACCAGGGCCAGTTCGCCGTTCTTGATCATGTCCACGATGTGCGGACGGCCGTCCTTGACCTTGTTGACCACGCGGACCGGAATGCCGGCGGCCTCGATGGCCGAAGCCGTGCCGCGCGTGGCAACGATCGGGTAACCCAGGTCGTGCAGCATGCGGGCCACGGTGACGGCGCGCGGCTTGTCGCTGTCCTTCACCGTAATCAGCACGGTGCCCTTTTCGGGCAGGCGCGAACCGGCCGCCAGCTGGCTCTTGAACAGGGCTTCGCCGAACACCTTGCCCACGCCCATCACTTCGCCGGTGGAACGCATTTCAGGTCCGAGGACCGGATCCACGCCCGGGAACTTGTTGAACGGGAACACGGCCTCCTTGACGCTGAAGTACGGCGGCACCACTTCGGCGCCGATACCCTGCGAATCCAGCGACTGGCCCGCCATGCAGCGCGCGGCGATCTTGGCCAGCGACAGGCCGGTGGCCTTCGACACGTACGGCACCGTACGCGACGCACGCGGGTTCACTTCCAGCACGTAGACGACGTCTTCGCCGTTCTTCTGCTGGATCGCGAACTGCACGTTCATCAGGCCGACCACGTTCAGCGCCTTCGCCATGGCGGCGGTCTGGCGCTTGAGTTCGTCGACCGTTGCCTGCGACAGCGAGTACGGCGGCAGCGAGCAGGCTGAATCGCCCGAGTGCACGCCAGCCTGCTCGATGTGCTCCATCACGCCGCCGATAAACACGCGCTGGCCGTCGCACAGGGCGTCGACGTCGCACTCGATCGCGTCGTTCAGGAAGCGGTCCAACAGCACCGGCGAATCGTTCGAGACCTTCACGGCCTCGCGCATGTAGCGTTCCAGGTCGCGCGGCTCATGCACGATTTCCATCGCGCGGCCGCCCAGCACGTACGACGGGCGCACCACCAGCGGATAACCGATTTCTTCGGCCAGGCGCAGGGCTTCGTCCTCGGCGCGCGCCGTGCGGTTCGGCGGCTGGCGCAGGCCCAGGTCCTGCAGCAGCTTCTGGAAACGCTCGCGGTCTTCCGCGGCGTCGATCATGTCCGGGCTCGTGCCGATGATGGGCACGCCGTTGGCTTCCAGGTCCAGCGCCAGCTTCAGCGGGGTCTGGCCGCCATACTGGACGATCACGCCGACCGGCTTTTCCTTGTCGACGATTTCCAGCACGTCTTCCAGCGTCAGCGGCTCGAAGTACAGGCGGTCCGACGTGTCATAGTCGGTCGACACGGTTTCCGGGTTGCAGTTGACCATGATGGTCTCGTACCCGTCTTCGCGCAGCGCCAGCGCGGCGTGCACGCAGCAGTAGTCGAACTCGATACCCTGGCCGATCCGGTTCGGGCCACCGCCCAGCACCATGATCTTCTTGTTGGCGGTCGGTTCCGCTTCGCACTCGCCATGCTCGGCTTCATACGTGCCGTACATGTAAGCCGTGTTGGTGGCGAACTCGGCCGCGCAGGTGTCCACGCGCTTGTAGACCGGGCGCACGTTCTGCGCCACGCGCGCCTCGCGCACGGCCTTGGCGTCGGTCTTCAGCAGGCGGGCCAGGCGGCGGTCCGAGAAGCCCTTCTGCTTCAGGAAGCGCAGTTCGGCGGCCGACAGGCTTTCCAGCGTGCGGTTGCGCACCAGGCCTTCGGTCTTGACGATGTCTTCGATCTGGGCCAGGAACCACGGATCGATATCGGTCTCGGCGTGCACTTCTTCCAGCGACATGCCCAGGCGGAACGCGTCGCCCACGTACCAGATACGGTCCGGGCCGGCTTCGCCGATTTCCTCGACCACTTCGTCGCGGTCGGTGGACTTCTCGTCCAGGCCGTCCACGCCCACTTCCAGGCCGCGCAGCGCCTTCTGGAACGATTCCTGGAACGTACGGCCCATGGCCATCACTTCACCGACCGACTTCATCTGCGTGGTCAGGTGGCTGTCGGCGGCCGGGAACTTCTCGAACGCGAAACGCGGCACCTTGGTGACCACGTAGTCGATCGACGGCTCGAACGACGCCGGGGTCTGGCCGCCGGTGATTTCGTTCTTGAGCTCGTCCAGCGTGTAGCCCACGGCCAGCTTGGCCGCGACCTTGGCGATCGGGAAGCCCGTGGCCTTCGAGGCCAGTGCCGACGAACGCGACACACGCGGGTTCATCTCGATCACGATCATCCGGCCGTCCGCCGGGTTGATCGAGAACTGCACGTTCGAACCGCCGGTGTCGACGCCGATCTCGCGCAGCACGGCCAGCGACGCGTTACGCAGGATCTGGTATTCCTTGTCGGTCAGCGTCTGGGCCGGGGCCACGGTGATCGAGTCACCGGTGTGGATGCCCATCGGGTCCAGGTTTTCGATCGAGCAGATGATGATGCAGTTGTCCGCCTTGTCGCGGACCACTTCCATCTCGTATTCCTTCCAGCCGAGCAGCGATTCCTCGATCAGCAGCTCGCGCGTGGGCGACAGGTCCAGGCCGCGCTTGCAGATCTCTTCGAACTCTTCGCGGTTGTAGGCGATGCCGCCGCCGGTGCCGCCCAGCGTGAACGACGGGCGGATCACGATCGGGTAGCCGGTGGAGCCGGTTTCCTGGGCGATGCGCGACTGCACGGCCACGGCCTCGTCCATCGAGTGGGCGATGCCCGACTTGGCCGAACCGAGACCGATCTTGGTCATCGCGTCCTTGAACTTCTGGCGGTCTTCGGCCTTGTCGATGGCTTCCGGCGATGCGCCGATCAGCTCCACCTTGTACTTGTCCAGCACGCCATGGCGATGCAGGTCCAGTGCGCAGTTCAGCGCGGTCTGGCCGCCCATGGTCGGCAGGATGGCGTCGGGGCGCTCCTTCTCGATGATGCGCTCGACCACTTCCCAGGTGATGGGCTCGATGTACGTCACGTCGGCCGTGTTTGGGTCCGTCATGATGGTCGCCGGGTTCGAGTTGACCAGGATGACCTTGAAGCCCTCTTCGCGCAGCGCCTTGCAGGCCTGTGCGCCGGAGTAGTCGAATTCGCACGCCTGGCCGATGATGATCGGGCCTGCGCCGATGATTAGGATGCTCTTGATGTCTGTGCGCTTTGGCATTGCACGCTCTCTTTATTGGCCGGTCCGCAAGTTCCCGCGGGCCGTACCGGATATCAGGTTTTGGGTCGTCAGCCCAGGGTGGCCGTGGCCAGCTTGGCACCGAAGCCGATGAACATCGCGCCGACGCCGCTCGACATGCCCGCGGACAGGCGCCGGCGGCGTCGGAACGCATCGGCCAGCCGCGCGCCCACGAAGATGATCGTCGTCAGGTACGCAAGACTGCAGATCTGGCAGACCAGGCCCAGCGCCACGAACGACAGCGCCGGATACGCGAACTGCGGATCCACGAACTGGATGAAGAACGAGATGAAGAACAGGATGGCCTTCGGGTTCAGCAGGCTGATGACCAGCGCCTTGGTGAACGGGTTCGAAGACCTGTCCACCGGCACGGCCGCCGCCTGCGCGGCAGCGGGGTCGGCCGGCCTGGTCCAGTTGCGCACTGCGCCGCGCAACATCTGGAAGCCGATCCACCCCAGGTAGCCGGCGCCCACGTACTTGATCACGTGGAACAGCGCCGGGCTGGCCTTGAGCAGCGAAGCCACGCCCGCGGCCGACAGCACCATCAGGATGGCATCGCCGAGGAACACGCCGCACGCACCCTTGTAGCCGGCACGCACGCCGCGCTGGGCGGCCACCGACAGCACATACATCGAGTTCGGCCCGGGCAGCAGCACGATGAAGATCGTGCCGAGCACATAGGTCCAGAAATCGGTGATGCCGAAGCTGGCGTGCATGAAAGCGGTCATGGCAGGTGGATTCCGTTCAGGTCTCTCGTTGCATCCAACGCGCCGCGTCAGGCGGCAGCCTTGGCGCGGGCGTCCTGCATCAGCTTCGTGAAGCGGTCGAACAGGTACGCGATGTCATGCGGACCCGGCGACGCTTCGGGGTGACCCTGGAAGCAGAAAGCAGGCTTGTCGGTCAGTGCGAAGCCCTGCAGCGTGCCGTCGAACAGCGACGTGTGCGTGACACGCGCATTGGCCGGCAGCGTCGCCGCATCCACGGCAAAGCCATGGTTCTGAGACGTAATCACCACGCGGCCATCGTCGTGATCCTTGACCGGATGGTTGGCGCCATGGTGACCCGTGCTCATCTTGAGCGTCTTCGCGCCCACGGCCAGCGCCATGATCTGGTGACCCAGGCAGATGCCGAACGTAGGGATGCCGCGGGCGATGAACTCGCGCGTGGCGGCGATGGCGTAGTCGCACGGCTCGGGGTCGCCGGGGCCGTTCGACAGGAAGATACCGTCCGGATTCAGCGCCAGGGCGTCGGCCGCGCTGGCCTGCGCCGGCAGCACCGTCACCTTGCAGCCGCGCTCGGCCAGCATGCGCAGGATGTTGAACTTGACGCCGTAGTCATAGGCCACCACGTGGAACTGCGGCTTGTCCTGCTTGCCATAGCCTTCGCCCAGCTTCCATTCGGTCTGGGTCCACGCGTACGGTTCCTTGACCGACACCACCTTGGCCAGGTCCATGCCCGACAGGCCCGGGAACGAGCGCGCCAGGTCGATGGCCTTCTGCACGTTGTCCTCGCCCGCCAGGATGCAGCCGTTCTGGGCGCCCTTCTCGCGGAGGATACGGGTCAGCTTGCGGGTGTCGATACCGGCAATCGCCACGACCTTTTCCTGCTTCAGGTAGTGGGCGAGCGTGTGTTCCTTGCGGAAGTTGGAGGCCAGAAGCGGCAGATCCTTGATGATCAGGCCGGCGGCATGGACTTTCGTGGCTTCTACATCCTCAGGATTGACGCCGTAATTGCCGATATGCGGATACGTCAGCGTGACGATCTGCCGGGAATAGCTGGGGTCGGTGAGGATTTCCTGATAACCGGTGATGGCGGTGTTGAACACCACTTCGCCGATCGTATGGCCGGAAGCGCCGATGGAATAGCCACGAAAGACCGTGCCGTCTGCAAGCGCGAGGATGGCGGACGGAAAAGACGGTAACACGGGTAGGCTCCTGCTGGACTCACCCCGTGACCGACCTGCTCAACGCCTCGTGCCCCGTAGGCGGCCCAACAAAGGGACCGGCTGGCGCATGGCTTTTTCATCACATTTTTGCAGTGCATGAAAAACGCGCGCAAGCGGGGCGGCGGAAGGTGGAATACGGTAGGCGCTAGGGTGAAGGGTTCTGAAAGCGAAACTTTCGGATTATATCCCGCCGTACCCAATTTCTCAAGTATTCAACAACTTACGATGGACAGACGCGGCCGCCGGCTTACCGGCCATCGGCATGCCAGACGGCCGCACCACCGCGCTCCGCCGGCATCGCGCGGGATTTACGCCGCCGGCGGCACCACCGCCGTGACTTCGATTTCCACCTTGGCCCGCGGCTCCACCAGGTCGGCCACTTCGACGGCCGTCATGGCCGGAAAATGCCGGCCCACGATATCGCGATAGTGCTGGCCGATGGCCTTGTAGGCGCCCACGTATTCGGCCTTGTCCTTCACGTACCAGGTCATGCGCGCGATGTGCTCGGGCCGCGCCCCGCCCTGCTCCAGCACCGCCACGATATTGCGCAGCGCCTGCGCCACCTGCAGCGCGAAGTCGTCGGTCTCGAATTCGCACTGGCCGTTCCAGCCAATCTGGCCGCCCACGAATATCAGGCGGCTGCCCACCTGCATGTCGGCTAGGATGCCGTTGGCGTAGCCCTTCGGCGCTGCCCAGTCGGGCGGTTGCAATGTCTTCAGCATGTTGGGTCCTTTCGGTGTTGCCATCGTCTGGTTTGTTCTGGCTTACGCGGCGGGCGCCAGGAAGCGCCCCATCGCGGTGCGCACGGGGTCAGGCAGCGGCTGCGGGGCCATCTGGCGCGTGTCCACGCAGACCAGGCGCTGGGTGATGGCCATGCGCGTGTCGCCATCCGGGCCGGCAAAGCGGATCTGCACCGCAAAGCTGCTGCGGCCGATGTGTGTCACACGCAGTTCGCGCGTGAGCAGTTCGCCCAGGCGGCTCGGCGCCTCGAAGCGGCACTGCAACTCGGCCGTCGGAATGCCCGCGTGCGCCGCCCCGTGCATGGCGTCGAACGGCCAGTCCAGCGCCTCGGCGAACCAGTCTTCGATCAAGTCGTTCAGCATCTCGAAGTAGCGCGGATAGAACACGATGCCGGCGGCGTCGCAATGCTTGAAGCGGATGCGCACGTGGTTGCGGAATACCTCGCTCATGACGGCTCCCTCATGACGGCTCCCTTGTGACGGTTCGCTCACGGCCGTCCGCCCTCGTTGGCCATTTGCCGCAGCCGGAAGCGTTGCAGCTTGCCCGTCTCGGTGCGCGGCAGCGCGGCCACGAACTCGATGCGGCGCGGATACTTGTAGGGCGCGATCTCGCGCTTGCAGTAGTCCTGCAGGGCGGCACACGTGGCCGCGTCGGCCGCCACGCCGGGGCGCAGCACCACGTAGGCCGTCACCACCTGGCCGCGCTCGGCGTCGGCCGCGCCCACCACGCCGCACTCGGCCACGAATGCGTGCTTCATCAGCGTGCCCTCCACCTCGGGGCCGGCGATGTTGTAGCCGGCCGAGATGATCATGTCGTCCGAGCGGGCCTGGTAGAAGTAGTAGCCGTCCTCGTCGGCCATGAAGGTATCGCCGGGCAGGTTCCAGCCTTCGCGCACATAGACTTCCTGGCGCGGGTCGTCGAGATAGCGGCAGCCGGTCGGGCCGCGCACCGCGAGCTTGCCCACGGTGCCGGGCGGCAGCGGCTGCATGTTGTCGTCCACGATGCGCGCCTCGTAGCCGGGCACCACGCGGCCCACGGCGCCGGGCCGGACATCGGCGCCGGCGCTGGACACGAAGATATGCATCATCTCGGTCCCGCCCAGCCCGTCGATCATCTCGATGCCGGTGGCCGCCTTCCAGGCCTGGCGCGTGGCGTCAGGCAGCGCCTCGCCGGCCGATACGCTCTTCTTCAGGCTGCCGATATCGAAATTCCCGGCCAGCGTGGCCATCTGCCGGTAGAAGGTGGGGGCCGTGAACACCACGGTGGCACG
Organism: Cupriavidus sp. 94F1; assembly: GCF_057798875.1. NCBI lineage: Bacteria > Pseudomonadati > Pseudomonadota > Betaproteobacteria > Burkholderiales > Burkholderiaceae > Cupriavidus > Cupriavidus sp. 94F1. The sequence continues at coordinate 290,761 of NZ_JBYOJT010000001.1, forward strand.
GTGGTCCTGGATCAGCTTGAGCAGCGTCTCGGGCGTGAGCTTCTCGGCCAGCGCCGTGCTGGCGCCGATGCGCAGCGGGAAACACAGCATGCCGCCCAGCCCGAACGTGAACGCGATCGGCGGCGTGCCGCAGAACACGTCGTCCGGCGTGGGCTTCAGCACGTGGCGCGGGAACAGGTCGCACATCGCCAAGACATCGCGGTGGAAATGCACGGTGCCCTTGGGCTGGCCCGTGGTACCGCTGGTGAAGGCGATCAGGCAGATGTCGTCGGTGGCGGTGTCGCAGGCGGCAAACGTATCCGGCTTGCCGTCCATCGCGGCTTCCAGCGACCCCGGGCCGGTGCCGTTGAAGTACCGTACCGTGGTCAGCGTCGGGCAGAAGTGCTCGCCGTCGGCGCGCTGGTTGGCGTCGAGTTCGTCGCGCAGGCGGGCGTCGCACAGCGCGGCCGTGACCTGCGCCTTGTCGATGATCTGGCGCAGTTCCTTGGCGCGCAGCAGCGGCATCGTCGGCACTGCGATCAGGCCCGCCTTGACCGTGGCCAGCCAGCTGGCCGCCATCATCAGGTTGTTCGGCCCGCGCAGCAGCACGCGGTTGCCCGGCACCAGCTTCATATCCTCCACCAGCACATGGGCGATGCGGCTGACCAGCGCGGACAGTTGCGCGTAAGTCACCGTTTCGATGCGCCCGTCGCGCTCATGGCGCACCGCCACGCGCTGGCCATTGCCGTCGGACACATGGCGGTCCACCAACTCCACGGCCGCGTTGAGCCGCGCCGGGTAGCGCGTGTCGTCGTTGAACTGGAATACCGGCCACGTATCCGGCGGCGGCAGGCGATCGCGGGCGAAGGTGTCGACGTGCGCCGTGGCGGCATTCGGGACGATGGTGGGGGCGACCATGCTTGTCTCCTGTTCGATTCGGATGCGATGCGTCAGGCCGGGCGCGCAGCCAGGGTCTCGCGCGCGATGATCAGCTTCTGCACCTCGGTGGCGCCTTCGTAAATACGCAGCGAGCGGATCTCGCGGTACAGGCGTTCCACACGCGTGCCCGCCTTGACGCCCAGGCCGCCAAAGATCTGCACGGCGCGGTCGATCACCTGCTGCGCGTGCTCGGTGGCCACCATCTTGGCCATGGCCGCCTCGCGCGTGGTGCGCTGCTGGCGCACGTCACGCAGCCAGGCGGCACGGTAGGTCAGCAGCGCGGCCGAGTCGATGGCCGTGGCCATCTCGCCAATCGCGGCCTGCGTCAGCTGCAGGTCGGCCAGCACGCCGCCGAACATCGGCCGCGACGTGGCGCGCGCCAGCGCGTCGTCCAGCGCGGCGCGGCCAAAGCCCAGCGCAGCCGCCGCCACCGACGCGCGGAAGATGTCCAGCGTCATCATCGCCACCTTGAAGCCCTGCCCCGCCTCGCCCAGCCGGTTGCCCACCGGCACGCGGCAGTGATCGAAGCGCAGCGTGGCCAGCGGATGCGGCGCGATGACGTCGATCCGCTCGGCAATCGACAGGCCCGGCGTATCGGCATCGACCACGAAGGCCGTGATGCCGCGCGCGCCCGGCGCTTCGCCGGTTCGGGCGAAGACGCAGTAGAAGTCGGCGATGCCGCCATTCGAGATCCAGGTCTTGGCGCCGTCCAGCACGTAGTGGCTGCCATCGTCGGACAGCCGCGCGCTGCACTGCATCGCCGCTACATCTGAGCCGGCCTCGGGCTCCGACAGCGCAAAGGCCGCAATCGCCTCGCCCCGGGCCACGCGCGGCAGGTAGCGTTCGCGCACGGCGTCGCTGCCGGCCAGCGTGATCGCACCGGAGCCCAGCCCCTGCATGGCGAAGGCGAAGTCGGCCAGGCCGTCGTGACGCGCCAGCGTTTCGCGCAGCAGGCACAGCGCGCGTGAATCCAGCGCCGGCAGCGCGCCGCCAAAGGCCGCCGGCACGCAGTAGCGCAGCCAGCCCGCCTGGCCCAGCTGGCGCACCAGCCCCCGGCATGCAGCATCGGCGTCGTGATGGTCGATATCGCGCAGGTGCTGGCCGCACCAGCCGTCCAGCTCGCGTTCCAGCTGGCGATGCGCGTCGTCGAAGAACGGCAGGTCGAGATAGGTCTTGTCGCTCATGCCGGCTCCTCAATCGCCTTCGAAGACGGGCTTCTGCTTCGCCACGAATGCATCGTAGGCACGCCGGAAGTCGCGCGTCTGCATGCAGATGGCCTGGGCTTCGGCCTCGGCCTCGATGGCCTCGTCCACGCCCATATTCCACTCCTGGTGCAGCAGCTTCTTGGTCACGCCGTGCGCGAAGGTGGGGCCCGCCGCGATCTGGGCGGCCAGCGCCTGCGCCTCGGCCAGCACGGATTCCGAGGCATGCAGCGCATTGAAAAAGCCCCACTGCAGGCCTTCGTCGGCCGTCATCGCGCGGCCCGTGTAGAGCAGTTCGCTGGCCCGGCCCTGCCCGATCATGCGCGGCAGCAGCGTGCAGGCGCCCATGTCCGCCCCGGCCAGGCCCACGCGGACGAACAGGAAAGCCGTTTTGGCCTGCGCCGTTCCCAGCCGCATATCGGATGCCAGCGCCATCATGGCGCCGGCGCCGGCGCAGATGCCGTCGATCGCACTGATCACCGGCTGCGGGCAGGCGCGCATGGCCTTGACCAGGTCGCCCGTCATGCGCGTGAAGTCGAGCAGTTCGGGCATTGACATGCGCGTCAGCGGCCCGATGATCTCGTGCACGTCGCCGCCCGAGCAATAGTTGCCGCCCGCGCCGGTTATCACCACGGCCTTGATGTCCTTGGCATAGCACAGCGCGCGGAACAGGTCGCGCAGCTCGGCGTAGGAATCGAACGTCAGCGGATTCTTGCGCTCCGGCCGGTTCAGCGTGATCGTGGCCACCTTGCCGTCGGCCGACACCGACCACAGGAAGTGCTTCGGCTGGTAGTCGGCAAAGGTGCGCTTGTGGTGGCGCATGTCCAGTGCTACATCGCTCATCGTTTGTCTCGCTTTGGATTCTTGACCTGCATTTGGTTTGGTTGCCGCCCTGCTGCCGCGACGTGGAAGCGGGGCGTAACACCCCGGTACTTCACCCCACCATCACCTCGCCGCCCGCCACCGGCACGGCCTGCCCGGTGATGGCGGATGCCGATGGACGGCACAGCCACGCCACGGCATCGGCCACCTCGTCGGGCTGCACCAGCCGGCGCTGCGGATTGCGCGCGGCCAGCTCGGCGCGCGCCTGTTCTTCCGTGCGGCCGGTCTTGTCGACGATATTGGACACCGCATCGCGCACGATGTCGGTCTCGGTATAGCCCGGGCACACCGCGTTCACGGTGATGCCCTTCGGCGCCAGCTCCAGTGCCAGCGCGCGGGTCAGGCCGATCACGCCGTGCTTGGCCGCGCAGTAGGCGCTGACGTAGCCGTAGCCGATCAGCCCGGCCGTGCTCGCCACGTTGACGATGCGGCCCCAGCCCTGCTCCAGCATCGCGGGCAGCGCCGCTTGCGTACACAGGAAGGTGCCGGTCAGGTTCACGTCGAGCATGCGCTGCCACAGCGCCAGGTCGGTCCTGGCGAACGGTGCGCTATGGGCCTGGCCCGCGTTGTTGATCAGCACCGTGATCGGGCCGCGTTCGCTGGCGGCCTGGGCAAAGGCACCGGCCACCTCGTCGGCATCGGTGATGTCGGCCGCCGCCATGCCCAGCGCCGCGCCATCGACGGCCAGCGGCTCGAGCGCCTGCATGGCCGCGTCCAGCACCGTGCAGTCGCGGCCCACCAGCGTCACGCTCGCGCCCTCTTCCAGCAGCCGGCGGGCAATCGCCGCGCCAATGCCGCGTCCGCCGCCGGTAACCAGCGCATGGTGGCCCTGCAACGCCATCGCCATGATCACTTCCCCGCTTGCTGCGCGTACGAAGCTGCCCGCGCCAGGTTGGTTTCGAGCTGCCGCTTGCCGGCCACGTATTGCCTGGGCCAGGTGATGTCGCGGAAGCCCAGCCGTGCGGCTTCGTGCAGCGTCCAGGCCGGATCGGCCAGGTGCGGGCGGGCAATCGCGCACAGGTCGGCGCGGCCCGCCGCCACGATGCTGTCCACGTGGTCGGCCTCGAAGATGGCGCCGACGGCAATCGTCGGAATGCCGGCCTCGTTGCGGATGCGGTCGGCGAACGGCGTCTGGTACATCCGGCCATAGACCGGGGTCTGGTCGGGGCTGACCTGGCCGGACGAACAGTCGATCATGTCGGCGCCGGCCGCCTTGAAGGCGCGCGCGATTTCCACGGCATCGTCGGCCGTGATGCCGCCTTCGACCCAGTCGTGCGCCGAAATCCGCACCGACATCGGCTTGTCCTGCGGCCAGACGGCGCGCACCGCGGCAAAGACCTCCAGCGGAAAGCGCAGCCGGTTGGTCAGCGAGCCGCCGTAGCCGTCGGTACGTACATTGGTCAGCGGCGAGATAAAGCTCGACAGCAGATAACCGTGCGCGCAGTGCAGTTCCAGCCAGTCGAAGCCGGCCTCCGCCGCGCGGCGGGCATTGGCCACGAAGTCGTCGCGCACGCGATCCATGTCGGCGCGGGTCATCTCGCGCGGCACCTGCGACACGCCCGGCAGGTAGGGCAGCGCCGATGCCGATTCCAGCGGCCAGTTGCCCTCGGCCAGCGGGTAGTCCATCTTCTCCCAGCCCAGCTGCGTCGAGCCCTTGCGGCCGGCATGACCCAGCTGCATGGCGATGCGGGCGTCGCTGTTGGCGTGTACGAAATCGACGATGCGCTTCCAGGCATCGCGCTGGGCGTCGTTCCACAGCCCTGGGCAGCCCGGCGTGATACGCGCATCGGGCGACACGCAGGTCATCTCGGCCACCACCATGCCGGCGCCGCCCATGGCGCGCGAGCCCAGATGCACCAGGTGGAAATCGCCCGGCACGCCGTCCACCGACGAATACATCGCCATCGGGCTCACCACCACGCGGTTCTTCAGCGTGACGCCGCGCACCGTGAACGGCGTGAACATCGGCGGCAGGCCCGCGTCGCCGGCGGCGGCGCGCAGCTTCAGCGTTTCCGGTGGCACGCCGGCCTGGGCGGCCAGCCATTGCTCGAACCCGGCGACGTAGCCGGCATCGCGCACGCGCAGGTTCTCGTGCGAAATCCGCTGCGAACGCGTCAGCAGCGAATAGGCGAACTGCTCGGGCGCCATGCCCGCGTAGCGTTCGACATTCTCGAACCATTCGGTGGAATTGCGCGCGGCGTTCTGGATCTTCAGCACCTCCACGCTGCGCGTGGCCTCGTAGCGCGTCAGCGCCTCGGGCACCCCATCCACGCCGGCGGCGCGCTGCGCGCCGATCTCGTTGGCCAGGTCGATTGCGTCTTCCAGCGCCAGCTTGGTGCCTGAGCCGATCGAGAAATGCGCGGTGTGCGCGGCATCGCCCATCAGCACCACCGGCACGCGGCGGCCGTCGGCCAGCGTGTTCCAGTGCACCCAGCGGTGGCAGATCACGCGCGGGAAGCGGATCCAGTTGGCCGAGCCGCGCAGGTGCGTGGCATTGCTGATGAGCCGGTGGCCGTCCAGATGGCGGGCGAAGAGCCGTTCGCAGAATGCCACGCCCTCTTCCTGGCTCATCTGTTCGATGCCGGCGGCGCGCCACACGGGCTCCGGGGCTTCGACGATGAACGTCGATGTGTCGTCATCGAAGCGGTAGGCATGGGCCTGGAACCAGCCATGCTCGGTCTTCTCGAACGCAAACGTGAACGCGTCGAACAGCTTGTGGGTGCCCAGCCAGACAAAGCGGCACTGGCGCGTGTCGATATCGGGCGCGAAGGTCTCGGCGTAGCGGGTGCGGATGCGGCTGTTGATGCCATCGGACGCAATCACCAGGTCGGCGTTGTACTGCCGGGCCAGCGCCTGGTCGTCAGTGGCGTCGGTCTCGAACACCAGCTTCACGCCCAGCGCCTCGCAGCGGGCCTGCAGGATGTTGAGCAGGCGTTTGCGGCCAATGCCGATGAACCCGTGCCCGCCCGAGCGGATGGTGCGCCCGCCGATATGGATGTCGATATCGTCCCAGTGATTGAACGCCGCGTTGATTTCGGCCGCGCTGACCGGATCGGCCTGCTTCAGGTTTTCCAGCGTGGCGTCGGAAAACACCACGCCCCAACCGAACGTGTCGTACGGCCGGTTGCGCTCGACCACCACCACCTCGTTGGCCGGGTCCTGCAGCTTCATCAGCAGCCCGAAGTACAACCCTGCCGGGCCGCCACCAATACAGAGCACTCGCATCTGTCAGTCTCCTGCACGCCGCCGGCATCGGGGCCCATGGCGCTCTACATCAGGGTTAAATATTTTATGCTTAAAATATTAGGGCGCCTGACGATGGCTGGCAAGCAGAATTTCAGGACGCGTCGGAGGTCGGATCAGGCCCCTCCTCTGCCCGCGCAGAAAAGGGGAGCCTTCGCCACATCAATCAGCCCAGGGCGTCTTTTACCTGATCGAGCGCCGTCGGGTCCTCGATCGTCGTGAGGTCGCCCGGATCGCGCCCCTCCGCCACGGCCTGGATGGCCCGGCGCAGCAACTTGCCCGAGCGGGTCTTCGGCAGCGCGTTGACAAAGAACACGCGCGCCGGCCGCGCCACCGCGCCAAGCTGCTGCTCGACGGTCTTCATCAGTTCGCCTTCAAAGATCAGGCGGTCGTCATCGGTGCCGGTGCGGCTAGCATCGCGGGCGATACAGAAGCCCAGCGCCACCTGCCCTTTCAGCGCGTCCTGCACACCCACCACGGCCACCTCCGCCACGCCCGGGTGGGAAGACAGGCTTTCCTCGATCTCGCGCGTGCCCAGCCGATGCCCGGCCACGTTGATCACATCGTCGGTGCGCCCGAGGATGAAGATGTAGCCATCGTCATCGCGCACGCCCCAGTCGAACGTCGAATAGCACTGCCGGTTCGGCACCGCCGACCAGTAGGTGCGTACAAAGCGGTCGTCGTCGCCCCAGACCGTGGTCATGCAGCCGGGCGGCAGCGGATAGTCGATGGCCACCACGCCCTTCTGGTTCGGCAGACATTCCTCGCCGGTACTCTCGTCGACGATCCGAAGGTCATAGCCATAGGCCGGCACGCCGGGCGAGCCCAGCTTGGCGGGCAACGCCTCGACGCCGCGCTGGATCGCGATGATCGGCCAGCCCGATTCGGTCTGCCAGTAGTTATCGACCACCGGCTTGCCGATGCCGTCCTGGATCCAGCGCGCCGTGGGCTCGTCCAGCGGCTCGCCCGCCAGGAACAGCAGCCGCAGGCTGGACAGGTCGTACTGGCGCAGCAGCGCCGGGTCCTGCTTCTTGAGCACCCGGATGGCCGTGGGCGCGCTGAACATGATGTTCACGCCATGCCGCTCGACGATCTTCCAGAGAATGCCGCCGTCGGGACGGATCGGCGTGCCTTCGTACATCACCGTCGTCATGCCGGCCAGCAGCGGCGCATAGACGATATAGCTGTGCCCCACCACCCATCCCACGTCGGACGCCGTGAACATCGTGTCGCCAGGCTTGCCGCAGAAGATGTATTCCATCGACGTGGCCAGCGCCACCGCATAGCCGCCGGTATCGCGCTGCACGCCCTTGGGCTTGCCCGTGGTGCCCGAGGTGTACAGCACATACGATGGCTCGCTCGATTCCAGCCATACGCACGGCACCGGGCGGCCCGCCATCCTGTCGCGCCAGGCGGCGTAGTCCTCGTCACGGTCGGCGGTGCGCGGCATGTCGGCCAGCTTGCGGTCCACCAGCAGCACCTTGTCCGGATGATGGCCGGCCAGCCGGATCGCCTCGTCCAGCAGCGGCTTGTACGGCACCACCTTGCCGGCGCGCGACCCCGCATCGGCACTGACGATCACCTTGGGCTTCGCATCGTCGATACGCGCGGCCAGGCTGACCGAGGCAAACCCGCCGAACACCACCGAATGGACGGCCCCGATGCGGGTACAGGCCAGCATCGCGAACATCGCTTCGGGGATCATCGGCATGTAGACCAGCACCCGGTCTCCGCGCTGCACGCCCAGTGCCTGCAGCGTGGCGGCCATCCGGTTCACCTCGTCGTGCAGCTGGCGATAGGTGTAGACGCGCTCGGAATCGGTCTCGGTGGACACATAGACCAGCGCGCGCTGGTCGGCCCGCTCGGCAAGGTGGCGATCGATGGCGTTGTGGCAGAGATTGGTCCGCCCGCCAACGAACCAGCGCGCGAATGGCGGATGGCTGTCGTCGAGCACGCGCTCGAACGGGGTTTCCCAATCGATGCGCGCGGCCTGTTCGGCCCAGAATCCGGCCTTGTCGGACAAGGAACGCGCGTGCAGGGCACGGCTTGCCGTCATGATGTGTCTCCTCCGCTTGTCGTTTGTCGTAATGCGGTGCGGATGGCCCGGCCGGGCCCGAGGGGGATGGGCTATCGCGCGGCGCCTGTCCACAGCATCGCGCAGCGACTTGCGGCGCCGTCCCCTTGGGCACGGATACGGCCATCTTTTTTAAAGAATCTACCATGACGGCGCGGCGGCCCAGACGTTTGGCCTCACCGTGGGTGCCGATCCCCCCGCGGCCTGCGATGTCGCGCGGCGCGGGGGGACGGATCAGACAGGTCGGATATCGCCAATCAGCGAGCGTGACCCTTGGCGGACTTTGCCGACGGCGTCGGCTTGGCGGGCGCGGCGGGCGCCGGCTTGCTGGCCGACTTGCTGGCGCCCTTGTGCGGTGCAGCTTCCACCACCACGCGCTTGCGCGGCTCGGCCTTTTCAGCTTTCGCCGATCTGGAAACCGACGCTTTTTCGACCTTCTCGGTTTTTTCCGATTTCGCCGCAACGGTCCTGCCGTGCGCAGCCTTGCCACGGACGGGCGTATCGTCGCCATCGTCGCCGCGCTCGGCGCGCGCCGCAGCCGGCGAGTTCGGGCGGACCATCAGCACCAGGCTCTGGCCGGCCACCAGCTTGCTGCCTGACAGCTTGTTCCACGACTGCACCTGCCGCACGGACACCCTGTAGCGATGGGCCACCGACGACACCGTGTCCTTGCGGCCCGCCTTGACCACCACGCGGCGCGCATCGGGCACATCAGGCTCTACGGCCAGCATCGCGGTGTCCACCAGCGACGCGCTGATGTCCTGGTCGTGGCGATCGGTACGCGGAATCATCACCGTCGATCCAGCCTTCAGCCGCATGCCCTTGGGAATGCGGTTGATCTCGCGCAGCGTGTCGGCATCGACGTTGAGCCGCGCCGCCAGCGATTCCACGCGCTCGCGGCTGTCCACCGAAATGGCCGTCCAGGTGGACAGGCCGCCCCGATAGGTATTGAGGTTGTACTGGAACCGTTCGGCGTTATCGAATGGCAGCAGGATCTGCGGGTTGGCCGCCCCCAGAATCACCGGCCGGTTGAACGACGGATTGAGCGCCTTGAACTCGTCCAGCGGCATGTTGGCCAGCTTGGCCGCCAGCGCCACATCGATATCGCGCGACGTGGTCACCGTCACGAAGTACGGATGATCGGGAATGTCGGGCAGCTTGACCCCATACGCGGCCGGGTTGGCGATGATGTTCTTCACCGCCTGCAGCTTCGGCACGTAGTACCGCGTCTCGTTCGGCATGGTCAGGCTGGCGTAGTCCGTGGGCAGCCCGCGCGCCTGGTTGCGCGCGATGGCCCGCGACACGGCACCCTCGCCCCAGTTGTACGCGGCCAGCGCCAGATGCCAGTCGCCGAACATGTCATAGAGCCGCGACAGGTAGTCGAGCGCCGCGTCGGTGGACGCCAGCACATCGCGCCGCTCGTCGCGGAACATGTTCTGCTTGAGGTTGTACGTCTTGCCCGTGCTGGGGATGAACTGCCACATCCCGGCCGCCTTGGCCGTGGATTCCGCCTGGGGATTGAACGCGCTCTCGACGAACGGCAGCAACGCCAGCTCGGTCGGCATGTTGCGGCGCTCGAGCTCTTCCACGATGTGGTAGAGGTAGCGGCTCGACCGGCCCACCATGCGCTCCATGTAGTCGGGCCGGGCGGCGTACCACTGCGTGCGGTCATCGACCAGCGTGCCTTCCAGGTCCGGCATCGCAAAGCCCTTGCGGATGCGGCCCCAGATATCGGACGACGGCCCGCGCAGCCAGTCCACGCTGGACTGGTCTACCTTGGCGACATTGGAGCTGGCAAGCGAGCCGGCGCGACCGGTGCTGTTCAGCGTGTTGAGCGGGTCCTTGGGCGGACCGGATTCCAGGGCGGTCGGCGTGCCGGCCATCTCGCCGGCAGGCGGAGTGGGTGTGCTGGCGCAGGCTGCAAGCAGCGCGGCACACGCAACTACCGCCAGAAATCGACCAAATCGCATTAAGTTCTCTGAAAGTGACGCCAAAAATTTCGCCTGATCCTATGGAAAAGGCCGGTTGGCGTCAATGAGATTTTCCCGAAGATGCAATTTGGACATCTTGCGATACCTGAAATGCAGGCCGGGGCCGTCCGGGCGGGTCCGGCACACCCCTGCGCCCGCCCGCAAACGTCTGGAATGTATTAGCGGAAATTGTCCTTCCATCCCCGCAGGGCGCCGAACGCCGCGGCATCGTTGCTGACGTCGCCGCCCTGCGCCTGCACGGCCCGGCGCACCGCCGGTTCCCGCGAGCGCAGGAACGGATTGACGGCGCGCTCATGGGCCACCGTGGTGGGTACCGTCGGGGTCTCGGCCTGACGCAGCGTATCCACCCGCGCCGACCATGCAGACAGATCGGCATTGCCCGGCTCTACGGCCTGCGCAAAGCGGACATTGCTGCGCGTGTATTCGTGGGCGCAGTACACCCGGGTATCGCCGGGCAAGGCGGCCAGCTTGTCCAGCGACGCCAGCATCTGCGCCGGCGACCCCTCGAACAGCCGCCCGCACCCGCTGGCAAACAGGGTGTCGCCGCAGAAGACGACACGCCCCGCGCCGGGCAGGTCGCCCACATAGGCCACATGGCCGGCGGTATGGCCGGGGACATCCAGCACGCGGAAGGTCGCGGCCGGGTGGGCCAGCGTCACCGTATCGCCCTCGCGCACGGCCTGGGTGCGATGTCCGATGCGTTCGCTGGCAGGCCCGATCACCGGGATCGGGGCCCCGTCGGGGCCGGCCGGATGGCGTTCCAGCAAGTCAGACACGCCGCCCTGATGATCGCCATGGTGATGGGTGATTACAATAGCGCCCAGTGCCAGTCCGCGTTGCGCCAGAAATCGCTCCACCGGCTGGGCCTCGCCTGGATCCACCACCGCGGCACTTTCGCCGTCGTGGATGGCCCAGATATAGTTGTCCTGAAAGGCGGGGATCGGCTCCACTTTCAACATGTGTGCTCCTATGTCCAACCGACCGATTATAGATTGGGAAGAATGGCTGGCGTCGCCACCCGGGCAGTACATGCTCCGGTGGGAGTCGCAGCAGTATGACCGGACGGTAACGGACATCTTCGGCTACCACGCGGTGCAGCTGGGGCTGCCCCACATCGACACGCTGCGCGAGAACCGCATGCCGTTCTCGGCGCTGGCGCTCGATGGCCGCGCCGGCCCCCATGGGCCGCGCGAGACGCACCCCGACGCGCGCCAGCTGTTGTGCCGGTTCGACGAACTGCCGTTCGATACACAGAGCATCGACCTGGTCACCCTGCCCCATATCCTGGAGTTTTCCGAGGACCCGCACGAAGTGCTGCGCGAGGTATCGCGCGTGCTGATGCCCGAGGGCCGCGTGGTGGTGACCTGCTTCAACCCGATGAGCCTGTGGGGTGCGCGCCAGGGCCTGAACCGGCTGGGCGCCACCCCTTTCCTGCCCAGCGACGCGCAGACCATCGGCTTCGTGCGGATCAAGGACTGGCTCAAGCTGCTGGGCTTCGAGATCATCCGCGGCCGCTTTGGCTGCTACTGTCCGCCGTATCGCACCGACCGCTGGCTGCAGCGCGCCGCCTTCATGGAAAAGGCGGGCGACCGCTGGTGGCCGATCTTCGGCTCGGTCTACATGATCTCCGCGGTCAAGCGGGTCAAGAATATCCGCCTGGTGGGCCCGGCGTGGAAGACCGCCAAGCCCACGCTGGCGCCTGTGGCGGCCCCGGTGGCCACCCCCACGGGCACGCACGGCAAACATCAAAAGACCACGCCCGACGCCTGATCCGGGCCCTCCTCCATTTATCCATGCAAGAAGTCACGATTTATTCCGACGGCGCCTGCAAGGGCAATCCCGGCCCTGGCGGCTGGGGTGCCGTGCTGGTATCCGGCGGCCACGAGAAAGAGCTGTTCGGCGGCGAGAACCCGACCACCAACAACCGCATGGAACTGATGGCCGTGATCGAGGCGCTGCGCGCGCTCAAGCGGCCTTGCGTCATCAATATCTATACCGATTCGCAGTACGTCCAGAAGGGCATCAGCGAATGGATCACCGGCTGGAAAAAACGCGGCTGGATGACGGCCGACAAGAAGCCGGTCAAGAACGCCGACCTGTGGCAGATCCTGGACGAAGCGCGCCAGCCGCACGTGATCGAATGGCACTGGGTGCGCGGCCATGCCGGCCACCCCGGTAACGAACGGGCGGACCGCCTGGCCAACCGCGGCGTCGAATCGATCAGCGCCTGACCCTCCGCAATCCGTCGCCCAGCCGTGCCGGGCGATTACAATCCTGCCCCATGCGACAGATCGTTCTCGATACCGAAACCACCGGCCTGAACCACGCCACCGGCGATCGCCTGATCGAAATTGGCTGCGTGGAACTGGTCAACCGCCGCCTGACCGGCCGCAACCTGCACTTCTATATCAACCCGGAACGCGACGTCCCCGAAGACGCCGTGGCCATCCACGGCCTGACCGCGGAATTCCTGGCCGACAAGCCGAAGTTTGCCGAGGTCATGCACGAGATCCGGGAGTTCGTGCGCGACGCCGAACTGATCATCCACAACGCCGCGTTCGACCTGGGCTTCCTGGAGATGGAGTTCAAGCTTCACAAACTGCCCCCGTTCCGCGACCACGTGGCCAATGTGATCGACACCCTGCGCGAAGCCCGCCAGATGTTCCCCGGCAAGCGCAATTCGCTGGATGCCCTGTGCGATCGCCTGGGCGTCAGCAACGCGCACCGCACGCTGCACGGCGCGTTGCTCGATGCCGAACTGCTGGCCGAGGTCTACCTGGCCATGACGCGCGGCCAGAATTCGCTGGTCATCGACATGCTCGACGCCGGCGCCGCCCAAGGCGAAACCCGCGCTACGGCCGACCTGTCGGCCCTGACCCTGCCGGTGCTGCTGGCCACCGAGACTGAACTGTCGGCCCACCTGAGCGTGCTCAAAGAACTGGACAAGGCCAGCGGCGGCAAGACCGTCTGGAAGATCGAAGTCCCGGCCGAAGTGCCCGCCGACGCCACCGTGCAGTAGCCCTCACCACTTTTTTAAAGAAAGTTAAAAAAGGGCTTTACAAGATACTGGCCCATCGGCATAATCTCGTTTCTCCACTGCACGACGCCAGCAACAACGGCGACGAAGCAGCAAGGGGTGGTTAGCTCAGCGGTAGAGCACTGCCTTCACACGGCAGGGGTCACAGGTTCAATCCCTGTACCACCCACCAGATTCGTCAAAAAGCCCAGCAGCGATGCTGGGCTTTTTGTTTTGGCCTGGGCATCGGCGCCGATCCCTGCATCGGCCAAACGCGCCGTCAGTTACACCCAAGAATTTCATCAATGGCGGTCCGTGCGAAGCGGATGAACGCTTCCACCTGCCGCGCGTCGGCGAGGGCCGAGGCCGGCCCATCCTCCCGATACCCTGCCCTCGCCGCGATCATGACTGGGCGGAATGTCTCGGGCAGCCGCTCCAGCGCCCACGTCGCGGCCACGTCCTTGGGGGCGATCTTTCCGGTGGCCGCGCTGTACCAGATGCGGGCCAGTGCCAGCACGACGTTGCGTTCGTCGTCCTTCCAATCCGCGTCGGCATTCCACTGCGCGGCGGTATCGCGCAGCGCGCGGTGGAAATCCTGAAGGGGGACGGCATCGAGCAGCGTCTCGGCCGAGGGCCCTACCAGTGCCACGCTGTGCTGGCGCGCCTTCGTCAGCAGGATGGCCAGGTCGTGATCAAGAACTGGCGATTCGACGATGCCGGCCTGCAAATCGGTGCGGAGCCATTCGCCGAACTGGACTTCGCGCCTGGCCGGGTAGCGCCAGGGTACGACCTCATCGCATGCAACCACGGTGACTTCCAGCGCGCGCCACCGCGCGTCGGTGCCCGGCGGGACAGAGATCGTCAAGAGATCGCGCATCAATGCACACTTGGCCGATTCTTCAAGCCGTGTCCGCACGATTACCAGCAGATCGATGTCGCTGCACGGCTTCAATCCGCCTTCGACGGCTGATCCGAACAGGTGGACGCCCATCAGCGTGCCGCCCAGGTGTCGCGCGATCACCGCGCATGCCAGCAAGGTCTGCTCGGTAATGTCTACGGGAACGATCGTGCGTGCCATCTCGGTCATCGACAGACTCTTTCTGGTCAGATTTCACCCGGCAAGCATACGGCCATCGAACACAAGGCGTCACGCGCGCCTCGGATAAATATTAGAGACAATGGGAATCAGTATTTGATTCGAGCGAAATGGCCCGTCTACCATAGCCACACACCGATTCGCAATAGAGTGCCCAATAAATCACTCAGAAAACGGTATCCGCCATGCGCCGCCAACACAGGCCGCCCCCTGACGGCGCGCAAGGCCGCGAAGGCACCACGCGGGAATCAGGTTCACCACCAGACAGGAGCGCCAGGAAACATGCCAATGTCGAAGACCTCGAAGAAAAAGTACCTCAAGGCCCTGAACCGGAGCCTGAAAAAGGAAGCTGGCAAGGATTTCGGGTCGAGCTTTGTGTTCTATCCGCTCGGCGCCAAGCCCAAGGACGCCACCGGCGTGACCGCCAGCGATGCGGCCAATCCGCAGCAACTAAAGGTCATGGAGGCCGTGCAGGCGCGCGTGTTCGCGGCGTTCGGCAGCGCCTCCGGGGTTGCCTGATCACCAGCCGGAGGGTGAAGAAGCCACGCTGTGGCAGATGTTCGATGCCGACGGCCTGCTACACGGACAGGCCGTGATCATTCCGCGGACACGGGATTTGTGAGCGCCTCAGGTGCTCACCGGGACTCCGCTTCCGCCAGTTCAGCCTCGACCTGCCGCATGAAATGCTCGATGCTGGATCTCGCAAGGCTGTCCACTGGCAACTCTTCCAGCCAGTTGGCCGGGCGCTCGTCGGGCACGTTGTCGAATTGACCCCGGACGCTGTCATCCTTTGCCATTTCACTTCTCCTTGTCATCGTCAAACATTGAAGGCTGCGCGGCTTTGTTCCAGGCTCTTCCGATCCAGAACCGCTTCCGCAGCCTCGTCGTCCGCGGGTTGCAGACCGATTTGCAGATAGCCTTTCCACTGCAAGTCCCTTCGGTGCGACCACACGCTGTGCCAGTAGGTGGATATCCTGCGACGGCAGTTTTCCGACGCCGCGGGCTCCACCCAGTAACCGTCAACAAGCAACTGCGATTTCACGCGGTTATGGTCGAATAGCCAGGACGGCAACCTGGCCGGCGAACAGGAAGCGCCGTCCAGGAACGTCACCACATCGATATCGCGAGGGATACGGCCTTCACGCCCCTCGACATCCTCGACGAAGCTTCCGCCCACCCACTGGAACCCAGAGGAAACGCCGGATGCATGTAGCACTTTTCTGAATCCCAGAAAGCCTCGCAGGATTCGACACCGCTGCCCCGATGTCGCGAATCGCTCTACGAAAGAGACCAGCGACACCTCATAGGGCGACCGTTCGGTGCCTACCGGATTCTTGCTATTTACCGGCGGAAGCACCCGCGCATCATTCCACGCTGGTATCGGTACAACATTCATGAATTGACCCCAAGTTTGTGCGGCGCCTGCGCTTCAAGCTAGAAAGGCGGGCCGCGTTATCGATGGGGGATCTTCACACGCATTGGCGTAAACTTCTGTGCCCAAATGGAACATTGCTGTTGCATTTTGGGATGGCCCACTGCGTTGCGCAGGGGGTCTTGCCTTGGCGCAATTCGGTTAGCTCAAGCCACCTCAAAGAAATGCGTGCCGTCACGATCGAGTTGTGCGATCAGGCCGAATTCCCAATCGAGGTACGCCTGCATGGCAGCCGCTGCGTTGTCGGTGCCCTCGTACGGGCGGCGATAGCGATCCGTGCGCGGCACGGCCAGACGGGTTTCGCCCTGCTCGGCTGGCAGGCCCGCGTCGAACCACGCCGCGTTGCCGCCTTCCAGCACGAACACCTCCGACGTGGTCAGCGCCTGCAGGTCCACGGCCGCAAACCGGGCCAGCAGGCTTGACCCGCAGGTCAGCACATAGCGGCGGGCCGGCGGGATAGCGCGCAGCGCCTGGGCCAACTGCGCCCGAATCGCGAACCACGCACCGGGGATATGACGCTTGACGTAGTTGGCGCTGGCCGTCACGTCAATGACCGCCACGTCGCCCGCTTCCAGCCAGCCGGACAGCGTTGCCGGCGTGATCGTTGGCACGTCCGGTGCGGCGGGACGTTTCGCCCCCGGGGTGCCGCGCTCGCTGCGCAGGGCATCGCCGACCGGCTCCACCACATAGACCTCCCATCCCATCTGGGCCAGCCATGACGCACTCATGTTGGCGCGCACGGCGTCATCGTCCGCCAGCACGACGCGCGCGCCACGCACCGGTGCGTTGTGATCGGTTTCCTGCACCAGCTGGCCGCCCGGCGCACTGGCGAAGCCAGGCAGATGGCCGTCGGCGTATTCCTCGGGCGTGCGCACGTCGAAGCGGTACACGGTGCGGCCCGGGGTCTCCAGCGATGCCAGCGCATCATGCGCGATGCGCTTGACGCCCGCCCTGTCCGCAATGGCGCGGGCGCCTGCGCGGGCCTGTTCCAGGTTGGCCGCGCCCACCTGCGCCGGTGCGCGGCGGCTGGCGCCGTGCGACAACGTCTGCCCGGCCAGGGTCCAGCCGATCGTTCCATTGCGCAGCGCCGCCACAGGGTTCGGAATGCCGGCATTGATCAGCGACTGCGTGCCGATGATGCTGCGGGTGCGGCCCGCGCAGTTGACGACGACTTGCGTGGCGGGGTCCGGCGCCAGTTCGCGCACACGCAGCACCAGTTCCGCGCCGGGCACGCTGGTCGACGTCGGAATGTTCATGGTCTGGTATTCGTCGAAGCGGCGCGCGTCGACGATCACCACATCGGCCTTGCGGTCGATCAGCGCCTGCACCGCCGTGGCGCTCAGCGACGGCGTGTGCCGTTTCGCCTCGACCAGTTCGCCAAACGACTTGCTCGGCACGTTGACGTCGCGGAACACTTCGCCGCCACCGGCGATCCATGCTTCCAGGCCGCCGTCGAGCAGCGACACATCGGTATAGCCAAGCCTGCGCAGCACGCTTGCCGCACGCGGCGCCAGGTCTTCGCCGTCATGCTGGCCGTAGATCACGATACGCGTATCGCGCCGCGGGATGCGCGTCCAGGCTTCGAGTTCGAGCTTCGACAGCGGGAAGTTGGCCGCCCATAGCGGATGCTGCTGCGCGAACGGGTCTTCCTCGCGCACATCCACCAGCGCAATCTCGGCGCGGTCCAGCAACGCCTGGCGCACTGCCTGGCTGGTCGTGACGGGAAACGGATGGCTGGCTGCGGTCATGGTGCGACGGATTCCTTCGAGCGGTCCCAGGGATTGGGCAAGGTGGTATTGGAGTAGCCGGAGATAAAGGTCTTGTTGCCGCCGGCTTCCGGATAGACATGGCGGCTTACCGCGCCGATGTTGGCGCCGTAGACGTGGATGCTGATCGATACGCGGTCGTCGAAGGCATTGTGAACGCGGTGGATATCGCCAACCGCGGGCGACACCGCCTCCACCTGGCCCGGCTCCAGCCGCACGGCCGCGCCTTCCGGCCGGGGCACGCCGTCACCGTCTATCGCGTAAGGCTGGGCGTACTCGGCGCCGCGCAGCATGCCGATCAGGCCCCACACCGTATGGTCGTGGATCGGCGTGCGCTGTCCCGGCCCCCAGACGAAGCTGACGATCGAGAACCGCTCGGCGGAATCGCAGTGCAGCAGCATCTGCTGGTAGAACTCGGGATGGGGCTGCGCATAGGCCTCGGGCAGCCAGTCGTCGCGCGCCACCAGCTTTGCCAGCAGCGCGCCGCCTTCGTCGAGGATGCGCGGCTCGTCCGGATGCTGGTCCAGCAAGGCGGAAAAGGCGGTGATGAAGTCGCGCAGCGGCGCCAGCGCGTGCGCGCCAGGTAGCGTCTCGGCCATGGCTTGTCTCCGGATTCACGTGTGCCGTCGAGGCTGCGGCACATCGCACACAACCATAGCACGGCGGGCAATCGTCTGCGCCCCGGGTCACACACCCAGCGCCGCGCGTCCGGCGGCGGTCAGGATGGCGTCGTTCTGGGGCGTGTGGATGCGGCTGCAGAGCACGTCGCGATAGTGGCGTTGCAGCGGGTTGTGCCGGCTCAGGCCGTGATTGCCCGACAGTTGCAGCGCCAGTTCCACGGCACGAATCGCGTTCGATGTCACGGTGTACTTGAGCAGCCCGCTGTCGGCCGGCAGCGGCGGCGCGCCGGCGTCGCTGCGCGCGGCAATGTCGTCCAGCAAGACCTGGTTCACGCGCAGCAGCGCGGCGATCTCGCCAATCGACTCCTGCACGCGCGGCAGGGTGGCCAGCGGCTTGCCCAGGCTGCCCGGCGCCCGCTCGCGCACGAACTGGCGGACCCAGTCGAAGCCGGCACGCGCCACGGCGTCGTAGAGGCTACCCAGCAGGGTCACCATCCACGCCTGCTGGTCAGCGTTGGCGTCGATGTCCGCCTGGCTGCCGCCCGCCGGCGCCCACGCCGCGGGCGGGCGGATGTCCACGGCGTTTTCCAGCGGGATCCAGACATCCTCGAACACGGTTTCGTGGCTGCCCGACGCACGCAGCCCCAGATGGTCCCAGCTTTCGATCACCCGGATGCCGGGCGTCCCGGCGTCCGGCCTGGGCACCAGAAAGATGCCGACGCGCGGCTCGGGCTCGTGCGTACGGGCCCATACGGCCAGCCAGCGCAGGGCCGGGATGCCGGTGGTGTACAGCTTGTGGCCGCGCAGCCGCCAGCGGTCGCCCACGCGTGTGGCCACCGTGCCCGGCAGGCCGCCGCGTGCCGGCGAGCCAAGCTCGGGCTCCACGCGCAGCGAGTTGATCAGGCCGCCCTGCTCCACGGCACTGCGGAATACCTGCTGGCGCACCGCGTCGGGCCAGCGCGAATCGGCGCGACCGATAGCGCGATGCTGCAGGTAGGTCATCGTCAGCACCAGCGCCGTGGCCGCGTCGCCGCCCGCCACAGCCGCGATGATGCGCCGCGCCTGGGCCAGTCCCGCGCCAGCGCCGCCGTGCGCGGCCGGCACGACCTGTGCAATCAGGCCGTAGCCGTGCAGCTGCGCGAAATTGTCGTGCGGGAACGTGCCATCGGCGTCGTGGGCGGCAGCGGTGGTGGCGAAGCGCGCGGCCAGTTCGGCCAGCACGTCGTCCAGCCGTGCCGCCGGGGTCGGCAGGCGATGCAGGGATGACGAAGACATGCGGTTTCCTTCGGGCGTCGGGGGGAACAGGATCAGGCGCCACATAGCGTACCGCCGCATGCCCGGCCTTGATAACGACGCATATCGCATATCGACCGGCGGTTTTTGCTGCATATGGAGCGGCGTTTTTATTCGTTGGGTCTGCCGCCGCGCGGGCGTACGTTCTCGTCCATACCCGTACCCCATCCAGGCAAACCAGGAGCATCACGCATGAGCGTCAACTTCATCGGCATGATCCAGAGCCAGAAGCAATCGGAAATCCATCCGCCCACCGGCCCCGCGGTCGACCGCGACTATGTGCGCGCCTTTGCGCAGGCCCACGAGCAGGCCGGCTTCGACCGCATCCTGGTGCCGCACCACTCCACCGGCCCGTCCGCCACGCTGACCATCTCGTACGCGGCCGCCGTCACCGAGCGCATCCACTTCATGCTGGCCCACCGGCCGGGCTTCACGTCGCCCACGCTGGCCGCGCGCCAGATCGCCACGCTGGACCAGTTCAGCGGCGGCCGGCTCGGCGTGCACTTCATCTCCGGCGGGTCGGACGACGAACAGAAGCGCGATGGCGACTACCTGGACCACGACCAGCGTTACGCCCGCACGGACGAATATCTGGGCATCCTGCGGCGCATCTGGACGGAGCCGCAGCCGTTCGACCACGACGGCACGTTCTACCGCTTCGCGCGCGGCTTCTCCGAAGTCAAGCCGGCGCAGCAGCCGCATGTGCCGATCTACTTCGGCGGCGCGTCAGAGGCGGCCATTGCCGTCGCCGGCAAGCACGCCGACGTCTATGCGTTGTGGGGCGAATCGCTCGACCAGGTGCGCGAACTGACCACGCGCGTGCGTGCCGAAGCGGCCAGACACGGCCGCGAGATCAACTTCTCGGTGTCGTTCCGGCCGGTGCTGGCCGATACCGAGGAAAAAGCCTGGCAGCGCGCCGACGACATCCTGGAACGCACCCGCGCGTTGCGCGTGCAGGCCGGCTACAGCCGGGGCGGGCCGCAACAGAGCGAAGGCGCGCGCCGGCTGCTGGCGGCGGCCGAACAAGGCGATCGCGTTGACCAGCGTCTGTGGACGGCCATCGCACGCGAAACGGGCGGCCGATCGAATTCCACCGGGCTGGTCGGCACGCCGGAACAGGTGGCCGATGCCCTGCTGGCCTACTACGACCTGGGCGTGACCACGTTCCTGATCCGCGGCTTCGATCCCCTCGAAGACGCCGTCGACTACGGCCGCGAGCTGATTCCGCGCGTGCGCGAGCTGGTAGCACAGCGCGACGCCGAACAGCGCCGCCGCGCTGCCTGAACCACCCACACCAACAACAACGGGGAGCGGGAAACATGAGCCAGAACACGTTCCAGCCTGATGCACGCCGCCGCAGCGTCCTGCGGCTCGCCGGCACCGCAGCCATCGCCGCGCCGGCCCTGATCCTGGGCCGCCAGGCGTGGTCCGCACCGCGCAAGCTGACGTTTGCGTGGAACCAGAATTCGTTCTGCCTGACACCGATCGTGGTGGCCCAGGAAAAGGGCTTCTTCGAGAAGAACGGGCTGCAGGTGGATCTGATCAACTACAGCGGGTCCACCGACCAGCTGCTGGAATCGATCGCCACCGGCAAGGCAGACGCCGCCGTGGGCATGATCCACCGCTGGCTCAAGCCGCTTGAGGCCGGCTTCGACGTCAAGATCATCGGCAGCTCGCATGGCGGCTGCGTGCGGCTGGTAGGCGCCAAGGCCGCCGGCGTGACGAACCTGCAGGCGCTCAAGGGCAAGACCGTGGGCGTCAGCGACCTGGCCGCGCCGGGCAAGCACTTCTTCACGATCCTGCTGGCCAAGAACGGCATCGACCCGGACCGTGACATCACCTGGCGCCAGTACCCGGCCGACCTGCTTGGCGTGGCCGTGGACAAGGGCGAGATCCAGGCGATTGCCGACGGCGATCCCAACCTCTACCTGCTCGAAAAGCGCACCAACGGCGCCTATGTGGAACTGGCCACCAACCTGACCGGCGAGTATGCGCGCAAGGTCTGCTGCGTGATTGGCGCCCGTGGCGAACTGGTCCGCAACGACCGGCCGGCCGCGTCCGCGCTGGCCCGGTCAATCGTGCAGGCCACCGACTACGTCAACGAGAACCCCAACGAGGCGGCCAAGGTCTTTGCCAAATACTCGCCCAAGATCAGCACCGACGACCTGCGCAAGCTCTATGCGTCGCTGACCTACACCCATCACCCGACCGGCGTGGACCTGCAGGAGGAAATCGCGTTCTATGCCGGCGATTTCCAGCGCATTGGCGTGCTCAAGAAATCGACCGACACGAAGAAGCTGGCGCAGCACGTCTACGCCAACGTCCTCGGCTAACCCGGGAGCGCCCACATGGCTACGCCGCAACAAACGCTTGACGCCCCGCTGCCGCTGGACGGATCGGCCAAACCGGTCACATCCGCCACATCGGCCAAACCGGCCAAACCGGCCAGATCGACCGGCACGCCGGCCGGTGTCTGGCCCACCGGCATCGTCGCCGCGCTGGCGTGGGGCGCCTTCGGCGCGCTCACCTGGCGCTGGCCGAACAAGGTGGCCGGCTTTTCGGACTGGGCCTATACGGACGAACTCGGCATCGCGGTACTCGTGGCGGCCGCCGCGCTGCTGGCGGTGGCTGTCGGGGGCGGTTACGCGGGTCCGCTGCGCCGCCTGCGCCAGGCGATACGCCATGCCGGCCCGTGGCTGGTGGCCCTGCCGCTGGTCTTGGCGGGCTGGGAAATCCTGACCGCGAAGACGGCGCTGCTGCCCACGCCCTTCTTTGCGCCCCCGCAGGCGCTGATCGAGGTCTACATCGACGACTGGCGCCGGCTGGGCGACAGCGCGCTGAACACGCTGAAGCTGCTCGGCTTCGGCGTGGCCTACGGCGGTGTGGTGGGCTTTCTGATCGGCGTGTCGATCGGATGGTCGCGCCGCATCGGCTACTGGGTGCATCCGGTGCTGCGTGTGCTGGGGCCGTTGCCCTCCACCGCGCTGCTGCCGCTGACGTTCTATTTCTTCCCGTCGAGCTATTCGGCGGCCGTCTTCCTGATCGCGCTGGCCACGGCCTTTCCGGTGGCGGTGCTGACCTGGTCCGGCGTGGCCAGCGTCAACAAGAGCTACTACGACGTGGCCCGCACGATGGGCGCGTCAGAGGCGTTCCTGGTGCTGCGCGTGGCCATCCCGGCGGCGCTGCCGCAGGTCTTCGTGGGGCTGTTCATGGGGCTCGGCGCGTCGTTCTCGGTGCTGGTCACGGCCGAGATGATGGGCGTGAAGTCGGGGCTGGGCTGGTATCTGACCTGGGCGCAGGGCTGGGCCTCGTACGTGAACATGTACGCGGCGCTGATCGTCATGGCCCTGCTGTTCTCGGGCGTCATCACATTGCTGTTTGCCGTGCGCGACCGCGCGCTGTCGTGGCAGAAAGGAACCGTCAAATGGTAGTGGCTGCATCCGACCCCTCGCGTGGCGCCCGCATCGATATCCGCGCCGTCAGCCATGCCTTTGGCGATGGCGATACGCAGCTGCCGGTGCTCGACAGCGTCAACCTGAAGGTGGCGCCCGGCGAATTCGTCGCGCTGCTCGGCCCCAGCGGCTGCGGCAAGTCCACGCTGCTGCGGCTGGTGGCGGGCCTCGACAGTCCGTCGCAGGGGCAGATCCTGCAGGACGACACGCCGATCGACCGCCCCGACCCCTCGCGCATCGTCGTCTTTCAGGACCCCACGCTCTACCCTTGGCGCCGCGTGCGCGACAATGTGGCGCTGGGCCTGCAGGCGCGCGGCCTGCTGCGCCGCGAAGGCCACCGCGTCGATGCGGCGCTCAAGCGCGTGGGGCTCGAAGCCTTCGCCCGCGCGTTTCCGCATCAGTTGTCGGGCGGCATGGCCCAGCGCGTAGCACTGGCCCGCGCGCTGGTGAACGACCCCCGGCTGCTTGTCCTCGACGAACCGCTTGGCAAGCTCGATTCGCTGACGCGCCTGGCGATGCAGAGCGACCTGGTCGAACTGTGGCAACGCGCGGGCTTTTCCGCCCTGCTCGTCACGCACGATGTGGAAGAGGCGCTGTTCCTGGCGCAACGCGTGATCGTGTTCAGCCAGCGGCCGGCGCGCATCACGGCCGAGATCCACGTCGACCTGCCCTATCCCCGCCATCGCGGCGATCCGCGGCTGACCGCGCTTCGGCACGAAGCCCTGCGCCATCTGGGTCTCGATGCAAGCTGGTAAGTCCGCCGTCCGGGGCGCCACATGAGCGCCCCGCCACCGCCGGCGTGGCTCGATGCGCTGCTGCGCCTGGTACAGGAAGTCCAGCTAGCGCTGTGGCAACTCTGGCACACGCTGGGCTGGTCTGGCGATCTGCACGGCCAGCCGGCGTGGCCGTGGTCGCACCGCATTGCCGGGGACACCCTGCTGATCGACCTGGGGCTGGCGCGCCAGCTGGGCCTGTCGGTGCTGGCCATCGCGCTGGCGCTGACCTGCCTGGTCGTGGCGCTGGGCTGGCGCCGGCGGCGCATGGTGTGGCTGGGCATCGGCGCGCTGGCGCTGGTGGCGGCGCCCTGGCCTTCGCCGGTGCTGCTCGTCACGCCCGCGGCCCCCACCAGCTTTCACCAGAGCCCGACCCGATTCGCCGTGGATGCCATCGCCACTGGCGCGCAAGTCTACGCGCAGCATTGCGTGGCGTGCCACGGCACCGACGGCCGGGGCGAAGGTCCGCAGGCGGCCACGCTGTCACGCTGGCCGCCGACCTTCCTGAGTCCGCTGCTGGGCCGCCGCGCCGAAGGCGAACTGTTCTGGCACATCGTGGCCGGCATGCGCGACGGCAATGGGCACACGACGATGCCGGCCTTCGGCGACCAGCTTGACGATACCCAGGCATGGGCCGTGATCGATTACCTGAAGACGCTGGCCGCCGGCACCGGCGGCGCTACGCAGGGCAGTTGGCCGGTGCCGCTGCGACTGCCCGATGTGACGGTGCGCTGCGGCGCGGCGCCGCCGCGCGCGCTGGACGACTGGCGCGGGCGCCAGCGCGTGCGCGTCGTGGCGTTCGACGGCGCGCCTGCCACGCTACCGCTCGACGATCCACGCTTTCTCACGTTGCTGGTCACACCCGACGGCCGCCCACCAGCCACGATTCCGGATTTCCGCGCCGGTTGCGTGGCCGCGTCCGCGCAGGCCTGGCCCGTGTTCGCGCGGATCGCGGGGGTCGATCCAGCACGGTTGCCCGGCACCACGTGGCTGGCCGATCGCGACGGCTGGCTGCGCGCGCAGGCTGCCCACGGGGGCAATGGCTGGAGCGATGCCAGCCTGGTTTGCACGGCGGGACAGCCGGCGCAGGGTGTGCCAGGCGGCCGGGGTGCCGGCCAGCGCCGGCCGCCCGATGGCCTGACCGCGCTGCTGCTGCGCATCGACGCGGAGCCGGTGCGCGTTGTGCAAGGGGGCGTCATTCACTGATGCCCTCGCCATGGGGCCATTTGCGTTGCGTCAACTCGCCGCCAGGACGAGAAAATTCCGCACCCACAATTAGAAATGTCCTAACGACGTCGAGCGGCACGGCAAGTAGCGTTGAGAGCTCTCCCCAAACGCCAAGCCTTGAAGACGATGTCGCTGGAACTGACCCCCGCCAATGCCGAGACCGGCGCCGAAACCGACGCTGCCGCGCTGAAGACCTGGACGGGCCGCTATGCCGTGTCGCCCGGTCTGTTCGAAGTCAGGCCCCGCTATCTGCCGCGCGACGCACGCCCCATCCTCGACGATGACCTCGACTGCATCATCGGCTACCACCGCCGTTTTGGGCTGCGCAGCCATCTTTACGATCTCAATGGCGACATGTTTTCGGTGGCGGAAGACCTGTCGAACCTGCCGCCGCCCGAAAAGCGCGACCCGCTGATGGTGGTGGGTGGGCTCTGGCGCGCAAACGTGCGCGGCGTGACCGCCGTGGGCCTGACGGGCACCGGCGCCACACTGGCGACAGGCACGCTGGCCCAGTTGCGCACCCGTTTTGCCCGCCTGGCGCAGTCATCGCTGCTTTACCGGGGCGCGGCCCTGGCGCGCATGGATGATCCGCAGCGATTCGTGCCGGTGCATATCCTGCGGCTGGCGATGCGTCACGGCGAATCCGTGGCCCCGCCGCCGGGACTCACCCGGGCGTCGCGCTACCTGGCCTCCATGCTGATCCGCCGCCAGCCGTTCATGCTCGACGTGGTGACCGCGAACGGCAATACGACGATCGTGGACTTCGAGTACTGGCGTTACGCCGATGCGCTGCCGGCCGCGTGAACCGGCACGCCCGCCGGCGCCGGGCTGGCATGCGTGACGTGATCGATGGCGCGCAGCACCTCGTCCACCGAAGGCGGTGCGCCGTTATCGCCAACCGACACCGACTGCCCAGGCTTGTTCACGCCAAAGTGCGGCCGTGACGTCGCGGTGAACAGCATGACGGTCGGCTTGCCCAGCGCATCGGCCAGATGCACGAAGCCGGTGTCCATGCCGACGACCAGAGCGGCCGCATCGACGCGCTGCGCGCACTCGGTGATCGACATGCGCGGCAGCACCTCGGCGCCGGGGATGGCCGCGGCCAGCGCCTGGGCTTCCTGCTGCTCCTTCTGCGAGCCCCATGGCAGCTGCACGCGATAGCCGCGCCGGGCCAGCTGGTGCCCGATTTCGACCCAATTGGCCTGCGGCCACTTCTTGATGTCGAGCGACGTCGCGTGGAACAGCAGCGCGCGTGGCACGCCATCGGCGTTCAGCGGCGTGGCCGGTGCCGGCACCCGAAGTTCAGCGGTTTCGTGCGGCTCGATGTCGTACCCCAGCGCGTTGGCCACCACCATGCGCATCTTCTGGCGGCAGTTGGCATCGCCGTGCGGACCAAAAATCTCGGTGTAGGCGAACACGGCCTTTGCTTCGCCGAGATACTCGGCGGCATAGCCGAGGCGCCGCCTGGTCCGTGCCAGCCTGGCGGCGATGGCACTCTTGTAAACGCCGTGGACGTCGATGGCCACGTCATAGCGTTCGCGGCGCAGCGACATCAGTGCGCCGATGATGCCGCGCAGGTCGCGCCATTTGCGGCCATTCTTCTTGAACTGGCGCAGAGGCGGCGCGATGACACGGTCGATGCCGACCGCCCAGCTCGGAATATCCGCGCACGATGCGTCGGCAATCCAGTCGATTTTGGCGTCCGGATAGGCACGGCGCAGGTCGTACAACAGCGGCAGGGTATGCACCATGTCGCCAAGCGAGGTGATCTTGATAAGCAGGATGCGCTTCATGCGGGGGCGGCTTGTTTGAGCGAACGCGGCCGGATTTGCCGCGTTGGAAAGGCGCTAGTATGCCCCAGACCGCCCGCACCAGCGCGTGACGCAGATGTAAGGAACTTCACACATCACAAATTCGCCGGCCGCCCCAGCCAGCCGCATGGCGGTCGATCGACGTCAGTGCGCCAACGCCGAAGCATCCGCCACGATCGTCGCAAACCTGTCGTTCAGCGCGGCCAGTGTCACGCGGTGCAGTTCGGCGGCGCGCAACGGGTCGCCACCAAGCGGATCGGGCAGATCGCGCGTGGCACAGCCCGCTGCGACCAGCGTGACGCGATAGCCATGATCAAGCGCCGACCGCACGGTCGCGCTGATGCACATATGGGTCTGAAAGCCCGCCACGATCAGCTCCTTGCGGCCGATTGCGCCAAGCAGCGCGGCCAGATCAGTGCCCGCAAAGCTGTTTGGCAGGTTCTTGATGACTGTCTGCTCGCCTTCGGCGGGGGTCAGACCCTCGATGATGGCCGCGAACGGGCCGGTCGGGTCGAACGCACCGCCAGGCTTGCCGTGGTGAACCACGTGGATGACCGGCGTGCCGTGCTGGCGCGCCTGCGAAAGCAGCGCGGCGCACTCGGCCACGGCTGCCGGCATGCCGGTCAGGGGCAGCTTCCCATCGACGTATTCGCGCTGGTGATCCACGAGCACCAGCACCGCGTCCGACCAGTTGGACGGCTGGCGGCTGGCACCGGCGGCATCGAGCAGGGTGAAAGGCTTGGCGGCAGGCGTTGCGGTCATGACGGTCTCCGTACAGTGAAAAGTGGCTATGCAGGCATCGTAGAGGCCGGTAAGCTGTACGCCAATTAGCCACGAGATCACACATACTGTGCAAAAAAGCACAATCACCTGGGATGACCTGCTGACCCTGTCCACGCTGATGCGGGTCGGCAGCTATTCGGCGTGCGCCCGTGAACTCGATATCACGCATGCCACCGCCATCCGGCGCATCCGGCGGCTCGAAACCGCGCTCGGCAAACCCGTGGCCACGCGCACGGACGGGACGTTCGTACTGACTGCCGCCGGACGCAACGCGCTGGCGGCCGCGCGCGAGATGGAGCAATCCGCCGACCGGCTGCTGCGCGAGATCGAAGGCGCAAGCGCCGGCGTGTCGGGCGTGGTGCGGGTCGCCGCGACCGCCTCGCTCGGCAGCCATTTCCTGACGCCACGTCTGCCCGCCTTCTACGCGCGCAATCCCGACGTGGAAGTGCGGCTCGAAGTGGATAACCGCGTCACCAGCCTGGCCCGGCGCCGCGCGCATATTGCGGTACGCCTGGCTCGGCCGCAGGAAGACTCGCTGATCGCGCAGCGCGCCGGCACGATCCAGTTCGGGCTCTATGCGCCGGCCGTCATGTCCGCCACCGTGGCGGAGTCGCGCGACACACCGCTGTGCGGACTGCTCGACGAAGGCTTCTCACTGCCCGAAGTCGATTGGCCACAGGAGCAGGGACGGCGCTTCTCGTTCCAGTCCAATAGCTTCGCGGCTGTGCGCGAAGGCGTGCGCGCGGGACTCGGCGTGGCATTGCTGCCCCACTACCTGGCTGCCGGCGAGCCCGGCCTGGCGCTCGTACGCAATGTCCCGGAGGTCTCCCGCGAAATCTGGCTCGCCTATCCGCCAGAGTTCCGTGGGGCATCGCGATTCCGGCCCCTCATCGAATGGCTCGCCGAGGCCCTGGCGACGTGCCCGTGAACCTGATGGGACCGTCCCGTTGTCGCGCCGCCACCCTGAAGCGGCGCATCCGCCACCCCATGTGGGAAGCCGCACGTGTTTCCATCGCTGCTCTCACCGAAAAAAACAGCAGTTCTGCTACGCTCTGACCGGGTTGCCAACGTTGCGTCGTCAAGGTGCGTTCAAGAAATGGGCAGGGTCGTTGCATTGAAGCCCAGGCAGCCGGAAAACGGGTCAGTGCGCAGAACAAAAAGAGATTCATGCGGCACTCATTGAAGTATCGAATGGCAATCGCGGCCGCGACGGTTGTTACGCTGGTATTCGTAGTGCGGGTCGGGTTTTCCCAGGTCTACGCATACACGCGCCTGAAGGAAGTCGTTCAGGCCCAGCAGGACACCCTGGTCAAGCTGGTCGCCGATCAACTCGACGAAAAGCTCGAGTCGCGCGCTATCGTATTGCGACGGCTCGCGCGCACGCTCGCGCCCGTCCTCGATCGTCCCGCCGGTCAACTGCGCCAGATGGCCATCGATACGGTCGACATGCCCGAGCACTTCAATGCCACCTTCCTGGCCGCGACCGACGGCACGCTCGTCTTCAGCACCGCCGTGCCCGATGGCGTCAAGATGACCGTTGGCGATCGGGATTACTTCAAGGCCATCGTCAACGGCGCGGACTTTGCCGTCTCGGACCTGCTGCAAGGCAAGCACTCGAGCGCCCCCGGCGTCATCCTGGCCGTGCCGTTGCACGACAGCCATGGCCAGTTGCGGGGTGTGGTGGGCGGCGTGCTGAACCTGTCGGCAGAAAACTTCCTGGGCGAACTGGCCCATCACCGCGTAGGTGTCACCGGCTTCTATTGCCTGGTGTCGGCCGGGCCGAATCCCCGCTATGCGATGCACCCCGATGCAGCAAAAGTCCTGACCCCTGCGCAGGCAGTTGGCGAATCCTGCGGCGCCGAAGCCCCCGAATCGACACTGGAGTCGATCTGGCCGGAGCAGCCCGTGGTAGCCCGCTTCCTGCTGGAGTCGAATGGCTGGGAAGTCATCTCGGTCCTGCCCGCCGCCGAAGCCTACGCACCGCTGGTCGAAGTGCGCCAGCGGGCCGTCATCCTGGGCATCGTGACGTTGCTGGCGGCCGCGATCCTGATGTGGGCCGTGATCCGGCACCTGCTGGCGCCGCTGGAGCGCCTGCATCGGACCGTGCGACGTCTTTGCGAACAGCCCGCCGCCATGGCCGAACTGCCCGTGCGCCGCGACGACGAAATCGGCGAACTGGCCGGGGCGTTCTCGGAGGTCATGACCCAGCTGATCGAGCGGGAAGCCGCGCTCAAGGCCGCCAACAGCAAGGCAGCGGCCAGCGAGAAGCGCCTGGAGGCCATCGCCAACCATGTTCCGGACCTGGTGGCCTTCGTCGACGCCGGCGAGCGGTTCGTGTTCGTCAACCAGGCCTACGCACGCCATTTCGGCTTGCCCGCCAGCCAGATCACGGGCCTCTCGCTGCGCGAGCTCTGGGGCACGCCAGAGTACGTCGCCCACAAGCCGTACCTGGAACAGGCCTGCGCGGGCGAGCCCGTCACCTACAGCCGCGAGGACGCCGAGGGCCGGGCCTGGGAAATGACTTTCCAGCCCGCCTGGAACGATACGAAGGACGCCGTCACCGGGCTGCACATGTTCGCCCGTGACATCACCGGCGAACGCCAGAAGCTGCGCTCGCTGGAAGCCCAGACGCTGTCCGATCACCTGACCGGCCTGCTCAACCGCAAGGGTTTCGACCGCCGCCTGCAGGAAACCATGGCTCGCGCCGATGCAGGTGGCTATCGCACCGCGCTGCTGCTGGTGGACCTCGACGACTTCAAGGCCGTCAACGACAACTACGGGCACCCGATCGGCGACCAGTTGCTGGTTGCCTTCGCGGAACGCCTGCGCGCCTGCGTGCGGGCGGGCGACGCCGTGGCGCGCATCGGCGGCGACGAATTCGCCATCGTGCTCGACAACGTAGGCCATCCCAATACGGTCGAACGGATTGCCCAGACGGTGGTGCATGCAGCGATGCGGCCGTTCGATATCGACGGGCGGCGGCTGGTGTCCACGGCCAGCGTGGGCAGCGCGATGCATCGGCCGGACCAGGGCACGTCGGTCAGCGAACTGTTCATGCGCGCCGACATGGCGCTGTACGATGCCAAGCGGCATGGCAAGGCCTGCTATGCGTCGACGGGGGCCAGGTGGCCGGAGGACGCATCCTCGGACGCCTGAAGCCCGGCCCCGGACGTCGGCACGATGAACGGGTCCAGGTCCTCGTCGCCGTCCGACCGTCGCCCGCCCGGCATCGCGGGCACGATATCGAGCAGCCCCGCCCGCCGCATGGCACCTGCCAGCGTCGGGTCCGCGAGCATATGGATGCCCAGTACCGAGCCCCACATCAGTTTCAGGGCAGTCAGCCGCTTCAGGGACTGTTCGATATCGCGGCGCTCCGGCGCCCGGCTCCAGTCAGGGTCCAGTTCCTGGACGACCGTCCGGTACAGCCCCATCGTCCGGGTGTCGAACCCGGCAATCGTGGACGGCGTGGCGGCCACCACGCGCAGCACCGCATCGTCGATCGGGTCCAGCGGATCCATGGCTTTCATGAAAGGCTGGTGAACCTTGGCCAGGCGGAGGTCAACGGCCCGTTCGAATGCGTGCCTGACGCTCACCCCCTCGCACTGGCCGTAGAGCGCCACCCGCAACGCGGCGTCCATCAGGACTTCGGGACGACTTTCCGCACGCTGGAACATCCGTTCGAGCAGCGCATCGTCGGCGGAGGGCGGCAGTTCATACTTGCGCCGTACCCACTGCAGGAAGTCCGCGCCGAGTTCCGGAAACGCAAACTGCGATGCGCTATACATCGTGTGCCGTCCGCCCAGCATCATCAGCAGCTTCGTGCGGTCGGAGCCCGTGAACACGGTCCGTACGCCATACAGTCCCCGGTCGTTGTTGAGCAGGTCCCGGGTGGCTTTCAGCGTGTACAGCATGCTGTCCCCACGCTCGGTTGCCAGCATCTGCTGCGCTTCGTCGATGATCAGGATGATCGGACGGCGCGTCCTGGCCGACAACGCCTCCATCGAGCGGTAGACCCACAGCCCTCCGCGCTTCTCGGGTGTCTCGCCGTGACCGAAAGACAGCGACAGGCTGCCGAAACCGACCCCCTTCAGCCCCACTGCCTGCGCGAATCTGGCGGCGATGCTCTCGTTGGCATCCAGCGCCTTCTGGACCGCACCGACCACCACGTCCGCGGGGTCCTTGTCTGTCTCGCCCCACAGATCCGCCATCACCACCAGTGCGCCAAGCCTGCGGATGGCAGGCGCCACTTCCTGCCGCAGGAACGTGCTCTTGCCGATGCCACGCGATCCGATCAGCGCGATGACCTTGCTGGCCGGCCCATGCACCAGCTTCTGCGCGATATCCGCCGCAAGCCTGGGGCGTTCGAAATGATCCGACAAATCCATATCGCTCCTCGTTCATCAAGACCTGCGAGCGATTCTAGGCAGCCCACCTCCACAGTCCACCCCTCAACTCCGACTGCAACAGCAATATTCCAATCCTTAACAGATCCACAAAAAAATGAAGCGGTGACGCAACACACGCCACCGCTTCACACTGCAGGCTGAACACCCCGTTCAGAGAAGGATCAGCGGACTCGCCCTTCCTTCCACGCCTGCAGCAGCTTGTCGTAGGCGATGGTTTCGCCCTTCGGCTTTTCGTTATCGAGCTTCTTCCACGGCGCATGCTCCGACGACAGCCACTTCGACGGATCGCTCTTCGGATTCAGCTTCGGCGCGCACTGGGCCATGCCCGCGCGCTGCAGCCGGCCCATCACCTGGTCCATTTCCTCGGCCAGGTTGTCCATGGCGGCTTGCGGCGTCTTCTCGCCCGTCACCGCCGTGGCCACGTTCTTCCACCAGAGCTGGGCCAGCTTCGGATAGTCGGGCACGTTGTTGCCGGTCGGCGTCCAGGCCACGCGGGCCGGGCTGCGGTAGAACTCGATCAGGCCACCGTACTTGGCCGCGTTCTTGGTCAGGTACTCGTGGTGGATGTCGCTGTCGCGGATAAAGGTCAGGCCTGTCAGCGACTTCTTCAGCGACACCGTCTTGGAGGTCACGAACTGGGCGTAGAGCCACGCCGCGGCCAGGCGGTTCGGGTCGGTGTTCTTGAAGAACGTCCACGAGCCCACGTCCTGGTAGCCGTTCTGCATGCCCTGCTTCCAGTACGGGCCGTATGGCGACGGCGCCATGCGCCACTTCGGCGATCCGTCGGCATTGACCACCGGCAGGCCCTTCTTGGTCATGTCAGCGGTGAAGGCCGTGTACCAGAAGATCTGCTGGGCGACCTGGCCCTGGGCGGGCACCGGGCCGGCCTCGGAGAACGTCATGCCCATGGCCTGCGGCGGGGCGTACTTCTTCATCCAGTCGATGTACTTGGTCAGCGCGTAGACGGCCGCCGGGCTGTTCGTGGCACCGCCGCGCGACACCGACGCGCCCACCGGCGTGCACTTGTCGTCGGCCACGCGGATGCCCCACTCGTCCACGGGCATGCCGTTGGGCAGGCCCTTGTCGGCCGAACCGGCCATCGACAGCCAGGCATCGGTAAAACGCCAGCCCAGCGACGGGTCCTTCTTGCCGTAATCCATGTGGCCGAAGACCTTCTTGCCATCCAGCTCCTTCACGTCGTTGGTGAAGAAGTTGGCGATGTCCTCGTAGGCCGACCAGTTGGTCGGCACGCCCAGGTCATAGCCGTACTTGGCCTTGAACTTGTCCTGCAGGTCCTTGCGCGCGAACCAGTCGGCGCGGAACCAGTACAGGTTGGCAAACTGCTGGTCGGGCAGCTGGTAGAGCTTGCCGTCCGGCGCCGTGGTGAACTTGGTGCCGATGAAGTCCTTGACGTCGATGCCGGGGTTGGTGAACTCCTTGCCGGCGCCGTTCATGTAGTCGGACAGCGGCAGGATGGCGCCGTACCGGTAGTGCGTGCCGATCAGGTCGGAATCCGAAATCCAGCCGTCGTAGATCGACTTGCCGGACTGCATCGACGTCTGCAGCTTCTCGACGACGTCGCCTTCCTGGATCAGGTCATGATTGACCTTGATGCCGGTGATTTCCTCGAAGGCCTTGGCCAGCGTCTTCGATTCGTATTCGTGCGTGGTGATCGTCTCGGACACCACATTGATCTGCGTCACGCCCTTGGCCTTGAGCTTGGCGGCGGCGTCGATGAACCACTTCATTTCGGCCTGCTGCTTGTCCTTGGCCAGCGACGACGGCTGGAATTCGCTGTCGATCCACTTCTTTGCCGCGGCCTCGTCGGCCCAGGCGGCATGCCCGCATGTCAGTGCGGCCGCAAAGGCCAGGGCCGACATCCCCAACATCACGCGCTCTTTCATTCGTTGTCTCCTCAGGTACCCTTCCCCGGTTCTGTCACAGGGTTGCGGCCCCGGGGAAGGGGACAAGATCTCGCAGCCCATGCACAGCAATACCAGTCGAAACCCCTGCGGCATCTTCCAGGCGCCTTTAGCCCCGGCGCATGACGATCACCAGCACCACGGCCGAAATGGCCGCGCTGATCCACACCGACGGCGCTTCCGCCAGCTGGAACCAGCCTTGCATCTTCTCGCCCAGGCCTACCCAGGCCAGGTTGATCCACGCGGCACACATCAGCCCGATAAACAGGCGGTCGCCCCGGGTGGTGGCGATCGGCAGGAAACCCTTGCGCTCCACGGTGGGCGCGCGCACCTCCCAGATCGTCATGCCGATCAGCATCACCACCACCAGGGTAAAAAATACCGCCACCGGGGTGGTCCATACCATCCAGCTCAGCATCGCCGACTCCTTACACGCGGCCCATCGCGAACCCCTTCGCGATGTAGTGCCGGACGAACCAGATCACGATGGCGCCCGGCACGATGGTCAGCACGCCGGCCGCGGCCAGCACGCCCCAATCCATGCCCGACGCCGATACCGTACGCGTCATCGTCGCCACGATCGGCTTGGCATTGACCGATGTCAGCGTGCGCGCCAGCAGCAGTTCCACCCAGCTGAACATGAAGCAGAAGAACGCGGCCACGCCCACGCCGGCCTTGATCAGCGGCAGGAAGATCGTCAGGAAGAAGCGCGGGAACGAATAGCCATCCACATAGGCGGTCTCGTCGATCTCGCGCGGCACGCCGGACATGAAGCCTTCCAGGATCCACACCGCCAGCGGCACGTTGAACACCAGGTGGGCCAGCGCCACGCCGAGGTGAGTGTCCATCAGCCCGATCGTCGTATAAAGCTGAAAAAATGGCAGCAGGAACACCGCCGGCGGGGTCATGCGGTTGGTCAGCAGCCAGAAAAACACGTGCTTGTCGCCGATGAACTGGTAGCGCGAGAACGCATAGGCGGCCGGCAGCGCCACGGAGATCGAGATCACCGTGTTCAGCAGCACGTAGATCAGCGAATTGATATAGCCGGAATACCACGAGGCATCGGTGAAGATCGTCACATAGTGTTCCAGCGTGACCGCTGCCGGCCACAGCGACAGCGACGACACGATCTCCTCGTTGGTCTTGAACGACATGTTCACCATCCAGTAGATCGGGACGATGGCGAACAGCAGGTACAGCGTCAGGAAGACCGGACGCCACCAGCCCGGACGCTGGCCGGGAAGCTTGCGATCAGCCATTGGGGAGCTCCTCGGTGCCGGCCGTGCCGGCGCGCTGCATCCAGTTATAGAGCACGAAACAGGTCAGCAGGATGATCAGGAAGTAGACGATCGAAAACGCGGCGGCCGGGCCCAGGTCGAACTGCCCCACGGCCTTCTGCGTCAGGTACTGCGACAGGAAGGTGGTGGCGTTGCCGGGGCCGCCGCCGGTCAGCACGAACGGTTCGGTGTAGATCATGAAGCTGTCCATGAAGCGCAGCAGGACGGCGATCATCAGCACGCCGCGCAGCTTGGGCAGCTGGATGAAGCGGAACACCGCGAAACGCGACGCCCCATCGATCTGCGCAGCCTGGTAGTAGGCATCGGGAATCGCGCGCAGGCCCGCGTAGCACAGCAGCGCCACCAGCGGCGTCCAGTGCCAGACGTCCATCACCAGCACGGTCACCCAGGCATCCAGCGCACTGCCGGTGTAGTTATAGTCGAATCCCATGCCTTCGAGCGCCGCCCCCAGCAGGCCGATGTCGGTCCGGCCGAAGATCTGCCAGATCGTGCCCACCACGTTCCACGGAATCAGCAGCGACAGCGCGATGATGACCAGCACGGCCGACGCCTGCCAGCCCCTGGCCGGCATGGCCAGCGCCAGCAGGATGCCGAGCGGGATCTCCACGCACAGCACCGCCAGCGAAAAGCCAAGCTGGCGCAGCAGCGCATCGTGCAGCTCGGCGTCGCGCAGCACCGTGGCGAACCATTCGGTGCCCACGAACACGCGGCGTTCGGGCGAGATGATGTCCTGCACCGAATAATTGACGATGGTCATCAGCGGCAGGATGGCCGAGAATGCCACGCAGATCACCACGGGCAAAACCAGCAGCCAGGCTTTCTGGTTGACGGGCTTCATGGGACCAGTTCCTCGTCGATGTAGAAGCAGGTGTGGCGGTTGAACACCGACAGCCACGCGGTATCGCCGGGCCGCAGCGCGGCGGCCTCGGTGCCCAGGCGGGCCCGGATCGTGGCAGCTTCGCCATGATCGACCGTCGAGGTCATCAGCCAGTAGGTGCCGATGTCCTGCGCACGCGCCACCCGCACCGGCATGGCCTGCGGATCGCCCGCCGGTGCCAGCTGCAGGTATTCGGGCCGCACGCCGATCTTGAAGCTGCCGGCGGCCTGCAGTGCCGACAGCGTCTGCGGCGGCAACTCGGGCAGGTAGCGGCGCCCTGCAACTTCCACCGCACCGTCGCGCCAGTGCCCCGGCAGGAAGTTCATGCCCGGCGAGCCGATGAAGTGCCCCACGAAGGTGTGCGCGGGCCGCTCGAACAGCGCGTCGGCCGATCCTACCTGCACGGCCTTGCCGCGCGACATCACCACCACCTGGTCGGCAAAGGTCAGCGCCTCGGTCTGGTCGTGCGTCACGTAGATCAGCGTCAGCCGGAATTCATGGTGGATTTCCTTGAGCTTGCGCCGCAGCTGCCATTTCAGATGCGGATCGATCACGGTCAGCGGCTCGTCGAACAAGATGGCCGACACGTCCTGACGCACCAGCCCGCGCCCCAGCGAGATCTTCTGCTTGGCATCGGCGGCCAGCCCGCTGGCGCGGCGGTCGAGCGAGGCCGACAGGTCTAGCATTTCGGCCACTTTGCCGACCCGCTCCCTGACCTGCGCGGCGGGCACGCCCCGGTTGCGCAGCGGGAAGGCGAGGTTCTCGCCGACCGTCATCGTGTCGTAGATCACCGGGAACTGGAACACCTGCGCGATGTTCCGGGCCTGCGGCGACGCGTCGGTCACATCGTTGCCGTCGAAGCGGATGGTGCCCTGCGACGGACGCAGCAGCCCCGAGATGCAGTTCAGCAGCGTGGTCTTGCCACAGCCGGACGGACCCAGCAGCGCATAGGCGCCGCCGTCCTCGAACGTGAAGTTCAGCGGCAGCAGCGCGTAGTCTTCGTCCTTTTGCGGGTCAGCCACGTACGAGTGGGCGAGTTCGAGATCGATGCGCGCCATGTCAGGCCCCCGACTCGGTGACGGGCGTACTGACCACATCGGCCAGGGCGCCCGGGCGGCGCGGCGCGTGGATGCGGTCGCCGGCGGCGTTGAATAGATAGAGCTGGGCCGGTTCGACATGGAGCGACAGCGGCGCCCCGAGCTGCAGGTCCAGCACGCCGGCAAACTGCGCCACCAGGTTGCCGGCGGCCGTGTCGATGTGCACGAAGGTATCGGAGCCCGACAGCTCGGCCAGGGCTACCTTGCCCGGCACTTCCACCGCCCCCGGCACCGCCTTCAGGCGCAGCGCGGCGGCGCGTACGCCCACCGTCACCGGGCCGCCCGGGGCATTCACATCGGGCAGCGGGATCACGATCCCGCCCGGCAGCGTCACGCGGCCGCCCTCCAGCACGCCTTCCACGAGGTTCATCGGCGGGTCGCTGAACGCGCGCGCCACCCGCAGCGAGGCAGGATAGTGGAAGACTTCGGGAGTCGGGCCGTATTGCAACAGTTCGCCGGCATCGAGCACGGCGGTGTGACCGCCCAGCAGCAGCGCCTCGGCGGGCTCCGTGGTGGCGTAGATCACGGTGGCGTCGCCTTGCGCGAACAGGTGGGTCAGCTCTTCGCGCAGTTCCTCGCGCAGCTTGTAGTCCAGGTTGACCAGCGGCTCGTCCAGCAGCATCAGCGGCGCATTCTTGGCCAGGGCACGCGCCAGGGCCACGCGCTGCTGCTGGCCGCCGGACAGTTCCGACGGGTAGCGGTCCAGCAGATGTTCGATATGCAGGCGGCCGGCCAGGCTGCGCACGCGGGCGTCGATCGCCTCGCGGCTGTCGCGGCGCAGCCGCAGCGGCGACGCAATGTTGTCGAAGACGGTCAGCGACGGGTAGTTGATGAACTGCTGGTACACCATCGACACGTTGCGTTCGCGCACCGGCACGCCGGTCACGTCCACGCCGTCCACGCGCACACGGCCGGCCGTGGGCTTGTCGAGCCCGGCCATGACCCGCATCAGCGACGTCTTGCCAGCCTGGGTGGTCCCCAGCAGGATGGTGACGGCGCCCGGCACGGGGGCCAGCGTCATCGGGTAAAGATAGGCTTGCGATCCCACTTGCTGCGCAATGCCTTCCAGGCTCAGCTGCATCCAGTCTCCAAATGTTCCTGTGCTTGCTCAGCCACTCCGAAAACCGCGGCCAAGGCGCACTTTTCAAGTCAACCCGCTCGTTTTAGCTCAAAAACGAACATAAAACAATACTGCGGTGCGTCATTTGTTTTCGTTTCTGTTTGAACTAGAATGCCGGGCATGACGCTTAATCCCCGCCAGACCGCTCTTCTCGAGGAAGTCCGCAGCCAGGGCTTTGCCTCCATCGACGAACTCGCGCGCAAGTTCGGCGTGACCTTGCAGACCGTGCGGCGCGACGTGAACCTGCTGGCCGAAAACGGCATGCTGGCCCGCTTTCATGGCGGGGTGCGGATGGAGGGATCGACCACCGAGAACATTGCCTACCGGCAGCGGCAGGCGCTCAACGCCGAGGGCAAGGTGCGCATCGCGCGCGCCGTGGCCGCGGCGGTGCCCGAGGGTTGTTCGCTGATCCTGAACATCGGCACGACGGTGGAAGAAGTGGCACGCGCGCTGATCCATCACCGCGGTCTGCGCGTCATCACCAACAACCTGCACGTGGCCCATATCCTGGCCGACAACCCCGACTGCGAGGTCATCGTGGCAGGCGGGGTGCTGCGCTCGCGCGACCGCGGCATCATCGGCGAGGCCACGGTGGAATTCATCCGCCAGTTCAAGGTGGATATCGGCCTGATCGGCATCTCGGGCATCGAGACCGACGGCACGCTGCGCGACTACGATTTTCGGGAAGTGAAGGTGGCGCGCACGATCATGGAACATTCGCGCGAGATATGGCTGGCCGCGGATGCCAGCAAGTTCAACCGCCGCGCCATGGTGGAGCTGGCGCCCCTGACCAGTATCGACCGGCTGTTTACGGACGAGCCGCTACGAGCGCCGTTCGACACGATGCTGGCGGAAAGCGGAGTGAAATGTGTGGTCGCGGATCAGGAATGACCGGGCATTGCGCCCGTTGCGCCCGTTGCACCCCTCTCCCGCAGGCGGGAGAGGGCAGAAAACCATCGCGGTTTTCCGAGTTCTTTACTTGAAGACGACCGTCTTGTGGCCGTTCAGCAAAATACGATGCTCGGCGTGCCACTTGACCGCACGGGCCAGCGCCACGCATTCGACGTCGCGGCCGACGGCGGTCAGCTGCTCGGGGTCCATGCTGTGATCCACGCGCTCGATTTCCTGCTCGATGATCGGGCCTTCGTCCAGGTCGGCCGTCACGTAGTGCGCGGTCGCGCCGATCAGCTTCACGCCGCGATCGTGCGCCTGGTAGTAAGGCTTGGCGCCCTTGAAGCTGGGCAGGAACGAGTGGTGGATGTTGATGGCGCGGCCTTGCAGCTTGCGGCACAGGTCGTCCGACAGCACCTGCATGTAGCGCGCCAGCACCACGAGGTCGATGTTCTGGTCGCGCACCACTTCAAAGACGCGCGCTTCCTGCGCGGCCTTCTGCTCGGCCGACGCGTTCATCAGCGGCAGGTGGAAGAACGGCACGTCGTACGACGCGGCCAGCTGATAGAAGTCGCGATGGTTCGACACGATCGCGGCAATCTCGACCGGCAGGCCGCCGACCTTGGCCCGGAACAGCAGGTCGTTCAGGCAGTGGCCGATCTTCGACACCATGATCATCACGCGCGGCTTCACGGTGGCGTCGAACACTTCCCACTGCATGCCGAACTGGTCGCCCACGGGCGCGAAGGCGGACCGCAGCGCGGCCAGATCCGGGCCGCCGGCGGACGTGTTGAAATGCACGCGCATGAAGAACCGGCCGGTGAACGCATCGCCGTACTGGTCAGAATCGACAATATTGCAGCCGTGCTGGAACAGCAGGCCGGAAACGGCATGCACGATGCCCGGCTGGTCCGGGCAGGAAAGCGTCAGAATAAATCCGGTGGTGCTCATCTTGGGCAAATCGGGGTTAGGCAAGCCTGGGCCGCGATGCGTGGTGTTCAGGGCTGGACGGCAGCCCAGCCGCGTCTGCGGAGGGCATCCAGCGTCACCAGCGTGGCATCGACGGTCATGGCACGGGCCGCCATGATAGCAAGCAATGCCTCCGGGTCGATATGGCGATGCTCGGCCACTTCGCCATCGCGGTTATGCGGCACGAAGTCCGGCGGCAGCACCAGGTCATATCCATACACGCGTTCCCACTGCACGCCTTCGGGGATTTCGCGCAGCACATCGATCACGCCGTGGGGCTCGGCCTGGGCGGCCAGCGCGGGCGGAATGCCCGATTCCTCGTCGCATTCGCGCACCAGCGTCTCCAGCGGATCACTGCCCGCCGGCATGCCGCCGGCCACGAGGTTGTCCCACATGCCGGGATCGACCGCCTTGGACGGGCTGCGACGCGAGATCCACAGCGCCCGCTGCCCGTCCACGATGCCATTCATGTGCGACGCAAAGGTCAGCAGCCCGAGGAAACGGGCCGCAGCCCGCTCGATCACCGCGAACGGCGCCGCGTCGAGCGCCGGCGTGACGGCAAACAGCTCGTCGCGCCAGCCGCGCACGTGGCCCGCATCGGCCAGTTGCCGGGCCAGCGTGGCCACCGCCGCGGTGCGCGCCGCCACCGTGGTGCAGCCGGGCAGCAGCGTCACGGCGCCCTCCCCCTGCTCCGGTCCCAGCACATCGCCCATCGCGCGAAGGATGCCGGCATGGCGCCGGGGCAGCCAGCCCACCTGCACGCCATCCACCAGCAGCCGCAGGTGCGCGGCGGAATCGAAGGGGCTGCGCGCGGCAATGCCGGCAATGACAACGCTAACGATATCGGACATGGGCAAACACATTCACCGTTACGGATGGACCGCATGACACCCACGCATTCCACGCAAGCGCCGCAGTACGTTCTGGCCCTGGACCAGGGCACCAGCAGCTCGCGCGCCATCCTGTTCGATCACGCCGGCAATGTGGTGCGGATCGCCCAGCGCGAATTCCGGCAATATTATCCGCATCCCGGGCACGTCGAGCACGACCCCTACGAAATCTGGCAGTCGCAACTGGCCGTGGCCCACGAGGTGCTGGGCGACGCCAATGTCAGCGGCTCGCAGCTGCGCGCCATCGGCATTACCAACCAGCGCGAGACCACGGTGCTGTGGGACCGCAAGACCGGCGAGCCCGTAGGCC
The DNA here is from genome assembly GCF_057798875.1 of Cupriavidus sp. 94F1. NCBI lineage: Bacteria > Pseudomonadati > Pseudomonadota > Betaproteobacteria > Burkholderiales > Burkholderiaceae > Cupriavidus > Cupriavidus sp. 94F1. Next base: position 332,120 of record NZ_JBYOJT010000001.1, read on the forward strand.
GCGCGCTGGTCTGGCAGGACCGCCGCACCGCGCCGATGTGCGAGGACCTGCAGGCGGCCGGCCATGGCGATACCTTCCAGCAGAAGACCGGCCTGATCATCGACGCCTACTTCTCGGGCACCAAGCTGCGCTGGATGCTGGACAACTACGACGGCGCGCGCGAACGTGCCGAGCGGGGCGAACTGGCGTTCGGCACGGTGGACAGCTGGCTGATCTGGCAACTGACCGACGGCCAGCGGCATGTGACCGATGTGTCCAACGCGTCGCGCACGCTGCTGTTCAACATCCACGATTTCCGCTGGGACGACGAACTGCTGGGCATCCTCGATATCCCGCGCAGCCTGCTGCCCGACGTGGCGCCATCCAGCGGCGAGGTGGCGCGCACCGCGACGCGCCTGTTCGGCGTGGAGGTGCCCATCGCCGGGATCGCCGGCGACCAGCAGGCGGCCACGTTCGGCCAGGCCTGCCTGCGCCCCGGCATGGCCAAGAACACCTACGGCACGGGCTGCTTCATCCTGATGAATACCGGCGACAAGCCCGTGACGTCGCGCAACCGCCTGATCACCACCATCGGCTGGCAGATCGGCCAGGACACCCAGTACTGCCTGGAAGGCGGCGTATTCATGGGCGGCGCCACGATCCAGTGGCTGCGCGACGGGCTCAGGCTGATCCACAGCGCCCCCGAGGTGGACCCGCTGGCGCGCCAGTGCGAAGACACCGGCGGCGTGGTGCTGGTACCGGCGTTCGCCGGCCTGGGCGCGCCGCATTGGGACCCCTTCGCGCGGGGCACGATGGTGGGCATCACGCGCGGCACCGGCGGCCCGCATATCGCGCGCGCCGCGCTGGAGTCGATTGCCCTGCAGAGCGTGGACGTGCTCGACGCCATGCAGAAGGACGCCGGCATCTCGCTGGCCGAACTGCGGGTCGACGGCGGCGCATCGCGCAGCGACCTGCTGATGCAGATGCAGGCCGACCTGCTTGGCACGCCGGTCGTGCGCCCCCGCGTGACCGAGACCACCGCGCTGGGCGCCGCCTACCTGGCCGGACTGGCCACCGGCTACTGGACCGATCCCGAGGAAATCACCGGCCAGTGGCAGGTGGAACAGCGTTTCGAGCCGAAGCTGTCGGCCGACGAGCGCGCCCACCGCATCGCCCGCTGGCACCGCGCCGTGGACCGGGCCCGCGACTGGGCCCGCGACTGGGCCCGTGACGACACTGCCGCCGCACACTGAATCCGACTGCCGAACAAGCCATGCCAATTTCCGTACCTGCGGTCCAGCCGCCCACCCGCCCCGAACTGCTCGATACGCTGTCGCGCACGGCCCGCTGGGACGTCATCGTCATCGGCGGGGGCGCCACGGGCCTGGGCACCGCGCTCGACGCCGCCGCGCGCGGCTACCGCACGCTGCTGCTCGAAGCGGCCGACTTTGCCAAGGGCACGTCGAGCAAGGCCACCAAGCTCGTGCACGGCGGCGTGCGCTATCTGGCCCAGGGCAATATCAGCCTGGTGCGCGAGGCGCTGCACGAACGCGGCCTGCTGGCCCGCAACGCACCGCATGTGGTGTGGCCGCTCGGATTCGTCGTGCCGGCCTACCAGATGTTCGACCAGCCGTTCTACGGCATCGGCCTGAAGGTCTACGACATGCTGGCCGGCGGGCTGAACCTGTCGGGCAGCCGCTGGCTGAGCCACCGCGAAACACTGGAAGCCGCGCCCACCCTGGCCGAACACGTGGGCGGCCGTCCGCTGCGCGGCGGCAACCTGTATTTCGATGGCCAGTTCGACGATGCGCGCCTGGCCATGGCGCTGATGCGCACGCTGTTCGACGTGGGCGGCACGGCCGTGAACTACATGCGCGTATCGGGCCTGACGCAGCGCAACGGCGTGATCACCGGCGTCACCGCCGAGGATGCGCTTGGCGCCGGCACCTTCCACCTGTGTGCCGACTGCGTGATCAACGCCACCGGCGTGTGGGTCGATGCGGTCCGGCAGATGGAAGACGACCAGGCCCGTACGATGGTGGCGCCCAGCCAGGGCGTGCACCTGACCATTCCGCGCAGCTTCCTGCCCGGCGACCGCGCCATCCTGATCCCCAAGACCGACGATGGCCGGGTGCTGTTCCTGGTGCCCTGGAACGGGCACGTGATCGTCGGCACCACCGACACCCCACGCAAGGACCTGCCGCTGGAGCCGCGCGCCACGGGCGACGACATCGACTTCATCCTGGAAACCGCCGCCCGCTATCTGGCGCGCGATCCGTCGCGGGAAGATGTCACCAGCGTCTGGGCCGGGCTGCGGCCGCTGGTCAAGGCCACGGGAGAATCGTCCACGGCGTCGCTGTCGCGCGAACATACGATCGTGGTGTCCCGGGCCGGCCTGATCACGGTCACCGGCGGCAAGTGGACCACCTATCGCAAGATGGCCGAGGACGTGATCGAGACCGCGATCCAGCGCCAGATGCTGCGCGCCGCCCCCTGCCGCACCGCCGATCTGCCGCTGCATGGCGCGGTGGGCATGCCGTCCGACCTGCCGCCCGCCAACTCGGGCTCGCCCGACCGCTACTATGGCGCGGACCTGCCGCTGGTGCGGGCGCTGCCGGGCGCGGACACCATGGTCGTGGCCGCCTCGGGCCTGACCGAGGCCCACGTCCGCTTCGCGGCGCGCCACGAACTGGCCCGCAGGGTCGAAGACGTGCTGGGCCGGCGCAATCGCGCGCTGTTCCTGGATGCGGGGGCCGCGCTGGCCGGCGCGCCGCGCGTGGCGCAGATCCTGGCCGAGGAACTGGGTCACGATGCCGCCTGGCAGGCCAGGGAGCTGGAGGACTTCGGCGCGCTGGCCCGGGGCTACATGCTCGGCTGAATCGCCGGCAATGTCCCCGGCAGGCAGCAAATGGGCTGCCTTGGTGCGAGACTTCGGCGATAATGCCGGCTATTGCATCAGGGAGAACACCATGGACGACATGGATGACATGGACGAGATCGATGATCTGTCCGATCTGCCGATGCCCCGGTTCATCTGGGGCTTCGCCATCACCGCCAGCAAGGGCGGTGAAGTCAGTCACGACGAATTCGAATACCTGACCCACACCCACAATCCGCGCTTCTCGTGCCGCGTCGTGGAGCTGGAGGACATGCCCGCCGACAGCGATGAGTCGGGTATCGACGGACGGCTTGTCCATTACGACGAGCCGGACCGCCTGTTCTACATCACCGATGCCGGCATGGCGCTGGTCAACTTCCAGATGTTCGACAAGCTGCCCGAGAAGAGCCGGCTCAAGAAGGTCTGCGACGAAGCCATCAAGAACTGGATGCTGCGGCGCGAATTCCTCGACGACGAGGAAGACGAAGGCTGAAGCCAATACGAAAAAGCACCCGCGGGTGCTTTTTTCTTGCCGGGCCGCCCTGGCGGCCTAGCTGTCTTTTACCTCGATCAGGCCGGACGCCACGCGCTCGATCTCGCAATACACGGGCAACGCCTCCAAGGGCCCCGTGCAGCCCACGCCCGATGCCTGGCTGGCAGGGGCGCCCGGCGGCAGGAACACAAAGGCCATGCCGGGCTGGAAGCCAGGATGCCGGCGCAGACTGTCATTGAGAATGTCTAGATACTGCGATCGCGTAAAGACCTGCTTGGCCATGTCGAGTCTCCGGAAGATCGGCTGAGCCCGGAAATCCTAGCATGGCCTTACCGCCGCCCGGCACCGCATCGTGAGATTGCCGGTATCGGGCGCGGTAGTCAGGCTAGCACTCGCCCTTCTTGGCGTGGCCGGGCGGGCAGTGGTAGCCGCGCGGGCCGCCACGGGGACGGTCACCGTCGTAGTCATCGCGATCGTGGCCGTGATAGCGATCATAGTCGGGCCCGCGATTCCAGCGCTCGGGCTGCATCACCCAGCCGTTGCTGGCTCGCACCCAACGCGGCTGCTCATAGATATAGCCCGGGCGGGCGGCCACCCAGTGGCCCTGCTTCCATGCGTGCTTGCGATAGTGGTCGTCCCAGTCCCAGTAGCCGGGCGCCCAGACATAGCCCGCCCGGGGTGCCGGCACGGCTTCGTAGATCGGCGCCGGCGGCGGGGTGCCGATACCGATATTGATATTGACCTGGGCCAGCGCAGCGGGCGCGAAGGCCGCAGCCGACCAGAGCAGCGCGGCGCCGGCGGCGGCGCGCAGGAAAGCATGGCGATTCAAGGTGATCCCTCTTCTTTTAGGAAAAATGCCATAGACAAATGTAAACGAACGAACGGCAGTTTACCCACCGCAAACCCGGTGTGATGTAAGAAAGCGTGTCTGGGCGTTACGCCCCGGCGATCGGGGCGCGAGGGTATCGGCAGCGAGGGGTGCGGCCGCCGGACTTCAGTGGTCGGCGGCCATGGCTTTCAGTTCGGCCTCGCCGGCCACGCGGGCGGCGTCGGCCGTGGTAAAGGTGTCGTCCGACACCATGGTGCGTCGGATCTGCTGCGCGCCGAAGTCCACCAGCGCGATGACCCATACGTAGCGCCCGGCCTGGGGCGCGGTCTGCACAAAAGCCTTCAACTGCGGTCTGGATTCACTCGTCATGATGTATCTCCGTTGGAACACGACAGGACAAGACGCTGGCAGGCGCGCGCGTTGCCAAAAACTCTAGCACATCCATTCCGCCGGCCGGCCTAGGGCATCTGGCCCGGATGCGGACGCAGGCGTTTGTGGCTACAGTTTTTGCAGATCCCGCCGAAACCTACATGGAGTCTCTCACCCGCCAGTTCCACCGGTCCGACCGTACTTTCGCCCGCAGCCCAATTGCCGCGCTCCGCGTTACGCCCATCTCCCTGTTCGCGCGCCGTGCGCCGCCGTGTCCGCCTGGCCCCGCCGGCGTTCCTGGCGATGCTGGCGTTGCTGATGGTTGCATATCGGCCGATACCCGCCCGGGCGTCAGCGCCGCCGGCCCCCGCATCCGCCGCCGTGCCGGCCATGGCACCGTCCAGTCCGTCCGGTCCGTCCGCGCCGGCCATGCCCGTTTCGCGCCCCGATGCCGTCGCCCGCGTGGTCATGAGCCTGCTCAGCTACGCGCGCTGGCCGGGCGAGCGCGAAACCGTGCGGCTGTGCATCGACGGTTCGGCACGCTTTGCGGGCAAGCTGATGGAAGGCGGCACGCTGTCCACCGGCCGGCTCGTCGAGACCCGCCGGATAGACGGGCTGCCGGAATCGCTGGCATCCCAGTGCGACGCGCTGTACCTGGGGGCCATGAACGATGCCCGTCGCCGGGCGCTGACCGCCTATTTCGTCGGCAAACCCGTGCTGGTCATGACCGAAGAGGATTTCGAGTGTGAGGGCGGCAGCATGTTCTGCCTGAGCATCCGCGAGCATCAGGTGTCGTTCCGCATCAATCTCGACGCCATCGCGCGCAGCGGCATCCATGTGCACCCGGGCGTCCTGCAACTGGGGCGCCGCAAGGCACCGGCATCATGAACCTGCCCGGGCGCCGCGCCTCCGTTCGACCTCCGCCTGGCCTGCCGGCCCAGCGCGCCCGCCCCGCCCAGGGCGCCCACGCGCGGCCGACGCTCTATGGCGCGCTGCGCCGCATCCACATGGGCGTGGCGCTGATCGCCGTGCTCACGGTCGGCATTTCGCTGACGTTCCTGGGACTGACCGCGCTGCGCGCCTATGCCGATCACAACCTGAGGCTGGTGGCGCGATCGATTGCCTACACGGTCGAGGCGCCGGTGGTGTTCCGCGACGAAGCGGCGGCCGCCGACACACTGTCGGCCATCGCCGCCGCCGAAGACCTGGCCGCCGTCGCCGTCTTCGATCGCGACGACCAGCCGCTGGCGACGTGGCAGCGCCCCGGCCAGGACCGCTTGCCGGCGCTGCGCGCGATGGCGGGCGACCTGCTGACATCGGGCCCGGTGAACCAGCCCGTCATTCACGAATCGCAGCAGGTCGGCAGCGTGCGCGTGACCGGCGACCCCATCGCCCTGCTGCATTTCCTGCTGCAGGGGGTGCTCGGGCTGGTGGCCTGCCTGCTGCTGACGGCCGTGGGCGCGCACTATATGTCCAGCCGGATGCTGGCCAATATCGTCGATCCGCTACGTAACCTGATGCGCGTGGCCCACGCCGTGCGTTCCGAACGCGCGTTTGGCCAGCGCATGCCGCCTGCCCGCATCGAGGAACTGAACGCGCTGTCCGAGGACTTCAATGTGCTGCTCGACGAACTGGAGGCCTGGCAGAAGCAGCTGCAGCACGAGAACCGTTCGCTGGCGCACCGCGCGACCCATGACAGCCTGACAGGATTGCTCAACCGCGCCGCGTTTACCGAGGCGCTTGACCTGGCCGTCCGCGCCGCGGCGGCCCGCAACCAGTACGCCGCCGTGCTCTATCTGGACAGTGACGACTTCAAGGGCATCAACGACCGCCATGGCCACGCCGCCGGCGACGCGGTGCTGGTCGGCATCGCCCAGCGCATCCGCGCCTGCCTGCGCGACACCGACTGCGTGGCTCGCCTGGGCGGCGACGAATTCGCGGTGCTGATTGCCGGGCTGCGCCAGCCCGACGATGCCGTCCATATCGCCGAAGGCATCCTGGACGCCATGACCAGCCCGATGGGGCTGCCCGACGGCGGCTCGATCGTCGCGCCGCTGAGCATCGGCGTGGCCGTGTATCCGCTCCACGCCCGCAACGGCACGGCCCTGCTGCACGCGGCCGACGCCGCGATGTACGGCGCCAAGCGCCAGTCTGGCGCCACCTGGCGCAGTGCCGAGGCCGCCCCACCGGAATCCCACGTCTAGCCGACCCGACCCGGTATGCCGGACTTCCACGCCGCCCGCCGCCTGCACCTGCGCCACGCCGCAGCGGCGGCGCTGGCGGTGGCGGCGTACCTGGCACTTCCGGGCTGCACCACCGTGCCCCCGCCGGGCAAGCTCACCCCCGCGCAAGTGGCCGTCCTGAAAAACCAGGGATTCACGCTGACCGACAGTGGCTGGGAACTGGGGCTGCCCCACAAGGTGCTGTTCCGCTTCGACGATGACGTGATCGCGCCCGAGCGCCAGGCCGCGCTGCAGCGCATGGGCCACATGCTGCACGACGCCGGTATCGAATCGCTGCGCATCGACGGGCATACCGACGACGCCGGCACCGTCGAATACAACCTGCTGCTGTCCCGCCGGCGTGCCGAGGCCGTGGCCCGCGTACTGGCGGGCTGTGGCTTTCCGCGTGACCGCCTGGAAATCCGTGGCATGGGCAAGGGGCATCCGATCGCCGACAACCGCACGGTCGCCGGACGCGCCGAGAACCGGCGGGTCGCCATCATCGTGTCGGTGGACTGATGCAGCCGGCCTTTCAGCGCAGATTTTCCGAGGAAAGCCTCTAATTCTGGCCTCCCCCGCCGCGCTGTCGGCGCCGGCTCCCGTGGGCGGCGGACGGCCACGCCCCTGAGGATCGGCCAGGCTGCAATTTCTACAAAAAGCCGGGCAAACCCTGCCCTTCGGCAGTAGGGATCGGCCTTACACTCCCGGGGTGCGCGCGGATGGACGGCAATCGAGGGAGCTTGCCGGTAGCGCGCCATGAATTCCCCAAGATAACGAGAAATAGACAGCATGCGTACCCAGGCGCTGGAACAGGCGATCGATGCCGTGGTCGCCGTCAACGCGCGCAACCAGGTCACCCTGTTCAATGCCGCGGCCGAGGCATTGTGGGGTCTCCAGCGATCGGCCGTGCTCGGACGATGCGCCAGCACCCTGGCGCTCGGCACGCTGAGTGTGCCGGACACTGGCAAGCCCGACTCCGCGCGCCAGATCGCCATCTCCCGGCCCGACGGCACGGTGCGTCATGTATGGATCCATACGACGATCTTCGCGCCGCTCGACGGCGATGCCGGCTTGGACGTGCAGTTCGCCGCCTTTCTGTGCGATCACCAGGACGAACGGGGCGAAACGCTGAGCCCGGCCGGCCTGCGCATGTTGTCGCTGTGCCTCGATCACGCCGAAAACCCGGTCATGATCACCGACGGGCGCGGCATCATCTGCCACGTCAATGGTGGCTTTGCGCGGCTGCTGGGTTACGCCCGGCACCAGGCGGTGGGCCGGCCCTGGCATGAACTGCTGAAGCCGCTCAACGCGCGCGCCGACGTGATCGACACCCTGCTGGCCCCGCTGACGCAGGGCAAGCCGCTCCAGCATGAGTCGCTGGTGGCCGACAAGGCCGGCCAGCCGCGCTGGCTGTCGGTGGCCGTGAGTCCAATCATGGCCCCGCCGCCGTCCGCTGCGATGACAAACACGGTCAGCGTGCTCACGGACATCACCGCCACCAAGGTGCGCGAGTCGATCCAGCACCGCACGCTGGAGGCCTTGGCGCGCGACCTGCCCACCACCGACATCATGGCCGACCTGTGCCGCCGGGTGGAGCGCATGGCGCCGGGGGCCATCGCCGCCGTGATGCGGGTGTCCGACGGACGCCTGAAGCCCGTGGCCATGCCGTCCGCCGACGCCGATGCCATGGCCGCCTTCGATAACATGCCGATCGGCCTGCAAGCGGGCTCGTGCGGCGCGGCGGCCTTCCTGGGCAAGCCCGTGGCCGTCGACGACATCTCACGTGATCCGCGCTGGGAAACGCTGCGCGGCGTGGCGCAGGCCGCCGGCCTGGCCGCAAGCTGGTCCACACCGGTACGGGCCGCCGACGGCCGGGTGCTGGGCACGTTCGGCCTGTGCTTTACGGCGCCGCGCCTGCCAGATGCCTTCCACGAGAACCTGGCGGCGGTGGCCGCCGACCTGTGTGCGCTGGCGCTATCGCGCGACCTGGCGCAGGAACGCATCCACCGGCTGGCCTACTACGATGCCCTGACCGGCCTGCCCAACCGCCAGTTGCTGCTGGCGCGCACCGACGACGCCGTGGCGCGCGCCAACGCCGACGGCACGCCGCTGGCGCTGCTGTTCATCGATCTCAACGACTTCAAGCGCGTCAACGACGTCCAGGGCCATGTGGCGGGAGACCGCTTTCTAATCGAGGTGGCCACGCGGCTGCAGCATGTGGCACACGATCACCATGCCGATGCGATGGTGGGCCGCCTGTCCGGCGACGAATTCGCGGTGCTGCTGCCAGGCCACGCGCGCGATGCCGCGCTGGCTGCCGCCCGGCACCTGCTGCAGGCGCTGGGCGCCCCGGTCGGCATCGGCCATGGGCTCAGCCTGTCGCCATCGGCCAGCATCGGCATCAGCCTGCTGACCGAGCAGGCCCGCGACCGCGAAACGCTACTGCATCATGCCGACCTGGCCGTGTACCAGGCCAAGCGCCAGCGCCTGCGGGACCCCGGCAACCAGGTCTGCCTCTACGACGCGGCACTGGCCCAGCGCCTGGGCGACCGACGCACGCTGGAAGGCGAACTGCGCGAAGCCATCGCCGATGGCCGGCTGCGCATGCACTACCAGCCGCAGATTCACCTGGGCACCGGCCACCTCTGGGCCGTGGAGGCGCTGGCCCGCTGGCCGCACCCGCGCCGCGGCGATGTGTCGCCGTCGGTCTTCGTGCCGCTGGCCGAGGAATCAGGACTGATCGTGGCGCTTGGCTACTGGGCCGTGCGCGAAGCCTGCGCCCAGCTGGCACTGTGGCACGACGCCGGGGCAGCCGTGCCGGCGGTTTCGGTCAACCTGTCGCCGATCTGCATTCGCGACCCCGGCCTGGCCGATGTGGTGGCCCAGGCGCTGGGGACAAACGGCCTGCCGCCCGGCGCCCTGACCATCGAAATCACGGAAGGTGTCTTTCTGGAACAGACGCCCGAGGCGGAAGCCACCATCGCCGCGCTGCGCGGGCTGGGTGTGCGGCTGTCGATCGACGATTTCGGAACGGGGTTTTCGAGCCTGAGCCAGCTCACGCGCCTGCCGGTGGAGGAAATCAAGCTCGATCGCAGCTTCCTGCTGGATCTGGAAACCAGCGAGGCCACGCGCACACTGGTGGAGGCCGTGATCCGCATCGGCCGGTCGCGGCAGCTCAATGTGGTGGCAGAAGGGGTAACCAGCGCGTATCAGCGCCAGTTCCTGCAGGACCAGGGGTGCCACGTCGGGCAGGGATTCCTGTTCGCCCAGCCGTTGCCGGCCAAGGCCATCGAGGGCTGGCAGCCCTTGCCGGTGGCCACGGGGCTGGCGTCCTGACGGGCCCGCCGGGACGGTTCAGTCGCCGAACGGATTGGGCACGGTGCTGGCCGGATCGTCGACGAGATCGAATTCGTCGCGCACTTCATCGACCACCGCGCGGATCGACGCCTCGTAGCCCCGCGCATTGCCAAAGCGCGCCATGTCCCAGTTGCGCCCGCGGGTGTCTCGCGCGTGCGGCTCCGGGTCCGGCACCCGGACCCTTGCACCGTCGTCCGCGATCTCGTCGATGTTCTGGATCCGCCGGCTCACCTCTTCCTTGATGACACGCCGGCTGCGTGCGCGCTTGGCCATGAGCAGCCTCCTATCGGTGGTCTCCCGCAGCGGCCATGCTAGCACGCACCCCCGGCGTGGCGCGATGTGATTACAGCGCCGCCTTGGCAGCCTGGTACGCGGCGTACAGCCGCTCGAAAACCGGGCCCGGCTTGCCGGTGCCGATGGTGGTGCCGTCGATCGTCACCACCGGCAGCAGTTCCTTACTGGCCGACGAGATCATCACTTCATCGGCGCCGAACACCTCGTCTCGCGTGATACGGCGGGCTTCGAACGAGATGTCCATCGCGGCGCATAACTCCTCCATCAGGCCGTAGCGGATGCCTTCCAGGATCAGGTTGTCCTTGGGCGGCGCGGCCACGCGGCCCTGCTTCACGACCCAGACGTTGGACGCCGATGCCTCGGTCAGCATGCCGTCGCGGAACTGGATCGCCTCGGTCACACCTGCCTCGGCGGCCACCTGGGCGGCCAGCACGTTGCCCAGCAGCGACGTGGACTTGATCTGGCAGTTGAGCCAGCGGCGGTCTTCCATCGTCACGCACGCCACGCCCTGCGCCACCGCTGCCGCCGGGGGCAGCGCCATCGGGTTGGTCATGATCAGCACGGTCGGGGTGACTTCCTTCGGGAAGGCATGCGCCCGCCGGGCCACGCCGCGCGTGACCTGCATGTAGATCATCTGGTCGGACATGCCATTGGCCTGCACCACGCGGTCGATCTGTGCCAGCCATTCCGATTCGGTATGGGGGTTCGGAATGCCGATCGCGGCCAGGCTGCGCGCCAGGCGCGCCAGGTGCTGCGCGCCCCGGAACGGCTTGCCGTTGTACATCGGAATCACTTCATAGATGCCATCGCCGAAGATGAAGCCACGGTCGAGTACGGGAATGCGGGCTTCGGACAGCTGGAGAAGATCCCCGTTGAGCAGGACGACGGCTTCGGACATGGTGGTTCTCTTGGCAGGAAAGGAGGATGAACGGCATTTTTCCACATGCCCGACGCTGCCTTTATGCAATTTCGGCATGCCGTACGGTCCAGCCTTCCCACGTCAGGCCCTTAAAAGTTTTTAGATGCGGTCAGCCGTATGAAGTGAATCTTTCTTAATTCACCTGCGGCTTCCCGCAAACGCTTGCTGCCCGCCGAAAGTGGCGTGCTATATTCGCCACGCAGTATTCCCAGAACGCAGTCATTGCTGCGCGACATTCATACAGGGCGCCCCGATATGACGGAAATCGTGTCTGGCCGGCTTCGTGGCTGCATGCGAAGGGCCGTGATGCCAATGGCCTTCCTGGCCGCCTTCCTTCCGGCCGTGCTTCCCCAGGAAGCTGCCGCCCAGGCCGCAGCATCGGCCGCTTCGGCTACCCCGGCACCGGTGGCTTCGGCGACGCCGGATGTGGCGGCGGCGCCTCCCGGAAAGGCCCAGACCCTGACCTTTGCCCAGATGGGCGCCAACTACACGATTCCGCTGCGCGGGGTTGATCCCGACCGCACCCTCAACGTCGGCGTCCGGCTCGACGAGGTGGTGACGGCGGCCAAACTGAAGCTGGTCTTCACGTATTCGCCGTCGCTGGTCTATCCGCTGTCGCACTTGAAGATCCGGCTCAATGACGAAGTGGTGGCCACGCTGCCGCTCGACCCGCAGCATGCAGGCCAGCAGATTTCGCGCGAAATCGATCTCGATCCGCGCTTTTTCACTGACTTCAACCGCATCAACGTGCAGATGATCGCGCACTACACGCTCGATCATTGCGAAGATCCGTACCACTCCAGCCTGTGGACCGACATCAGCCCCACCAGCACGCTGACGCTGACCAAGTCCACCGTCACGCTGCCCGACAACCTGGCGCTGCTGCCGGCGCCCTTCTTCGACCGCCGCGACAACCGTCGCGTCACCGTGCCGTTCGTGCTGCCGGCCAATGCCGATCCGGTGACGCTGCGCGCCGCGGGGGTGGTGGCATCGTGGCTCGGCGCGCTGGCGAGCTATCGCGAGTTGCGCTTCCCGGTGGCGCGCGCCGCCCCGGCCGATGCCCACGCCATCGCCCTGGTACTGCCCAACGCCCAGCCTGACGGCGTCCGTATCGACAAGATCGAAGGCCCCACCGTCAGCGTGCTGCCCAACCCCGCCAACCCGGCCCGCAAACTGCTGGTGCTGGCCGGCCGCACGCCGCAGGAACTGGAAGTGGCGGCCAATGCGGTGGTGCTGGGCAAGGCCGGCATGGCCGGCGCCAGTGCCCTGGTGAAGACCGTGGACCTGGGCAAGCCGCGCCGGCCCTATGACGCGCCGGCCTGGGCGCCCGTGGATCGTCCGGTCATGTTCAAGGAACTGGTGACCGACCCGCAGCAGCTGCAGGTGGCGGGCGCCAGCCCCGATGCGATCCGCGTGAACCTGAAGGTGCCCGCCGACCTGTTCGGCTGGAACGACCGGGCGGTGCCGATGAACATGAAGTACCGCTACACGGCGCCTTCCACCTACAACGACTCGGTGCTCAGCATCGACGTGAACGACCAGCTCGTGCGGTCGTACCGGCTCAAGCCGCTCACCGTGCAGACCGACGAGAACCTCGTCAGCGTGCCGCTGCTGTCGGGCGGCAGCGCCAGCGTCAGCAACGAGATCCTGATCCCCGCGTTCCGCGTGGGCAGCAACAACCAGATGCAGTTCCGCTTCCACATCGACTCCCAGAAGACCGGGCTGTGCTCGTCCAGCGCCGCCAACGTGGCGCGCGCCGCGGTGGACCCCGACTCGTCGATCGACTTCAGCGGATTCCTGCACTACGCCCAGCTGCCGAACCTGGCGTTCTTCGCCAACAGCGGCTACCCGTTCACGCGCATGGCCGACCTGGCCGATACCGCCGTGGTCATCCCCGACGCGCCGGGCGCCATCGACCAGGAGGCCCTGCTGACCGTGCTGGGCCACATGGGCAAGTGGACCGGCCTGCCGGCGCTGCGCGTGACCGTGACGCCGGCCAAGGCCATCGATTCGGTCAAGGATCGTGATCTGGTCATCATCGGCACCGGCAGCGCCGCGCAGGTGCTGCAGCAGTGGGGCAAGTCGCTGCCGCTGCTGATCGAGCGCGGCAAGACCGAGATTGCCTTGCGCGACCAGCGCGCGCACGCCTGGTCGAACTGGCTGAGCGGCGTGGACAACGAGAACATCTCGCCGGCCGGGCGCGCGATCCTGACCGCCGACGGGCCGCTGGCCGCGCTGATCGGCTTTGAGTCGCCCTATGCGGAACGCCGCAGCGTGGTGGCGCTGACCGCCTCCACCGACGACCGCGTGCGCGATGTGCTCGACGTGCTGGAAGACCCCGGCAAGGTGGCGCAGATCCGCGGCGACCTGACCGTGATCCGCCAGCGCGACCTGGAAGGCCTGCGCCTGGGCGATACCTACTACGTCGGCAACCTGCCCTGGTACGCGCGCCTGTGGATGCAGATGTCGGCGCACCCCGCCCTGCTGGCGATTGCCGGCATCCTGGCCGGGCTGCTGGTGGCGCTGACCCTGTTCTGGGCGCTGAGCCGGCTGGCGGCACGCCGCAACGGGGGCTGACATGCGGCGGGCACGGGCCTGGCTGCGGCGCGCCTCCCTACGCTGCGCCATCGCCTTGGCGATGGGCGGCGCGGCCCTGTCCGCCGTGGCGGCCCAGTGCCAGTGGACCGACTGGGACGCCTTTCGGCGCGACACCATCAGCCAGGATGGCCGCGTGATCGATGCCAGCACCAGCCAGCAGGCCACGGTGTCCGAAGGGCAATCCTACGGGCTGTTCTTCGCGCTGGTGGCCAACGACCGCGCCACCTTCGACAAGCTGCTGGCCTGGACCGAGAACAACCTCGCCCAGGGCGACCTGACGGCCCGCCTGCCAGCATGGATCTGGGGCAAGCGCACCCAGGGCGAACAGGCCGGCACATGGGGCGTGATCGACCCGAATCCCGCGTCGGATGCCGACCTGTGGATCGCCTACGCGCTACTGGAAGCCGGCCGGCTCTGGAACGAACGGCGCTATACGGCGCTGGGCACACTGGTAGCGCGGCGCGTGCTGCGCGAGGAAACGGCCGTCCTGCCGGGCCTGGGCCGCACGCTGCTGCCCGGCCCGACCGGCTTTCATCCCGCGCCCGATATCTGGCGACTGAATCCGAGCTATGTGCCGCTGCCCGTGATGCGCCGGCTGGCGGCCGTGCTGGGCGCCGAGGACGGCGCCTGGAAAACGATGGCCGACACCTCGGCGCGGCTGATCGTCGATACGGCGCCGAAGGGCTTCTCGCCGGACTGGGTTCTCTACCGCAAGGGCCATGGCTTCCAGCCCGATGCCGAGACCCGGGCAGACGGCTCGTACAACGCGATCCGCGTCTATCTGTGGGCCGGCATGACCGCTGCGCGCGATCCGTCGCGGACGTCGGTCCTGCACGCATTCCGCCCGATGGCCGACTACGTGGCGGCCCACGGCCATCCGCCCGAACACGTCGACACGCAGGCCGGCACCTTCGGCCCCAATGCCGGCAACGCGGGCTTCTCCGCCGCCGTGGCGCCGTACCTGGCCGCGCTGGGGATGGGCGATGCCGCCCGCGCCCAGGCCGCGCGCGCCCGCACGCTGGCCGCGCAGCCCTCGTTCGGCTACTACAGCCAGGTGCTGGCGCTGTTCGGCCTGGGCCATCTCGACGGACATTTCCGCTTCGAAGCGGACGGCACGCTGGTGCCGGCATGGAAAGCCACATGCCCCGCAACGCGCTAGCCTCCACGCTGGCGCTGTTGCTGGCCAGTTCCGCCATGCCTGCCCTTGCCGCAGACCCCGTCCCCGCCACGCGCGCCGCGCCTTCGCCCCAGATGGCGCAACTGCTGGCATCGGCGCGGATGTGGGAATCCAGGAACCGGGCCGACATGGCGCGCGGCATCCTGGACAAGGCCCTGCTGATCGACCCGAACCAGCCCGAGGCCTTGAAGCTGCTGGGCCTGATCGAGATCCGCTCGAACCGGCCGGCGGAGGCCGAGAAACTGCTCAGGAAGCTGCGCACCGTGGCGCCTGACAGCCCGCAGACGCAGGAGCTTGAAGACGCCTACCGCATTGCCACGCGCGACAAGCGCGAAATGGCCAATGTCCGGCTGCTGTCGCGCAGTGGCCAGGACGACGAGGCGGTGCAGCGGCTGCAGAAGCTGTTCCCGCGCGGCGCCCCGTCCGGCAGCCTGGCGCGCGACTACTATCGCATTCTGGCCGGCACGCCGGCCGGACGCACGCGGGCCATCGCCGAACTGCGCCAACGCTCGCGCGCCAACCCGAACGACATGCAGCTGAAGCTTGCGCTGGGCGACCTGCTGACCGATCGCGAGGCCACGCGCCAGGAAGGGATCGCGCTGCTGTACGAGGTGACGCAACGCCCCGAAGGCGACCGTGCCACGGCGCTCGATATCTGGCGGCGTACGCTGTACCGCGTCAACGAGGACCCTGCCTACTACGTCTGGTTCGAGCGATACCTGAAGGAGGCGCCCGACGACAAGGCCGCGCAGGACACGCTGGCCGCGCTGGGCAAGAAGGTGGCGGCGCAGAAGCAGCTCGAGGCCGACCCGGCCTACCGGGCCAGGCAGCGCGGGCTGGCGCAACTGGAGCGTGGCCAGCTCAAGGAGGCCGACATCGCGCTGCAGCAGGCCTACCAGAAGCGCCGCAACGATGCCGAAGTGGTGGGCGGCCTGGGACTGGTGCGCCTGCGCGAGGGCCGCCACGACGAGGCCCGCGAACTGTTCACGCGCGCCAACCAGATCGATCCCGCCAACAAATGGCGCAGCCTGATCGCCACGGCCACGTTCTGGGGCACGGTGGCCAAGGCGCGCGAGGCGAACCGGCAAGGCAAGCCCGCCGAGGCCGAGCAACTGGCCCGCCAGGCACTGGCCCAGCAGCCGGACAACGAGGACGCGCAGAACATCCTCGCCGAAGCCCTGGTCGCGCAGAGCAAGAACCGCGAGGCGGAAACGTTGCTGCGCCAGATGCTGGCGCGGCCCAAACCGGACGTCGGCGCGCTGCGCACGTTGGTGGGCATCCTGCAGAAGGAAGGCCGCGATGCCGAAGTGGCGCCGCTGATCGCCAGCCAGGCATCGCGCATGAAGGGCTCGGAAGCCGAACTGCGCGCCATGCGGGCAGACCTGCTGTCGGTGCGCGCGGATCAGGCGCTGGCCCGGCAGCAGCGCAGTCCCGCCATCCGCGACCTGGAGGCGGCCATCCGCCTGCGGCCCGACGACCCATGGATGCGCTTTACGCTGGCGCGCGTCTATCGCGACCTGGGCCTGCCCGCGCTGGGCCGCAGCGTCATGGACGACGGCATGCGCGCCGCCCCCGGCAACGAGATGCGCTATGCCAGCGCGCTCTATCTGAACAGTGTCGATGACATCGACGCGGCGGCCGCGACGCTGGCCGCCGTGCCCGAGGCCAGCCGCTCGGAAGGCATGCGCAACCTGGCCCACAACCTGGCCGCCCAGCAGATGCTGCGCGATGCGCGCCAGCGTGTGGCCGAGGGGCGCGACGACGAGGCGCGCCGGCTGCTCGACCAGGCGGCCGTGGAAGCCCGGGACGATCCGCATATGCTGGCTTCGATCGGCCGCGAATGGATTGCGCTGGGCGATGCCGACAAGGGCCTGCGCCTGGTCAGCGACTGGCTGGCTGCCCATCCGGATGCGCCCAATCTCGATATCCGCCTGCGCTATGGCGAACTGCTGGCGGCTGCCGACCGGGACGACGCCCTGCGCCAATGGATCGCCGAATCGACCGCCCTGCCCGGCATCACGGCCGAACAGCGCGCCGACTTTGCGGACCAGTCGTTGCGGCTGGCGCTGCGCGAGACCGATCGCCAGATCGAAGCCGGCGACCTGCGGCGCGCGCAGCAGGTGCTGTACGCGGTGCCGGCCGAACAGCAGGCCGACCGCCGCTGGCTGCTGGAACTGGCGGACCTGCGCCAGGCCGGTGGCGATTACAAGGGCGCGGCCGACGCCGCACGCCAGGTGCTGGCCACGCAGCCGCACGACGCCGGCGCCCAGCTTACGCTGGCCCGGCAGTACGAAGGCATGGGCCAGACGGCCCAGTCGCTCGACATCGTGCGTACGGTGCTGGCCGAAACCCCGGAAGACGACATCGACACGCGGCTGTCGATCGCGCGCCGCTTCACCGCGATGCGCCATGAGGACGAAGCCGCGCAGGTGGTGGACGATCTGGACGCACGCTACCCGGGCCGCGCGGACATCACCGTGCAGCGCGGCCGCATCGCTCAGTCGCGCGGCCACTTCGACGCGGCCGCTGGCATCTATCGCGCCGCGCTGCCGCTGGAGCAACGCGAAAGTGTGCTGCCCGGCCCCGAAGGCACGCCGGCCCAGCGCGCGCTGGCCGGGCTGGAGGCGCGTCGCCAGGGCGAAGTGGCGACGGCCGTCATGCAATCGAACAAATCGGGCGACGACGGCATCTCGCGGCTGCATGCCACCGAGATTCCGCTCTACGTGCGCGTTCCGCACGGGTACGCGGGCCACGCGTTCTTTCATGCGGACACCGTGCTGCTCGATGCCGGCACGCTGCGCGGCGGCGCGCCGGCCAGCAGCCTGGCGTTCGGCAAGATTCCCGCGCTCGGCAATGCCGGGCTGGGCAATATCGGACAGACCGACAAGGGCGTGGCGCTGGCGGCCGGCTACGAATACGACGGCGCCTACAACAGCTGGCGCGCCGATATCGGCACCACGCCGCTCGGCTTCCTCGAAAGCACGGTGGTCGGCGGCTTCCGGTACCGGGCCGACCTGGGCGTGCAGTCGGTGAGCGTCGATGTCTCGCGCCGCGCGCAGACCAGTTCGCTGATCTCGTACGCCGGCGCGCGCGATCCGGTCACCGGCGAGCATTGGGGCGGCATCGTGCGCAATGGCGTCCACCTGCGCTACGCGCGCGACGTGGGCCGCCTCGGGCTGTTTGCCGACGTCGGTGCCGGCCTCTACACTGGTGACAACGTCAAGACCAACCGTGAAGTGACGCTGCGGACAGGCTTCGATGTGCCCGTCTACGCGAAGCGGGACCAGCGCGTGACCAGCGGGCTGGTCTTCAACTGGTGGCACTACTCGGAGAACCAGCGGTTCTACACGTTTGGCCACGGTGGCTACTACAGCCCCCAGCGTTATGTGTCGGTCGGCGTGCCGCTGGACTGGACCGGCCGCTACGCCAGGTGGTCGTGGCGCCTGCTGGGGTCCGCCGGCTGGTCATGGACCTATGAGGATGCGGCCCCGTTCTTCCCGACGCGGCCCGACCTGCAGGCGCTGAGCGGCAATGCCACCTATGGCGGGGGATCGGGCGGCGGGTTCAGCTACACGCTGGGCGCGACGATCGAATACACGGTGGCGCCGCACTGGGTGGTGGGCGCCGGCTTCTCGATCGACCGCTCGCGCGACTATGCACCGAATCGCGCCATGGCCTGGCTGCGCTACCTGTTCGACAAGCGACAGCTGCCGGTACCATTCCCGCCAACGCCGGTGCGGCCATATTCGGCCTACTGAGCGGCACCATGAGCCAGGGACCCGCAATGA
This sequence comes from Cupriavidus sp. 94F1, assembly GCF_057798875.1. Taxonomy (NCBI): domain Bacteria; kingdom Pseudomonadati; phylum Pseudomonadota; class Betaproteobacteria; order Burkholderiales; family Burkholderiaceae; genus Cupriavidus; species Cupriavidus sp. 94F1. The sequence continues at coordinate 351,023 of NZ_JBYOJT010000001.1, forward strand.
ATGACGCCGTACGCACCTCCGCCCCACCGCGCACCGCGCCGCCGCGCACGCCGCTGACCGCGCGGCTGCACGCCCGGGCAACGCTGGCCATCGAAGGCCTGGCCCCTGCCCTGGCCACGCTGGCACCGGGCCGTGCGCACGTGGTCTACGCGCGGCCATCCCCGGCACGCGATGCGCTGTTCTGGCAGACCGCCGCCGCCGCGCTGCGCGGCCCCGCCTGCGTGCTGTCCACCCGCGACGCCGGCAACATCGCCGGTGCGCTGCGCGAGCATGGGCTGGATATCGAGGTGAACCGCGCGCTCCACGCGCGGGCCAACCTGTGCGCGCTGCGCCCGGCCGCCGGCCGTACCGGCATCGACGCGCTGATCGAAGCCCTGGACGCCCTCGTCGAGCAGTGCGGCGCGCGCGGCACGACCTTCCTGCTGGAAGGCGCGGAAGCGTTCTTCACCTGGCACGACGCCGCCGCACTGGCCCATGAAGGCGTGCGGCTTTGCGAATGGTGCGCCGACGAACGCTGCGCGCTGCTGCTGGTGATGGCGCCGCCGGCCGCGGCCGAGGGCCAGCCGGCGCCAGACCTGCACGGCTTTCATGGCCGCTTTGCCGGCGCGGTGCAGCTGTCTCAGCAGCAAGGCCAGTACACGTGGGAAGTGGCCTTCTGGCGCGACAACCAGGCGGTGGTGGCCGGCGAGGTGCTGCGCCTGCGCTTCGCGCCCAACGAGCATCGGCTGATGGTGGCATCGGACACCTACAGCGACACGATCGAGGAAGCCGGCATGCTGGCGCCCGACGAGCAACGGGTGATCGTCAGCCGCGAGGCGGTGCTGCGCGAGCGGTATATCCCCGAGGACTGGCGCGTGGTGGACAGCAACGAGGCCGCCGTGGCCACCGCCAGCAAATCGGTGGCGGCCACGGTGGTCCTGCACTACGCCGGCATGCGCGACCTGGAGAATCTGGCCGGCCAGGTGCACCGGCTGCGCCGCAGCGCCGGACGCGCTCTCAAGATCGTGATCCGCGAGGACCGCGAAGCCATGCGCCAGCACTATGAGCTGCTGATGCTGAACCTGGGCGCCAACGCCGTGGTGGCGCAACGCACGCCGTTCGCACGCATGCAGGCCATGATCGACGGGCTGCAAGGCCAGGTGTTCTCGCGGCCGATCCTGGCCGACTATCACAACGCCCTGTCCGCCGTGCTGACCACCACGGCCAGCGGCTACGTCACCGCGTCGACGTTTATCGCGCTGGTGCGCGACGCCGTCGAGCGCAGCCGCATGATCCGGCTGCCGCACGTGCTGCTGGAGTTGCCGCTGCTGCCCGAGGTGGCGCATATCGACGCACTGCGCGCCTGCCAGATGAGCCGGGCCGGCGACCTGTGCACGGCCGGCAGCGACAGCGTCTATGCCTTCTTCTTTGCCTGCCGCATGGACGATGTGGACGCGGTCTGCCAGCGCGTGTTCAAGCGCCCGATGGCCGATCTGTTCCAGGGCGACCTGCGCAGCGGCGACAACGAATCGATTGCCGCCGAGCTAGCCCGGTTCGAGGCCGAGATTGCGGCACTGCCTCCGCCCGACTACAGCACCTGGCTGCCGGCGCAACCGATGCCGCGAGGCCAGGCGGAAGACGCCTCGCCCGGCGCGTCGGGGCAGCCGGCACCGGCAGACCCTGCAGCGGCGGGCGCGACCGGCCTCTCCATCGCCCCTCCGACGGAAGCCGCACCGGTCACGCTGCCCTTGATGGCGCCGCGGCGTGCCGGCCCGGGCGCCGCCCCCCGTGCGCTGCCGGAACATTATCCGGTGCCCCTCAAACGTCAGGACTGACCATGGCTACCTTTCTCGGCTATTTCATCTGGGGACTGATCCTGGCCGCGCCGCTGGCCTGGCTGACCTGGCGTTTCGACCTGCTGCGCTGGCTGCCGCGCTGGAGCGCGCCACGTCCGCGCCGGGCCGTTCGGCTGCCGCCGCAACTCGATGCGCTGGTCATCCGCGGCAAGCGCCAGTCCGGCGGAGGACGCCGATGAGCACGCCAACCCGGACGGAAGCCGCCACCATCGCCATCGTCTCCACCACCGGCGGCGCGGGCCGCAGCACGCTGACCGCCGAACTGGCGTCGCTGCTGACCTGGCGCAAGCATCCGGTGCTGGCCGTGGAGTGCGATCCGCGCAACGTGCTGGGTTTCCACTTCGGCATGCGCGATATCCCGGCCGACGGCATCGGCGCGCACCTGCACGATGCCTCGCCCTCGGCCTGGGCAGCCAGCGGACAACGCAGCGACGACGGCGTACTGTTCGTGCCATGGGGCGACAGCGCGGAGCTGGGCGCAATCGAGCGATTGGCCGCCAACTGGCTGGCGCGCCGGATCGAACAGGTGGACTTGCCGCCCGGCAGCGCCATCTTGATCGACACCGCGCCGTGGCCGTCGGCGTATGCCAACCAGGCCATCGACGCCGCCGACCTGGTGCTGGTACTGGTGCCGGCCCAGCCGGAAACCTGCCTGACGCTGCGTCGCCTGACGGACAGCCTGGAGGCGCGCGGCAAGACCGCGCACTACGTGGCCACGCGGCTCCAGCCGGCGCGCCAGTTGCATGTCGATATCGTGGCCATGCTGCAGGCCACGCTGGGCCAGGCCATGCTGCCCTACCACGTGCATGAAGACAGCAGCGTGCCCGAAGCCCTGGCGCGCAGCGAGTGCTTCAGCCGCAGCACGCCCCATTCGCAGGCCGCGCACGACCTGAATGGGCTGGCATCGTGGCTGTCGGCGTGGATCGAATCGAACGCGCCGGCCGGGAGCCCCGCATGACCGCGCGCCTGCCACGGCTTCGACAGTGGATGGCGTCGGCCCGCCAGCGGCTGGCACGCGAACTCGGCGTGGGCACTGGTACCCATCCGTTGCCCCATGCCGGGGACTGGCTGCTGCGCCTGTTCTTCCGCCCGCCGCGTCCCGGCAAGCCCGACATTCCTGCGGAGTGGGCCACGCTGATCTACCGGCGTTCGGTGGCGCGGCTTGGCATCGGCAAACGCCCATCCGCCGGCACCTGGGTGTGGCGCCTGTTCGTGCGTCCCCCAAAGCCGCGCGTGCGCCTTGCCGCCGACCCGCGCAAGCAGCGCGCCCCCGTGGCGCCCGAACGCACCGGCTGGCTGCGCCGATGGATGGATCGCGTGCTGGAACCGCTGTGGCATGCCGCGTCGCGGCTGCGGCACAAGGTGCTGACGCACCTGCCGCGCCCCGACTGGAATCGCGTGGCCTATGTCACGGAGGCCGTGTCGGCGCGCGTGGGCCGCATTCCGTTCGTGCTGCCGGTGTCGCTCGTGCTGGCCGCCATCGCCGCGCTTGCCGTCAGCACCACGCCGCTTCGCCTGGAGGACCAGGTTCTGCTGTTCGCCGTGGTCTGGCTCGTGCTGAGCGTGGTGCGGCGCGTACCGGGGCATCTGGCCACCATCACGATGATCGCCATCTCCACGCTGATGGCGGGCCGCTACATCTGGTGGCGATCCACCCAGACGCTGCAGTTTGCCAGCGCCATCGAGGCCGCAGTCGGCTACGTGCTGTACGCAGCCGAAATCTATACGTGGATCGTGCTGGCGCTCGGCTATCTGCAGACGGCCTGGCCGCTGCACCGCAAGCCGAAGGCCCTGCCGGCCAACCCCGACCAGTGGCCGACCGTGGATGTCTTCATCCCGACCTACAACGAGTCACTGAGCGTGATCCAGCCGACCGTCTACGCCGCGCGCAGCATGGACTGGCCGGCGGACAAGCTGCGCGTCTTCATCCTCGACGATGGCCGCCGGCCGCAGATCCGCGCCTTTGCCGAGGCCGCCGGCGTGGGTTACCTGACGCGCACCGACAACCGCCACGCCAAGGCCGGCAACATCAACGCGGCGCTGCCGAAAACCGACGGCGACTACATCGCCATCTTCGACTGCGATCACATCCCCACGCGCTCGTTCCTGCAGATGACCATGGGCGAGTTCCTGTCCGATCCGAACTGCGCGCTGGTGCAGACGCCCCATCACTTCTTCTCGCCCGATCCGTTCGAGCGCAACTTCGACACGTTCCGCCGCGTGCCCAACGAAGGCAGCCTGTTCTATGGCCTGATCCAGGACGGCAACGATTTCTGGAACGCCACGTTCTTTTGCGGGTCGTGCGCGGTGATCAAGCGCGGCCCGCTGCTGGAGATCGGCGGCATTGCCGTGGAGACCGTGACCGAAGACGCGCACACGGCGCTGAAGCTGCACCGGCGCGGCTATAACAGCGCCTACCTGCGCACCGTGCAGGCGGCGGGGCTGGCCACCGAAAGCCTGTCGGGCCATATTGGCCAGCGCATCCGCTGGGCGCGCGGCATGGCGCAGATCTTCCGGCTGGACAACCCGATGCTGGGCCGTGGCCTGAAGTTCTTCCAGCGGCTGTGCTACAGCAACGCGATGCTGCATTTCTTCTACGGCATCCCCCGGCTGATCTTCCTGACCATGCCGATCGCCTACCTGTACTTCGGGCTGCATGTGATCAATACGTCGGCACTGCTGATCATGGCCTACGTGCTGCCGTACCTGCTGATCGCCAACATCACCAACTCCCGCCTGCAGGGACGCTTCCGGCATTCGTTCTGGGCCGAGGTCTACGAGTCGGTGCTGGCGTGGTACATCGTGCTGCCCACCACGGTGGCCTTCATCAACCCGCGCGCGGGCAAGTTCAACGTGACGGCCAAGGGCGGCCAGATTGCTGACGACTACCTGGACTGGACGATCTCCAAGCCGTATCTGTTCCTGCTGGCGCTGAACGTGATCGGCCTGGGCGCGGGCATTGCCCGGCTGCTGTTCTGGGGCACCGAGGAGCCCGCCACGGTGCTGATGAACATGGCGTGGGCCCTGTTCAACCTGATGATGCTGGGCGCGGCCATTGGCGTGGCGCGCGAGGCGCGCCAGGTGCGTGTGTCGCACCGCATACCGATGCGCGTGCCCGCCACGCTGCTGCTGCCCGATGGCCGCACGCTGGCCTGCAAGACCGAGAACTATTCGATTGGCGGGCTGGGCGTGGTGCTGCCCATCGACGTGCCGCTGCAGGAAGGTGCGCGGGTTGGCGTGTGCCTGTCGCGCGGCCCCCGCACCTATCATTTTCCGGCCGTGGTCACGCGCAACGTGAACCGGCATCTGGGCGTCCGGATGGAAGACCTGACGATGGCGCGCGAAACGCAGCTGATCCAGTGCACGTTCGGCCGCGCCGATGCGTGGGTCGACTGGCTGGACGACGAGCGCGTGGACGCGCCGCTGCGCAGCCTCAAGGAAGTCATGGAGATGGGCTACCAGGGCCTGCTGCGGCTCTACGACGCCCTGGTCGATGCCGTGGACCTGGTCATGGCGCGACGCCGTTCGCGCCAGCCCTGATCGAGACAACATGGGACTCTGGAACCTCTACTTCCTCGCCAAGCTCTACCTGTTCCACACCGGGCAGATGAAGCCGATATGGCTGCTGAACCTCCTGTTCGCATTGCTGCTGGTCATGCCGATGGAGTCGCGCCCGCTGCGGGTGATCCGGCAGGTGCTGGCCATCGCGGTGGGAGCGGCGCTGGCATGGCGCGAATCGACGCTGCCGCCGTTCGAGCGCGTGATCTCGCAGTTCGCGAACATCCGCGCCTTCACGCCCGCCTATCTGATGGAACTGCTGCAGCGGCTGGTGACGATCCAGATGGTGGTGGCCGTGCTGCTGGCCCTGGTGATCTTCCTGCTGCTCAACCGCTGGCTGCGCACCACCACGTTCGTGCTGATCGCCCTGTTCGCGATGCCGTTCTGGTATGGCCTGGGCGTGACGCTGCCGGGCCGGGGCGCAGCCGTGGCGCAGGCGGCCAACAGCCCGCGCGCGGACATCAACGCCACCAACAACTACGACGCCATCCTGACCGCATTCCGCGAGCAGGAGGCGCAGCGCACGGCTACGGTGTCGCCGCTGACCGCCAGCCCCGACGCGCAGTTCGACGTCATCGTGCTGCATATCTGTTCGCTGTCGTGGGACGACCTGGATGCGGCCAGGAGCCTGAACCACCCGCTGCTGTCGCGCTTCGACTACCTGTTCAAGAACTTCAGTTCGGCGGCCAGCTACAGCGGCCCGGCGGCCATCCGCGTGCTGCGCGGCGCGTGTGGCCAGGCGCCGCACAAGAACCTTTACGACCCCGCCCCGGCCGAGTGCCACATCTTTGCCGATCTGGCGCAGGCCGGCTTTACGCCCCACGTGCTGATGAACCACGACGGCCGCTTCGACAATTTCCGCGGCTTTGTCGACAAGGAGATCGGCATGCCGGGCGTGCAGCCGGAAGCGACCGACGGCGTGCCGGTGGCCATGCGCGCGTTCGACGATTCGCCGGTACTGGGTGACTTCGACACGTTCGACCACTGGTACAGGCAGCGCCTGACGCGGGACAAGACGCCGGTGGCGTTGTACTACAACACCGTGACGCTGCACGACGGCAACCGGCTGCCGGGCAAGCGGCTGACCAGCCTGGAGTCGTATCCGCTGCGGCTCAAGGCGCTGCTGGACGACGTGGACAGGATCATCGACACCATCGCCAAATCGGGCCGCAAGGCCGTGGTGGTGTTCGTACCCGAGCATGGCGCGGCGCTGCGCGGCGACAAGAACCAGATCTCGGGCCTGCGCGAGATTCCCACGCCGAACATCATCCATGTGCCGGTCGGCGTCAAGCTGGTGGGTCTGCCCGGCACCGAGACGCCCCAACCGGTGACCATCGACGCGCCGATGAGCTTTCTGGGGCTGTCGCAACTGGTGTTCAATCTCGTGGCGGACAGCCCGTTCCGGCAGGGCGCGCCGGCGCTGTCGCACTATTCCGACGACCTGCCGCAAACCCAGATGGTCGGCGAGAACGAAGGAACGATCACGATGAAGCGCACCGACGGCTACGTGGTGCATACGCCCGACGGCGTCTGGGTGGAGCAGAAATGAGCGCGCGTCCGATTACCAAATCCATCACCTCGCGCAAGGCGGCCATCGCCTACAACGACATCGACGCGCTGGCCCAGAAGGTGGACGGCTTTGACGGCCGCCACTACTTCGACCAGCAAGGCGAGGTGGAAACGGCCGAAGCCGCGCAACGCTGGCCGCTGCTGGCGCGGGTGTTGGGGCTGCCATCGCTGCCCCGGCGCGCCGCCGCGCCCTCGCTTTGCGCATCGCGAAACGACGGCACTTGATACTGCATTGCGCGCCATTTAAAACCGCTAATGCCGCCACCCCTCGCGAGTAGGGCCTTAAGCCTTGATTTGAAAGGCTTTTCGTCACGGATTCGACATAATGGCCGCCTAGACTCGGGGCCATTTTCCAATTCCCCGCTCGCTCCGTCATGTCCGGATTTCTGGTGGATTCTCCTGCTGCGCGACCGCGCTTCCGGCAGCCGTGCGCGGAGGATCTTGCCGTGTCCACGCCCTCGGTCACCACTGACCATACGAACCAGGACGTGCTGGAAGTCTTTGCGCTGCACCGGGAACTGGCCTGCCTGCCCGTCACCGAGCAAGGCCGGCCCATCGGCCTGATCAACCGGTCGATCTTCCTGTCGCAGATGAGCAAGCCGTACCACCGCGAGCTCTACAACCGCAAGAGCTGTATCGCGTTCATGGACAAGGAGCCGCTCGTCGTCGACGCCGAGATGAGCATCGACGCCCTGACGTTCCGCACAGTGGAATACGGCGAAAAGGCGCTGGCCGACGGCTTCATCGTGGCCCGCGCCGGCCAGTACCTGGGCCTGGGCCACGGCCTGCAGCTGATGCGCGTGGTGGCCGACATGCAGGCCGAGCGCAACCGCCAGATCATGCACAGCATCGACTACGCCAGCACCATCCAGCGGGCCATGCTGCGCACGTCGCGCGAGACCCTGGCCGCCACGCTGGCCGATGCCGCGCTGGTCTGGGAGCCGCGCGACGTGGTGGGCGGCGACTTCTACCACTTTGCCGCCTTCAAGGATGGCTGGTTTGCCGCGCTGGCCGACTGCACGGGCCATGGCGTGCCGGGCGCCTTCATGACGCTGATTGCGTCGTCGCTGCTGAGCCAGGCCCTGGAGCAACTGGGGCCGCGCGACCCCGGCGCGCTGCTGATGGCCGTGAACCGCGGCATCAAGCAGATGCTGGCCCAGACCGGTCGGGAACCACGGCAGACGCCGGACGCATCCGAATCGGACGATGGCCTGGACGCCGCATTCTTCTGGTTCGACAACGCCACGCGGCAACTGACATTTGCGGGCGCGAAGTCGGCGCTGTTCGTGCTGCAGCCCGGCGACACCGAGGGGGCCATGATCAACGGCGCCCGCATGGGCGTGGGTTACGTGGACACCGCCATGGACTACGTCTGGCACAACAGCGCCGTGCAGACGCAGACGGGCACGCTAGTCTTCGTGACCACCGACGGGCTGATCGACCAGATCGGCGGCCCCAGGGAAATTGCTTTCGGCAAGCGCCGCATGCGCGAGGCGATCTGCGCGCAGCGCGACGCATCGGCCACGCGGATCAGCGACGCCGTACTGGACGCGCATCGCACATGGCAAGGCGAACAACGCCGCCGCGACGACCTGACATTCTTCTGCTTCCGTGCGCAATGACATCCGACCTGCGCACCCTACCGCTTGCCCATGACCGCCGCACAATCGATTGACAAGGAATATGAGCCGTTCTTCCAGATGGCTCGGGAACGCAACGTGATTTTCTACTACGTCGGCTATTTTTCGCAGAACATCATCGCCGCCATGTCCGATGCGGTGCGACTGCAGCTTACCGTGAGCGGCGTGGACGGCACCACGCGGCGCAAGCTGTTCTCGTCGTTCGTGGAGATGGCGCAGAACATCGTCCACTATTCGTCCGACTCGCTGACGTCGCCGTCGCAGCCGGACGGGCAGCTGCGCCACGGCTCGGTCTGCATCAGCATGGTGGACGAGCACTACCGCCTGATGTGTTCGAATCCGGTATCGTCCGCCCGCGTCGAGCAACTGCGCGGCACGCTGGACAAGGTGCGGACCATGACCCTGGATGAAATCAAGCGCGCCTACAAGGAAACGCTGCGCGCCGATGCCCCCGAAGGCAGCAAGGGTGCCGGGCTTGGCATCCTGACGATGGCGCGCGACGCGAGCGCACCCCTGGAGTACAACTTTCAGCCGATCGACACGGACCCGGTCTCGACGATGTTCCAGCTCGTCGCCACCATCTGACCCCGACCGATCGCACCGAACCGCCATGGAAAACCTGTTCATCGCCGCCACGCCAAGCTCGCCCGAAGTGAGCTTCGACTTCGCGCGGCACACGCTCTCGCTCAAAGGCGAGTCCTACCCCGAGAATGCCGCCGTGTTCTACGGCGAGGCGATCAGCCGCCTGCGCAAGTACCTGGCCGACTGCGACGACACGGACGTGACCGTGAACGTGGCCCTGACGTACTTCAACAGCTCGAGCACCAAGATGCTGTTCAGCATGTTCGACGCCCTCAACGAGGCGGCCGAGCGCGGCAACCACGTGACGCTGCACTGGTTCCACGACGAAGACGACGACACCATCCTGGAGTTTGGCCAGGAACTGCACGACGACTTCCCCGCCATCGACTTCATCGACGAAGTGACCACCAGCAGTTGAACGCGCCGCGCGACATGCCCCCCGCCGCAGCCATGTCGGAACCCGACCTGTTCGAATCGGAGAACAGCGCCCTGGCCCATGCCAAGGCCGTGTTCTGCGACGTGGACGCCGGGGAGGAAGCCTATCGCCATACGCTGGGCCAGCTGATCAGCTATTACGAACGGCTGATGCGCGAGACGCGCCGCCTGATCCGCCGCAGCGATCGCGAGGAGCTGGAAATGAACCGGCTGAACCACCGGCTGCAGGAACTGGCCCAGGAACTGGAGTATCGCGCCACGCACGATACGCTGACCGGCGCCCTGAACCGCGGCGCCGTGATCGACCGCGCCACCGCGGCGCTGGCGCGCGGCAGCCTGGCGCTGATCGTGCTCGACATCGACCACTTCAAGCGGCTCAACGACGATTTCGGCCATCCGGCCGGCGACACGGTGATCTGCGGCGTCACGGCCTGCCTGAAGGACACGGTCCGTGCCGAAGGCGCGATCGGCCGCGTGGGCGGCGAGGAATTTGCCGCGCTGCTGCCCGATGTCTCGATGGACGATGCGCTGGAGCTGGCCGAGCGGATGCGCTGCGCCATCGCCGGCCACGGGTTTCCGTCACCCGTGAACCGCCAGGTGACGGCCAGCTTCGGCGTGAGCTGGTCAGCCCAGGGCCGCACATTCGAACACGCCTACGGCCGCGCCGACGAGGCCCTGTACGAAGCCAAACGCAGCGGGCGCAACCGCGTGGCCTGCGCCATCACGGCCTGAGCCGATCCACCGGCCCGGCGCCCGCCGCCGCCTGCCCGATTTCTATTGCCTGATCCGCTCCGGGTGCGTGGCGTAGTACGCCAGCACCAGCGATGCGGTGAACGCCATGCCTGCCACGGCAAAGGCAATCAACGTCGGCATGGCAAAACCCCGGCTTTCCTTCGACATGCGAACCTCCTTGAATGGACGTTCTTGCATGGTAGGCGTCCTCGCCCCACTTTGCGAACTGTCTTATAGCGATTACCCGCACGATGGCCGACAGTCGAGGTTGAACATTTTTCAACCGGAGGCCTCAGGCATGACGCCCAGACAGCAAAGACACCGCTCACGCTCCAAAAGACACCGCAACGTCCGCGACGGTGGGATCCTGCGCGGCGAATTTGATGCCAACGTTCGACGGCTCGACGAACGCATGAATCGCATGTTCGCCAAAAGCGACGAACGGTACAGAAAGGAGTGCGAAGCACGCGACGAGCGGCTCAGGAAGGAATGGCAAGAACGAGATGAGCAGCGCAGGAAGGAACGCCAAGAACAAGAGCAGCAGCGCAGGAAGGAGCGCGAAGCACAGGACGCGCAGCGCAGGAAGGAACGCGAAGAACAGGACGCGCAGCGCAGGAAGGAACGCGAGGAATATGACGAGCGGCTCAGAAAGGAACGCGAGGAACAAGACGAGCGGCTCAGCAAGGAACGCGAAAAGCGGAAACAAGAATATGAAAAGCAGTGCAAAGAACAAAGCGAACGGGACAGAAGGGAAGCCGAGAGGCGCATTGAAGAATCCAACCGGCGGACCGACGCGCTGTTGAAGGGCATGGATGAACGCTTCGCCGCGCAGTCCCGTAGCCTGGAGCAGCGGCTCGCCATCGAGCTGAATAACTTCCGCGAAATGATGGCCGTCAATTTGCGTAGCATGGACAAACGCATCGACGACATGAAGGAGCAATTCACGGCCCAGACGATGGCGATACGCGAGGACGTCGTGGAAATCCGCAGGGAATCGAAACTGCTGCGATGGAATATCTGGATCGCGGCCTGCACGACAGTCCTGGGCGTGGCGGGCGCGATGTCTGCGATGAACTCGGTCATCATCAGCGCATTCGAGTCGGGGCGCGGCGCGTCGGCGGCGGTTGCCCGGCGCGCGACGCCGCCTGCAGCGCCACCCGCAACGCCGCCCAGCCCCGCGAACATGACAAATCTGTCACCCGGTAACACCCAGAAGCCAGCCGCATCGTCGGACGTTAGCACTCACACGCCCCTCCACCGTAGGGAAGACGCCGGAGATACATTAAAAGACAATCGGTCTCAGTCATGATTGACCCCATGACATTTCACCCGGCCCGCTCGCCCCCGCGCAGCGGGCATTTTTTTGGGCGAATACTGCCGAGGACGTCCCGTCCGGATGTGGCACTCGGCGGCGGCGCAGGAGCGGAAACGACGATGCCCGCTGGCGCGGGCATCAGAATTCTGGCGGAGAGAGGGGGATTCGCCTACACACCGCAGGCCGCGGATTCGCTTGCAAGCGAATCCCTTCGACTCCCCCACGCAAGCCAAACTATTGGCTTGCTTCTCTCCGGAAACGACGATGCCCGCTGGCGCGGGCATCGAAATCATGGCGGAGAGAGGGGGATTCGAACCCCCGATAGGCTATTAACCTATACACGCTTTCCAGGCGTGCGACTTAAACCACTCATCCATCTCTCCGGGAAGTCCGCGATTATAGCAGAGCAGGCGCGGGTGTCCAGCAGCGATACGCCGGATGATGCCAAAACCCGCCGGACGCCTCCAGGCGTGACATGGCCCCTACCCCTTCCTCAAATAATTCACCAGCCGATCGATCACCGGCGCGTTCCTGGGTGTGATCAGGCTGACCAGTATGGCGGCCGCGAAGCCGGCCGGGACGCCGAATGCTCCGGACGCGATCGGGTCCACGCCGAACCATCGGTTGCCGAAAATGCCGGTCATGCGGGTGAAGAACGGGTAGTTCACGAAGATGTAGTAGACCGCCACGGCAAGGCCGGTCGCCATGCCGGCGACGGCACCGGCGGCTGTGGTACGGCGCCAGAAGATGGCCAGCACCAGCACCGGGAAGAAGCTCGATGCCGCGAGCGAGAAAGCCGCGCCGACCAGGAACAGGATATTGCCGGGCCGTAGCGATGTGACGTATGACGCGAACAGCGCCACGCCCAGCAGCACCACCTTGGCCGTGGTCACGCGGCGCTGATGGGTCGCCTGGCGGTCGATCATGTGGTAGTAGACATCGTGGGACAGCGCGTTGGCGATGGTCAGCAGCAGTCCATCCGCCGTCGACAGGGCCGCGGCCAGCGCGCCGGCGGCGACCAAACCGGAAATCACATAGGGCAGGCCGGCGATTTCCGGCGCGGCCAGCACGATCATGTCGGGCTGGATCAGTATCTCGGCCCATTGCACGATGCCGTCGCCATTCATGTCGCGGATGCCGAATACCGGCGGATCGACCTTGCGCCATTGCACCACCCACTGTGGCAGTTCCGCGTACGGCGTGCCCACCAGGTGCTGGAAAAACTCGACCTTGACCAGCGCCGCCAGCGTCGGCGCCGACACATAGAGCAGCGCGATACAGAACACGGCCCACGCCACGGAATTGCGGCTTTCCTTGACAGATGGCGTCGTGTAGAGCCGCGTCAGGATATGGGGCAGGCTGGCCGTGCCGACCATCAGGCAAAACACCAGCAGCACGAAATTGAGCCGGCGCGTCTTGCGTTCCTGCTCCGACGCCGCGGGATACGGCTCGGTCGATGGCGTGGAAGGCTGGCTGCGCGCCAGGGCTTCTTCCCGCTGCTGCGTCCACTGCTGCAGGGCCGCCGCGGCATCTTCGGGAAACGCCTGCCGTTCGCGCTCCACCGTCTTGATCTCGCGCAGCGGCGCATTGCGGGCGCGCAGCTCCAGCAGGCGCGCATCGAGCAGTTGCCGCTCCTCGTTGAATGACATCGGCAGCCGGGCAATGCGATCCTGCAGGTCGATGGCCTGCTGGCGGAAGATCTCGCGCACCTGCTGTTCCGCGGGATCGCGATCGAGCCGCTTCTCCGCAGCGTCGATCTGCTGGAGCAGGCCGCCATAGCTGACCTGCGGCAACACCTGGTGGTGGTGCTTCCAGGCAATCAGCGACACCGCCAGCAGGAACGCCACGATCAGCATGATGTACTGGGCCACCTGCGTCCACGTCACGGCGCGCATGCCGCCCAGAAACGAACATACCAGGATGCCGGCCAGGCCGAAGAACACGCCCACCGCGAATTCCACGCCGATAAAACGCGTGACGATCAGCCCCACGCCCTGGATCTGGGCCACCAGGTAGACGAACGAACATAGCGATGCCGCCAGTACGGCAATCGCCCGCACGGGGATATTGCCGCCCGGCTTGCCATTGCCATAGCGCGCCGCCAGAAAATCGGGAATCGTATATCCGCCATATTTGCGGAGATACGGCGCCAGCAGGAATGCCACCAGGCAGTAGCCGCCGGTCCAGCCCATCACATAGGCCAGCCCCTCGTAGCCTGACGCGAAAATGATGCCGGCCAGGCCGATGAACGAGGCGGCGCTCATCCAGTCCGCCGCGATGGCCATGCCGTTGAACATGGCCGGCACGCGCCGGCCCGCCACATAGTATTCGTTGAGATCCGAGGTGCGGCAGATCAGGCCGATGCACGCATAGATCGCGATCGTGACGAACAGGAACACGTAGCCCAGCCAGAGCGCATCGGCGTTCGAATGCTCGAGGAGGCCCATCATGCCGACGAAGCCGAACAGGCCGAGCGTGAACAGGCCGTAGTACAGCATCAGCCGGCGGCGAAAGCGCGACTGGGTGTCTGGCATCAGCGCAACGATAAGTGGGAATCAGTGTGGGAAAAAAGCATTGTGCCCGCCCCGGGCGTCGCCGGGGCGGGCACAACGTGGGTCACGCAGCCGGATAGCGTGCATGAACCCGTGGCGTTACTGCGCCTGCTTCAGTTGATCCAGGATGGCCGGGTTTTCCAGCGTCGAGGTGTCCTGCGTGATTTCCTCGCCCTTGGCCAGCGACCGCAGCAGGCGTCGCATGATCTTGCCGGAGCGCGTCTTGGGCAGGTTGTCGCCAAAGCGGATGTCCTTGGGCTTGGCGATCGGGCCGATTTCCTTGCCGACCCAGTTGCGCAGTTCGGCGGCGATCTTCGTGGCTTCGTCGCCGGTCGGACGCGACCGCTTGAGCACCACGAACGCGCAGATGGCCTCGCCCGTGGTGTCGTCGGGGCGGCCCACCACGGCGGCCTCGGCCACGATCGGGTTCGACACCAGCGCCGATTCGATCTCCATCGTGCCCATGCGGTGCCCCGACACGTTCAGCACGTCGTCGATGCGGCCCATGATCGTGAAATAGCCGGTGTCCTTGTCGCGGATCGAGCCGTCGCCGGCCAGGTACAGCGTGCCGCCCAGTTCCTCGGGGAAGTAGCTCTTCTTGAAGCGTTCCGGATCGCCCCAGATCGTGCGGATCATCGACGGCCACGGACGCTTGATCACCAGGATGCCACCGCTGCCGTTCGGCACGTCCTGGCCCGTTTCATCGACGATGGCCGCCATGATGCCCGGCAGCGGCAGCGTGCACGAACCCGGCACCAGCGGCGTGGCCCCCGGCAGCGGCGTGATCACGTGGCCGCCGGTTTCGGTCTGCCAGAACGTGTCGACGATCGGGCAGCGTTCCTGGCCGATATTCTTGTAGTACCACATCCACGCCTCGGGATTGATCGGCTCGCCAACGGTGCCGAGCAGGCGCAGGCTCGACAGGTCGTACTGCTTCGGGTGGATCTTCTCGTCGGCCTCGGCCGCCTTGATCAGTGAACGGATCGCGGTGGGCGCCGTGTAGAAGATGCTGACCTTGTGGCGCTGGATCATCTCCCAGAAACGCCCGGCGTTGGGGAAGGTCGGCACGCCTTCGAACACCACCTGCGTGGCGCCCGCGGCCAGCGGGCCGTAGGCAATATAGGTATGGCCGGTGACCCAGCCGATATCGGCGGTACACCAGAACATGTCTTCGGGCTTGACGTCGAAGGTCCAGCGCATCGTCATCAGCGCCCACAGCAGGTAGCCGCCGGTGCTGTGCTGCACGCCCTTGGGCTTGCCGGTGGAGCCCGACGTATAGAGCACGAACAGCGGATGCTCGGCGCTGACCGGCTCGGCTTCGCAGTGATCGGGCTGGCCGGCCGACACGTCTTCCATATAGCGGTCGCGGCCTTCGGTCCAGGCCACCTTGCCGCCGGTGCGGCGATAGACCACCACGTGCTTGACCGCTTCGCAGCCGCCCAGCGCCAGCGCCTCGTCGGCAATCGCCTTGAGCGGCAGCGCCTTGCCGCCGCGCATCTGTTCGTCGGCGGTGATCAGCGCGACGGCGCCCACGTCCACCAGGCGTTCCTGCAGCGACTTGGCCGAGAAACCGCCGAACACCACCGAATGCGTCGCGCCGATGCGCGCGCAGGCCTGCATGGCCACCACGCCTTCCACCGACATGGGCATGTAGATGACCACGCGGTCACCCTTCTTGATGCCCAGCGCCTTCAGGCCGTTCGCGAAGCGGCTGACCTTCGCCAGCAGTTCCTTGTAGCTGACGCGCGCGACGGCGCCGTCGTCCGCTTCGAAGACGATGGCGGTCTTGTCGCCATTGCCCTTCTCGATATTGCGCTCGAGGCAGTTGTACGATGCATTGAGCTGGCCGTCCTCGAACCACTTGTAGAACGGCGCATGGCTTTCGTCCAGCACCTTGGTGAACGGCTTGTGCCAGTGCAGCAGTTCGCGGGCGTGGCGCGCCCAGAAGCCTTCGTAGTCGCGCTCCGCCTCGGCGCACAGGGCGTTGTACGCCTCCATGCTCGGAATCGCGGCGTTCTTCGCGAACGACTCCGGGGGATTGAAAACGCGATGCTCCTGCATTACCGACTCGATGGCGGACATGGGTTGTCTCCTGGTTTGGCTTTGACTGCTTTGGGTGCAAGGTACGCCCGGCGCCTTACTTAAACCTGACTTTCCGCTGTGGGCGATGCTGCGATGCAGCAGCTCTGGCAAGGCACGGCACGGGAGACTTGGGGGCACAAGTGCAGTCGGCTCTACTAAGTTAGCACAGCTATATGGCGCCGGACCCAAATACCTGAACGCCGCGCCTACCCTTTCGATCGGCTTGCAGGTCTTGCCGTCGCGCCTGGGGCCGTGGCCAGCCCCGAGGCACTAACGAATCGTTACCCGGCCGCGCTGTCAGGCGTCATGGGCTGCACGGTACAATCGACCCCCGTTTCGATTGTCTGCTGACATTGACATCTTCTTCCGGCATCGCCATGGCTCAAGACACCCCGCTACACCCCGCTCCGCTTCGTCCGCTTCGTCCGATTCCCCGCATCATCTTTGCCTCGCGCTGGCTGCAGCTGCCGCTGTACCTCGGCCTGATCGTCGCGCAGGGGGTCTACGTCTACCACTTCCTGGCCGAGGTCTGGCACCTGCTGGCACACGTCACCACCTATGACGAAACCAAGATCATGCTGGTGGTGCTGGGCCTGATCGACGTGGTGATGATCTCGAACCTGCTGATCATGGTGATCGTGGGCGGCTACGAGACCTTCGTGTCGCGCCTGGGCATCGACAATCATCCGGACGAGCCCGAATGGCTGGACCACGTCAACGCCGGCGTATTGAAGGTCAAGCTGTCCATGGCGCTGATCGGCATCTCGTCGATCCACCTGCTGAAGACCTTTATCGACGCCGAGCAGCGCAGCACACACACGATCATGTGGCAGGTCATCATCCACGTGGCGTTCCTGGCATCCGCGCTCGCGATGGCCTGGGTGGACCGCATGGTGTCGCATCCGCATCCGGCCGCCGGCCATGGCGCCGCCGGCACGGATGGTGCGCCGCAACAGCCACACTAGACGCCGCTCCCCGCCGAGGTGATTCATTCGCCTCGCAGCAATACCCGACCAAAGGTGTCGACGGCTGTATGCAACCCGGACAGCCGTCGCCGCCACGGTGTATCATCCCGGGCTGTGTTTCACCGCTGCCCTCCCCCCACAAAATGACAGTCATCAAGCAAGAAGACCTCATCCAGAGCGTCGCCGACTCGCTGCAGTACATCAGCTACTACCACCCGATGGACTACATCACCAGCCTGGGCCGCGCCTATGAGCTGGAACAGAGTCCGGCCGCCAAGGACGCGATTGCCCAGATCCTGACCAACAGCCGCATGTGCGCCGAAGGCAAGCGCCCGCTGTGCCAGGACACCGGCATCGTGACGATCTTCGTCAAAGTGGGGATGGACGTGCGCTGGGATGGCGCCACCATGGGCCTGACCGAGATGATCAACGAAGGCGTGCGCCGCGGTTACACGCACCCGGACAACGTGCTGCGTGCGTCGATCGTCAGCCCGCCCGAAGGCGCCCGCAAGAACACCAAGGACAACACCCCGGCCGTGATCCACTATGAAGTGGTGCCGGGCAATACCGTCGATATCCAGGTCGCCGCCAAGGGCGGTGGCTCGGAAAACAAGTCGAAGTTCGTCATGCTGAACCCGTCCGACTCGATCGTGGACTGGGTGCTGAAGACCGTGCCGACGATGGGCGCCGGCTGGTGCCCGCCGGGCATGCTCGGCATCGGCATCGGCGGCACTGCCGAGAAGGCGATGGTGATGGCCAAGGAATCGCTGATGGAATCCATCGACATCCAGGACATCATCGCCCGCGGTCCGAAGGACTGGATCGAGGAAATGCGCGTCGAGCTGTACGAGAAGGTCAACGCGCTGGGCATCGGCGCACAGGGTCTCGGTGGCCTGGCCACTGTGCTGGACGTCAAGATCATGGCATCGCCGACGCACGCGGCATCGAAGCCGGTGGCCATGATCCCGAACTGCGCGGCCACCCGCCACGTGCACTTCACGCTGGACGGCAGCGGCCCGGCCAGGCTGGAAGCCCCCGACCTGTCGGCCTGGCCGCAGGTGGAGTGGGCACCGAATACCGAAACGTCGAAGCGCGTCGACCTGAACACGCTGACGCCGGAAGAAGTGGCTTCGTGGAAGCCGGGTCAGACGCTGCTGCTGAACGGCAAGATGCTGACCGGCCGCGACGCCGCGCACAAGCGCATCGCCGACATGCTGGCCAAGGGCGAGAAGCTGCCGCTGGACTTCACGAACCGCGTGATCTACTACGTGGGCCCCGTGGACCCGGTGCGTGACGAAGTGGTTGGCCCGGCCGGCCCGACGACGGCCACCCGCATGGACAAGTTCACCGAGACCATGCTGTCGCAGACCGGCCTGATCGCCATGATCGGCAAGGCCGAGCGCGGCCCGGTGGCGATCGAATCGATCCAGAAGCACAAGTCGGCCTACCTGATGGCCGTGGGCGGTGCCGCCTACCTGGTATCGAAGGCGATCCGCGGCGCGAAGGTGCTGGCCTTCGAAGACCTGGGCATGGAAGCGATCTACGAGTTCGACGTCAAGGACATGCCGGTGACGGTGGCCGTGGACAGCTCGGGCACGTCGGTCCACAAGACCGGCCCCGCCGAATGGCAGGCCAAGATCGGCAAGATTCCGGTCGCAGCGGCCTGATTTCCAGACTGGTCAATTGCAGTGCAAAGCCGGACAATTGCTGTCCGGCTTTTTTCATTCCCGAGTCAAAGGCGTGAACCCCTCCCCCATCGGCATCTTCGATTCCGGCCTTGGCGGCTTGTCCGTCCTGCGCGAAGTGCGCGCCATGCTGCCGCACGAGTCGCTGATCTACTTCGCCGATTCGCGCTACGCGCCGTACGGCGACAAGCCCGAACGATTTGTCGAAGCCCGCACGCTGCAGGTCTGTCAGTGGCTGGTGGCACAGGGCTGCAAGGCGCTGGTGATCGCCTGCAACACGGCGACCATGCATGCCGTGCAGACGCTGCGCGAGCGCCTGGACGTGCCCATCATCGGCGTGGAACCGGGGCTCAAACCCGCGGCGTCGCTGAGCCAAAGCAAGGTGGTGGGCGTACTGGCCACCGCCAATACGCTCAAGAGCGCCAAGTTCAACCGCCTGCTGACGTCGCTGGCGCACGACAGCCAGTACCTGTGCGCGGCCGGCCATGGGCTGGTCTCGCTGATCGAACAGGGCGACGTATCGGGCCCGGCGATTCGCGAGAAGCTCGACACGTACCTGCGGCCCATGCTGGACGCCGGCGCCGACACCCTGGTACTGGGCTGCACGCACTACCCTTTCCTGTCGGAAACGATTCGCGAGATGGTGGGCAATCGCCTGGCGCTGATCGATACCGGCACGGCCATCGCGCGCCAGCTGGCCCGCAAGCTGGCCGAGTTCGGCCTGGCGGCCTGCCCCGACGCGACGCCGGCCATACGCTACCTGTCGACCAAGGACGCCGCGCACTTGCGCGAAATGGCGTGGGCGCTGCTCAACGTGGAAGCCAGCGCCGAGACCGTGGCCATCGAACCGGCGCCCGCCATCGACCCCTCGGGCTACTGAATGAAGCCTACCGGCTTGTGATGCCGCACCTCGGGCTTCACGGAGTGCTCCTGGCGCAGCTGGGCCAGGAATTCGTCGGCCGTCAGCGCCTCGCCCAGCACCACTGACTGGCGCTTCACCGTCGCAAAATCGCCAGGCGTCAGGCAATCCATGCTGTCGAGATCGCGGCGGATGGCGTCGGTCATGCGCGCGGCATCGCCATCGAGAGCCTCGTCGACAAACATCGCCTCGCGCTGCGCGGGCTTGAGCGGCAGAAAGCGGATCTTGAACGAGAAGCGCCGCAGCGCGGCCTCGTCGATACGGTCGAACAGGTTCGTGGTGCAGACGAAGATACCGTTGAAGCGCTCCATGCCCTGCAACATCTCGTTGACCTCGGACACCTCGTAGTTGCGCACCGCCTGCTGGCGGCTCTGCATGAAGCTGTCGGCCTCGTCGAGCAGCAACACCGCGCCGTCTTCCTCGGCGCGCGCAAACATGGCGGCGATCTGCTGCTCGGTCTCGCCCACATACTTGCTCATCAGGTCCGAGGCACGCCGGATCATCAGCGGCAGGTCCAGCGCCGCCGCGATGTGTTCGGCCAGCGCCGTCTTGCCGGTACCGGGCGGCCCGTAGAAGCACAGCGTGCCGCGCCGGCGCGCCCCCAGCGCCTGCACGATCTTCTCCACGGCGTAGCGCGTTTCCAGGTTCAGGTTGTCCAGCCGGTAGTGGGTCACTACCGGGCGCGCCTCGGCCTCGGGGCGCAGGCCCATCGCGCGGTCGGCATGCTCGAGCTGGCGCAGGATCAGCGCCTCGACGGGTTCATCGACATCGGGCCGCGCCAGTTCGACGAACCGTGCGGCGGACTGCACCTGCGCCGGCGTCAGCGTCTTGCGCGCCGCCAGGGTCGCCACGAAGGCATCGCTGACCGCCAGGTTGCCAAGGTGCTTGCGAATAATGTTCTCGCGTACCTGGGGTGGCGGAATCTTTAATTCGAGATGGAACTGGAAGCGCCGCAGATAGGCCGGGTCGATCTGCCGGATCGAATTGGAAATCCAGATCACCGGCACCGGGTTCTGCTCCAGCGTCTGGTTGACCCACGCCTTGCCGTTGACGGACGCGCGCGTGTCCTCCTGGCCGAACAGGCTCATCAGTTCGCGCGCACTGCCCGGGAACACATCCTCGACCTCGTCGAACAGCAGTGCCGTGCGCGGACGCCCCCTCAGAAAGGCCTGCGACACCTGCAACGACCGGTATCGATCCTTGCCCGACAGGCTGTTGCCATCGCGGTCGAAGCAGTCCACCTCGTAGAGTTCGCAACCGGCCTCGCGCGCCACCAGCCGTGCGAATTCGGTCTTGCCCGTGCCAGGCGGGCCATAGATCAGCACGTTGACGCCGCTGGCATTCTGGCGCGTGGCATTGCCGAGCAAGGCGGTCAGATACCGGGCATCGGTCTCGACGTGCGGATAGTCGGTGGTGCCCAGCGTGGGCGGCGCCGCGGGCCGCGTGAAGACCGCCATCATCTCGGCTTCGCTCGCGTAGTTGCCCAGCAGCACGTGCAGCAGGCGGTCGGACAGGCGCATCAGATCGCCAAGATCGGTCACGCTGTTTTCCGGCAGCGGCTGTTCGATCAGGTTCAGCGTCTCCAGCCGTGACCCCGGCCGCAGCGACGACGCGATATCGGCCGGGCTGGCCGCGGTCAGGCCACCAAGGATCTGGAACGCTTCCTGGCTGTGGGCCACCTTGCAGTCGACCATCACCGCGCGCAGGTCGCGCTTGTACTTGGCCAGCGCCGCGTAGAGCAGCAGCTTGCGCTCGTGGTCGGGCAGGTTCAGCACGTGGCTGAGCATGTCGATATTGCGCACCAGCAGCACGCGCTCGCCATCGAGCCGCGACGCAATCGCGGCCGACGACGCGGCGAAGACCGCGAACATGTCCTTGGCGTGGTGCTTGACGTATTCGTCCAGATAGTAAAACAGCGCGCTTTCGTCGAAAGCACTGTTCCACTGGCCGTGGCGTTCCAGGAATTCCTCGGGCGACAGGCGCGAGGCGCCTTTCCACGCAGGCATGTCGGCGCAACGCGCGGACAGGAAGCGTTGCACGCGCAGCACCACGCCGTACGGCCACACCATTTCCTGCGCGCTGACGGTCAGCACGTCATTGATATTGCTGCGCAGATTGAAACGCGGCCCAAGCGCGCAGACCACGCGCAGCGCAAACTGGGCGCACATCCAGTCGAGCGCCGAAGTGCCCACCGTGCCGGACGACGCGCGCAACAACGTGCTGCGGTCGTCCATCGTGCGGTCGTCTTCAGCAAAACGGGTGAAATCCATGGCTGGTTCCCTTCGCACGGGGCGCGGGGCGTCCGGACCGCGGGGAACGCCTGGCCTGTGCCGTGTCTGCCGCTAACTGGGGATTTCTAATAATCGTAGCGCGGATTTCCGCGGGTGGGGCATCGGCGGCATGCCGGGCGCGCGACCTGCCCCACGTAACGCCAGATCGACATGCCGCCCGGCATTGCTGCGGCGTCCGCCATGAAGCGGCCGCAGAATTACGTCACGCATTGCACAATGCGCAACAAATAAGAATCATTATCGTTTATACTATCTCGCTGATACGCTACCCAAGAGTGGCGCTCCCCCTGTAACCGGTTACTAGACAGCTGTGTTTCTCTGGAGCGTTATCATCATGGAATTGCTATTGAGCCTGCTGGTCGGATGTGGAATCTCGCTGATCCTGTTCTACCGCAAGTGATTGTGCCGCCAGGCGGACACCTGTCGTTCCTCTCATGTTCGATCAACGATTTTTAAAGATCACCGTTGCGGTCCTGCTGTTCCATGTGGGGCTGCTGTATTTGATCCAGAGCGGGCTGGCCCGCAAGATGACGGAGGCCGTCATCGCCCCGGAGATCATCGCCCGCATCATCCCGATGGAGCAGCCGAAGCCCGAGCCGCCCGCTCCCGAACCTCCCAAGGCACAACCTACGCCGCCAAAACAGGTCAAAGTGGTAACACCGCGTCCGACGCCGCCCAAGCCGCAGCCGACGCCGACCCCGGTCGCCAATCTGCCGCCGACGCCGAACGCCATCGAGGCGCCGCCCGCGCCGCCTGCTCCGCCGGCACCTGAGCCGCCCGCGCCGCCGCCGGCTGCCACCAATGCCGCACCGCGTGCGGTCGGCATCGGCGAAATGGCGTGCTCGCAACCCGCGCCGGTGTATCCGCGCCAGTCGCAGCGCATGGGCGAGACCGGCGAGGCCGTGATCCGGTTGAATTTCGACGAGACCGGCAAGGTCGTGAAGGCCGTGGTGTCGAAGACCAGCGGGTCCGACCGCCTGGACGAAGCCGCGCTGACCGCCGCCAAGGCGATCCGCTGCAAGCCGTACATGGAGAACGGGCGCGCCATGGCCGCCACCGCGCAGCAACCGATCAAATTCGAACTGAACTGATTTCCCGGAATTTTCCGATACCCTAAACACTGACACTTTCAGGAACCACCATGCAGGACCTCGGACTCTCCCACCTCTGGTCGCAAGGCGATTTCGTCATGCGCGCGACCGCCATCATTCTGCTGATCATGTCGCTGCTGTCGTGGATCGTGATTCTCACCAAGGCGTGGGATCTGGTTCGCCTCAAGAAGATGGCGCAGGGCGCGGAAAAGCGCTTCTGGCACTCGGACGACTTCGACCACGCGCTCGACACCCTGGGTGCCAGCGACGCCAACCCGTTCCGCACGCTGGCCGTTACCGGGAAGGAAGCCGCCCAGCACCATCGCGCGAGCCAGCCGCAGCTGCATGACGCGCTGGACATCTCCGACTGGCTGACCCGCTCGCTCAAGAGCTCGATCGACGAAGCGGTTGCCCGCATGCAGTCGGGCCTGGCCGTGCTGGCCTCGGTGGGCTCCACGGCACCGTTCGTGGGACTGTTCGGCACCGTGTGGGGCATTTATCACGCGCTGATCGGCATCGGCGCCTCGGGCGTGCCGACCATCGACAAGGTCGCCGGCCCCGTGGGCGAGGCCCTGATCATGACGGCCTTCGGCCTGGCCGTGGCCATCCCCGCCGTGCTGGGCTACAACGCCCTGAGCCGTGGCAACAAGGGCGTGATCAGCAAGCTGAACCGTTTTGCGCACGACCTGCACGCCTACTTCGTGACCGGCGCCCGTGTGCGTCCGACCTCCGCCAACCGCGCTACCGACGATGCGTCGATGCGCCTGGCCGTCAAGAACTGAGCGCGATTTCTAGCGCCTGAAGGAAAGCATCATGGCATTCGGCACCCTCGACGGCGACGATGACGAGGTGATGAGCGAGATCAACATGACCCCGCTGGTGGACGTCATGCTGGTGCTCCTGATCATCTTCATCATCACGATTCCCGTCATCAACCATGCGGTCAAGATCGACTTGCCGCGTGCGACCAACCAGCCCAACGACGCCAAGCCGCAAAGCATCAACGTGTCCGTCGATGCCCAAGGCAAGGTGTTCTGGAACCAGGAAGAAGTCGATCAGGCGCAGTTGGAACAGCGCATTGCGAGCGCCGCGCAACTGCAGCCGCAGCCTGAGCTGCACCTGCGCGCCGACCGCGACGTGCGCTACGAGCGCGTGGCCGAAGTCATGGCCGCCGCGCAGCACGGCGGGCTGGGCAAGATCGGCTTTATCACCGAACCGAAGCACTGACCCGCCTTTGCGGGCGCTCTGGAGCCGCTTCGTTTTCGCCGCAAGGGCACCTTCGGGTGCCCTTTTGCATGGGGCGCCAAGCCCGCAACGCCCGCCTTGACGGTCCCGCCACCATCCCTCACAGCAACGATTGCGTCACAGATGTAACTTCATGCGAAGACGCTTGTAATGATAACGGTTCTCATTTAAGCTCTGTTCATCGTGATTCGCAGCGTGCGGATCGAGCTGACAACCACCGTCCGTCTTGCAGACGGAACACCGGAACTTCGAACGGAGAAGACCATGAGCACCCTGAGCCTGCCGCTGTCGCAACCGCGTGAAGTCACGCGCCGCCGCCTCTCCCTGCGCCGCGTGGAGGTCGCCCAGCAGTCGCGCCGCGACACGGCCGCTGCGCCGTCAGGCACCTCGTCGACAGCCTCGTCGGCGCTGGAGTCGGTCAAGTCGGCCGTCGCCGCCCTGCCCGCCCGCCTGGAAGCACTGATGCGCCAGACGCCTGCCAGCAATACCGACACCCCTGCCGTGCCGCTCGAGGCGATCATGCAAGGCGCCACGACGCTGCCGATCCTGCATAACGGCGACGTTTATACGCTGCGCGTCACCCGCTACGGCAAGCTGATCCTGACCAAATAACGGGCAGACAGCAGCAGCACGGCAGCCGGATTTCTCTGTAACGACTTTTGTGGGGACCACCCGTCCAACGGGTGTTGGGCAGTAGCCAGACGATCGGACTTCCCTGCCAGGCAAACAATCCAGACCCTTTGCCTGAACGGCCGATGCCAGCCATGCCATCTTTTTATACCGCCCCGCAGGCATTGCGCCTGCGGGGCTTTTTGCTTCCGGTCAGCGCAGCGCCGCCGGGGAGCTACCAGGCATCAGATGCCCAGGGCGGCGATGCCGGCGCGCGCAATCTGCGCGTCTTCGGTCGACTTCACACCGGACACGCCGACGGCACCCACCACCTGGTTGTTCACGACGATGGGCACGCCGCCTTCCAGCATGCCTTGCAGCACGGGGGCCGTCATGAACGAGTAGCGGCCGTTGTTGATCATGTCTTCGTAGATCTTCGATTCGCGACGGCCCAGCGACGCCGTACGCGCCTTTTCCGTGGCGATGTAGGCCGAGATCGGCGCCACGCCGTCCAGGCGAATCGAGCCGAGCGGATGACCGCCGTCGTCGACGACCACAATCGTGACAGCCCAGTTGTTTGCCGTGGCTTCGGCCTCGGCGGCGACCAGCACCTTCTTCACGTCGTCAGCCGTCAGTACGGTCTTTTGCTGCATACCTCTCTCCATCGTTCAGGGTTGAGGCTGCAGTATATCGCGCCCCTCCCACGCGACATGACGTCATCCGCGCCGTCTCGAAGGCAAAACTGCTTCACCTTCGCAAGGCTTGACGGTCAGGTTGCCGCCGCTCCCACCCGGCGCGGAAAACGAAAAGGCCCGCGATATCTTCCCGATATCGCGGGCCCTGCTTGTCCGGGCGTCTGCCCCGCGGTCAGGCGCCGTCGCTGAACGCGTCGCGGCGGTCGGTTACCCGCGCGCCGTCCGAATACACATCGCGCGATCCGGTCACGCGCGCACCGTCCGTGTACACGTCGCGATTGCTGATGCGCGCGCCATCGGTATAGACGTCACGCGTATCCACCGCCCGTTGGCCGCCGCTGTAGATGTCGTATTTGACCGGTGCGGCGAAAACCGATGTCGAGAGCGCGACCAGCGCGCCAATCGCGGCAGCTGCCGCCAGACGTTTCCTGAGTGCCATGTGAATCCCCTTGTTCTGTTTGACGACGGGCGCCGCGCCATCAGCAGGTGGTCCCTGGGAGCGTTGCTGTGGAAGCGGCGTCACGTGAGCCAGTTTAGGTGGAAACCCCTAGCCGAATATCCAGATGGCTTGACCGTACGCATCAAAAACTTTGAGCGACGAAAATCGTCGGGAACCGACACGCGCAATCTTCCACCAAAGCGTTCCGGAAAAATCTGCCGCGATGATCGCCATCGATCGCCTCGGCAAAAGAAAAAGCCCCGAATCGGGGCTTTTCCTGACAAACAGCTTTCAATAGCTTCGGCAAGGCACACGGGTCAGTGGTGATGTCCGTGGCCATGACCGCCACCGTAGTAGCCGCGGCCGTGCCAGCCGGGGCCATAGTAATAACGCGGGCCACCATAGCCGTAATAGCGTGGCGCGCCATAGTAGACCGGGGCCGGACGCACCACGACAGGCGGCGGGCCGTAATAGACAGGCGCCGGCGCCACAACCACCGGCGGAGGCGGCGCGTAGTAGGCCGGGGCCGGCGCATAGTAGGCGGGACCACCCACAACAACGCCCGGAACACCGATCGCCACGTCGACGTTCACACGCGCCATTGCAGCGCCCGACGCCAGTGCGGCGGCCACACCGAATGCTGCGAACAACCAACGTTTCATGATCGTGCTCTCTGTGAGTTGGGACGAATCCCGATACTCGCTATTGTACGAGGTCACGAACTTGCAGGTGAAACGGCGGTAGCGACATTGTTACCGCCGGTAACAGCGGGATCACATCTCGGGGGTGACGTGTCCAGCTTGCTTCCTGTGGACTAAGCCACGACAATACCGGGCTTGCCGTGCGGCCGTGGAGAAATTGGTAGACTCAGCAGACTTAAAATCTGCCGCCTTTCCGGGCTTACGGGTTCGAGTCCCGTCGGCCGCACCAGCCTCTCCAGCTTTCCTCCAGGTGCTCGGCGCCCCTTGCCGTTCACACCAGCACCGCGCAAAGACCGGCGCCCACCACCATCAGGAAGATAAACAGCAGGCCAGCCAGTGCCAGCGGCTTGCGGCCAGCGCGCAGCAGGTCGCCAATCCGCGTATGCAGGCCGATGGCGAGCATCGCGCAGGCCAGCAGCCAGTTGTCCAGGGCCGTCAGCGCAGGCTTCCATTCGCCGGGCACGAGTGCCGCCGAGTTCAGCGCCATCACCGCGACAAAGCCGACCGCAAACCAGGGCACCGAGCGCAGCAGGCCTTTCAGGTTGCGCGCAGCACCCGATTCCTGCGACCAGCTCGTGCGCGGCCACAGGGCCATGACCAGCAGCAGCGGCCCCAGCGCCAGCACGCGGACCATCTTTGCCACCACGGCCGCGTCGGCCGTGGCATCGCTGACCATCTTGCCCGACGCGATCACCTGCGCCACTTCATGCAGCGTGGCACCAGTGAAGATACCGAAGGCGCGCTCGCTCACCGCCACGTTCCAGTGTTGCGTGGCCAGTTCGTACATCCACGGGTACAGCAGCATGCCGGCCGTACCGAACAGCACCACGGTCGCCACGGCGACAGCCGTCTGGCGATCGTCAGTGCGCACCACCGAAGACACCGCGATGGCGGCTGCGGCACCACAGACCGCACTGCCCGCGCTCACCAGGATGGCTTCGCGCCGGCTCAGGCCGAAGAACGACGAGCCCACCCACGTACCGAACAGCAGCGTGGCCACCAGCATCAGCAACGGCACCACGATGCCACCGACGCCCAGCGCCGCGATGGCACCAAACGTCAGGCGCAGGCCATACAGCGCCACCCCCAGACGAAGCATGTGATGACGCGCGAACTGCATGCCCGGGGCCAGCGGCGTCAGCCAGTGCCTGGGCATGGTGTTGGCCGCGATCATGCCGGCGAACATCGCCAGCGTCAGGGCCGACAAGCCATATTGCGAGATGGCCGGATGATCGGCCAGCACCTGGGCAAGCCAGGCAATCGCGCCCAGGGGCAGCAGCGTCAGGATGCGCTTGCGCCACAGCGTCAGCGTGGACGGGGCGATGGCAACAGAAATCGAATGGGGGGCAGGAGCCGTAGACATGGCAGCAAACAAGGGTCTTGTGCAATGCCTTGCAGCGTACGCATCGGTTGCTAACCAGTAAAACGGGTAATATCGTTATGCGTAACCGGATATATCGATAGAACATGGAACAGCGCCCGCTCCGCCTCACCCTGCGCCAGTTGCAGGTGTTTGTTGCCGTCGCCCAGCACGGCAGCACGATTGCGGCTTCGGATTCGCTGGCGATGTCGCAGTCCGCCGTCAGCGCGTCGCTGGCCGAACTCGAACGTGCGCTCAACGGTGCACTTTTCGACCGCGTGGCACGCCGGCTGGCCATCAACGAAGCCGGACGCCAGTTCTTTCCGCGCGCGCTGTCGCTGCTGGATCAGGCCCATGAACTGGAGCGATTTGCGTCCGAAGGGGGCGTGCAACTGCGCATCGCGGCCAGCAACACTATCGGCAGCTATATCCTGCCGGCGCTGCTGGCGGGCTTTCGCAACGCCCAGACCGGCCCTTGCGCCCTTGACCTGCGCATCGGCAACACCCATGACGTGCTGCAGGCGCTGGTGAAGTTCGAAGTCGATATCGGGCTGATCGAAGGCACCAGCCACGAGCGCGACCTGCGCAGCATGCACTGGTGCGACGATGAGATGGTGGTGGTAGCCGGTCCGTCGCATCCCCTGGCGACGGCCGCCGACCGCCCGGACACCCTGCACGACATGCTGCGCGAAGCCGACTGGATCGTACGCGAGCCCGGCTCGGGCACCCGCGAAATCATCGAAGCCCGTCTGGTGCCGGAACTCGGCGCGCTACGTTTCGCGCTGGAGCTTGGCAACGCGGAAGCCATCAAGCGCGCCGTCATGAGCGGCTTCGGCGTCAGCTGCCTGTCCCTTCACGTCGTTCGCGACGAAATCGAGCGTGGTCTGCTGGTGGCGCTGCGCAGCGGCCTGCCGCGTGTGATCCGGCCGCTTCAACTGGTCGTCCATCAGGACAAGTTTCCGACGCAGGGCCTGCTGGCCTTCACCGAATACCTGCGTGGGGCCGCGCCCGTGCTCCCATCCCCTCAGGCTGGCTGAGGATCGCGCTGCCTGTCGCCGTCCGCGCGCGCCATGTAGCGGTCAAGCAGATGGAACATGACGGGATTGAGCAGGATCGACAGCAGCGCGCCCGCAAGGATCAGCGCCTGGCCACGCTCGGGCAGGATATTGAGATAGACACCCAGGCTGGCCAGAATGAACGAGAACTCTCCGATCTGCGCCAGGCTTACGGCAATCGTCAGGCCGACGCGCGTATCGTGGCCGAACGCACGCACGATGCCTAGCGCGGCCAGTGACTTGCCCACCAGGATGATCAGCAGCGTCGCCAGCACGCCCCAGGGATCGTTCACCAGTACCATCGGATCGAACAGCATGCCCACCGAGACAAAGAACAGCACAGCAAAGGCGTCGCGCAGCGGCAGCGATTCTTCTGCCGCCCGATGGCTGAATTCCGATTCGGCCATCACCATGCCGGCAAAGAAGGCGCCGAGCGCAAACGAGACACCGAACAGCGAATAGGCGCCAAACGCCACGCCGAGCGCCACGGCCAGCACGCCCAGGCGGAACAGCTCCCGGCTGCCCGTCCACACGATGCGTTCGAGCATCCACGGGATAAAGCGCCGGCCGATGACCATCATCACGGCCACGAACGCCGCCACCTTGCCCAGGGTCGAGAAAATTTCGACCAGTACATCCATCGTGGTTGGCGCCGATGCTCCGGCGGCCTCGCCTTCCGCGCCACCACCGAGCAGTCCGGCCATGGCCGGCAGCAACACCAGCGTCAGCACCATTGCCAGGTCTTCCACGATCAGCCAGCCCACCGCGATGCGCCCCTGCTGCGATTCGATCAGATCACGCTCCTGCAGCGCGCGCAGCAGCACCACGGTACTGGCCACCGACAGGGCCAGCCCATAGACAAGGCCCTGGCCCCAGTGCCAGTCGAACCCCCAGGCGACCAGCATGCCCAGCGCCGTCGCAATGCCGATCTGGACGATCGCGCCAGGAATGGCGATCTTCTTCACGGCCAACAGGTCCTTGACCGAGAAATGCAGGCCCACGCCGAACATCAGCAGGATCACGCCCAGTTCCGCCAGTTCGGGCGCCAGCGCCTGGTCGGCCGTGTAGCCCGGCGTGTGCGGCCCCACCACGATGCCCGCGCACAGGTAGCCGATCAGCGGCGGCAGCCGGAACCTGTTGGCGATGGCGCCCAGAACGAACGCCAGCACGATACCGCCGACGATGGTGCTGATAAGCGGGGTGGCGTGATGCATGCGTCTGGGGTTCCTTTTCTGGTTGTCTCGATCATCGGGATGCACCACCGTCGCGCCAACGCGCCATCCCGCCGGCGCAGCATGCGCAGCGGCATGTCGCGGACAGGGGAGAACCTGGATCGTTGCTGGTGGTACGGGAAGAGCGGCCGCAGACCGCGGGTGCATCGCAATTTCGCCATGCGCCGCGGCGGGAGGGAGTGCATCGGAATACGACTACGCGAGGTGGCTTGCCACGCCAGGCGCCGTCCCGGATGCGTACGGCATGACGTAATGTAACACGCGAGCCACCCCGCTCAAGATGAGAGGAATCGCAAAAAACTGGGGAAGTTCGGCGAATGCCGGCGCTGAAAAACACAACGGCGCCACATGGGCGCCGTCGGCTTGCAACTGGAGGCGGAGGTCGGAATCGAACCGGCGTACACGGCTTTGCAGGCCGCTGCATAACCACTCTGCCACCCCGCCAGGTGACGATGCTGGATTGTATCCGGATTCGCCGCGAGCGTCGTGACTGCCGACACCGCGACGGGGATGCAACCCCGCTAAAGAAAAAGGGAAGCGTTGCTTCCCTTTGGGATTGGAGCGGGAGACGAGTCTCGAACTCGCGACCTCAACCTTGGCAAGGTTGCGCTCTACCAACTGAGCTACTCCCGCGTACAACCGTACAACTTTTACTGCCGTGGCAGCTTGCGCTGCCGTTCCGCCGACCTGACCAACATCGCCATGTCACCGGATGCCATTAACCTGGAGCGGGAGACGAGTCTCGAACTCGCGACCTCAACCTTGGCAAGGTTGCGCTCTACCAACTGAGCTACTCCCGCAGGGCCCTGCATCATACCGAAAAGCAGACTATCGCGCAACTTCTTTTAACTACGCAGCTTTATGCCGGCAATTCGCGCTAAGTACCGCTTATCTTGCTGCTTTCGTTTGCGTCGTCAGCAGCGAGAACGAGATTATTGCAAAGAGAGAACCGGCTCGTCAACAACTTTTTGCAGGGAATTTCATTTTTGTGTCCGCGCCCCGCTCAACGCATCGCTGCGCTCGCGGATCTGGGGCCACGCGAGCTTCATGTAGTAGATCATCGACCACAGCGTGAGCACAGCCGCCACGTAGATCATCAGCGTACCCAGCAGCGACGCATCCAGGCCGAACAGCGTGTCGTTGAACAGCAGCAGCGGGATGGCGATCATCTGCACGGTGGTCTTCAGCTTGCCCAGGAAGTTCACGGCCACGCTCTTCGACGCCCCGATCTGCGCCATCCATTCACGCAGGGCCGAAATCGTGATCTCGCGGCCGATGATGACCAGTGCGATCAGGTCGGCCACGCGGCCCAGGGCCAGCAGCGACAGCAGCGCCGCCGTGACCATCAGCTTGTCGGCCACCGGGTCCAGGAAGGCGCCGAAGGCCGAGGTCTGGTTCCAGCGCCGCGCCAGAAAGCCGTCCAGCCAGTCCGTGACCGCCGCGATGATGAAGAACGACGCCGCCGTCACGTTCTTGGTATGCATCGGCAGCCAGGCCTCGGGCAGGTAATAGACCCCGACGACAAGCGGGATCATGGCCACGCGAAGCCAGGTCAGCAGGATGGGAATATTCAGTGGCATGGACGGTGCGTTCGTGCGCCAGAATCTGGCTGGTCTGCGATGTGGTCGCCAAGGCGGATTGCGCGATTGTCGCCGATTTCGACCCCAACCCGCTAATTTCGGGCCGAAAGCCGCCCAATACCTGCCAGGGACGGGTCTCAGTGCAGTTGCCGGTAGATTTCCTCGGCCAGCGTGCGAGAAATGCCTTCCACGCTGGCAAGTTCGTCGATGCTGGCCGCCATTACGCCGCGCAGGCCGCCAAATCGCGTCAGCAGCTTCTGGCGGCGGCGTGCGCCCACGCCTTCGATCTCCTCGAGCCGCGACGTGGTGCGCGCCTTGGCCCGCTTGGCGCGCATGCCGGTGATTGCAAAGCGGTGCGCCTCGTCGCGGATCTGCGCCACCAGCATCAGGGCAGCGCTACCCTGCCCCAGTTCCAGCGACGGACGCCCGTCGGCAAATACCAGCGTCTCCAGCCCCACCTTGCGCCCTTCGCCCTTGGCCACCCCGACCAGCAGGCCAATATCGAGCCCCAGTTCCTCGAACACCTGCCGCGCCACCTCGACCTGGCCCTTGCCGCCATCAATCAGCACCACGCGCGGCATGCGGGGCACGCCCTTGGCGCCGGCGGCGTTCGGATCGCCGCCATCCTCCTGAATCTGCTCGACCAGCTTCTGGTAGCGGCGCGTCAGCACCTGACGCATGGCGGCGTAGTCGTCGCCGGGCGTGATATCGGTGATATTGAAGCGCCGGTACTCGCTGTTCTGCATCTCATGGTGATGAAACACCACGCACGACGCCTGTGTGGCCTCGCCTGCCGTGTGGCTGATATCGAAGCACTCGATACGCAGCATGGCCAGGTCCTCCATGTCCAGGCCGATGGTCTCGGCCAGCGCGCGCGTGCGGGCCTCCTGGCTGCCCTGCTCGGCCAGGCGCCTGGCCAGCGCCAGGCCCGCGCCCTGCGCAGCCATCTCCAGCCACACCTTGCGCTGCCCCTGGGGCTGCCGCACCAGCGCCACCTTGCGGCCGGCCTGCATCGACAGCGCCTCGACCACCGCGCCGTCGGCCGGCAGATGGCTGACCACGATGATCGGCGGGGGCGCCTGATCGAGATAGTGCTGGATCATGAAGGCGGACAGCACGCGCGCGGCAATGCGATCGACCGACAACGGGCCCGCGTCGGCCGCAGGCGCGGCTCCGGCTGCAGCCTCACCGGGGGGCGCCTCGGATGTTTCCGATGCCTCGCTGGTGTCGTCGCTCTCTTCGACGATCATTGCCGCTTCATCGGCATGGGCAGGGAAGTAGGCCTTGTCGCCCAGATGCCGTCCGCCGCGCACCATGGCCAGGTTCACGCACGCGCGGCCGCCCTGCACGGCCACGGCCAGCACGTCGATATCGCGCGCCTGGCCGACTTCTTCCACGGCTTGCCGCTTCAGTACCGTCGACAACGCGCCAATCTGGTCACGCACGGCGGCGGCCTGCTCGAACTGCAACTGCATCGCATGCGACTCCATCTTCTGCTGCAGACCCGCGAGCACCTCGGTCTCGCGGCCCTGCAGGAAGCTCGCGGCGTTGCCCACGTCCCGGGCATAGTCTTCCTGCGAAATCGCGTTCACACAGGGCGCGGTGCAACGATGGATCTGATGCAGCAGGCACGGCCGCGTGCGATTGTTGAACACCGTGTCCTCGCAGGTGCGCAACTGGAACACCTTCTGCAGGATCTGCATGCTCTCGCGCACGGCATGCGCACTCGGGAACGGACCGAAGTACTGGTGCTTGCGGTCGGTCGCGCCCCGGTAATACGCCATGCGCGGAAACTTGTGGCCGGTCAGCTTCAGGAACGGATACGACTTGTCGTCGCGAAACAGGATGTTGTAGCGCGGCGCCAGCGCCTTGATGAGATTGTTCTCAAGCAGCAGCGCCTCGGCTTCGGTCCGCACGACAGTCGTTTCGATTCGCGCGATCTTGCCCACCATCATGGCAATACGCGGCGACAACAGCGTCTTGTTGAAATAGCTCGATACGCGCTTCTTCAGGTCGCGCGCCTTGCCCACATAGAGCACATTGCCATCGGCATCGAAATATCGATAGACGCCGGGCAGCCCGGGCATCCGCGCCAGGATCGGACGCGGATCGAAGTCCGGCACATCGGGGGGCTCCGGAGCCTGCACCTCGGTCGGGGCGGCTTCGGATTCGGATATCACGGGGTCGGTCTGGGGGACGGGTTCCTGCTCGGGCATCGCGGGCGGATTGAACGAATAAGGGGCGCCATCGGTGCGCCATCCATGCGCCCACACGGGGCGCTGGCCTAGAATCGCAAGTTTAGAGCAATTCGTCCGGAAGACTTCGTGGCCGCCGGCCGCCCTCGCCGCGTCCTTCGTTGCGTCCTCGTCGTATCTTCGCCAAACCCTCCGCGTCATGCCTATCCGTTCCTGGGACATTTTCTGCACGATCATCGACAACTTCGGCGACATCGGCGTTTGCTGGCGGCTGGCGCGCCAGCTGGCACAGGAGCACGGCCATGCGGTCCGGCTCTGGGTGGATGACCTGGCCAGCTTTGCCCGGCTGGCACCGGAAATCGACCCGGCCGCCACGCATCAGCGCCTGGCCGGTGTGGAAGTGCGGCGCTGGGCGCCGCAGCCGGACGCCCCGTTCGATGCCCCCGCGCCGCACGACGTGGTGATCGAGGCGTTCGCCTGCCATCTGCCCGAGTCGTTCCTGGCCGCCATGGCCGCCGCGCCGCGCAAGCCGGTCTGGATCAATCTGGAATACCTGAGCGCCGAGGACTGGGTCAGCGAGCACCACGCGATGGCGTCGCCCCATCCGCGCCTGCCGCTGACCAAATATTTCTTCTTTCCGGGCTTTGCGCGGGGTACGGGCGGCCTGTTGCGCGAATCGATGATCGGTGCTTCACGCGATGCCTTCCGCACCAGCCCGGCCGCGCAGGCCACGCTGTGGCACCGGCTCGGCGTGCAGCCCACGCCGGGGGCGCTGCGGGCCAGCCTGTTCGCCTATGAGAATCCGGCCATGCCCGCCCTGCTCGACCAATGGCGCGACGGTGCCACGCCGATCGAATGCTTCGTGCCCCAGGGGCTGGCCGCCACACAGATCGGCCAATGGCTGGGCGCGGCGGCGCCGCCGGGTACCACGCACCATCGCGGCAATCTTGTCGTCCATGGCATCCCGTTCGTGCGTCAGGAGCACTATGACGAACTGCTCTGGGCTTGCGACGTCAACTTCGTGCGCGGCGAGGATTCCTGCGTGCGCGCCCACTGGGCCGCCCGCCCGATGATCTGGCATATCTACCCGCAGGACGACCAAGCGCACCACATCAAGCTCGATGCCTGGCTGACCCGTTTTGCGCGGGCTGGGGTGGCGCCCGAGGCATCCGTCGCGCTGATCGCCTTCTCCCATGCGTGGAACGGCTACGGCACGGCGCCGGACTGGGCGGCGCTGCAGGCACATCTGCCCGCCCTGACCGCCGGCATGGACCGCTGGCAGCGGCAGTTGCAGCACTTGGGCGACCTCGCAGCGAATCTCGTGGCCTTTAGCGAAAATCAGGTAAAATAGCCGGTTGATTTTGATGGCGAGCCAAGTTTCAAGGCCCAAGAACAAACTGCCGGCTGCGCGCCTTCGCCATACCGAATTCCGGGTGCTCCCCCTACCTTGCGCCCGGACCATTTTTTTCAGGAAGACAGTTCAGATGAAAATCGCACAGGAACTCCGCGTCGGCAACGTGTTCATGATCGGTTCCGACCCGATGGTGGTTCAGAAGGCCGAGTACAACAAGTCGGGCCGTAACGCCGCTGTTGTCAAGATGAAGTACAAGAACCTGCTGACGGACGCCCCGGGCGAGTCGGTGTTCAAGGCCGACGACAAGTTCGAAGTGGTGGTGCTGGAGCGCCGCGAATGCACGTTCTCGTACTTCGCCGACCCGATGTACGTGTTCATGGATGGCGACTTCAACCAGTACGAAGTCGAGAAGGACAGCATGGGCGACGCGCTGAACTACCTCGAAGACGGCATGGCCGTTGAAGTGGTGTTCTACAACGACAAGGCAATCTCGGTGGAAATGCCGACGACGCTGGTCCGCGAGATCATCTACACGGAACCGGCCGTCAAGGGCGACACCTCGTCGGGCAAGGTGCTCAAGGGTGCCAAGATCAACACCGGCTTCGAACTGCAAGTGCCGCTGTTCTGCAACATCGGCGACAAGATCGAAATCGACACGCGTACCGGCGAATACCGCAGCCGCGCCAACTAAGCTTCACGGCGCCACGCGATAGAGAAAGGGCAGCTTCGGCTGCCCTTTTTGTCGTCCGCCGCGGCCGGCGGCCGGCCCAATCCTTACTTGACCAGATCCAGGTCCTTCAGCAGACGCAGCGCGGCTCGGTACTCGCCTTCCTGCTGGAGCTTGTTCCAGTCCAGCGGCTTGCGGCGGCCAAACAGCTTGCGAATACGCCGCTGCGACGTCTTCGACATCGACGTGTCGAGTTCCGACAATAGCTGATCGGCCATTTCCGGGTTGTTGCAGATCAAGACCATGTCACAACCGGCATCGAGCGCAGCCCTGGCGCCCTGCGTGACGGTACCGGCAACGCTGGCGCCCTCCATGCTGAGGTCGTCGCTGAAAATCACGCCTTCGAAACCCAGCTGCGTGCGCAGCACGTCCTGGAGCCAGAAGCGCGAAAATCCTGCCGGCGCCGGGTCCACCTTGAGATAGATCACGTGTGCCGGCATCACCGAGGCCAGCGCCGGCCCCATCCAGTCATACGGGCGCGCATCGTGCGCCAGGATCTCGTCGAGCGGGCGCTCGTCGACGGGCACCGCCACATGGGAATCGGCCTCCACGTAGCCATGACCCGGAAAATGCTTGCCGCAGTTGGCCATGCCGGCCAGCAGCAGGCCGTGCGTCAGGTGGTTGGCCAGCATCGTGACCACGCGCGGATCGGCATGGAAGGCGCGGTCGCCGATCACGCCGCTGCGGCCGAAGTCCAGGTCCAGCACCGGCGTGAAGCTCAGGTCGATATCGCAGGCGCGCAGCTCGGCCGCCAGCACATAGCCGGAGGCGATGGCCGCCTTGGTGGCCATCAGCACATCGCGGTCCCACAGCTGGCCCAGTCTGGCCATGGCCGGCAGGTGCGTGAAGCCGTCGGTCTTCGCGCGCTGCACGCGGCCGCCTTCATGGTCGATGCAGATCAGCACATCGTCGCGCACATTGCGGATCGCACGCGTCAACGACACCAGCTGCGCGCGCGACTCGAAATTGCGCGCGAACAGGATCACGCCACCGGTCAGGGGATGCGCGATGCGGCGCTCGTCTTCGGCATTGAGCTGCTTGCCCACCACGTCGAGCACCACGGGACCCGGACGCTTGCCGGACACTTTATTGTTCATATCGGTTCAGTTCGAGGCTGGTTCAGGCAGCGGACCGGGCTGCCCCGTCCGCTCCGCGATCGCGAAGGCGACCGCATACTCATGTTCATCGCTGACACTGACCCGAATGGTCAGGCCGCGTTCCCGAACCCACTCGGCCAGCTCGCCCGTGCATTGCGGGGTGGGCTCGCCAGACGGCAGGTTCAGCAATTCCATCGCGCGCCAGGTCATCGGCCAGCGCATGCCGAGCCCGATGGCCTTCGAAAAGGCTTCCTTGGCGGCAAAGCGCGTGGCAAGGAACGCCAGACCACGCTTTTCGGAGCGCACCTTGCGCGCGTGATAGATCTTCAATTCACGCGGCCCCAGTACCTTTTCGGCAAACCGGCCGCGCGTGCGATCCATCACGCCTTGCACGCGATCAATCTGGATGATGTCGGTGCCGACGCCGTAGATCACGCCGGCTGCCCCGGCACGGGATAACGGGTACCCAGCCGCGCCGCCACCATGATGGCCTTCATCTCGCGCACGGCATTTTGCCAGCCGACGAACACCGCGTGCGCCACGATGGCGTGGCCGATGTTCAGCTCCTTGATGCCCGGCAGTGCCGCGATGCGTTGCACGTTCGTGTAATGCAGGCCGTGGCCAGCGTTGACGATCAGGCCGTGCTTCTGGCCAGCCGTCACGCCCTGCGCCACGCGCTGGAACTCCGCTTCCTGCGCCTCGGCCGTGTGGGCATCGGCATAGGCGCCGGTATGGATTTCAATCACCGGCGCCTTGCACGCGGCGGCGGCGGCAATCTGGTCGGGGTCCGCGTCGATGAACAGCGACACGCGGATGCCGGCATCGGCCAGCTGGCGGCACGCCGCGCTGACCTGCTCGAAATGGCCGGCCACGTCGAGGCCGCCTTCGGTGGTCACTTCCTCGCGCTTCTCCGGCACCAGGCACACGTCCTGCGGCTGAATCTCGCACGCGATGTCGAGCATTTCGGCAGTAATGGCGCACTCGAGGTTCATGCGCGTGGCCAGCTTCGGACGCAGCGCACGCACGTCGGCATCGCGGATATGGCGGCGGTCTTCGCGCAGGTGCAGCGTAATCAGGTCGGCGCCGGCTTCTTCGGCCTGCAGCGCGGCCTGGATCGGGTCCGGATAGACGGTGCCGCGCGCATTGCGCAGCGTGGCAACGTGATCGATGTTGACGCCGAGGTCGATGACCCCGGGATTCGCGTGGAAGATCATGCCGGCTTGCTCAGAGGGAATGGGGAATCAAAGGTACTGCAGATCGATCAGGATCTGGCGCGTTTTCAGCGGCTCGCCCTGTAGATAATAATGCAGCAGGAACCGCATCAGCGCGCGGCTTTGCGTAACGGTTTGTGCGCGCGCGTAGTCGTCCTGCGCCATGTCCAGCAGCGTCTGCCCCGACACCACGGGCCAGGTCGACGGATCGCTGGCATGCGCGCGCCGTACGCCACGCTCCGGCTGGTAGACATAATCAAGGCCCGGCTGCACGCGCTCGCCCGTCTTGATGCATTGATCGAACGCCACCGCGAAGCCGGTCTCCTGCAGCAGCACGCGCTCGAAGCCGCGCAGCACCAGGCTGGCCGGCTCGCCATGCGCCAGCCGCGTCAGCGTGATCATGTAGTGCTTGAACAGCGCAGGATGCGCATCCTCGCGCGGGCAGAATCGCAACAGCAATTCATTCAAATAGAAGCCCGACAGCAGCCCATCGCCGGCCAGCGGCAGCATGCCGCCCATGTACTCGGCCTTGGTCAGCGTCTTGACCTCGCCGCGCCCCGTCCACGACAACGAAATGGGATGGAAATGCTGCAGCACGGCGCGCAACGCCGAATGCGGGCGCTTGGCGCCCTTGGCGACCATCGCCATGCGCCCGTGATCGCGCGTGAAGACGTCGAGGATCAGGCTGGTTTCGCGATAGGGATAGGCATGCAGCACGAACCCCGCCTCGTTGGTGACGCGCAACTCCGAG
This sequence comes from Cupriavidus sp. 94F1, assembly GCF_057798875.1. NCBI lineage: Bacteria > Pseudomonadati > Pseudomonadota > Betaproteobacteria > Burkholderiales > Burkholderiaceae > Cupriavidus > Cupriavidus sp. 94F1. Next base: position 390,525 of record NZ_JBYOJT010000001.1, read on the forward strand.
CGCGCCGGCACGATGCGCATCGCGCGGTCCATCATTTCGCGCCCGGCGGCCACCGCCGGGCTCAGCGCGGGAATGGCGCCCGACTCCAGCACCTCGGCGGCCTCCTCGGCAATCGGATCGGCACTGCGCGCACGCGGCGCGCCGCGGCGCACGTCAGGCATCTTGCTCACTCGTAGCCGTAGGCGCGCAATCCGGCTTCGTTGTCGGCCCAGCCGCTCTTGACCTTAATCCACATTTCCAGGTAGACCTTGCCGTCGAACAGCTTCTCCATGTCGAGGCGCGCCTCGGTGGAGATCTGCTTGAGCTTGCTGCCCTTGTTGCCAATGATCATGGCCTTGTGCGCGTCGCGCTCAACCAGAATCGTGGCGAAAATGCGACGCAGCCGCCCTTCCGTCTCGAACTTGTCGATGACGACGGTGCTGGTGTACGGCAGCTCGTCGCCGGTCCAGCGGAACACCTTCTCGCGGATGATTTCCGATGCCAGGAACCGCTCGCTGCGGTCGGTCATCGCATCCACGTCGTACATCGGCTCGCCTTCCGGCAGGTAGGGCCGGATGATGGCCAGCAGGCGGTCGATGTGGTCGCGCGTCTTGGCGGACATCGGCACCACTTCCGTGAACGGAAAACGCTGCCCCATCTGTTCCAGGAACGGCATCATCACTTCCGACCGGCCTTCGCCGATGCGGTCGAGCTTGTTGCACACCAGCAGCACCGGCACGTTCTTCGGCAGCAGCGCCAGCACCTTTTCGTCATCGGGGCCGAAATAGCCGGCTTCTACGACGAACAGCACCACATCCACCGACGACAACGTCGAAGTCACCGCGCGGTTCAGCGAACGGTTCAAGGCGCTGGCATGGCGCGTCTGGAAACCCGGGGTATCGGCGAACACGTACTGCGTATCATCGGTGGTCTGAATACCGACGATCCGATGCCGCGTGGTCTGCGCCTTGCGGGACGTGATGCTGATCTTCTGGCCGACCAGCGCGTTCATCAGCGTGGACTTGCCCACGTTCGGGCGGCCAACGATGGCCACGGTGCCGCAGCGAAATGCCGTGGCACCAGAGGGTTCCGCCGCAGCCTGCTGCGGAGGGAGAGAATCGGTCATTCCTTCAACCTGAGAGACAACTGGGGATCCGGTGGCACCGGCTGCTTGCGTGTCTTGCCTGTTCGCTCGGCACGGCTGCGCTTGAGCAACTGGGGCACGAGCTTCTGGACTTCGTCCAGCGCGAGCTTGGCCGCCGCCTGTTCTGCCGCACGGCGCGACGCGCCGGTGCCGAACACGCGCACCTCCAGTTTAGGCACGATGCATTCGACTTCAAATTGCTGGCTGTGCGCCGCACCGTGCGTGGCAATGACGTTGTACTGCGGCAGGGCAATCTTGTGACCCTGCAGGTACTCCTGGAGCAGCGTCTTGGCATCCTTGCCCAGCGTGCGCGGGTCCACCTGCTCCAGAATCGGGATATACAGCTTGCGGATCAACGCCCGGGCGGCGTCGAACCCGCTATCGAGGAATACGGCACCGACGATGGCCTCGAGCGCGTCCGCCAGAATCGACGGGCGGCGGAATCCGCCGCTCTTGAGTTCGCCTTCGCCCAGGCGCAACGCGTCCGACAACTGCAGCATCTGGGCGATCTCGTACAGCGCCTGCTGCTTGACCAGATTGGCGCGTACCCGCGACAGATCGCCTTCGTCCAGCTTGCCGAACATGCCATACAGCATGTCCGCCACCGCACAGTTCAGCACCGAATCGCCAAGAAATTCCAGGCGTTCGTTGTGCTGTGCGCTATGACTGCGATGCGTGAGCGCCTGCTGCAGCAATTCGGGCTTGCTGAATCGGTAGCCGAGACGTTGCTGCAAGGCGTCGAGGGTCATGTCTTTACTGCGTTCCCGAATAGGTAATCAAAAAACTCAACGGACCATAGATCTTCACTTCGGTCCGGTATTCGAAGCCGATCGAGCGAATACGCCCGGATTCGTCCTCGTTCACGTCCAGATCGTCGCCGCGGATCGAACTGATATTGTCGATCTGGGCCTGCTTGTCGAAGTTGGCCGCTACGTCCTTGCGGTTGCTCGACCGGTCCTTGGCGTAGCTGGTCGCCCGCTTGACCGAGAAATATTCCAGCATGCTGGGAATCGACTTCAATGCCGGCAACGCTATCGCCAACACCAGCGCCACCACCACAAGCATCGATCCCAACGAAAATCCGCGTGATTTATGAATCACAAATACGCGGACTTTCCCCCTTTTACCCAAAACCATCTGACCCATCGCGCTGTCCTCTATATTGAGTGTTTTGCGCTGCGTAGTGCCGTGAACGGCTTATTTGAACGACCCTACGCGCCCGAAATTGCCCAGATTCATCCAGATCATGAAGGCCTTGCCGACGATATTCTTGTCGGGTACGAAGCCCCAGTATCGGGAATCCAGGCTGTTGTCACGGTTATCCCCCATGACGAAATAGTGACCGTCCGGCACTTTACATGTCAGTCCCTGCTGATTGTAAGTGCAGTTCTCGCGGAACGGAAAATCCGGATCGGCGCCGGCCACAAAGGCAGGCCGGTCCGTGTCGTTCAGAATGCCATGTTCGGGGCCGCCCGGCAGCTTTTCGGTGAAATGCTTCGAATATGCCAGACGCTCCTCGTCGAGATAGTCGGGCAGTGCGCTGTATTCGGCCGGCTTGCCATTGATGGTCAGTTTCTTGTTTTCGTAACGCACCACGTCGCCCGGCACGCCGATCACGCGCTTGATGTAGTCAAGCGACTCGTCCTTCGGATAGCGGAACACCATGACATCGCCGCGTTGCGGCTCGCCCACGTCGACGATTTTCTTGTTCACCACCGGCAGCCGAATACCGTAGTCGTACTTGTTCACCAGGATGAAGTCGCCGATCAGCAGCGTGGGAATCATCGACCCGGACGGGATCTTGAACGGCTCCACGACAAACGACCGCAGTACGAATACCGCCAGGATCACCGGGAAGAAACTCGCCGAATATTCGAGCCACCACGGCTGGCGCATTTTCTCTTCGGCCAGCTTCGCGCGCGAGCGGTCAAGCTCCGTGCCGGCCGGCACGGCCTGCATGTGCTGGCGCTGGGCGTCGAATTCGGCCAGCGCCAGTTGCGTGACGCTGCGGCGTTGACGCTCGAATACGAGCTTGTCCGCGACCCAGGCAATGCCCGTAATGACCACCAGCACAAAAAGGATCAGTGCGAAATTCATGACGGCTTGGAGTGATGTCGATTTTGTTGGTATCGCCGGCTTGCTATCGCCAGGGCGCAGGGACTTACTTTTCGTCCACCTGCAGAATCGCCAGGAATGCCTCCTGGGGGATTTCCACGGTGCCCACCTGCTTCATGCGCTTCTTGCCCGCCTTCTGCTTTTCGAGCAGCTTCTTCTTCCGCGAAATATCGCCGCCGTAGCACTTGGCCAGCACGTTCTTGCGCAGCGCCTTGACGTTTTCGCGCGCGATGATATTCGCGCCAATCGCGGCCTGGATGGCCACGTCGTACATCTGGCGCGGAATGATTTCGCGCATCTTGGCAGCCACCTCGCGCCCGCGATATTGCGAATTCGAGCGGTGAACGATCACCGACAGCGCGTCCACCTTGTCGCCGTTGATCAGGATATCCACCTTGACCACGTCCGACGGACGATATTCCTTGAATTCGTAATCCATCGACGCGTAACCGCGCGACACCGACTTCAGGCGGTCGAAGAAATCCATGACGATTTCCGCCATCGGAATTTCATACGTGAGCTGCACCTGCTTGCCGTGATAGCTCATGTTGATCTGCGAGCCGCGCTTCTGCGTGCACAGCGTGATCACCGAGCCCACATAATCCTGGGGCATATACAGGTTCACCGTGACAATCGGCTCCAGGATTGCCTCGATCTTGCTCGGATCGGGCATCTTGGCCGGATTCTCGACGGTGACCATCGTGCCGTCGCGCTGCTGCACCTGGTAGACCACGGTCGGCGCGGTCGTGATCAGGTCCATGTCGAATTCGCGTTCCAGGCGCTCCTGCACGATTTCCATGTGCAGCAGGCCCAGGAAGCCGCAGCGGAAGCCGAAGCCCAGCGCCTGCGACACTTCCGGCTCGAATTGCAGCGACGCGTCGTTCAGGCGCAGCTTTTCCAGCGATTCGCGCAGCGCCTCGTACTGGTTGGCTTCCACCGGATACAGGCCGGCGAACACCTGCGGCTTGACTTCCTTGAAGCCGGGCAGCGGCTCGGGGGCACGCTTGGCCAGGGTGGTAATCGTATCGCCCACCTTGGCGGCCTTCAGTTCCTTGATACCGGCGATCACAAAGCCCACCTCGCCGGCAGTCAGCGCATCGCGCTGGACCGACTTCGGCGAAAACACGCCCACCTGTTCCACCAGATGCTGCGAGCCCGTGGCCATCAACAGCACCTTGTCCTTGGGACGCAGCGTGCCGTTGACCACGCGCACCAGCATCACGACGCCGACATAGTTATCGAACCACGAATCGATGATCAGGGCCTGCAGCGGCGCGTCGGCATCACCCTTGGGCGGCGGCACCTTGGCGATCAGCGCCTCGATCACGTCTTCCACGCCCTGCCCGGTCTTGGCCGAGCACGGCGTGGCGTCGCTGGCGTCGATGCCGATGACTTCCTCGATTTCCTGCTTGGCGTTGTCCGGATCGGCCTGCGGCAGGTCGATCTTGTTGAGCACCGGCACCACTTCCACACCGAGTTCGATGGCGGTGTAGCAGTTGGCCACGGTCTGGGCTTCCACGCCCTGCGACGCATCCACGACCAGCAGCGCGCCTTCGCAGGCCGACAGCGACCGGCTGACTTCGTAGCTGAAGTCCACGTGTCCCGGGGTGTCGATCAGGTTCAGGTTGTAGACCTTGCCGTCGCGCGCCTTGTAGCTGAGCGCCGCAGTCTGGGCCTTGATGGTGATGCCGCGCTCTTTCTCAATGTCCATCGAATCGAGCACCTGCGCTTCCATTTCCCGATCCGACAGCCCGCCGCAGCGCTGAATGATCCGGTCGGCCAGGGTGGATTTGCCGTGGTCGATGTGGGCAATGATCGAGAAATTACGAATATGGTCCATCTAGTGATCTGGAAAACGCCAGCGCGGCCCGGCATACCAGGACGGTGCGGGCGCGGCAAAAAGTGGGGCGCACGGTTTTGCGCCAATCCGCGATTTTACCGGATTTTCAAGGACTTCCGTCGCGCGAAATGGCTTTGCGCGCCGGGAATCCGGGCAGTTCGGCATGCCGGATCCTGCACCTTGGCAAAAAAACGATCGCGCCGGAGGGCATCCGGCGCGATCAGTCGAGCTTCGGTTGACCTTCTCGCGGCCCTGATGGCCACGCAATGGCTTAGCGGCTCTGGCTCGGACGCAGGGTCAGCACCTGGGTGGCATCGCCGCGCCGCACGAACACCGCGGCCATCCGGTTCTTGTCCAGCGACTTGACCAGATCGTTGAACTGACGCGCCCCTGTCACATCCGTGTCGCCCAGCCGCAGAATGATGTCGCCGGGACGGATGCCGGCACGCGCCGCCGGACCGTCCGCCGTATCCACTTCCACGCCGGACTTGACCTTGAGCTCGCGCAGGCGCGCTTCGGGGATGTCGTTGACGACCAGCCCCAGCGCATTGGGCTTGGCTGCCGGCTGGTCTTCACCGCCGCTATTGCCCTTCCGGTCGCCCTTGCGTGCCGCAACCTTGGCATTGTCGGGTTCCAGCTCCGCAACCATGATCTGCACCTCGCGGGTCTGGCCCTTGCGCCATACCTGCAACGGCACCCGCGTGCCCGGCTTGGTATCGCCAACCATGCGCGGCAGATCCGACGCCTTCTCGATATCGCGACCGTTGAACTTCAGGATGATGTCGCCGGCCTCGATGCCCGCCTTTTCGGCCGGACCGCCCGGCTCGACGCTGCCCACCAGCGCGCCCCGCGCCCGACCCAGGCCCAGCGAATCGGCCGCTTCCTTCGAAACGTCGCTGATCGCCACGGCAATACGGCCACGCGTGACCTTGCCGTTCGCCTTGAGTTGATCCGTCACGCGCATCGCCTCGTCGATCGGAATCGCGAACGAAATGCCCATGTAGCCACCGCTGCGGCTGTAGATCTGCGAGTTGATGCCGATGACCTCGCCGCGCAGGTTGATCAGCGGGCCGCCCGAATTGCCGGGGTTCACCGCCACATCGGTCTGGATGAACGGCAGATAGTCGCCCGTATCACGGCCCTTGGCCGATACGATGCCGGCGGTCACGCTGTTGTCCAGGCCGAACGGCGAGCCGATGGCCAGCACCCATTCGCCGGGGCGGATCTTGTCGGAATCGCCCAGTGCCAGACGCGGCAGGCCCGTAGCTTCGATCTTGAGCAGCGCCACGTCGGTGCGCTTGTCGGACCCGATCAGCTTGGCCTTGAATTCGCGCTTGTCGGGCAGCGTGACATAGATCGTCTCGGCGTCAGCCACCACGTGGGCGTTGGTCATCACGTAGCCGTCCTGGCTGATGATGAACCCCGACCCTACGCCGCGGCTCTGCTCCTCGCCCTGGGGCGGCGTCTGCGGCTGGCCACGGCGCGGCGGCGTCGGCTGGCCGGGCATCGGCACGCCGAAGAACCGACGGAAAAACTCCGCCATCTCGTCGTCTTCGGGGGAATTGCCGCCCCGCGACCGGACCCGCTCGGTGGTGCGGATGTTGACCACGGCCGGACTGGCCTTTTCGACGAGGTCAGTAAAGTCGGGCAGGTTGTAATTCGAGGCCGCCGCCTGGGCGTGGCCCACTTCGGAAACGGCCGGACCAAGCACGAGCATGGCCACGAGGACCATGGCCCGCGCCAGGGCGGGGGATCTGGAAATCATCGACGAACTCCCGGGAGAATCTGCGAGAAAACGGATGCTTCGCGGCAAGGCCAAGGCCGGGGCGCCTGCGAAGCGCACTGCCTGGTGGTCCGGCGCGGGATCCGCTGCCCCGTCGCCGCCACGCCAAGATTCGCTCAGTGTACCGCCTTGGGCGGGCGGTACTCCACGCCGGCCGCGAACTGCTTCACGGTTGCGGCGGGCACCTCACCGACCACCGTGATCCAGTAGTCGGACACCCGTCGCACCACCACCTGGGTGGCGCCCAGTGAAGCCACGCCTTCGCGGCGGGCGCGTTGTTCGGACACCGGCTCGATAAACACCGACAGTCCGGTCAGGCCGTCGCTGTACACGACCTGCAGCACTTCGAAGACGCCGGCGGGCTTGGCACCCTGGGTCGGCGCACGCAGCTCGCCGAGCGGGCGGCGCACCTCGCGGATCTTCTGGAAGCCCTTGATCGGGGCGTTGATCGTCCACCCTTCGTCGGCGATATTGGCCGGCTGATAGCTAACTTCGTAGTGATTCCACGAATTCGCGCCCTTGATCGCGTTCAGGATGCGCTGCTTGTCGGACGGCACGCCAATGTCGACCTGCGAGAACGCCACCTGTTCGAGCACCTTGCCGCCCTCGCCGATCGTCTGCGCACGCATCAGCAGCCCGGAATTCTTGTCCGCCCACAGACGCACCGCATAGCGCGCCGCATCGTGCGGCTCCAGCGCGAAGACTTCGCACTCGACGCCCGCGACACGTTCGGCGGGCAGCTTGCGCATGTCGTAGAGATCCAGCACGTCACTCTTGTTCGTGGCGAGCAGCGCAGGGAAGCGGTCCTTCGCTTCCTGCTTCTCGATCACGACGAGCTTCGCTTCCGGGATCAGGCTGTGGACCACGTCGTTCTGGCGCAGTACCTCGCGCGGCTTGCCGTCGAGCGTTTCCAGCCGTTCGTACTCGTTGTTGGCGAGGTCGCTGTAGTGCTGGATACGCGAGGCATGCATGACGCTGCCGCGCTGATAGATCAGCGTGCCGACGTAGTTTTCGCGCTGCGCGGCGCGATGGATCTTGTTGAGCCACGCGGTGGCATCGCGTCGACTCAGCGCGCTGTCAGACGGCTGCGCGGTGGCTGCGGCAGCGGTCAGACACAAGGCCAGAAAAAAGGACCTGCGCAGGCCCTTCTTTCCGTGTACGCCCGCGATATCGGCGAGCGACCGTCCTCTATGCATGTCCGGCATTATTCCTGCGAATTATCCTGGGAGAAGTTGGCACCATTGGCCACTGTACGCATGGTCGGCACAAAGGCGTCCGTTGCTACAGACGTGCGGTGCGCACGCAGGTACTCGTCGAGACGCGGATCGCGGATCATCTGCGCGTTGTCGGCAGACACGGTCACGATGCCCCCCGCTGCGGGCGCGATCGAGGCAGCCGCCTTCATCGCGCTACCCGGCTGCTGTTCCACGCGCGCCACGATGGCATCCGGCGCGCCGGTATCGCCCGGCCCGCGCATCTGCGGCACGACCACCCAGCTGACAGCCGCGACTGCGGCGGCAATTGCGGTGCCGGGCATGACGCGGCGCACCCACGACGGACGCACCAGCAGGCGCTGCCGGCCCGCGGCGGCCACGGCCGGCACGAGCACGTGCGGCTCGGATTCGAGTTGCGCGGAGAAGCGGGAAAGAAAATCGGAGGTCGACCCCGCGTGCGTCAGTTCTTCCGAACGCAGCGTGTCGCCGATCAGTTGATACATCGACCATTCGGCCATCCCGGTCTCGCCCTTGGCGATATCCAGTGCCGCGTCGATTTCGTGCGCCTGCAGCTCGCCATCCATCAGGATCGAGATCTGCTCCGCTGCTTCCATTACATGAACCGACTGCTTATGAGCCTGACCCATTTCCAACCCCAAGAAATTCCATTGAACACCGATAAATCCCGTCACTACCGCTTGTCGTTTATCGATGCAGGAATAGGCTGCAACGCTGGCTGCACGACATTCTCACTTACCATCGCTTGCCCTCTGCCGTTCCCAGCAGGGGCCGCAATTTTTCTGCGATCGCTTCGCGCGCCCGGAAAATCCGCGAGCGCACCGTACCGATCGGACACCCCATTGCCTCCGCGATCTCCTCATAACTGAGGCCTTCGATCTCGCGCAGCGTGATGGCGGTGCGTAATTCTTCCGGCAATGCTTCCATGGCGCGGTTCACCGTATCGGCAACCTGGCGCGTGTGAAGCATGGACTCCGGCGTATTGATATCCCTTAGTTGCTCACCATCCGCAAAAGTTTCAGCCTCTTCGGCATCGATATCGCTGGACGCTTCCGGACGGCGCCCCTGGGTTGCCAGGTAGTTCTTGGCGGTGTTCACCGCGATCCGATACAGCCAGGTGTAGAAGGCGGATTCCCCCCGGAACTGGGGCAAGGCGCGATATGCCTTGATAAAGGCATCCTGCGCCACATCCTCCACTTCTGCGGGGTCACGGACAAGGCGCGAGATCAGGCGAATGATCTTGCGGTGGTACTTGACCACCAGCAGTTCAAAGGCCTTCTTGTCGCCCTGCTGGACGCGTTCAACTAGAAGCTGATCGGCTTCGCGTTCGCTCACGAATGGTTCACCTGCTGCAGTGTATCTCTTGGTTTTGTCGTCACGACAAGCGTTGTATTTTACCTACGATCCGTGCGCCCTCGGGCGTCGCAAAGCGCATTCTGTGACCGTGGCTACGCAATTTGGTTCCTTGGCCGGCACACTTCGGTTGCACCGTGTGCAACCCGGCGGCGCTGCGGCGGGACGATCGGGAGAATACTCGGAAGAAGCCGGGGCGCGCCGTGCTGCGCGGGCGGGGCCCCGGCGACGCGCCACGGACGGGCGCGTCATACGGCTCAGATACGGCGGAAAACCAGCGTGCCGTTAGTACCGCCAAAGCCGAAGTTGTTCTTCACGGCCACATCGATCTTCATTTCACGTGCCGTGTTGGCCACGTAGTCCAGGTCGCACTCGGGGTCCTGGTTGAGGATGTTGATGGTCGGCGGCGAGATCTGGTTGTGGATCGCCAGCACGGTGAAGACCGATTCCAGCCCGCCGGCACCGCCCAGCAAATGGCCGGTCATCGACTTGGTCGAGTTGACGGCTACCTTGTAGGCTGCGTCGCCGAGGGCCAGCTTGATGGCGTCCGACTCGTTCTTGTCGCCAAGCGGCGTCGACGTGCCATGGGCATTGAGGTAGTTGACCTCGTCCGGGTTCACACCGGCGTCCTTGAGCGCGGCGACCATGCAGCGGCGCGGGCCATCGGTGTTCGGCGCGGTCATGTGATACGCGTCGCCGCTCATGCCGAAGCCCACCAGCTCGGCGTAGATGCGCGCACCGCGCGCCTTGGCCGATTCGTACTCTTCCAGCACCATCACGCCGGCGCCTTCGCCCAGCACGAAGCCGTCGCGGTCCTTGTCCCACGGACGCGAAGCGGCGGCAGGGTCATCATTGCGGGTCGACAGCGCGCGGGCCGCGGCAAAACCGCCGATGCCCAGCGGCGACACCGTCGATTCGGCACCGCCGGCAACCATCACATCAGCGTCGCCAGCCTGGATCAGGCGGGCGGCCAGGCCGATGCTGTGCAAGCCGGTCGTGCAGGCCGTCACGGCGGCCAGGTTCGGCCCCTTCAGGCCGTGAATGATCGACAGGTGACCCGAGATCATGTTGATGATCGAGCCCGGCACGAAGAACGGCGAGATGCGGCGCGGGCCACGGTTGGCCAGCGTCATCTGCGTGTCTTCGATCATCGGCAGGCCGCCGATGCCTGAACCGACCAGCACGCCCACGCGCTCGGCATTGGCGTCGGTGATTTCCAGGCCGCTGTCCTTCAGCGCCTGGGTACCGGCGGCGATGCCGAAATGGATAAACGTATCCATGTTGCGGGCTTCCTTGGCCGGGATGTATTCCTCGGCGTTGAAGCCCTTCACTTCGCCGGCGAAATGCACAGCCAGGGCGGAGTGATCGAATTTGGTAATGGTGGCGATGCCGGACTTGCCGGCAACCAGGTTGGCCCAGCCTTCGGCAACCGTGTTTCCGACCGGAGACACAAGGCCAAGCCCAGTGACGACGACGCGACGACGGCTCACTATATTTTCCTACGAGTGCGTGAAGTGGAATCGGATGACTTCAGGATCCCGCCGCGCCTGCCGTCAAACCATGGCATGGGGCGCACTGCTTGGGATCGATCCGGTTCAGCTTCTTCGAACAGACGAAAGCCACAGAAAACGGCATGACAGGACCGTGACGGCCCCGTCCATGCGCCTTCTGTGGCTCGGAATATGATGACGACGGCTTAGGCCTTGACGTGCGCGGTGGCGTAGTCGATGGCTTGTTGCACGGTCGTGATCTTTTCGGCTTCCTCATCCGGAATTTCCATGCCGAATTCATCTTCCAACGCCATCACGAGTTCCACCGTGTCCAGCGAGTCCGCACCGAGATCATTCACGAACGACGATTCGTTCTTGATGTCTGCCTCGGCCACGCCAAGCTGTTCAGCCACGATTTTCTTGACGCGTTGTTCGATATTGTCCATGTAACCCTCCAGGGAATGTTCGACAAAAAGTGGGCGCATTTTAGCAGGTTTGGACCACAAAAAATCCGCCTGCCAAGCTTTGCAAGATTCGCGCCCGATTGGTTTGAAAAACTACTGCTTCAACCGGCTTCTTTCGGCTTCTCCCTCGAAACCGAAGCCGGTCCAAATCCTTAGTTCATGTACATGCCACCGTTCACGTGCAGCGTAGTGCCCGTGATGTAGGCGGCCTGCGGACCCGCCAGGAATGCCACCGCATTGGCGATGTCTTCCGGCTGGCCCAGACGGCCCAGCGGAATGCGCGTCTTGAGGGCAGCATGCTGCTCTTCCGACAACACCTTCGTCATGTCCGTATCGATGAAACCCGGCGCGACGCAGTTCACCGTGACGTTGCGGCTGCCGATCTCGGCGGCCAGCGCGCGGGTCATGCCTTCCACGCCGGCCTTGGCCGCCGCGTAGTTCATCTGGCCCGGGTTGCCCGTCGAGCCCACCACCGACGTGATGTTGATGATACGGCCGCCACGGGCCTTCATCATCGGGCGCAGCACGGCACGCGCCAGGCGGAACACCGCCGTCAGGTTCGTGTCGATGACGGCCGTCCAGTCGTCGTCCTTCATGCGCATGGCCAGTTGGTCCTGCGTGATGCCGGCGTTGTTCACCAGCACTGCCAGGCCGCCGTGGGTCTTCACGATCTCGTCGATCACGGCGTCGCAGCGCGCGGCGTCGTTCACGTTCAGCACCACGCCATTGCCCTTCAGCCCTTCGGCCGACAGGTATTCGCCGATGCCGGCCGCGCCCGATTCGCTCGTGGCCGTACCGATCACGGTGGCGCCCTGGCGTGCGAGTTCCAGCGCGATGGCCCGGCCGATGCCGCGCGAGGCACCGGTTACCAGCGCGACCTGATTTTCCAGAGTCTTGCTCATGTTGCGTTCGTTCCTTGCTCTTATTTCAACAGCGCCAGCGTGTCCTGCAGCGACGCCGGATCAAAGATTGCACCACCGACGAGGTTGCCGTCGATGCGTTTGGTCATGCCGGCCAGAACTTTGCCCGGACCGCATTCGATCACATGGGTCACGCCTTCGGCAGCCATCTTCTGCACGCACTCGACCCAGCGCACCGGCGCCGCGGCCTGGCGCACCAGCGCGTCCTTGATCTGCGCCGGATCGTTGACGATGGCCACGTCGACGTTGTTCACCAGCGGAATCGCGGGCGCCGAAAACGCCAGCCCGGCCATGCGCTCGCGCAGGCGGTCCGACGCAGGCTTGAGCAGCGACGAGTGGAACGGCGCCGAAACCGGCAGCGGCAGCGCGCGCTTGGCACCCTTGGCCTTGGCGATTTCGCAGGCCTTTTCCACTGCGCCCTTGTTGCCCGCGATCACGACCTGTGCCGGGGCGTTGAAGTTCACGGCCTCAACCACACCGGCACCCGCCGCTGCAGCTTCGGCGCACGCCGCGCGCACGTCGTCATCGGACAGGCCGAGGATGGCGGCCATGCCGCCCTCGCCCACCGGCACGGCTTCCTGCATGGCCTGGGCGCGGAAACGCACCAGCGGCACGGCGTCCGCGAACGGGATCACCCCCGCGGCCACCAGCGCCGAATATTCGCCAAGGCTGTGGCCTGCCACCAGGGCAGGCGCCGGACCGCCGGCATCGAGCCAGGCGCGGTACACGGCCACCGCCGCCGTCAGCATCACGGGCTGCGTGTTGGTCGTCAGGTTCAGGTCTTCCGCGGGGCCTTCGGCAATCAGCTTGCCGATGTCCTGGCCCAGCGCGGTCGAGGCTTCCTCGAGCGTGGCACGCACCACGGGGTTGTCGGCAAACGCGTTCAGCATGCCAACCGACTGCGAACCCTGTCCGGGAAAAACGAATGCGAATTTCATCGGAAATCCAGTCTAGCTATACAACGTTTCAACGTTTCGATCGGTGCGGCGCGCCGCACCGGCCGCATGTTACATGCGCAGCAGCACCGCACCCCAGGTGAAGCCGCCGCCCACGCCTTCCATCAGCACGGTCTGTCCGGGCTTGATGCGGCCGTCGCGCACGGCGACGTCCAGCGCCAGCGGAATCGATGCGGCCGACGTGTTGCCGTGCTCGTGCACCGTGGCCACCATGCGCTCGGCCGGCAGGCCCAGCTTCTTGGCCGTGCCTTGCATGATGCGGATATTGGCCTGGTGCGGTATCAGCCAGTCGATCTCGTCGGCCTGCATTTCAGCCGCGGCGATGGCCTCGCGCGCCACCTTGTCCAGCACGGTCACGGCCAGCTTGAACACGGCCTGGCCGTCCATGTGCAGGAAGGCATTGCCGGTGATGGCACCGCCCGACACATTGCCCGGCACGCACAGGATGTCCACGTGGTTGCCGTCCGAATGCATGGCCGACGACAGGATGCCCGGCTCGTCCGAGGCGCTCAGCACCACGGCGCCCGCGCCATCGCCGAACAGCACGCAGGTGGTGCGGTCATTGAAGTCAAGGATGCGCGAGAACACTTCGGAACCGATCACGAGCACGTTCTTGTGCGAGCCGCTGCGGATGAACTTGTCAGCCGTCGACATCGCATAGACAAAGCCCGAGCACACGGCCTGCAGATCGAACGCCGCGCAGTGATTGGTGATGCCGAGCTTCTGCTGCACCAGGCAGGCGGTGCTCGGGAACACGAAATCGGGGGTCGACGTGGCGACGATGATCAGGTCGATGTCCTGGCGGTCGATACCGGCGGCGGCAATCGCCTGCTCGGCAGCCTTGACGGCCAGGTCGCTCGCCGTGACGTCGGGCTCGGCCCAGTGGCGCGCCGAAATGCCGCTGCGCGAGACGATCCACTCGTCGCTGGTCTCGATACCCTTTTCAGCAAGCTGCACGGCGAGGTCGTGATTCGTGACGCGCCGCGGGGGCAGATAGCTCCCCGTGCCGATGATTTTTGCGTACTTGGTCATGAGTATGTCGGATCGTGGTGCTCACCGGCCCGCCCAGGCCAGGCCATCGGGCGGAGCGTCGGGCTACCCGCCCGTGACGGGCGCGCGGCCTCAGGCGGCACGGGTATCGGAATGTGGGTCCGGCGAGTCTGTCTCCGGGCCGCCGGTCGCGGCGCCAGCGGCACCGGACTTGTTGGCAAAGGCCTTGGCAATGCGCTCGATGACGCCATTTCTGGCCGCATCATACCCGCGTTTGATCGCCCACTCAAAAGAATGGGCATCGGCCGAACCATGGCTCTTGATCACCAGCCCGCGCAGCCCCAGCAACGAAGCGCCGTTGTAGCGGGCGGGGTCGAGCCGGCGCGCCAGGCGCGACAGCACCGGCATCGCCACGGCGGCCAGCAGCTTGGTGAACCACGAGCGCGTGAACTCTTCCTTGATCATGCTGCCGATCATCTTGGCCAGGCCTTCGGTGCTCTTGAGCGCCACGTTGCCGACGAAGCCGTCGCAAACGACGATGTCGGTCGTGCCCTTGAAGATGTCGTTGCCTTCCACGTTGCCGTAGAAGTTGAGCTCGGAAGCGCGCAGCAGCTCGCCGGCGGCCTTGACCACCTCGTTGCCCTTGATCACTTCCTCGCCGATATTGAGCAGGCCCACCGTCGGGTGGTCCTTGTGATCCACCACCGCCACCATGGCCTCGGCCATGCGCGCGAACTGCAGCAGGTGCTCCGGCTCGCAGTCCGCGTTGGCACCGAGGTCGAGCACCGTGGTGCCCCAGCCCTGTTCGTTGGGAATCGTGGTGGCGATGGCCGGCCGCTCGATGCCTTCGAGCGTCTTCAGCACATAGCGTGAAACCGCCATCAACGCGCCGGTATTGCCAGCGGAAATACAGGCGCCAGCCTTGCCTTCCTTGACTTGCGTCACGGCAACACGCATCGAAGAGTCTTTCTTCTTGCGCAGCGCCACTTCCACCGGGTCATCCATGGTGATGACTTCGGTCGCGGGCACGATGGTCACGCGCGGATGATCGCTTGCATGCAGCTTTTTCAGCTGCGCGCCGATGGCGTCGGGCAGGCCGACGAGGATCATCTCGGCGTCGTCGTGACGGGAAAGAAAACTGATCGCTGCCGGCACCGTCACGGAGACTCCGTGATCGCCGCCCATGCAGTCGATAGCGAGCTTGATCGTCATTGTTTCCTGATACGGAAAGCGCGCCGGCACCCGCCGCATCGGTTCGCGGGGACGCAACCAGCCGGACGCGCGGATACGCTGCCGTGCGGGCGCCGAGCGCCCAACAAAAAAGCGGCAACGAGCTTGCCGCTTTCCTGTTTTACACCTGACAACGTGCGCGAGCGAGACACAGGGTCACGCCAGACGACCTGGTCAGTCGTTCTTGGTCTTGATGACCTTGCGACCACGGTAGTAGCCGTTCGGGCTGACGTGGTGGCGCAGGTGGGTTTCGCCCGTGGTCGGCTCAACGGCCAGGGGGGCGACCGACAGATGGTCGTGCGAACGGTGCATGCCGCGCTTGGACGGCGACTTCTTGTTCTGTTGAACAGCCATGATGACTCCTTCGAGAATTTTGCGATATTAACACACGCATCCTGCGCAAGGCGTAGCCGGGGCCCGGCCGGATGCTTGACCTGCTACCGTGAAGACCTGCCAGGCCGCGCTCCGCGCGGCGTCAGTGCTTGGTCTTCAGGCCGGCCAGCGCCGCAAAGGGCGATGGCCGCTTTTCTTCCGCGGGTGGCGCCTCGGGCTCCACCTCGCCGTCTGCGCCGGTCACGAGTGACTCGTGTACCGTCGGACAGACTTCATGCTTGGGTGCCGAAGGCAATGCCAGCAGCACTTCATCTTCAATCAGTTCCAGCGCCGAAAACTTCTTCGAGCCGACGATCACGTCGATCTCGTCGTCATCCATCGACGCCTCGTCGGCAGCCGCTTCGCTGGCCACCACTTCGAAACGCATCTTCGTTGCGATCGGCTCGGGGTAGACCCCCAGGCAACGCTGGCAGTTCAGCCAGACACGACCATTGACCGTCACGTCGACAAACAGGCGCTGCGACACCGCTGCACCGGGTTCCGCCGCCTCTTCGCGCACAAAGCCGCTCAAGGCGTACGCGAACACTTCGTCCGCGGCGGACGCTGGCGCATCGGCAGCCGTCTCGGCTAAGATGCGCGGCAAATCGCGCACCGGCACCTCTCCCGCCACATTGCCGCCTTTGCGGCAGAAGACGAAGAGATCGGTTTCACGCAGATCGAAGGCCACGGCGGACGCCGCTGGCTGGGTCGGCTGACTCATACAGGCTGAATCGCAATAAATGCCTTGTTTGCCACACGTTGCAGGCAACGCATGTGCCTGTGCAGCTAAACGCGCGATTATACGTGGTATTTCCCGGAACGGTCAAAGTATACAAGCCGAAAACCGTTCCTCACCGTTTTCTGGCGCCATTCCTATATGTCTTCCGACTCCCGTCCTGCGCTGATCCTCGGGTCGAGCTCTCCGTACCGCCGCGAACTGCTGGCGCGCCTGCGGATTCCGTTCGAGGTGGCCACCCCCGATATCGATGAAACGCCCCTGCCCGGCGAGCGCCCCGACGCCACTGCACTGCGCCTGGCCCGCCTGAAGGCCGAAGCGATTGCGGCACGCCACCCCGGCGCGCTGGTGATCGGCTCCGACCAGGTCTGCACGCTCGACGACCTGCAGATCGGCAAACCCGGTACGCACGACAAGGCGCTGGCCCAGTTGCAGCTGATGCGTGGCCGGACCGTCACTTTCCATTCGGCCCTGTGCCTGCTCGACAGCCGTACCGGCGTGGCGCAACTGGCCGACGTGCAGACGCTGGTCACGTTCCGCAATGTGAGCGATGCGGAACTGGATGCGTATCTGCGCGCCGAAACGCCCTACGACTGCGCCGGCAGCGCCAAGGCGGAAGGCCTGGGCATCGCCCTGCTGTCACGCGTGGAATCGGACGACCCGACCGCGCTGATCGGCCTGCCGCTGGTGGCATTGACCGGCATGCTGCGCCAGGCCGGCTACCCGTTTTTTGGAGCCTGAACCATGGCCGGCACGTTATTCCTGATCCCCAACACGCTCGGCAAGCGCGACGAATCCGATCCGGTGATGGATGTGATTCCCGCCGGCGTGCAGCAGATCGCGGCGCGCCTTGATTACCTGGTAGCCGAGAACGCCAAGACGGCACGCGCCTTTCTGAAGAAGCTGGCGGAGACCGCACCGCTGGCGCACGCCATCCAGCAGATCGAGATCCGCGAACTGAACGTCAATACCAAGGCCAGTGCGCTCGATGCCTTGCTCGACCCCATCGCGGGCGGGCGCGACGGCGGCCTGCTGTCCGAAGCGGGCGTGCCCGCCGTGGCCGATCCGGGCGCCGATCTGGTGCGGCTGGCCCACACGCGCGGCATCACGGTGCGCCCGCTGGTCGGCCCCAGTTCGATCCTGCTGGCAGTGATGGGCTCAGGCCTGAACGGCCAGAGCTTCGCGTTCAACGGCTATCTGCCCGTGGACGCCGACGAGCGCGCAAAGAAACTGCGCGACCTGGAACAGCGGTCGCGCAAGGCACAGCAAACCCAGGTCTGGATCGAGACGCCGTACCGCAACGGCGCGCTGCTCGACGCGCTGCGCCAGCATTGCTCGGGCACCACGCTGCTGTCGATCGCCGTGGACCTGACGCTGCCCACGGAAACCATCGTCACGCTGCCGATTTCCGCCTGGCGGCCGGATCGCCTGGAACTCCACAAGCGTCCGGCGATTTTTTCGCTGCTGGCGCAGTAGCTGGCACCTGCCACTAACAGGTACTTCGTTAACTAGCAGGCGCGGTAGGGGCAGCAGGCGCCTGCCCGTCCCCTCCCAGCCGGGAGAGGACGGAAACACGCCAGTCCCCAGCCTGTCAGCGCACGGCCGGCGCCGACGCGTTCATCAGCATCATCTTCATCGCCGCGGAACCCACGGCCGCGCCAAACCGCTTGGCCACGCGCTCGGCGATATTCTCCTTGACCGTGTAGTCGACGATGTCCTCGGCCTTGAACAGGTCGCGCGCCACGTAGTCGGCACTGCCCAGGCCATCGGCCAGGCCCAGTTCCACCGCGCGCTCGCCCGACCAGAACAGGCCCGAGAACAGGTCGGGATCGCTCTTGAGCCGGTCGCCCCGGCCTTGCTTGACCACGTCGATGAACTGCTGGTGGATCTGCTTGAGCATGGACTCGGCGAACGCCTTCTGGCGCGGCACCTCGGGCGAGAACGGATCGAGCATGCCCTTGTTGGCGCCCGACGTGTACAGCCGGCGCTGGACGCCCAGCTTGTCCATCAGGCCCGTGAAGCCGAAACCGTCCATCAGCACGCCGATCGAGCCGACGATACTGGCCTTGTCGACGTAGATCTTGTCTGCCGCCGCCGCCACGTAGTAGCCGCCCGACGCGCAGATTTCCTCCACCACCACGTAGAACGGCTTGTCCGGATAGATCTTGCGCAGCCGATGGATCTCGTCGTTGATGATGCCGGCCTGCACCGGCGAACCGCCGGGCGAGTTGATCTTCAGGATCACGCCCGCGGCCGTGGTGTCGGCAAACGCGGCCTGCAGCGATGCATTGATCGATTCGGCGCTGGCCGGCGTACCGGCGGCGATCTCGCCCTCCAGCGTGACCATGGCTGTATGCCGACCGCTGGTGCTGGTCAGGCTCTCGCCCTTGAAATCGATCACGGCGAACAGGATCAGCACCAGGATGCCCAGGCCCACCAGCCGGAAGAATATCTTCCAGCGGCGCGCCGCGCGTTGCTCGCGGAGGCTGGCCATCAGCACCTTTTCCAGCACGTCGCGTTCCCAGCCGCCGCTGGCGCCGCCGACTGGCGCGGTCGCCTTGCCGGCCATGCGCGCGCGGCGTTCGTCGGCCTCGCGCCGCGCGGCATCGTCGCCGGCCTTCAGGTCGCGTTCCAGCGGATAGTCCGCATGCTGCGCCGTTTCCAGCGTTTCACTGGCGGGCGCGTGCTCGTCAGGACGCTGCTCAGGTTGACCCGGTTGTTCGGATGATGGCGGTTTTTGCTGTTCTGTCATGCAGATGGACTCAGGCGTCAAACGAAGACCCGGCTCCGCTCAGCTGGCGTCGGGCGCAAAAAAAGGGGCTTCGGGCTGCCAGAAGACAGCGCCGTCACGTTCCTCGATGCGGAGCTTGGCCAGCGCGGCGCCCCGGCAAGGGCCGCCCACGCACAGGCCGGTGTCTGGCGCGTAAGTCGCGCCATGTGTCGCACACATCAAGTATAGGCCTGCACTATCGAAAAACTGGCCTTCCTGCCAGTCGAGCTCCATGGGCACATGGGCGCACTGGTTCAGGTAGCCGTAGGCCACGCCGTCGTAGCGGATAGCGAACGCGCCGATCTCACGCGACGCCACGCGAACGGTGAAGCGCACCCCGGCCCCGCCATCGGTCAGCTCGGCCGCCGAGCACAGACGGCGTGGCGTCAGGCTGTCATCAGGCATGGGCGAGCAGCCACTGCTGCAGATCGGCAATCGACGTGGCGCAATGGACCGGCAACATCGCACGGAGCGAATCGGCCGGATGTGCACCATAGCACACACCTAGCCCCTGCGCCCCGGCGTTGATGGCCATCTGCAGATCGTGCGTGGTATCGCCGATCATGACCGTACGCCCGATGTCCTGGCCCAGTTCGCGTGTGAGTTCATGCAGCATGGCCGGGTGCGGCTTGGAGAAGGTCTCGTCCGCGCATCGGGTGGCATCGAACAGCGTGCCCAGGCCAGTGCTGGCCAGCGCACGTTCCAGGCCCACGCGCGTCTTGCCGGTGGCTACGCCCAGGAAATAGTGTTCGGCGTGCAGCGCCTCCAGCATCTCGCGCACGCCCGGGAACAGCACCAGATCGGCGTCGCGGGTGAGGAAGTGATAGCGATATCGCTCGGCCAGCCGAGGGTAGTCGGCCGGATCGAGCGTCGGCACGGCGTAGGACAGCGCGTCCTTGAGGCCCAGCCCGATCACATGGCTGGCCGCGCTGTCGTCGGGCACTGGCAAGCCCAGGTCGCGGCTGGCCAGCTGAATGCACTTGGCGATGGTCGGGGTGGAATCCATCAGGGTTCCATCCCAGTCGAAAACGATCAGGTCAAATCGCTGCCTGGCCATTGCGGTCCTTGGTCGATGCGGAAAGTGTTGCAGATATGGAGGGTGGCGCGTGCGCCAGGCATTACGACGGTGCGCCGATCGGGGTCAATTGTTGCAAAAAATCGACACATTCGGGAGGCATCGGCGCGGACACGGTGATGGGCTCACCGGTATTCGGGTGGACGAACGTCAGCTTGTGGGCGTGCAGGAACATCCGTTTCAGACCGGGCTTCGCGCCACTGCGTGAGAGTGCCTTGTTGAGCGCAAAGTCGCCGTATTTTTCATCGCCGACGATCGGAAAGCCCGTGGACTGCAGATGGACGCGGATCTGGTGCGTGCGGCCAGTCTTCAGTTCTGCCTCCAGCAGCGTGTAGCCCTCGAACGCCTTCACGCGATTGAAGACGGTATGGGACGCCAGGCCATCGGCCTGGACCCGCACGCGACGCTCGCCATCGGGCGTGCTGTACTTATATAGAGGCAGCTTCACGTGCTGGCGCGCATTGGGAAATTCCCCGGCCACGCAGGCGAAGTAACGCTTGTCCATGTCGCTTCCGCGAATCTGCTCGTGCAAGTGCACCAGGGCCGACCGCTTCTTGGCCAGCACCAGGATGCCGGAGGTTTCTCGATCCAGCCGATGCACCAGTTCCAGAAATTTGGCCTCCGGGCGCGCGCGGCGCAACTGCTCGATCACGCCGAACGCCACGCCGGACCCGCCGTGGACGGCCACGCCGGCCGGCTTGTCGATCACCAGAAGGTGAGTGTCCTCGAACAGGACCGGAAACTCGCCGGCCGGCACGAAAGTGCCTTCGGTGGCTTTTTCCGCGATGCGAATTGGCGGGATACGGACGACATCGCCCAGCTTCAGCCGGTAAGTCGCATCGATCCGGCCCTTGTTGACGCGCACCTCGCCCGAGCGCAAGACCCGGTAGATGTGGCTCTTGGGCACCCCCTTGGCAACCTTCAGCAGGAAGTTGTCGATGCGCTGGCCTTCGGCGCTCTCGTCGATCGTGACATACGCCACCTGGAGGCCGCTTGCGCGGGAGCGCGGCTCCGTTTCAATTTGATGGCGTAACTCATTCATTTTCAATATAATTTCCCGGCCGTACCCGGCCAAATGCCGGGAATGTGCGACCTGTGTAAGCGATGTTTGGCGCGAACCCCAACCGGAATGCCTGCCATTTTTGCGGCAAACCGGAACGGAATATGCAGGGCATCCAGGCAGTTGTCTTGGGTAGTCCCACCAGTATCCGCGCGAGATCTCGCATTTTACACTTCGGGTTGCCGCCAGCCCGGCCCGTCTCCCGCATGTTGCGTACCCCGCAAGGCGCCAGACAGGCAAATGGTGGCAATCAGCAGCACGCACGCGCCGCGCCGGCGCGCAGGAAGTCGCCCAGAGGCGGCTTCGGCAACCAGCCGGCCGACACGTGGAAACAGAGTGTTCAGGTAGAAAAGAATTCAATGCGGGTGCCAGCCAAGGGCATCCGCATCGGTGAGAGAAGACCGCCCGCACCGGGAACCGGTGCCGGCCCGGCAGGTGACACCCTGCCAACCGACCTGCAGTACCCGCCGCGACTTGCCGGTGGTCGTCGTAGTTCGACGATCCGGCAGCGGCGCCCGAGCGCAGAACGCGAAGAACCAGCGGCGCGCCCGCCAGCGGACAGGTCGGTTTGGCAATGGCATGCAACTGCTGCGTCCGGATGACTTGCTCTTTGACGCGTCCTGGCCATCCCGGCCCGGCTGCGATAGGCAGCATTGCCCGTGCCGATGGCACGGCCGACAGCCGCCCTCGCCCCCGGCCGCCGGCATCCGCCAGCAATCGCTGCATCAGGAGCAGGCCCATTTGCCCTCTCCCGACCCGGCAGCGGATCGCCCGCGAGTTTTTTGCGGATGGCGGGACGCCGACACCCTCTCCTTTCACCCGCGCCCAGCCGGCCGCATAGCAGAACGCGTCGGCAACTCCGGCAATTCTCCCGCCCTCGCTCTCTTTCCTCGCGTGCTCCCTGGACCGTCGCGGGCATGACCCACTCATGACCCATTGGGCTCCCGCGACACTGGAGTGAGGTATTGCGATGAAACGCATGCTGTTTAACGCGACGCAACAGGAGGAATTGCGCGTCGCGATCGTCGATGGCCAGAAACTGATCGACATCGACATCGAAACCGCCGGGCGCGAACAGCGCAAGGGCAACATCTACAAGGGTGTCATCACCCGCATCGAACCGTCGCTGGAAGCCTGCTTCGTCAATTACGGCGAAGAGCGCCACGGCTTCCTGCCGTTCAAGGAAGTGGCCCGGGCCTTCTTCAAGGACGGCGTGGACGTGCGCAATGCGCGCATCCAGGATGCCCTGCACGAAGGCCAGGAACTGATCGTTCAGGTCGAAAAGGAAGAACGTGGCAACAAGGGCGCCGCCCTGACCACGTTCATCTCGCTGGCCGGCCGCTACCTGGTTCTGATGCCGAACAACCCGCGTGGCGGCGGCGTGTCGCGCCGCATCGAGGGCGAAGACCGCCAGGAACTGCGCGAGACCATGGCGCAGCTGCAGGTGCCGGAAGGCATGAGCATCATCGCCCGCACCGCCGGCATCGGCCGTGCCGCCGAGGAACTGCAGTGGGACCTGAACTACCTGCTGCAACTGTGGAAGGCCATCGACGGCGCCGCCGGCGACAACAAGGCCCCGCTGCTGATCTATCTGGAATCGAGCCTGGTGATCCGCGCCATCCGCGATTACTTCCAGCCCGATATCGGCGAGATCCTGATCGATACCGACGAGATCTACGAGCAGGCCCGCGCCTTCATGAGCGTGGTCATGCCCGACAACATGAGCCGCGTGAAGAAGTACCGCGACGACGTGCCGCTCTTCTCGCGTTTCCAGATCGAGCACCAGATCGAATCGGCGTACTCGCGCATGGTGATGCTGCCGTCCGGCGGTGCCATCGTGATCGACCATACCGAAGCCCTCGTGTCGGTTGACGTGAACTCGGCCCGCGCCACCAAGGGTGCGGACATCGAGGAAACGGCGCTGCGCACGAACCTGGAAGCCGCCGACGAAATCGCCCGCCAGCTGCGCCTGCGCGACCTGGGCGGCCTGATCGTCATCGACTTCATCGACATGGAGTCCGGCAAGGCCCAGAAGGACGTGGAAACGCGCCTGAAGGACGCGCTGCGCCACGACCGGGCCCGCGTGCAGATGGGCAAGATCAGCCGCTTCGGCCTGATGGAGCTGTCGCGCCAGCGCCTGCGTCCGTCGTTGTCGGAAGGCTCGCACATCACCTGCCCGCGCTGCAATGGAACAGGTCATATCCGCGATACCGAATCGTCCGCCCTGCAGGTGCTGCGCATCATCCAGGAAGAGGCGATGAAGGAAAACACGGCCGCCATCCACTGCCAGGTGCCGGTGGAAGTGGCCGCTTTCCTGCTCAACGAGAAGCGACAGGACATCAACCTGATCGAACTGCGCTTCAAGGTCAATGTGCTGCTGATCCCGAACAAGCATCTGGAAACGCCGCACTACAAGCTCGAGCGCCTGCGTCACGACGATCCGCGCCTGGAAGACTCGACCGCCAGCTACCGCATGGCCGAGGCGGCCGCCAAGGAACTGGAAGCCGACACGAGCTACAGCAGCCGGAAGAAGGAAGACGCGCGTCCGCGCCAGGAAGCGGCCGTCAAGGGCATTACGCCCGACGCGCCCGCCCCGGTATCGGTGCCGCGCCCCGAGCGCGCACCGAAGCCCGAAGCCACGGCGGCTGCACGTCCCGTGCCGGCTACCCAGCCGGTGGCCAGCGGCGGTTTCGTCGCCTGGCTCAAGGGTCTGTTCGGCGTGAAGCCGGCACCGGCACCCGTGGCCGAGCCGGTCAAGCCGGCCGCTGAAGCCCAGGCACGCGGCGAAGGCCGCCAGGGTCGTGGCGAACGCGGCCAGCGTGGTGAACGCGGCGAGCGCGGCGAAGGCCGCCAGGGCCGTGGCGAACAGCGCGGTGAACGTGGTGAACGCGGCGACCGTCAGGGTCGCGGCCAGCGCGGCGAGCGCACCGAACGTGGCGAACGTGGCGAGCGCACCGAACGTGGCGAACGCGCCGAGGCACAACGCGGCGAGGCGCGCGAACAGCGCGAACCGCGTGAGCCGCGCGGCGAGCGCCAGCCCCGTGGCGATCGTCAACCGCGCGAAGCGCAGCCCGCCACGCCGGCCATCGCCCAGGGCGAGCGCACCGAAGCGCGCCGCGAACGCAACCAGGAACGCCGCGAGCGTCAACGCGAACGCCAGCGCGAACGCGCCGAGGCCCGCGACACCGACGAACCCCTGAACGTTGCAGGCACGGCACCGCAGTCGGCATTCGAGGCGGCCCAGGCTGCACCGGCTGTCATCGCCACCGTGGACGTGCCGGAAGACGCACTGGGCGCCGAAGCCGCCGCAACGGAAACCGGTGAAGGCGAAGAGCGCCGCCGCCGCAATCGTCGTGGCCGCAACCGCTACCGCCGCGAGCGCGATGACGGCAGCCTGGAAGTCAATGAAGGCAACCTGGCCGAAGTCAGCGCCGGCGTGACGGAATCGGAAGAAGAGTCGGCGTCGGTGACGGCCCAGGGCCAGCCGGCTGCCGAACAGGCTGCCCCGGCACCTGTGGTGCAGGCCCCCGTGGCCGTCGCTCCGGTGGAAGCCGTGGCAGCGGTCCGCGAGCCGGCTGCTCCGGTGGCTCCGGTTGTCCCGGCAGCCCCGGCAGCTGAGCCGGTCTTCGCCGCCGTGGCCGAACCGCAACCGGCGCCGGTCGTGACGCCCGCCCCGGCTTATCAGGCCATCGAAACCGCGGCTGTCGAAGCCCCGGCCGTGCATGCCCCGGCACAGGTCGCCACCGCTCCGGTGGCGCCTGAGCCGGTCGCCGTGACCCCGGAAGTGATTCCGGCACCGGTTCCCGCCGTGGAAGCGCCTGCCCCGACCGCCGCTGCCCCTGTGGTGGCCGCCCCGGCGCCGGCAAGCACCAGCACGCCGGCCCTGGAGTCGATGCTCTCGACCGCCGGTCTGGAGTGGGTACGTACCGACAGCGCCAAGCTGGCCGCCGCGCAGGAAGCCGCCGCACGCATCGTGCCGGCCCCGCGCGTCCCGCGCGAGCGCAAGCCGCTGCCGCCGCTGCCGGAAGGCCCGATGGTCCTCGTCGAAACGGGCGGCCAACAGCGCGAAGCCCAGCAACAACAGCAGCAATAAGGCGATACCTCGCCGCTGCAAGCTGAGCTGGAGAAAGGGACGGCAACCGCCGTCCCTTTTTCATTGGCGCGGCGGTGCCGCCAACGCGACATGGCGCTAGGCCGCCAGCTGTACTGCTGTGCCCCGCCATCAACTGTGCTGTTGTCACGACAGTGTTGCGCGCGACGCGAAGCCGCCCTCGGCTAGAATGGCAGGCAGAACGGCCACCCGGGCGCCCCACGCATCCGGCGAGCCGCGGCCCCACTCTGCCATGACCGATACCGTCATTCCGATTCTTGACCTGCGCGACCATCGATACCGATCGATGGTGCCGAGCATTCCGTCGCGCCTGCTGGCGCCGACCGGGCTCGTGGCCGACACCCGGGGCCGGCCGCTGCATGACCTGCGCATCTCCGTCACCGATCGCTGCAACTTCCGCTGCGTCTACTGCATGCCGAAGGAAGTGTTCGACAAGGACTACACCTTCCTGCCCCACTCCGAGCTGCTGAGCTTCGAGGAAATCGAGCGGGCCGCGCGCCTGTTCGCGGCGCAGGGCGTCGAAAAAATCCGGCTGACCGGCGGCGAGCCGCTGCTGCGCAAGAACATCGAGCGCCTCGTGGAAATGCTGGCGCGCATCGAGACGGCATCGGGCAAGCCGCTGGACCTGACGCTGACCACCAATGCGTCGCTGCTGGCGCGCAAGGCGCAGTCGCTGCGCGATGCCGGCCTGACCCGTGTGACGGTCAGCCTGGATGCCATCGACGATGTCACGTTCCGCAAGATGAACGACGTGGATTTCGCCGTGCGCGACGTGCTGCATGGCATCGAGGTCGCCCAGGCCGTGGGGCTGGCCCCGATCAAGGTCAACATGGTGGTCAAGCGCGGCACCAACGATCAGGAAATCGTGCCGATGGCACGTCACTTCCGCAACAGCGGCATCATCGTCCGCTTTATCGAATTCATGGATGTCGGCGCCAGCAACCACTGGCAGATGAACGAAGTGCTGTCGTCGGCCGATGTCGTGCGCCGTATCGACGCGGCGTTCCCGCTGGAAGCCGTGCAGGCCAACTACGCGGGCGAGACCGCCGAGCGGTGGCGTTACCGCGACGGCGGCGGTGAAATCGGGGTGATTTCCAGCGTGACCCACGCGTTCTGCGGCGATTGCAGCCGGATCCGGCTGTCTACCGAAGGCCGGCTCTATCTGTGCCTGTTTGCCACCGAAGGCTACGACCTGCGCGCGCTGCTGCGCGGCGGGCATAGCGACCTGGAAATCGGCAACGCCATCGCGCAGGTATGGCAGGCCCGCACCGACAACTATTCCGAGCAGCGCAGCGATCCCGCCGTACGCGCCGCACGCGCCGAGAGCAAGATCGAAATGTCGTATATCGGCGGGTGATGATTGCGCGCGACGACATCACGGGCCTGATCCTGGCCGGCGGCCGCGGCAGCCGGATGGGCGGCACCGACAAGGGCCTGCAGCCATTCCAGGGAGCGCCGATGGTGCAGCACACGCTGCGGCGCCTGGCCCCGCAGACCGGACCGCTGCTGATCAATGCCAATCGCAACCCCGAACGCTACGCCACCTTTGGTGCACCGGTGATCGCCGACACCATCGCCGATTTCGCGGGCCCCCTGGCCGGCATGCTGGCCGGGCTGGCGCAGTGCCGGACGCCATGGCTGGTCACGGCCCCCTGCGACACCCCTTTCCTGCCTGCCGACCTGGTGGCGCGCCTGGCCCAGGGTATCGAGGACGAAGACGCCGACATCGCCGTGCCCGTCACCGTGGATGCCGACGGCCGCCGCCGCTTGCAGCCGGTGTTCTGCCTGATGCCGGTCACCGCCGCCGCCGGGCTGCAGGCCTACGTGGATGCCGGCCATCGCAAGATCGAAAGCTGGGTCACGGGCCAGCGGCTGGCCCAGGTCGTGTTTGGCGACGCCCGGGCCTTTGCAAACATCAATACGCTGGACGAACTGCGCGAGCACGAGGCTGCTGGCCGATCCGGCTAGACTCTCACCCAAATTCCCATATCGCCGACGCGTGCGCGTGTCACGACCCAGACCATGCCTTCGCTGCAATCCGTCATCTCCTGCCAGTCCGACTACGACCCCACCGCCCTGCCGGTGGACCAGGCCAATGCCATCATTGCCGATGTGGTGGAATCGGTCCGTGGCATCGAGCAGCTTGCGATTCGTAGCGCGCTGGACCGCGTGCTGGCCGTTGACGTCATTTCGCCCATCGACGTCCCCGCGCACGACAATTCGGCCATGGACGGCTACGCGTTCTCCAGCCGGGCGCTGACCCAGGGCGACGCCAGTATCGCGCTGGAGGTCATCGGCACCGCTTATGCCGGCAACGCCTTTGCCGGCGAGGCGCAGGCGGGCCAGGCGGTTCGCATCATGACCGGGGCCATCATGCCCGCCGGCTGCGACACCGTGATTCCGCAGGAATTCGTCGAGATCCAGGCCGGTGGCAATCTGGTGCGCTTTGCGCCCGACGCCGTGCGAGCGGGCGACAACCGGCGGCTGTGCGGTGAAGACCTGGCGCGCGGCCAGGCCGCATTGCACGCGGGGCGGGTCCTGACGCCGGCCGATCTGGGCATGCTGGCATCGCTGGGCGTAGCCGAGATAAAGGTTCGCCGGCGCCTGCGGGTGGCGTTTTTCTCGACCGGCGATGAACTGCGATCGATCGGCGAGACACTCGATCCGGGCTGCGTCTACGACTCGAATCGCTACACGCTGCACGGCATGCTGCGCCGGCTCAATGTGGAACTGATCGACATGGGCGTGGTGCGCGACGACCCCGACGTCATGGAAGCGGCATTCCGCAGCGCCTGCGAGAATGCCGACGCCATCATTACGTCAGGCGGCGTATCGGTCGGCGATGCCGACTATACGAAGCAGATCATGGAAAAACTGGGCGACGTCACGTTCTGGAAGATCGCCATGCGTCCGGGGCGTCCAATGGCGTTCGGGCGTATTTCGTCGAACGGCCATGATGCCGTGCTGTTCGGCCTGCCCGGCAATCCCGTGGCCGTGATGGTCACCTTCTATCATTTCGTGCGCGGCGCCCTGCATCGGCTGATGGGTGCCAATGTGGCGCCGCTACCGCGCGTCCGCGTGCGCACCGCCACGCCGATTCGCAAGAAGCCGGGCCGCACCGAATTCCAGCGCGGCATCCTGGCGCCGGGCGCCGACGGCAACCTGGAGGTCCGGCTGACCGGGCAGCAAGGCTCGGGCGTGCTGCGATCGATGAGCGAAGCCAATTGCTTTGTCGTGCTCGATCACGACCAGGGCCCGGTGGCGGCCGGCGACACCGTGCAGGTCATGCTGTTCGACGGCCTGGTCTGACGGCGCCCACCCCCCGCTGCGGGGCTGCGCATCGGGCGCGGTCCCGCCAAGCGGAACACCGCCCGGCGGCATGAATCCATCCGATTCATGCGTCACTTGCAAGGCGTGAAGCCGGTCACTGCCGACGGTGTCGTTTTTGTGCTGCATACATTGCCGGAAAGCACCGTTGCCGTCTGAAATGACTCATCGGGCAGCCGGGCGCTCTAGGCGTCGCAAGCCCCAATCGCTACACTTGCAGCACGAAAATCCCAATCCCCAATATCTTGTCTGTCGTCATGCACCAGGAGATCGCGTACCTCCATCCCGTCAAGACTGCCCGGGCACTTGTGCTGGTCTATCTGTGCTTTTCGGTACCGATCGTGGCCATGGGCCTGTTCGTCGCCTTCGTGCGCTATGGCGATCTGCCCGGCATTGCCGTCTTCACCGCCCTGATCCTCAACGCACTGATCGGCTTCGGCCTGCTCTGGCTGGGCTGCCGCGCCTACAACTGGGTGGCCGCGCGCTTCGGCGGCATCGAGGTTCACATCCGTGAACTGAGCCCGGAAGATCGCCAGTAATTTACCGCCTCGCCCGGGCCGGACCCTTCCGGCCGCTAGGCCTGCCGGTCCTCTGGCTGCCCCGCGCTCTCGTCAGCCGGGGCGGTATCGGCAGCCGTCTCCGCACCGATCATCCCTGACGTTCCCAGCAGCTGCTCCGCGATCTCGCCCGGCAGCGCCTCCACGGTGCGCAGCTTGCGCTCCATCTGCCGGGTACGGACTTCCGCCTGTTCGATATTGCGTGCCGCACGCACCAGCGTATCGCGCGTTTTCGCCAGAACTTCGCCAAATTTGCCGAATTCCGTCTTCACGGCACCCAGCACTTCCCAGACTTCGCTCGACCGCTTTTCCAGCGCCAGCGTCCGGAATCCCATCTGCAGGCTGTTGAGCAGCGCCGTCAGCGTGGTAGGGCCAGCCACGGTGACGCGGAAATCGCGCTGCAGCATGTCGGTCAGGCCCGGCCGCCGCAAGACTTCCGCATAGAGGCCTTCGGTCGGCAGGAACAGGATGGCGAAGTCGGTGGTGGCCGGCGGCGCCAGGTATTTCTCGGCGATGGTCTGCGCCTCGCGGCGCACCGCCACTTCCAGCTCGCGGCTGGACGCGTTCACCCCGTCCACGTCGCCGCGCTCCTGCGCGTCGATCAGCCGCTCGTACTGTTCCTTGGGGAACTTGGCGTCGATCGGTAGCCAGACCGGGCTGCCGCCCGCCTCGCGGCCAGGCAGGCGGATGGCAAATTCCACTCGCGCCCCGGAATTGCGCACGGTCTCCACGTTCTTGCCGTACTGATCCGGCGTCAGGATCTGCTCGAGCAGCATGGCCAACTGCACCTCACCCCAGGTGCCGCGCGACTTGACGTTGGTCAGCACGCGCTTGAGATCCCCTACCCCCTGCGCCAGCATCTGCATTTCGCCCAGCCCGCGATGCACCTGCTCCAGCCGGTCCGACACCAGCTTGAACGATTCGCCCAGCCGTTGCTCCAGCGTGGCGTGAAGCTTTTCGTCCACGGTGCGTCGCATTTCCTCCAGTTTGGCGGCGTTATTGGCCTCGATATCTCGCAGCTTCTGCTCCAGCGTCGCCCGCACGTCAGCCAGCCGCCGCTCGTTGGCCTCCGACATCTGCGCAAGCTGCTGCTGCTGCACCGTGGCGATGCTGGTCAACTGGGTCGACAACTGTTGCTGGAACCGCAGCATGTGCTGCCCCGACTCGTTGCGGCTGCCGCGCGCCGTTTCGGCCAGTTCGGTGCGCAGTTCGCGCTCCAGGCGCTCCAGCCCGCGCGCGGTGTCCTCCCGCACGTCGTCGCGCAGGTCGCCCAGCATCGGCAACAGTTCGCCGGTGCCGGTGCGCGACTGGCGCATCAACAGCACGATCAGCAGGATCACGGCCGCCAACGCGGCGGCCAGGGTCAGCAAGGGGATGAGCGACATGGAAATAGAAAAGCTGGCGATCCGCGCCGATCAACGGCGGCGCGGCATGACCTCGGGATTGATCACGGTCTGTGGCTTGCCGGCCTGCGGGCCGGCGTCCAGGGCGGCGATCAGGTTGTCAGCCGCCAGATTGGCCATGGCACGGCGGGTCTTCTCCGACGCGCTCGCAATGTGCGGCGTCAGCACGACGTTCGGCACGGTCAGCAGGTCGGGATGCACGCTCGGCTCGCCCTCGAACACATCGAGTCCTGCGGCAAAGATCTTGCGATCGCGCAGCGCGGCGGCCAGCGCGCCGTCATCGACGATGCCGCCACGCGCCAGATTGATCAGCGTGGCCGTGGGCTTCATCAGCGCCAGCTCCGCGGTGCCGATTGCATGGTGGCTCTCGGCACTGTACGGCAGCACCAGGATCAGGTGGTCCGACTGCTTCAACAGTT
The DNA here is from genome assembly GCF_057798875.1 of Cupriavidus sp. 94F1. Taxonomy (NCBI): domain Bacteria; kingdom Pseudomonadati; phylum Pseudomonadota; class Betaproteobacteria; order Burkholderiales; family Burkholderiaceae; genus Cupriavidus; species Cupriavidus sp. 94F1. The sequence goes on from NZ_JBYOJT010000001.1 coordinate 421,851, forward strand.
CGTCCTTGCTGACATAGCGGGCGTTGAGCGATTGCTCGACATCAGCCGGCAACTGGCTGCGGTTGTGATACAGCACCTGCATGCCAAAGCCCGCCGCACGGCGCGCCAGGCCCTGGCCGATGCGGCCCATGCCCAGGATGCCCAGCGTGCTGCCGTACACGTCCATGCCCACCAGCATGTCGTAGCTCCAACGTTCCCACTTGCCGGCGCGCAGGTAGTGCTCGCTCTCGGTCACGCGGCGCGCGGTGGCCATCAGCAGCGCCCAGCCGAAATCGGCAGTGGTCTCGGTCAGCACATCGGGCGTGTTCGTCGCCACGATGCCCGCGGCGGTCAGCGCCGGCACGTCGAGGTTGTTGTAGCCCACCGCCATGTTGCAGACCGCCCGCAGCTGCGGCAACGCGGCAACCAGGTCGCCATCGATTCTGTCCGCCGCATTGGCCAGCACGCCGGCCTTGCCGGCCAGCCGCGCCCGCAACGCCGCGGCATCGAGGACCACGTCCTCCTGGTTGGCATCGACATCGAAATATTGCGAAAGACGCTCGATCACGTCGGGGAAGATGGCGCGCGTGACAAGGACAGGGGGCTTCATGGCAGTCATACGTGGAAGAAGAGGAACGTCATCACCAGGAACAGCGGCACCAGCACGGCGCAGGACCACGCCATGTAGCCGAAAAAGCTCGGCATGCGCACGCCACGGCTTTCGGCAATCGCCTTGACCATCAGGTTGGGCGCATTGCCGATATAGGTATTGGCGCCCATGAACACGGCGCCCGCCGAGATGGCGGCCAGCGTCGAGGCATCGCGCGTCATGAGCGTGGCCGCGTCGCCGCCGGCGGTATTGAAGAACACCAGGTAGGTCGGCGCGTTGTCCAGGAACGACGACAGGATGCCGGTGGCCCAGAAGTACATGCTGTCGATCGGCTGCCCGTTGCTGTCGCTGACCGCCCGGATCACGCCGGAAAAGGCACCATCGGTGCCGGCCTTGAGCATGGCGATCACCGGAATGATCGTCAGGAAGATGCCGGCGAACAGCTTGCCCACTTCGAGCATCGGTTCCCAGTTGAACTCGTTGCCGCTGCGCGCGGCGTGCGGCGTCGCCACCAGCGACACCAGCGTCACCCCCACGAGCAGCCCGTCGCGCACCAGCGCGGGCAGCGGTACTTCCGTGCCCATCACGTCGAATGCAATGCCCGGCTTCCAGAGCCCGCTCATCAGCACCAGGCCCACCACCGCCGCCAGCAGCAGGAAATTGATCTTGCCTTCGAGCCGGATACCGGCCGAGTCCGGCGTGGGGTCCTGCGCCTGCGGCAGTTCCTCTTCGCGCCTGAGAAAGTAGTACCGGTCGATGGCGTAGAAGAGCGCCAGCAGCACCACCCAGATAAAGATCGTCTCGGGCAGGATATTGCGCAGCGTCCAGGAGAACTCCACGCCCTTGAGGAAGCCCAGGAACAGCGGCGGATCGCCAAGCGGCGTCAGCGCACCGCCGGCATTGGCCACCAGGAAGATGAAGAACACCACCACGTGCGCCACGTGGCGCCGGTTGTCGTTGGCGCGCAGCAGCGGGCGGATCAGCAGCATCGCGGCGCCCGTGGTACCCATCAGGCTGGCCAGCACCGTACCCAGCGCCAGGATGCCCGTGTTCAGCCGCGGGGTGGCGTGCAGGTTGCCCCGCACGCAGATACCGCCCGCCACCACATAAAGCGCGGTCAGCAGGACGATGAACGGAATGTACTCGGCCAGCAGCGCATGCACGGCGTTGGCCGCGGCCGCGTGCAGGCCGAACTGCGCGGCAAACGGCACGAGGAACAGCACTGCCCAGGCCGCGGCGATCTTGCCGTAGTGGTGATGCCAGAATTTCGGCGCAACCAGCGGAAACAGCGCGATCGACAGCAGGATACCGGCGAACGGCACGCCCCAGACGGGCGACAGCGCGGCGCCATCGACATCGGCGGCCAATGCCAGGGCTGGCGACAGCAGCAAGGTGGCAAGCAAATATTGAGCAAGCAGCGTGGCGACACGACGCATCAGACAGCAATCTCCTTTATCGCAACACACGCCGGGACAGGTGCGAGGCACGGCTTTGCGTGTGAGACAGACGACAAGGCGCACGCGTCCGGATTGGTTACCAGGGCGGTGGGACGGCAGCACGCGGCGAAGGGCTCAGTGTAAAGCAAACCCTTTTGAGAATGGTCTGAAAGTGCCTCGATATGCAGCGCCGCAGGGCGCGCCGGTCATTGCCGATCGACCAGGATCACGTGCACCCGATACGGGCCGTGGGCACCCAGCACGATGGTCTGCTCGATATCGCCCGTGCGCGAAGGCCCGCTGATGATATTGGTGGCGCGCGGCAGCTGGCCGTGTTCGGCGCGCATGCGCGCGAACGCCTCTTCCAGATTGGCGACGATGCGCGAGACCGGCACCACGGCGATATGGGTTTCCGGCAGCAGCGCGGCCGATGCGAAGGTATCGGGCCCCGACAGCAGCATCAGCGAGCCGGTCTCGGCAATCGCCACGAAGCAGCCGGTAATGCCGACGAGGTCGCCATGTTCGCGGTCCGCCTGGGGCTCGCGGACCGGCGGGCGGCACTCGACCTCAAGACCCTGCGCCGCCCACGGCAGGTCGGCCAGGCTGTTCCAGGCCACGGCGCGCCGCGTCAGCTTCAGACCATCCAGATAGTGCAGCACGGCGCCGGGCACCTCGGCCAACGTGGCCACGCGGTCCACTGTGGACGCCATCTTCTGCGCCTGCACGCTGAAGGCGGCGGCACGGTCTTCGGCCACCTCGGGCTGGGGCCCCTGTGGATGACGCGCCAGGTAATCGGCCACGGCGTCGCGCTCGCCCTGCGTCACCGTCGCTCCCCTGCCCTGGGCGGCACGAATGCGGGCGAAGATGCGGTCACGGGCGGCGTTCGTTTCCATGGTATGGGCCTGATCGGTTGCGGGGCTCGGCGATTATAAGAAAACGGCTATGGCGGCGGATGAATCCGGCTAAGCGGCCGGCTGAACTTCGAACACCTGCCGCAGGTAAGACAAGTAGCCCGGATCGTCGCACATGGTCTTCTCGGGTGTATCCGACAGCTTGGCCACGGGCTGGCCGTTGCAGCGAACCATCTTGATGACGATCTGCAGCGGCGTGTAGCCCAGGTCGTTGGTCAGGTTCGTGCCTACGCCAAACGCCAGCTTGCAGCGGCCATGGAAACGCTCGTATAGCTCGATGACCTTCGGAATGTTCAGCGCATCGCTGAAGATCAGCGTCTTGCCGCGCGGGTCCACGCGGTTGGCGGCGTAGTGCGCGAGCATGCGCTCACCCCATTCGAACGGGTCGCCGGAGTCGTGCCGCACGCCATCGAACAGCTTGCAGAAATACAGGTCGAAGTCGCGCAGGAACGCGTCGAATCCGTAGGTATCCGACAGTGCGATGCCCAGGTCGCCGCGATACTCGCGGGCCCAGTTCTCCAGCGCGTAGACCTGCGAATCGCGCAGGCGCGGGCCCAGCGCCTGGCAGGCCTGCAGGTACTCATGCGCCATCGTGCCCAGCGGCGTCATGTTGTGCATCCGCGCAAAATGGACGTTGCTGGTGCCGGCCAGTTGCGGCCCCAGGATGTCTCGCATCGACAGCAGCACCTCTTCCTGCCAGTCGCGCGAGAAGCGCCGGCGGGTGCCGTAATCCGCGATCACGCAGTCCTCGTATTTCGACGACTTCAGCAGGGCGAGCTTGGCCTCCAGCCGGCGGCGTCCTTCGGCCAGATCGGCCTGCGGCTGCGTCCGGCGGAAGTACACCTCGTTGACGATGGCCAGCAGCGGAATCTCGAACAGGATGGTATGCAGCCACGGCCCGCGGATCGTGATATCGATCTCGCCGTTGCCTTGGGCGGACGGCTGCACGACCACGTACTTCTCGTTCAGATGGAACAGCGCCAGGAAATCGACGAAATCGCTCTTGATAAAGCGCATGCCGCGCAGGTAGAGCAGCTCGTCGTCGGTAAAACGCAGTTTGCAGAGCTGGCGGATCTGGTCGCGGATGTCGTCGACATACGGCGTCAGGTCGACCCCGGCGTTGCGGCACTTGAAGCGGTATTCGACCTCGGCCTGCGGAAAGTGGTGCAGCACCACCTGCATCATCGTGAACTTGTACAGGTCGGTGTCGAGCAGGGAACGGATGATCATAGCGAAGCCAAGGCTGGGGGCGCGGCGAAGTCAGGCCACCATGCTAACCGAAAGTCACGCGCGGCATGGAGATGGCCGGCGCGGGCGCGGGGTCAGCCGCCGTCGAGGCCGCGCAGCGCCGGCGAAATCTGGCGACCCGGCCGCTTCGATTGCAGGCACCAGAGCCGCTGCCCCTGGTCGCCATCGCAGCTGACCAGCGTGGCCTGGCTGCGCGGCACGGCCGCGGGTAGCGGATCGGCGAAATTGGCGGAGGCCGCCATGATGCGCTCCTGGTAGACCGACTGCCCTGCCCGGTCGAAGCGCAGCACCTGGATCAGGGTGTCCGGCGAAGGCTGGAGATCCTTGTCGCACGGCAGGAAGCCTTCGCGATTGCAGTTCGCCATGGCCATCCCCGCCGGGGTCCGGACCACACTGAAGCTGTCCCAGTCGAAGGCGGTCAAGGCAGACAAGGTCACGGGCTGGTCGGTACGCGCACGCCACGCCACCAGGCGCGACACCACGCTATCGGCCATCTCGCCCTGCCGGGGCGGCGCGGGCTGGGCGGCTGCCTCCATGCCCACCATGGCGCAAAAAAGCACGGCGGCCCCGGTCAGAAAGACCGTCCGACGCCCCCTGCCGCGCCCCATCAGGCTGGCTGCCATAAGCAAATCCCCTTGCAAGTTTGCCTTCGATCACTCGAGCGCAACGGCCGGAAACGGAATGAAAAGCGCCTGCGGGGGCACCCGCTGGCCCGAAAAGCCGCGCAAAACACAGGGAAATACTAGCTGGAGAGGCCGCCGAGCGGGAGATCGCTCCGCCCGCAAACCTGCGCCAGACGCGCCTCAGCGGCCGATTTCGCACCAAAAATACATAAAGAAATAAGAAAACTATCTGACCCGGCTATATAGACTCACTATCCTTGCGAGAAGGCTCAGCTACAATATCGGTCTTTGAAAGGCCTCGGCCCTCGCTCGCCCCAAGTTATCCCGATTGACACGCACGGTGTTTGGCGCGTACCCGGACAACTCGCAAGAACGACCGGCAAGAATCCGGCCTTGGACAAACTCCCCATCGAAGACCGATCCGTTTTTCTGGAACCGAAATGACTCACGTTGTCACCGAAGCCTGCATCCGTTGCCGTTACACCGACTGCGTTGATGTGTGTCCGGTCGATTGTTTCCGCGAAGGCCCGAACTTCCTGGCCATCGATCCCGACGAATGCATCGACTGCGCCGTGTGCGTGGCCGAGTGCCCGGTGAACGCGATTTACGCCGAGGAAGATGTGCCCGGCGACCAGCAGCAGTTCATTGACCTGAACGCCGAGCTGGCCCGCAACTGGCCGTCCATCACCAAGACCAAGGCCCCGCTGGCCGAGGCCGAGGAATGGAAGGACGCCACCGACAAGCTGCAATACCTGCAACGCTAAGAGAAGACTGACGCAACGGGTGGCGGATACCTGCCGGCGGCACGCCGGATCTGCCTGCCCGGCGTCGCAGAAAGCCGTCCCCACGCGCTTTCCCGTAATACCGGGCACCTGCCGTGCCCACAACGTATCAGGACGAATATGGACTTGAGCATTCCAAATCCCGTGGCCGACGCGACCCAGCAGGCTGGCGGCAACAACGGCGGCCAGCCGCTGGAAATCGACGCGCTGATCGTTGGCGCCGGCCCCGTTGGCCTGTTCCAGGTGTTCGAACTCGGCCTGCTCGAAATCAAGGCGCATGTGATCGACTCGCTCAAGGTAGTGGGCGGCCAGTGCGTGGAGCTGTATCCGGACAAGCCGATCTACGACATCCCGGCCGTGCCCATCTGCACGGGCCAGGAACTGACCGACAACCTGCTCAAGCAGATCGAGCCGTTCTCGCCCACGTTCCACCTGGGCCAGGAAGTCAGCGTCGTCGAGCGCCGTGAAGACGGCCGCTTCTTCGTCGAGACGTCGCTCGGCACCCGCTTCATCACCAAGACCATCTTCATCGCCGCCGGCGTGGGCTCATTCCAGCCGCGTACGGTCAAGGTGGAAGGCATCGACAAGTTCGAAGGCAAGCAACTGTTCTACCGCGTGAAGGATCCGAGCCGCTTCCATGGCCGCAACCTGGTGATCGTGGGTGGTGGCGATTCGGCGCTGGACTGGGCGCTGGACCTCCACGGCAAGGCCGAGTCGATCGTGCTGATCCACCGCCGCGACGGTTTCCGTGCCGCCCCGGCCTCGGTGGCCAAGATGCGCGACCTGTGCGAGCAGATGGAAATGCAATTCATGGTCGGCCAGATCGGCGGCTATGAAGAGAAGGACGGCGTGCTCACCGAGATCAAGGTGACCGGTGGCGACGGCGTGACGCGCCGCATGCCGCTGGACGACCTGCTGGTGTTCTTCGGCCTGTCGCCGAAGCTCGGCCCGATCGCCGAGTGGGGCCTGGACCTGGAGCGCAAGCAGATCAAGGTGGATACCGAGAAGTTCGAGACGAACATCCCGGGCATCTTTGCCGTGGGTGACATCAACACCTACCCGGGCAAGAAGAAGCTGATCCTGTCGGGCTTCCACGAAGCCGCGCTGGCAGCGTTCGGCGCCGCGCCGTACATCTTCCCGGACAAGAAGATCCACATGCAATACACGACGACGTCGCCGAAGCTGCACAAGGTGCTGGGCGTGGAATCGCCGGTGTTCGATTGACCTGTCGAAGGCCAATGCAAAAAAATCGCCTCCGGGCGATTTTTTTGTTTGCACAATTTAAAAAGCTGGCTATAATGCGGCCTCGCTGTTGAACACGGCAATGCAGCAAAAGGCGGAAACGCCCAGTGCTGGCCGGTTTCGAGGCGAACCAGAGTTCCAACGACAACTTCTGACGAAAACAAAACGTTAAAAAGTTGTTGACGAAACGAAGAGAAGCTGGTTATAATTTCTTTCTCAGCTGTTCCCCGATAGCTCAGTCGGTAGAGCGCCGGACTGTTAATCCGTAGGTCCCTGGTTCGAGCCCAGGTCGGGGAGCCAACCGATAGAAGAGGAAGGCCGATGCGAAAGCATCGGCCTTTTTCTTTTTCCGCCGCGCATCCCAATCGCGCGCCGTCGCACCGGCAATCCCCCCTCCCCGCACAAACGTTCCAGAAAGCCCTGGCCGATGTGGCTATGATGAACAGCCGCATACGCCAAACCAGGACCCCGCAGTGAGCCCCCAGAGCTGGATCGACCTCAAGCAGGATGCCGACACCGGCATCGAGACGATTCGCGCCCATTTCGAGGGCCATGCGTACGATCCGCACTGGCATGACAGTTACCTGGTCGGCTACACCGAACAGGGCATCCAGCAGTTTCATTGCCGGCGCGAGGTTCAGCGCAGCGTGCCGGGCAAGGCCTTCACGCTGGAGCCGGGTGAAATCCACGATGGCTACGCCGTGACGCCCGAGGGCTTTACCTACTCGATGCTGTATCTGGACGCCCAGTGGATGGCGCGCGAACTCCGCGCGCTGTTCGACGATGCTCCGGCGCACTGCCAGCCCGCCTTCGCGCGTACGCTGAGCGAAGATCCGCAACTGATCGAAGCCATCGGCCATGCGTTCACGGTGCTGCAACAGCCCGAACTGCGCATCGTCCGGCAGTCCGCGCTCGACGCCCTGCTGGCCCGGCTGACGTCCAATCTGCGCTGGCGCACGGCACACGCCATCGATCCGCGGCTGCCGCTGGCAGCCCAACGCGCGCGCGACTACCTGCATGACCACGTGGACCAGGACATCGGCCTGGACGACCTGGCCGCCGCCGGCGGCGTGGACCGCTATCGGCTGACCCGCGCCTTCAAGGCCGCGTTCGGCATTGCGCCACACGCCTACCTGGTGCAACTGCGGCTGGCGCGCGCCCGCCATATGCTGGCACGCGGCGCCACGCCCGCCGACGTGGCCACGGCGCTGGGATTCGCCGACCAGAGCCATCTAGGCCGATGGTTCCGCCGGGCCTATGGCCTGACGCCGGCCCACTATCGCAAACGCTGCTCAAATCTTCCAGACGCCTAGGCGGCGCGGCCGCAACAATGGCCGCATGAGCGATACCCTGCCCTTTCTCCCCTTTCTGATGTTTGCCGTCGTGGCGTCGATCACGCCCGGGCCCACCAACGTTATCGTGCTGAGCCACAGCGCACGCCGTGGCGTGGCGGCTACGCTGCCGATCATCGTTGGCGGCTGCGGCGGCGCCGCGCTGCTGGTGCTGAGCGTCGGCATCGGCGTCGGCGACGCACTGGCCACCCATCCGTTCCTGCAGCGCGCCATGGCGTGGACCGGCGTGCTTTGGCTGTCCTGGCTGGCCTGGCAGATCTGGCGCAGCCCGGCATCGGCCGTTGCCACGGACGGCAACGAACCACCCCGCAAGCCGCTCGGGCTCGTAGGCGCCGCCGGCCTGCAGCTGGTGAACCCCAAGACGTGGATGATGGCGCTGGCCGTCGTCAGTGTCTTTGCCGGCCATGGCGCCGACCAGCCGCATCAGGTGATGCGGCTGTCACTGATCTTCTTTGTCGTGTCGCTGCCCTGCATGGGGGCGTGGGCAGTGCTGGGCGCCGGGGCCGCGCGCTTCATTCGATCGCCCGCGCGGCTGAAGCGGTTCGAACGGCTCCTGGCGCGGTGTTGCTGGCATCGGCGTGGGGCAGTCTGTTGCCTTGACGCAAAATCCATTGAAAAGGCGCTCTCAAGCACATTTTCTGGGGTATAGTCTTGGATTGCCCTGAATAGCTTGACTCCCGTCCGGTATACCTGTAAAAGCTTACCGGCGTATTTCTTGCGCAATATCCACGGAAACAGGTAGTCGCCAAGTTTTTACCTAGCTAGGAAAATTTGGCCCGTCACCCCTGACACAGGCAGTATGGATTTCGGTCCGTAGCAGGTTCTAGGGGGCGCACCACGGCATTCGCCGCAGCGTGCGATACCAACGTCTCGGAAGGCTCCGGAGCCGGACGCGACACGTTTCCCTCCTATGAACCCACCGCCTCTGGCGGTTATTCCTGAAGGACTGAATTGACTAAGATCGTTCTGAAACCGGGCGAGCCCGTTGAAGTTGCAATGCGTCGTTTCCGTCGCTCCATTCTGCAGACTGGACTGATCGTGGAACTGAAGAGCCGCACCGCCTACGAAAAGCCGACGACCGAGCGCAAGCGCAAGAAGAAGGCTGCCGAGGCCCGTCTGCGCAAGCGTCTGCGCATGCAAATGCTGCCGAAGAAGCTCTACTGATTCGGGCTTGCCAAAAGAAAAACCGCCAGTTCGCTGGCGGTTTTTTTTCGTCCGCGTTCCCGCGTGCCGGGCCGGGAACGCGATGGCGGGCGCTCAGGTGCGCGTGGCGATCAGCGCGCCGGCACCGATCAGCGTGATGCCGCCTGCGCGCTGCACGTTGGCCTGTGCGCGCTGCGAGGTCAGACGCGTGGCCAGCGAGCGCGCCAGCAGCGCGTAGACCATGGCGTTGGCCGTGGCCAGCACCACGAACGTGGGAATCAGCACCACGGCCTGCGGCCAGAACGCCAGCTTTGCATCGATGAACTGCGGCACGAAGGCCACGAAGAACACGATGCTCTTCGGATTCAGCGCCGTCACCAGCCAGGCCTTGGCAAATCGCTGGCGTCCGCTGCCCGACTGCGCCGCCACATCGAGCGAGCGCGCCCGGCCAGCCGTGCGCAGCGCCTGCACGCCGAGATAGACCAGATAGGCCGCGCCTGCCCATTTCAGGCCCGTGAACAGCGTGGCAGAGGCTGCCAGGACGGCGCCCAGGCCCGCCATCGACAGCGTGAAGGCGGTGAGGTCGCCGGCGGCCACACCGCCCACCGTGGCATAGGCGCTGCGGCCGCGGTGCGCGAGCGCATCGCCAATCACCAGCAGGATGGTCGGACCGGGAATGATCAGCACCACCACGCTGGTCAGTACGAATGTGATCCAGTGCTCGAAGGACATGCGCTCTCCTGTTGCGTCGTCATTGTTGTTCTGAAGACGCCAAGCGTACGCCTGTCCGCCCAGCCCCGCCAGCCTGCCGATATGCCGCCGCGAATGGAATTGTCTTGCTGCGATGCGCCAACAATGCGTCACGCGATGGCCGGCATAATGGCGGATATCGCTCGCAAGGACCTCGCCTTGACCGCCATCCTCCAGATGCGCAATGTGCGCAAACGCTACGGCGACCAGCTCGTCGTCGACAATCTCGACCTGGAAGTCCAGCCCGGGCAGTGCTTTGGGCTGCTGGGCCCCAACGGCGCCGGCAAGACCACCACGCTGCGCATGCTGCTGGGGCTGACCACGCCCGAATCGGGCACGCTGACGCTGTGTGGCGAGCCCATCCCGCTGCGCGCCCCGCAGGCCCGCATGCGCGTGGGCGTGGTGCCGCAGTTCGACAATCTCGACCCCGACTTCTCGGTGATCGAGAACCTGCGCATCTTCGGCCGCTACTTCGGGCTGTCGTCCGCCCGGATTGCCGAACAGGTGCCCCGGCTGCTGGAATTCGCGCGGCTTGAGAACAAGGCCAATGCGCAGGTGCGCGACCTGTCCGGCGGCATGCGCCGGCGCCTGACCGTGGCGCGCGCGCTGATCAACGATCCCGACCTGCTCGTGATGGACGAGCCCACGACCGGCCTCGACCCGCAGGCACGGCATCTGATCTGGGAGCGCCTCAAGTCGCTGCTTGCCGCGGGCAAGACGATTCTGCTGACCACGCACTTTATGGAAGAGGCCGAACGGCTCTGCAATCACCTGTGCGTGATCGATGCCGGGCGCAAGATCGCCGAGGGCAAGCCGCATGAGCTGATCGATCGCGAAATCGGCTGCGATGTGGTGGAGGTCTACGGCGACGAGCTCGAACCCCTGCGCGACACGCTGACGCCATTGGCCGACCGGTGCGAAATGCGCGGCGAGACGCTGTTCTGCTACGTGCGCCAGCCCGATCCGCTGCTGGCCGCCCTGCACGGCAAGGGCGGCGTACGTTACCTGCACCGGCCCGCCAACCTCGAGGACGTGTTCCTCAAGCTGACCGGCCGCGAGATGAGAGATTGAGACACGGATGACCGAGATGAGCGAACAGGACCCCCGCAATCCCGACATCGCAATTTCGCCAGGATCTGCGGCGTCGACAGCCCCCCAGCACTATCCCCAGCCCCTGCTGCCACGCAACGGGCGCAACTGGATGATGGTCTGGTATCGCAACTACATGGTCTGGAAGAAGCTGGCCATCCCGTCGATGATCGGCAACCTGGCCGATCCGATGATCTACCTGTTCGGCCTGGGCCTGGGCCTGGGCCTGCTGGTGGGCCAGGTGCATGGCGTGTCGTACATCGCCTTCCTGGCGGCCGGCACCACGGCGTCCAGCGTGATGATGTCGGCCAGCTTCGAGTCGATGTATTCGGCCTTCTCGCGCATGCACGTGCAACGCACGTGGGAAGCCATCATGCATGCGCCGCTGACGCTGGGCGACGTGGTACTCGGAGAAGTGCTATGGGCCGCCAGCAAGGCGGTGCTGTCGGGCGCCGCGATCATGATCGTGGCGGGGCTGCTTGGCTACGCGCAGTTCCCGGGCGCGCTGGCCGCCCTGCCGGTGATCGTGCTGGCCGGCATTGCGTTCGCGAGCCTGGCGATGATCATCACGGCGCTGGCGCCGAGCTACGACTTCTTCATGTTCTACCAGACGCTGGTGATGACCCCGATGCTGCTGCTGTCGGGCGTGTTCTTCCCGCTGGAACAGCTACCCGAGGGCGCGCAGAAGGCGACGATGGTCCTGCCGCTGGCGCACGCGGTGGCACTGATTCGTCCGCTGATGCTGGGAAGGCCGGTGGAGAATGCCGCGCTGCATCTGGCCGTGCTGGCGGCCTATGCCATCGTGGCGCTGGTGGTGGCCCTGGTACTGCTGCGCAGGCGACTGCTGCGCTGAGGGCGCTGAGGGCGCCGAGGGAATATCGAAGACGCCCTCCCCCGCCGGCGGGGAGAGGGCCACACGGAAGCCTTGCTGACCCAGACCGCGCAGCAGAGTGCGCAATCTGATGGCTTGTCGTTATTCGTTGCCGCCCGATCGTTGCAGATGCAGTTGCGAACGTTCGGTATCGCCACCGTTGCTGCCTTCGCGGTCGGCCTGGCTGCGCGCCGTTTCCAGGCGATCCAGGTAGGCCTCGTCGATATCGCCGGTGATGTACTTGCCATCGAAGCACGACGCGTCGAAGTCACGCAGGTTCGGGTTGATGTCGCGCACGGCCTGCTTCATCGACTCCACGTCCTGATACACGAGCTGGTCGGCGCCGATCATGCGCGCCACTTCCTCGTCGGTGCGGCCATGGGCCACCAGTTCGGCGCGCGTGGGCATGTCGATGCCATACACGTTCGGGAACTTCACGGGCGGCGCGGCCGAAGCGAAGATCACCTTCTTGGCGCCGGCGTCGCGGGCCATCTGCACGATCTCGAATGACGTGGTGCCGCGCACGATCGAATCGTCGACGATCAGCACGTTCTTGTCCTTGAACTCCACGCCCATGGCGTTGAGCTTCTGGCGGACCGACTTCTTGCGCACTGCCTGGCCCGGCATGATGAACGTGCGGCCCACATAGCGGTTCTTGAAGAAGCCCTCGCGGTACGGCACGCCGAGCGCGTTGGCCACCTGCATGGCGGCCGGGCGGCTCGAATCGGGAATCGGCATGACCACGTCGATCTCGCCGGCCGGCACTTCGCGGCGGATCTTCTCGGCCAGGTAGTCACCCATGCGCAGGCGGGCATCGTAGACCGGCACGCCGTCGATGCACGAGTCCGGACGGGCCAGGTACACGAATTCGAAAATGCAGGGCGTCAGTTGCGGATTGTCGGCGCATTGCTTGCTGTGGAACTTGCCGTCCAGGTCGATGAAGATCGCCTCGCCCGGCGCCACGTCGCGCTCCATGGTGTAGCCCATGCCTTCGAGCGCCACCGATTCCGACGCAATCAGGTATTCCTTGCCGGTCGGCGTGTCGACGCTGCCGATGCACAGCGGGCGGATGCCGAACGGGTCGCGCACGGCCAGCAGGCCATAGCCCGAGATCTGCGCCGTGATGGCATAGGCGCCCTTCACGCGGCGATGCATGCCGCTGACGGCCGTGAAGATGGTCTCCGGCTCCAGCGACTTGCCATTGCTGGCGCGCTGCAGTTCGTCGGCCAGCACGTTCAGCAGCACTTCGGAATCCGAATGCGTGTTGATGTGGCGACGGTCGCGGCGGAACATCTCCTCGCGCAGCTGATCCGAATTGGTCAGGTTGCCGTTGTGGGCCAGGATGATGCCGTAGGGCGCGTTCACGTAGAACGGCTGGGCTTCTTCCTCGCTCGACGCGGAGCCGGCGGTCGGGTAGCGCACCTGGCCGATACCGGACGTGCCCGGCAGGCCGCGCATGTTGCGCGTGCGGAACACATCGCGCACCAGGCCGTTGGCCTTGTGCATGTGGAAGGTGCTGCCATTGGCCGTGGCGATGCCGGCTGCATCCTGTCCGCGGTGTTGCAACAGCAGCAGGCTGTCATAGATGAGTTGGTTGACAGGGCTGGTGGAAACCACGCCGACGATACCGCACATGCCGAACTCCCAGGAAAGGCAAATTGATTCAGGGGGCGCCGTTCCGTCATGTACGCGACGGAACTGCGTTGATACTGCGCCGCGAGCGCCCAACGTTCAAGCACTCGCGTCTTCGATTCAGGTCTTGACGTACCTGGCCAGGTCGGGCGGCAGCCATTGGCGCAGCTCCCCCATCGCCTGGATCACATACGGGCGCGACACCGCGTCACGCCAGAACGGCTCGTCGGGCAGCTTCGTGAGCCCCGCCAGCACGACGATCAGCATCACGATCAGCACGCCACGCGCCAGGCCGAACACCAGGCCCAGGCCACGGTCCGCCGGCTTCAGGCCGGTGGTTTCCAGCAACTGGCCGAGGATGGCCCCGGCCAGCGCCGACACGATCCACGTGCCGAAGAACACGGCCAGGAAGCCCAGCGCACTGCGCGTCAGTTCGCCGCCCGGCAGAGACTCCGGCATCCATTTCGCGGCCATGCCGCCAAAGTGATACGCCAGCAAGAACGCCACGACCCAGCCCACCAGCGCCAGCATCTCGCGCACCAGGCCGCGCAGCACGCCAATCAGCGCAGACGCCACCAGAATGAAGGCCACGCCATAGTCAAAAAAGGTAAAAGCCATGCGTGCGATGCGGGTTCCTGTCAGATGGGGGCAAACTGCCGCCCTGCAATCGGTACGTAATCGGGACGTTATCGGCTACGTCGCTGCCCGGGACGCTACTGCTCCACCACCTTCGAGGTCAGGCCGATCGCCCGCACCTTCCTGTCGGCCGCATCGGCCGCATCGCGGCTGGCGAACGGTCCCGCGCGCAGCAGGATGCGGTCGCCGTCGGCCAGCGCCTTCTTTTCGACGAACGCCGGCACCTTGCTCTCCTTGAGCTTGGCCAGCCAGTTCTTCGCGCGCTCTTCCGAGGAGAACGCGCCGATCAGGATCAGGTATTTGGTATTGGCGGCGGCAGGCTTGTCGGCCGGCTTATCGGCCGGCTTATCGGCCGGCTTGGCCTCGGCGGCCTTGGTCTCGGCCACTTTGGTCTCGACCTTGGCGTCGGCCCTGGGCTTGTCCACGGCCGGCGCGGTGACGATTTCCTCGCCTGCATCGAGCGCGGCGTCGTTGCGGCCGGCGTTGGCCGACGGCGGCAGCGCCTGTGCCTTGCGCGCCTCGACCTTGGGCTTCTGCGCGCCCTGGCCGTTGGCCACGCTGACGGCCACGTCGTCGGACACGGGCCGTGGCTTGTGCTCGAACACGATCGGCAGCACGATGACGGCCGCCGCAAGCAGCACCACGGCGCCGATCAGGCGGCGACGCGCACGTTGTTTCTGAGGAAAGTCGGGATCGAGGGTATCGTCCGCGTATTCGTCGGCCGTACGGCGCGACGCGCCGATGCCGGCGCCGGTTTCCGCACGCGTGCGGCGACCGCGTTCGGGTGCCGGGTCAGTGCCCTTGCGGGACGAGAACAGCGAAAGCAGGCCCATAAATGCCCAAAGAGTGGTGTTCGGTGTGATGTCGTTCCGGCCCGGGAGTTCAGCCAGACATGCCGACTGGCATTCAGTTGGCCTGCGTGGCGCGATATGCCATCACGCCAGCCACGGTGTAGAACGATCCGAAGACCAGGATTCTATCATTCTCGGTTGCACGCTCGACAGCATCGCGATACGCCAGTTCCGGACTCGAGAAGCACGCCGCCGTGTTATCCGGCCCTTCCCGGAAGCCCGTGGCGTCCAGTGCCTCGCGTAGGTCACTAGCCGTGGCGGCGCGCGCCGTGGGCAGGTCGCACAGGCACCAGTGATCGACCTTGTCGGCCACGTGGCGCAGCACGCCGGCGATGTCCTTGTCCGCCATGGCGCCAAACACCGCATAGGTGTAGCGGAAAAACCCCATGTTCTCCATGTTCTGGCCGAGGGTGGCCGCGGCATGCGGATTATGCGCCACGTCGAGGATCACGGCCGGACGCCCCGGCATCACCTGGAAGCGGCCGGGCAGCTCCACGAACGCCAGCCCGTTGCGCACTTCCTGCGCACTGACCGGCAGGCGCGGGCGCATGGCCTGCAGCGCGGCCAGCGCCGCCGACGCATTCAGCAGCTGGTTGGCGCCACGCAGCGCCGGGTATCCCAGCCCATTGAGCTTGCGGTCGCGGCCGGTCCAGTCCCATTGCTGGCGCTCCTGGCCCGCCGCGGCCTGGTGGCGGAAATCGCGGCCCACCAGCCAGAGGTCGGCGCCGATGGCCTCGGCATGGTCGATCAGCGATTGCGGCGGCATCGGGTCGCCGCAGATGGCCGGCACGTTGGGGCGGAAGATGCCGGCCTTCTCGTAGCCGATCTTCTCGCGCGTATCGCCCAGGTACTGGGTGTGGTCGATATCGACGCTGGTGATGACCGCGCAGTCCGTGTCGATCACATTGACGGCGTCGAGCCGGCCTCCCAGGCCCACTTCGAGGATGATCGCGTCGAGCCCGGCCGATGCAAACATATGGATGATGGCCAGCGTCGTGAACTCGAAATACGTCAGGCTGACCGGATCGGCAAAACTCGTGCGGGCGCGCTCCACGGCCTCGAAGTGCGGCAGCAGCTGCGCGTCGGTGGCCTGCTCGCCGTTCAGCCGGGCGCGCTCGTTGAACCGGATCAGGTGCGGCGACGTATGCAGGCCCACCTTGTAGCCGGCCTCCAGCAGGATGCGTTCCAGCATCGCGCAGGTGGACCCCTTGCCATTGGTGCCGCCCACGGTGAACACCACGGCGTCGATGCGCAGCCCCAGTGCTTCCTTGACGCGCGTGATACGCGTCAGACCCATGTCGATGCCCACAGGATGGGCGGTTTCCAGGTGTTGAAGCCAGTCGGGGAGTGTGTGGAAGATGGGCATGCTGAGTTACGACACGACTAAAAACAAAATGGCGCGGGTGGGTACCCGCGCCATTGTCCTGCAAATCACGCTACCGCGTCAGGCCACCGCATCGGCCGGCTGCTTTTGCAGCAGCGCCAGCAGCTGGGCAATTTCCGCGCGCAGGCGGCGACGGTCGACGATCATGTCGATGGCCCCCTTCTGCAGCAGGAATTCGGCGCGCTGGAAGCCTTCCGGCAGCTTTTCGCGCACGGTCTGCTCGATCACGCGCGGGCCGGCAAAGCCGATCAGCGCCTTGGGCTCGGCGATCACCACATCGCCCAGGAACGCGAACGATGCCGACACGCCACCCATGGTCGGGTCGGTCAGCACGCTGATGAACGGCAGTTTGGCGTTCGACAGCTGGTTCAGCATGGCCGTGGTCTTGGCCATCTGCATCAGCGACAGCAGGCTTTCCTGCATGCGCGCGCCGCCCGTGGCGGTCACGCAGATAAACGGCACCTTCTGCTCCAGCGCAGCCTGCGCGCCACGCGCAAAACGCTCGCCCACCACCGAGCCCATCGAACCGCCCATGAACTCGAACTCGAAGCAGGCCACGACCACCGGAATGGTGTGGATCGCACCGCCAACGACCACCATCGCGTCGGTCTCGCCGGTGTCATCCATGGCGGCCTTGATGCGGTCCGGGTACTTTTTCGTGTCCTTGAACTTCAGGGCGTCCACCGGCACGATTTCCTGGCCGATCTCGAAGCGGCCTTCGGCGTCCAGCAGTTTGTCCAGGCGCTCGCGCGAGCGGATGCGCATGTGGTGGTCGCACTTCGGGCAGACGTGCAGATTGGCTTCCACGTCGGTGCGGTACAGCGTCGACTCGCACGACGGGCACTTGACCCACAACCCTTCCGGAATGCCCTTGCGGGTGGACGGGTCGGTCTGTTGAATCTTGGGAGGCAGGAGTTTATCCAACCAGCTCATGAAAGCTCCTTTCGGATAACTGCCGCCCGCGCATCGACGCCCCGTTTTCAGGGGGCGGACACAGGGACGGCAGGGAATCAGGCCGCGAATTTACCACGCCCGGCACATCTCGCCTAAGCAAAACGCGCCGATTGTGCCGCTTAAGTCTCAAACCGCCGCAATCGGCAACGATTTTTGCTGCGCGTTTCCGGCAATCGTCACGCTTTGGACACCTTTTCAGGCGTCCAGTGCCTGGCGGATGTCGGCGATAAACGCACGCAGGGCTTCCACGGCCTGGTCGCGCGGTGCGTCTTCGAGCAGCTGCACCAGGCGGCTGCCGATCACCACGGCGTCCGCCACGCTGCCGATCGCGCGCGCCGTTTGCGCATCGCGAATGCCAAAGCCGACGCCCACCGGCAGGTTGGCGTGCTGTTTGATCAACGGCAGGCGCGCGGCCACGCTGTCCAGGTCCAGCGTGGCCGAACCGGTCACGCCCTTGAGCGACACGTAATAAAGATAGCCGCTGGCCACCCTGGCCACGGCGGCAATGCGGTCGTCGGTGGACGTCGGCGCCAGCAGGAAGATCGGATCCATCTGGTTGGCGCGCATCAGGCCGGCAAACGACTCGCACTCCTCGGGCGGGTAGTCCACCACCAGCACGCCGTCCACGCCGGCAGCCGAGGCGGCCTTGGCAAACGTTTCCTCGCCCATGCGTTCGATCGGGTTCGCATAGCCCATCAGCACCACGGGCGTGGTGTCGTTGGTCTGGCGGAATTCCTTGACCCAGGCCAGCACCTGCGTCAGCGAGACGCCTTGCGCCAGCGCGCGCTCCGAGGCGCGCTGGATGACCGGGCCGTCCGCCATCGGGTCGGAAAACGGCACGCCAAGCTCGATCACGTCGGCACCGCCCGCCACCAGCGCATGCATCAGCGGCACGGTCAGCGCGGGCGCCGGGTCGCCGGCGGTAATGAACGGGATCAGGCCCTTCTTCTGCTGCGCGGCCAGTGCCGCGAAAGTCTTCTGGATACGGGACATGTCGTTGACCATCGGAATCAGATAAGGCGCTGCACCGGCGATGCCACGTCATTGGCATCGTCGTTGGCAGCGGCCGGCGTCGTCTCGGTGCCCGCGGGCAGGCCGTCGGCCACGCTGTCGGGCTGGATCGGCGCGTACACGGGCTGCGCGGCCCGCACGCGATCGCGCACCAGCGAGGCATATTGCGGGTTCATCTCGAAGCCGACAAAGCGCCGACCGTGGCGCACGCAGGCCACCGCCGTGGTGCCGCTGCCCGTGAACGGGTCCAGCACCACGCCGCCCGGCGGGCAGCTCGACAGCACCATGCGTTCGACGATCTCCAGCGGTTTCTGCGTGGGGTGATCGGCGCGCTCGGGGTCCTGCCGGTGGATGCGCGGCACGCTCCACAGGTCCTTGGGGTTGTAGCCCACCTCGAGCCACTTCTTGCCCTCGAAGCGCGGCCGGCTGCGGGCCTTCTTGGTCTCGGCATCGTACGGAATGCGCACCGGATCGAGGTCGAAGTAGTAGTCGCGCTGACGGGCAAAGAAGCCGATATTGTCATGCACCGACGAGAACTTGCGCGTGGTGCCGCCCATGCTCGGCACGCGGCGATCCCAGATGATCTCGTTGATCATCGTCAGCCGCTTCTTGAGCATCACGAACAGCTCGGGCGAGTACTGCCACGTGCAGAACAGGTACAGGGTGCCCTTGGGGGCCAGCTTGGGGATGATGGCATCCATCCAGCGTTCGGACCATTCCAGGTAGGCGTCGCCCGACAGCAGGTCGGAATCGTTGCCATAGTCCTTGCCCAGGCCATAGGGCGGATCGGCGACGATCAGGTCGACCGATCCGTCCGCGATGCGCTGGATGCCTTCAAGCGCGTCTTCCTGGTACAGGCGGACGGCTTCGGTGTCGAGGATGTCGAACGGCGCCGCGGCGCCGCCCTCTTCCGCCTGGGTCGTAGTGTCGGGGGGCAGCGCACGCATTACAGCTTCAACCCCGCACGTTCGGCCACGGTGTGCATGTCCTTGTCGCCTCGGCCGGACAGGTTCACGAGCAGCAGCTTGTCCTTGGGCAGCGTCGGCGCCAGCTTGCACGCGTACGCGATGGCATGGCTCGATTCCAGCGCCGGGATGATGCCTTCGATGCGGCAGCAGTCGTGGAACGCCTTCAATGCCTCGTCATCGGTGATCGGCGCATACTGCGCGCGGCCGATGTCCTTGAGCCACGCGTGTTCCGGCCCCACGCCCGGATAGTCCAGGCCGGCCGACACCGAATGGGTCTCGATGATCTGGCCGTTCTCGTCCTGCAGCAGGTAGGTACGATTGCCGTGCAGCACGCCCGGCGACCCGCCCGTCAGAGACGCCGCGTGGCGGCCCGTGTCCAGGCCGTCGCCGGCCGCTTCCACGCCGATCAGCTGCACGTCCTTGTGCTCGATGTACGGGTAGAAAATACCCATGGCGTTCGAGCCGCCGCCCACGCAGGCGATCACGGCGTCCGGCTGGCGGCCGGTCAGTTCGGGCATCTGCACCTTCGACTCCTCGCCGATCACGCACTGGAAGTCGCGCACCATCATCGGATACGGGTGAGGGCCGGCTACCGTGCCGATGATGTAGAACGTGGTCTCGACGTTGGTCACCCAGTCGCGCATGGCCTCGTTGAGCGCGTCCTTGAGCGTCTTCGAACCGCTTTCCACCGGCACCACCGTGGCGCCCAGCAGCTTCATGCGATAGACGTTGGCCGCCTGGCGGCGCACGTCCTCTGAGCCCATGTACACCACGCACTCCATGCCGAAGCGCGCGGCGATGGTCGCCGTGGCCACGCCGTGCTGGCCGGCGCCGGTTTCGGCAATCACGCGCTTCTTGCCCATGCGCCGGGCCAGCAGTGCCTGGCCGATCACGTTGTTGATCTTGTGGGCGCCAGTGTGGTTCAGGTCTTCGCGCTTGAAGAACAGCTGGGCACCGCCGAGCGTCTCGCTCCAACGCTGTGCGTGGTAGATCGGCGACGGGCGGCCGACAAAGTGCTTCAGCTCGCGCTGGAATTCGGCGTTGAAGTCCGCGTCCTGCTGGTAGTGCGCATAGGCGTCGCGCAACTCGTCCAGCGCGTGGACCAACGTTTCGGAAACGAAGCTACCGCCATAGGGGCCGAAATGGCCTCGGGAATCGGGCAAGTCGTACATGTCCAGGCTCTCAGGTGGCGCTCAGCGCACAATAGTGGCGAAGCGCATCAAATTCGGTATCGGGCGATCGGCGCGACCGGGGGCAATCGGGGATGGCAGCGCAACAGTGCTGGCGTGGCGTTACTGGCCGGCCTGTCCTGCATCCGCCCTGCGCACGGCGCGCACGAACGCGGCAATGCGGGCGTGGTCCTTCACACCCTTCGACGCCTCCACGCCGCTGCTGACATCCACGGCATAGGGGCGCACGCGTTCAATCGCACCAGCGACGTTTTGCGCGTTCAACCCACCACTCAAAACGATGCGAGGAGCGTCGCTTGCGGGCGGGCTGGTCGGAATGGGCGGAAGCCATTGAGCAGGAATCAGGGTCCAGTCGAAGACGTGGCCGCCACCGCCATAGCCTTCCACGAAGGCGTCGAGCAACAGGCCGGCGGCGTCACGGTATTGATCGGCGAATTCTACCAAATCAAGCCCCGGCTGGACACGGGCGGCACGCATATACGGCAGCCGGCAGCGGCGGGCGATATCCGTGCATTGCTGCGCCGTTTCGTCGCCATGGAACTGGAGTAGCGTCAGGGGCACACGCTCGGTGACATGCGCCACTTCCTCGGCATCGGCGTTGACGAACAGGCCGGTCACGGTGACGAACGGCGGCACCTGCTCGGCCAGTGCGGCCGCGCGCGCCACATCCACGAAGCGCGGGCTCTTGTCGTAGAACACCAGGCCGATGGCATCGGCGCCGGCGTCAACGGCCGCACGCACGTCCTCCGGACGCGTCAGCCCGCAGATCTTGATGCGGGTGCGGGGCGGCACGCGGCCGGATTCAGGCGCCATTGTCGGGACCATCGGCAAATACTCCGTGGAAGAAGCTGGCGGACGCATCCGCCGCGGGGAGCTGGTACGGCTCAGGATACTTCACGTCGACCAGGTACAGCCCGTCGGGCATGAATGTCGGGGCGGCCTTCTGCCGGTTGCGGCCGGCCAGCACCTCGGCCATCCATTCGGCCGGGTAACGCCCCCGCCCCACCGCCACCAGGCAGCCCATCAGGTTTCGCACCATGTGGTGCAGGAACGCGCTGGCGCGGAACCGCAGGAACACCCAGTTGCCGTCGCCCCGGATCGTCACGTCGTACATCGTCTTGACCGGCGACTTGGCCTGGCACTCGGCCGCCCGGAACGCCGAGAAGTCATGCTCGCCCAGCAGGCAGGCGGCTGCCGCGCGCATGGCATCGACATCGAGCCGCTGGCCCGGCGGCAGCATCTGGTAGCCGGCGCGGCCGTGGATCATCGGCACGCGGTGCGGGCCTGTGTAGAGCGCGTAGTAATACATCCGCTCGTAGGCCAGGAAGCGCGCATGGAACCCGTCGTCGACCGGCTCCGCCCATTGCAGCGCGATGGACGGCGGCAGGAACGCGTTGACGCCGCGCACCCACGAGAACTTGTCGCGGTCCAGCTCGGTATCGAGGTGGATGACCTGGCCCAGCGCATGCACGCCGGTATCGGTCCGCCCCGCCACCGTGGTCAGCAGGCGCGTGCCGGCAAAACGCTCGATGGCGTCTTCCAGGTGGTCCTGCACGGTGTTGCGGTGGGGCTGCGACTGCCAGCCGGAAAAGGCCGAACCGTCGTAGTGGAGTCCGATGGCGATGCGATTCATGGATGTGGCGATGCCCAAAAACAAAATGCGCCGGAAGGGACGCTTCCGGCGCATCGCTTCGGGCTGCGGCATCCGTCTGAACGGCGTGCCGCAAACCCTGCATCATACCGGCCTTTGGGTCCAGACCCGCAGGCCAACCCGCATCAGGCCACGTCGCGCAGCAGCGTGCGGGCTTCGGTCTGCAGCGGGTCTTCCGACTGCTCCACCACTTCCTGCAGCAGTTCGCGGGCACCTTCCTTGTCGCCGATCTCGATGTAGGCGCGCGCCAGGTCGAGCTTGATCTGCATGTCGCGGCTGCCGTCCATCCCGGTGGCCGACAGCGTGCTGGCCGACACGCCATGCGTGGCGTCGCCATGCCCTTCGGACGTGACACGGGCCAGGTCGATCGGCTCGACCAGCTTGCCGTTCTGGAGCATCGTCGGTGCGGGCAGCGGCACGGTCGATTCCGTGAGCGTCGGCACCTCGAACGTGGCAGCCGGCTCGTCCGCCGCGGCACCCGAGTTCGCGGCATTCAGGTCCAGCGACAGGCCGGACATGTCGAATTCCAGCGGACGCGAGCGCGTCGGCGTATCGAGCGCCGGCACTCCGCCTGCCGGCAGATCCAGGCCGGCGTCGTGGCTTTCGTCCAGCACGTCGTCCAGTCGCGCCACCGGTTCCGCAAGGTGATCGTTACCGAATACCAGCGAGGCCGACGCCGGCGCCACGATGGGCTCCCCCGGCGCGGGCGCCGGGAAGGCGTCCAGCGGCAGTGCCAGGTCCGGCATGGCCGGCGCCTGCGGTGCCTGCTGCATCGACTGGGCGGGATCCTGCGTGCGCCACTGGTCGGCCACCGGCGTCGTGGTATCGGCTTCCGCCGTCACGTCGGGCGTCACCGACAGGTACAGCGCATTGCCCGGATCGAGCCTGCGACCCATTTCCGCGACCTGTTGCCAGTCCGCGCCTTGTCCGCCTACCTGGGCGAACATTTCTTCTGCGATCACTCGGAAACCTTCCACATCCTGACGAGTGTTGTAAATCTCCAGCAGCTTCAGGCGGATGGCCTGGCGCTCCGGATTCTGTTGCAACGCTTCGCGCAGGATTTCCTCGGCCTGCACGTCGCGTCCGTACGCGATGTACACCTCGGCCTCGGCAATCGGGTCGACTTCCGTCGCTTCGGGCGAGTTGTTGCCGATGCGGAAGTCGGCGCCGAACACGCTGTGCTGCGACGTGTCGACGCTCTGGCCACCGGCGGTGCCGAACAACGAGTGTCCGCCCGCCATGACCGTGCTTTCCTGGGACAGGATGCTGTCACCGAACCCGGTGTTTTCGCTCGCCTTCTGCTTCTGGCGGCGGCGATAGTACGCATATCCGCCAAGCAACGCAACCAGCACACCAGCGCCCGGCAGCAACATCGGGTTGGCGAGCAGTTCGTCGAGGAACGACGGCTGGGGCACCGGCTGGATGACCGGCGGCTTCTTGTTCGCCACGGCCGGCGCCGAGGCGGCGGCTGCCGGTGCAGAAGCGCCGGCTTGCGGGGCCGACGCCGCGGCGGCAGCTTGCGGTGCCGACGCGGCAGCCGAGGCTGCCGCAGCCGGTGCGGGTTCCGGCGTGGCGGTGCTCGGGGCATCCGCAGCCTTGGCCGGCTCGGCCGGCACCACGGTGGGCGCAGGCGCGGCAGTATCGGCGGCCTTGCCAGCCGCCGGCGCGGCCGATGCCGCAGCGGTGGCAGCGGCGGCCCCCGTGGCAGCCTTGGCGCCCTGGTTGTTCTGGTTGAGCTTGGCGATCTCCGAGTTCTTCAGCTCCATCAGGCGCTGCATGTCGGAGATGTTCTTCTCCAGATCGGCGACGCGCGATTCGGCGTCCTTCAGCTTGCGCTGGCTGGCCACGTCGGCTTCCGCCTTGGCCTGCGCGCCCTTCTCGGCCTTCGACAGCTTCAGTTCGTCACGCGGACCCGCGTTCGGCACCGTGGTGTCCTGCACACGCGCCGTCACGTTGCCCGACTGCTCGCGGCCCGAGCCCGCTTCCACCGACTTGGCGGCGGCCGCCGCGGCCAGCCGGCTGCGGTAGCTGTCGAAGCCCTGCGTACGCGCCACCACTTCGCGGCGCGCTTCGCGCGGGCTCACCGACTGGGCCTGCTGGGCGCTCGGCACCTTCAGCACGGCTCCGGACTTGATCCGGTTGATGTTCCCGCCGATGAAGGCATTCGGGTTGTTGCGGTAGAGCGCGAGCAGCATTTGCTCCAGCGACACCGAATCAACGCCCTGCGAGGCTTCGCCGGCGATGGCATACAGCGTATCGCCTTGCTGGACCGTGTAGCTGCCATGGGCGGCCGTGCCATCGGCCACGGCGGCCGGCGCGGCGGCGCGGCGCGGCTGACGGGCCGGGGCCGGGGCGGGCGCCGGCGCTACCGTGGGCGCCGGCGCCGCAGCGGCAGGCGCGTTGGCGACCGGGGCCGGAGCAGGCGCCGGCGACACGTCGGGCGTGGCGGCCTGCACCACCGTGGTGGGCGAGAACGCCTGGTTCGACGGCTGGGCGCCAGCCGGGTCCAGCAGGAAGGTATAGGCGCGCGTGATCTTGCCGCTGGACCAGCTCATGTCGACCAGGATGTCGACGAACGGTTCGCTGAGCGGCTGGTTGGACCGGACGGTGGCCACATAGGTACCGTTCGGACGCTTCTGCACGTCGAGCTTCACGGTCGAAATGGCCGACAGATAGGTCAGCCCGGCGCGTGAATAGGCGGACGGCGCAGCCAGCTTGACAGCCAGGCTGTCAGCTTCCTCGGGCGTCACGCCGGTGATATCGATTTCAGCCTGGAGCGGCTGCCCCAGATTGGATTGAACCCTTAATTGCCCGAACCCCGCGGCGTACGCGGCAGGCTGCGCAAGCAGCAGACCGGCAGCCGTGATGGCCAGCGTTGACCAGCGCTGACGGACAGTAGGCGCATCTTTCCGGCGATGTAGGCTCACACTCACCTCGTGCTCCATTTATGGTTTTTAGTAGCAGAAATTAACCCGATCCCAACAAATGGCTGGCTGGCGGGCGACGAAACGGACAGGTCGATGCCTGCCCTGCTGCGCGCCCAATGTCGCTGCCATGCATCCCCGATGCATGGTGGCGATGACCCCGTGGCCAAGCGCATGCCGGCTGTATTGTGACGCAAGCCTGCGAAAAAAAGCGTTCCGGATGCGACAACGCCGCGCAGAGGCGCGGCGTTGCTCGGAAAGCGGCAGATTCTGTTGCCTCCCTGCAACGAAAGCGGGGAGGCAATCCGGGGGCTCAACCCTCGATCAGAATGCGCAGCATACGCCGCAGGGGCTCGGCGGCGCCCCACAGCAGCTGGTCGCCCACGGTGAAGGCAGACAGGTACTCGCCGCCCATCTGCATCTTGCGCAGACGGCCAACCGGAATCGTCAGCGTGCCCGTGACGGCGGCCGGCGTCAGGTCCTTCATGCTGGCTTCGCGCGTGTTCGGCACGACCTTGGCCCACTGGTTGTTGGCGGCCAGCATGCCCTCGATCTCGTCCAGCGGCACATCGCGGCGCAGCTTGATCGTGAGCGCCTGCGAGTGGCAGCGCATCGCGCCAATCCGCACGCACAGGCCGTCCACGGCGATCGGGGTGGCGCCGGTGGCACCGACGAAGCCTTCGCCACGACCCAGGATCTTGTTGGTCTCGGCGCCGCCCTTCCATTCTTCCTTGGAAACACCGTTGCCCAGGTCCTTGTCGATCCAGGGAATCAGGTTGCCGGCCAGCGGCACGCCAAACTGCCTGGTTTCGTCAGCCGACAGGCCGTGCTGGGTCGACAGGATCTGGCGGTCGATTTCCAGGATGGCCGATGCCGGATTGTCCAGCAGCGGCTTGACCGCGGCGTTCAGCGTGCCGAACTGCGTCAGCAGCTCGCGCATGTGCTGGGCACCGCCGCCCGACGCGGCCTGGTACGTCATCGAGGTCATCCACTCGATCAGGTCGTGCTCGAACAGGCCGCCCAGGCCCATCATCATGCAGCTGACCGTGCAGTTGCCGCCGATGAAGTTCTTCACGCCCTTGGCCAGCGCGTCCTTGATCACACCGAGGTTCACCGGATCCAGGACGATGATGGCGTCGTCCTTCATGCGCAGCGACGACGCGGCGTCGATCCAGTAGCCGTTCCAGCCGGCGGCGCGCAGGCGCGGGAACACATCGTTCGTGTAGTCGCCGCCCTGGGCGGTGAGCACGACGTCGCACTTCTTCAGTGCTTCGATGTCGTTCGCATCTTTCAGCGTGGTTTCATTCCTGGCCATGGCCGGGGCCTTGCCGCCAGCGTTGGACGTGCTGAAGAAAACGGGCTCGATATGGTCGAAATCGCCCTCTTCCTGCATGCGCTGCATCAGGACGCTGCCGACCATTCCTCGCCAACCGACGAGACCTACAATCATGACTTACCTCGGATGTGATGTGAACTTCCCCGCCATTTTCCTCGCCCGGCGTGGCTGCGCGGGGAAGACGGGCAGGCACGACGAACGATCTAGGGGATCGTTTTGGTAATGGTTTTAATCGTCGTTGCGGTCAGGCCGAGCGAATCCGCGCCGATCGTGCCGCGGATAGCGGTGCGAGCAGCGGAGGCAGTCAGAAGGGACTGGTGGAATCGGGCCATGACGGGAGAGTCTACACGAAATTGCGGCGCTGCCGCAGGGGAAATGCGGGGTGATTTGTTGCTCGCCGGCGGTTCTCTCCCCTCTCCCACGTGTGGGAGAGGGGCCGGGGGAGACGGCAAGAGGCTAAAAATTGCGATTTCGCATCTTGCACCGCTTTTCCCTCACCCCCGGCCCCTCTCCCACCTGGCGGGAGAGGGGAGCCAAACCATGGGCAATGGATGCCTTACAGCGCCGCCAGCACTGCCTCGCCCATTTCGCGGGTGCCCACCTGCTTGCAGCCCGGCGTCAGGATGTCGCCGGTACGGTAGCCCTGCGCCAGCACCTTCTTGACGGCGTTCTCGATGCGGTCGGCCTGTTCGGCGCGGTTCAGCGAGTAGCGCAGCATCATCGCGGCGGACAGGATCGTGGCCAGCGGATTGGCCACGCCCTTGCCGGCGATATCGGGTGCCGAACCGTGCGACGGCTCGTACAGGCCCTTGTTGTTGGCATCGAGCGAAGCCGACGGCAGCATACCGATCGAGCCGGTCAGCATGGCGGCCTCGTCCGACAGGATGTCGCCGAACATGTTGCCGGTGACGATCACGTCAAAGCTCTTCGGCGCCTTCACCAGCTGCATCGCGGCGTTGTCCACGTACATGTGCGACAGCTCGACGTCCGGATATTCCTTGCTGACATCGATCACGATGTCCTTCCAGAACTGGAACGTCTCCAGCACGTTGGCCTTGTCCACGCTGCACAGCTTCTTGCCGCGCTTGGCCGCGGCCTGGAACGCCACATGGGCGATGCGGCGGATTTCGGGCTCGCTGTAGCGCATCGTGTCGAAGCCTTCGCGGGCGCCCTTGAACAGGCCGTCCGGCGCCTCGCGCACGCCGCGCGGCTGGCCGAAGTAGATGTCGCCGTTCAGTTCGCGCACGATCAGGATGTCCAGGCCGGCCACCAGTTCGGGCTTCAGGCTCGACGCGCCGGTCAGTTCCGGATAGCAGATCGCCGGGCGGAAGTTGGCAAACAGCTGCAGATGCTTGCGCAGGCCCAGGATGGCCTGCTCGGGGCGCAGCGGACGCTCCAGGCTGTCGTACTTCCAGTCGCCCACGGCGCCGAACAGGATGGCGTCGGCTTCCTTGGCCAGCTTCAGCGTGTTTTCCGGCAGCGGGTGTCCTTCGGCCTCGTAGCCGGCGCCGCCCACCGGGGCGGTTTCCATTTCAAACTTCTCGCCAAGGGCGTTCAGCACCTTGACGGCTTCGGCAATGATCTCGGGACCGATACCGTCGCCCGGCAGGACTGCAATCTTCATTTGTCTTCCTAGATAGATAAGTGAACCCGGCCCGCCTCAGCCGACCACGCGGTTGCCCAGCCAGGGCATCCTGGTCAGGCGCTCGGCTTCGTAGGACTTGATCTTGTCCTTCTGGCGCAGCGTCAGGCCGATATCGTCGAAACCGTTCAGCATGCAGTACTTGCGGAACGGGGCGATGTCGAACGAATAGCTGTCGCCACCCGGCGTGATCACCAACTGCTTGTCGAGGTCGATGGTCAGCTTGTAGCCCGGGAACGCCAGCGTCTCGTTGAACAGGTGATCGACCTGCAGGTCGGTCAGCGCCACGGGCAGCAGGCCGTTCTTGTAGCAGTTGTTGAAGAAGATATCGGCAAAGCTCGGCGCGATGACCGCGCGGAAGCCGTACTGCGTGAGCGCCCACGGTGCGTGCTCGCGCGAACTGCCGCAGCCGAAGTTGTTGCGGGCCAGCAGGATCGATGCGCCCTGGTAGCGCGGCTGGTTGAGCACGAAGTCCGGGTTCAGCGGACGCTTGCTGTTGTCCTGGCCGGGCTGGCCCACGTCCTTGTAGCGCCATTCGTCGAACAGGTTCGGACCAAAGCCCGTGCGCTTGATCGACTTCAGGAACTGCTTCGGGATGATCGCGTCGGTATCGACGTTTTCGCGATCGAGCGGCGCCGCGAGGCCGCTGTGTACGGTGAACTTGTCCATGATGTGTCCTTACTTCCGGGCAGCGTTCTCGAGCGCCTGCCCGGCTGCCTGCGTGTCCTTGCCAAGGCCGGCCATCGTGTTGCAGCCAGCCAGTTGCAGCATGCCCAGGCATGCCAGCAGTGTGATCACGATCTTTTTCATGTTTTCTCTATTCGAAAGCCGTGGTTGACCCGTTGACCCGTCGTGGCCGTTCAGCCGAGTTTGCGGATGTCGACGAAATGCCCTTCGATCGCGGCCGCCGCGGCCATGGCCGGGCTGACCAGGTGCGTACGGCCACCGGCGCCCTGACGGCCTTCGAAGTTGCGGTTCGACGTGGACGCGCATCGCTCGCCCGGTTCCAGGCGGTCGGCGTTCATCGCCAGGCACATCGAGCAGCCCGGTTCGCGCCATTCGAAGCCGGCGGCCTTGAAGACCTTGTCCAGCCCTTCGCTCTCGGCCTGTTCCTTGACCAGGCCCGAGCCCGGCACCACCATCGCCAGCTTCACGTTGGACGCCACCTTGCGGCCCAGCTTCTGCACCACCGCCGCGGCGGCGCGCATGTCCTCGATGCGGCTGTTGGTGCACGAGCCAATGAACACCTTGTCGATATTGATCGACTCCATCGGCGTGTTCGGCTGCAGGTTCATGTACTCCAGCGCCCGCTCCATGGCGTTGCGCTTGTTCGAGTCCTTTTCCTTCTCGGGATCCGGCACGCGGTCTTCGATGCTAACGACCATTTCGGGCGACGTACCCCAGGTGACCTGCGGACGGATGTCCTCGGCGCGCAGCTCCACCACCTTGTCGAAGTGGGCGCCGGCGTCCGAATGCAGCGTGCGCCAGTAGGCCACGGCCTGGTCCCATTCCACACCCTGCGGCGCGAACGGGCGGTTCTTCACGTATTCGAGCGTGACGTCGTCCACGGCCACCAGGCCGGCACGCGCCCCGGCTTCGATGGCCATGTTGCAGACCGTCATGCGGCCTTCCATGGTCAGGTCGCGGATCGCCGAGCCGGCGAATTCCATCGTGTAGCCCGTGCCGCCGGCCGTGCCGATCTTGCCGATGATGGCCAGCACGATGTCCTTGGCGGTGCAGCCGCGCGGCAGCTTGCCTTCCACCTTGATCAGCATGTTCTTCGCCTTCTTGCCCAGCAGCGTCTGGGTGGCCAGCACGTGCTCCACTTCCGACGTGCCGATGCCGTGCGCCAGCGCGCCGAACGCGCCGTGCGTGCTGGTGTGCGAATCGCCGCAGACCACGGTCATGCCGGGCAGCGTGGCGCCCTGCTCGGGCCCGATCACGTGGACGATGCCCTGGCGGTGGTCGTTCATCTTGAACTGCGTGATGCCGTAGGCGTCGCAGTTGGCATCCAGCGTATCAACCTGGAGCTTCGAGATCGGGTCGGCAATCCCCTGGGTGCGGTCGGTGGTCGGCACGTTGTGGTCCGACACGGCCAGGTTCGCGCTGATGCGCCACACCGGGCGCTCCGCCAGCTTCAGGCCTTCGAAGGCCTGCGGGCTGGTCACTTCATGCAGCAGATGACGGTCGATGTAGAGCAGCGTCGTGCCGTCTTCCTCGACGTGGACGGTGTGGTCATCCCAGAGTTTGTCGTAGAGCGTCTTGGCCATGATGCGGGGGGCAGACCGTCCGTCGCGTATCCCGGGGGATGCGAACGGCGCGAATCCGCGCGTTGTTTGCAGGGGAATGTTTTCCGGATGCCTCGCGGGCAAGCAGGCTATTTTGCTGCTTTTCCGGCGCAGCCGGTAATTACTTGACATCACAAGCGATTATGCCATGTGGCTCCGCCGCCGAAGGGCAGGCCGGACCGCCTGGGCGGCGGTCATTGGCGAAAGGGGGATTTCGCGGATGGCGAAGGGGCTCGCGCTGGCCTTGGTTTCTCCCCTCTCCCGCACGCGGGAGAGGGGAGCCGCGACTTCAGCCGCCCAGGTACGCCGCACGGATGCGGTCGTTGGCCAGCAGGTTGGCGCCGGTATCGGCCAGCACCACCTTGCCGGTTTCCAGCACGTAGCCGCGGTCGGCCACCTGCAGCGCCTTGTTGGCGTTCTGCTCCACCAGGAACACCGTGACGCCTTCTTCCCGGATCGTGCGGATGATGTCGAAGATCTGCGCGATGATCAGTGGCGCCAGACCGAGCGTGGGCTCGTCCAGCAGCAGCAGGCGGGGCTTGCTCATCAGCGCGCGGCCGATGGCCAGCATCTGCTGCTCGCCGCCGCTCATCGTGCCAGCCCGCTGGCTCGCGCGCTGGTTCAGGCGCGGGAACAGCTTGAACACGTGCTCGATGCCGGCCTCGATGTCATGACGGCTGGCAAAGAAGCCACCCATCTTGAGGTTTTCGAGCACGGTCAGGCTCGGGAACACGCGCCGGCCTTCTGGCGAAATTGCCATGCCCATGCGCATGATCTCGTGCGTGTTGCGGCGGGTGATGTCCTGGCCTTCGAACAGCACGCGGCCGCTGGACGCGCGCGGCGTGCCGCACACGGTCATCATCAGCGTGGTCTTGCCGGCGCCGTTACTGCCGATCAGGGTGACGATCTCGCCCTTGTTGACATCGATCGATACGCCCGACAGCGCCTCGACGGCGCCGTAGTGGGTATGGACGTTTTCCAGCTTCAGCATCAGTCCTCTCCCAGGTATGCCTTGATCACGCGCGGGTCGTTGCGCACCGCTTCGGGCTTGCCGACCATGATCGGCTTGCCGTGCTCCATCACCAGGATGCGGTCCGACACGCCCATCACCAGGCTCATGTCGTGCTCGATCAGTAGCACCGAGATATTGAATTCACGGCGCAGGCGATCGATCAGCTGCTGCAGCTCGATCTTTTCCTGCGGGTTCAGACCGGCCGCCGGTTCGTCCAGCATCAGCAGGCGCGGCCTGGTGATCATGCAGCGCGCGATCTCCAGCCGGCGCTGGTGGCCGTACGACAGCGTGCCCGCCTCGCGGTTGGCCACGCTCGTCAGGCCCATGCGCTCCAGCCATTCGGCGGCACGCTCCAGCGCCTCCCGCTCGGCGCGGCGGTAGGCCGGCGTGGCCAGCAGGCCGCGCAGCAGCCCGGCCTTGACCTGCAGGTGCTGCGCAACCATCAGGTTTTCCACGACGGTCAGCTGCTTGAACAGGCGGATGTTCTGGAACGTGCGCACCAGGCCGTGGCGTGCCACCACGTGGCTGGGCTTGCGCGCGATCGAATGGCCGTCCAGCGTCACCTCGCCGGCGGTGGGCTTGTAGAAGCCGCCCACGCAGTTGAACACGGTGGTCTTGCCGGCGCCGTTCGGACCGATGATGGCGAAGACCTCGTCGCGGCGCACATCGAACTCGATGCCGTCCACGGCCAGCAGACCGCCAAAGCGCATCTGCAGGCCCGATACTTTCAGCATTTCAGTGCTCATCGCGGCAGCTCCACGTGGGGACGGCTAGCGGGCAGCAGGCCCTGCGGACGCCACATCATCATCAACACCATCACCAGGCCGAAGATCAGCATGCGGTATTCGGCAAAGTCGCGCGCCACTTCGGGCAGGATGGTCAGCAGGATGGCCGCCAGGATCACGCCCAGCTGCGAACCCATGCCGCCCAGCACCACCACGGCCAGGATCAGCGCCGACTCGATGAAGGTGAACGATTCCGGATTGACCAGGCCCTGGCGCGCGGCAAAGAACGCACCGGCCAGGCCGGCGAACGATGCGCCCAGCGTGAAGGCCGACAGCTTGATGCGCGTCGGGTTCAGGCCCAGCGAGCGGCAGGCGATCTCGTCCTCGCGCAGTGCCTCCCACGCACGCCCCATCGGCATGCGGATCAGGCGGCTCGTGACGAACAGCGTGAAACCCACCAGCAGGAGCGCCAGCAGGTACAGCCAGATCACCATGTGCTGGCCGGCATACGGGATGCCGATCAGGTCATGGAACGTCTTCGCGCCTTCCACGCTGGCACTGCGTGCCATTTCGATGCCGAACACGGTCGGCTTGGGAATGCCCGATACGCCGTCCGGTCCGCCGGTCAGGCTGGTCAGGTTGTTCAGCAGCAGGCGGATGATTTCACCGAAGCCCAGCGTCACGATGGCCAGGTAGTCGCCACGCAGACGCAGCACCGGGAAGCCCAGGATGAAGCCGAACGTGGCCGCCAGGCCGGCCGACAGCGGCAGGCATTCCCAGAACGTCAGGCCGAAGTACTGGTTCAGCAGCGCATAGGTATAGCCGCCGACCGCGTAGAAGCCCACGTAGCCCAGATCGAGCAGGCCGGCATAGCCCACCACGATGTTCAGGCCCAGGCCCAGGATCACGTAGATCAACGCCAGCGTGGCCACGTCCACCGCGCCGCGCGAGCCGAAGAACGGGAACACCAGGCCCACCACCAGCAGCACCCAGATGGCCGACCGCTGCTGCCGGGCGCCCATCGCGGGCACCGACGGCAGCTTGACCGCGTTGCGGGCACGCAGCAGGAACGGCTTGCACAGCTGGAACAGGAACACCAGGCCCACGGCAATCCACACCGGACGCCAGTGCGGCTCCAGCACCACCTTGTAGCCGTCGAGCTTGAGCTGCAGGCCCAGCACGGGGATGGTCAGGATGGCCGTCAGCACGGCGGCGGTCACGGCATTCTTCAGCGTGTCCGAGACCGACGTTTGCGGGATCGACGCCCGCGAAATCGAAGTCGCTTGTGTCATGTCGCCCTCCCCTCAGACCTTTTCCACATCGGGCTTGCCAAGCAGGCCCGTGGGACGGAACAGCAGTACCAGCACCAGCAGGCCGAATGCCACCACGTCCTTGTACTCGGACGGCATGTAGCCCGACGCGAACGTCTCGGCCAGGCCTAGCAGCACGCCGCCCAGCATCGCGCCCGGAATGCTGCCGATGCCGCCCAGCACCGCCGCCGTAAAGGCCTTGATGCCGGCGATAAAGCCGATAAAGGGATTGAGCTTGCCGATCGTCAGCCCGATCAGCACGCCGCCCACGGCGGCCAGCATGGCGCCGAGCACGAACGTGAACGAGATCACGCGGTTCGTGTCGATGCCCAGCAGGTTGGCCATGCGCATGTCTTCGGCGCAGGCGCGGCAGGCGCGGCCCATGCGCGAATGCCCGATGAACAGCGTCAGCGCGATCATCAGCACCAGCGTCACGCCAACGATCAGCAGGCGCGAATACGGCACGGTCACCGTGAAGTCGCCGCCCATCTGGAATTCGATGGCACCCGAGATCAGGATGGGCACCGACACGTCACGCGCGCCCTGCCCGATCTGGACATAGTTCTGCAGAAAGATGGACATGCCGATGGCCGAGATCAGCGGCACCAGGCGCGGGCCGCCACGCAGGGGGCGGTATGCCACGCGCTCCACGGCAAAGCCGTAGCAGCCAGTCACGACAACGGCAACCAGCAGCGCCGCGCCCAGCACCAGCGGCAGCGGATATCCGGCTTGCGCGCCAATGGCGGTCAGCGTCACAAGACCCACGTAGGCGCCGATCATGTAGATCTCGCCGTGGGCAAAGTTGATCATGCCGATGATGCCGTAGACCATCGTGTAGCCGATGGCGATCAGCGCATAGATCGCACCCAGCGTCAGGCCGTTGACCAGCTGCTGGGTGAACTGAGGAAGGAATTCGTTCATGCGGGGACCTTGTGGATCGGATGAGTCCGATGCGCGATGCCGACCGCCCTTATGTGGCGGCTACCCGACATCGAACCGATACCAAAACGCCCCGCAGGCCGGTTGGCCGCGGGGCGTTTCGCCAGGATGGCGCCGGGTTTAGTTTGCGGCGGTCTTCGTGGCGTCCTTGTGCCACGTGTAGACGACGAACTTGAACGACTTCAGGTCGCCCTTGGCGTCGTATTCGACCTTGCCGATCGGCGTGGTGAACGCGTTCTTGTGCATGTAAGCGGCCACCTTCGTCGGGTCCGTGCTCTTGGCGCCGGCGATGGCGTCGCCGATGATCTTGACGGCGGCATAGGCAGGCATCTGGAACGGACCGTTGGCGTCACGCTTCTTGTCGGCAAAGGCCTTCACCAGCGCGGCGTTGGCCGGGTCGGCCGAGAAGTCGGCCGGCAGCGTCACGAGCATGCCTTCCGAAGCCGGGCCGGCAATAGCCGTCACGTCCTTGTTGCCCACGCCTTCGGGGCCCATGAACGTGGCCTTCACGCCCTGCTCGCGCGCCTGGCGCAGCAGCAGGCCCATTTCCGGGTGGTAGCCGCCGAAGTACACGAAATCCACGCCCTGGGACTTCAGCTTGGTGATCACGGCCGAGTAGTCGGAATCGCCGGCGTTGACGCCTTCGAAGACTGCCACGGGGATCTTGGCCGCTTCCAGGTCCTTCTTCACCGAGCTGGCGATACCCTGGCCGTACGACTGCTTGTCATGCAGCACGGCAACCTTCTTCGGCTTGACCTTGCCGATGATGTACTGGGCGGCGGCCGGGCCTTGCTGGTCGTCGCGGCCGATCGTGCGGAAGATGAAGTTGCGCTTCTTCGTTTCGGTCAGCTGCGGCGCGGTGGCCGACGGCGTCACCATCACGATGCCTTCGTTCTCGTAGATATCCGAGGCCGGAATCGTCGAACCCGAGCACACGTGACCGATCACGTAATGGATACCCTGACTGACGATCTTGTTGGCCACGGCCACGGCCTGCTTCGGTTCGCAGGCGTCGTCCATCAGCACGGCTTCGAACTTGTTGCCGTTGGCGCCGCCCGCCGCGTTGATCTGTTCGATCGCGGTCAGGGCACCGGCCTTGACCATGTCGCCGTACTGGGCGACCGAGCCGCTCATGGGGCCGGCAATGGCGATCTTGACGGTTTCGGCGTTGGCCGAGGTGAAGGCAGCGAGACCGGCAGTGGCAAGCACGGCGGCCATGGCAGTGGACGTGAGACGGGACAGCGTCATCAGGAGCTCCTCGATTATGTATGGGTCATTCCGGGCAGAGTCGGCATGACTGGCGCAATCGAACAACACCCGCGAGGAAGAAGCGCCGCCTGACGTGGCGAACGTACGGCCCATGAGCGGAAACCGGGCCTGCGATGAAGATAATGAAGCGAATGCGGGGCCCGGCATGTGTCGGCGTACGCACATCTCGGGGATGCCGCGGCCGCCGTAAGTTCGGAAAGACAACGTTGATGCGTTCTCTATTGCGCAAGCCTTTCGCCTGCCCCGCTTCTCCAACGCGGCTGGCCGGAAGGGTGGCCCGGCTGCCGGTCGGCAAAGCAGCCCGCATTATAGGGGGAAAGTTGCACCCTGATGAAGTAGAGATATTCGGTTTTGGAGAAAATCTGACAACTAATGCATGCCGTTGCAACCATGCCAAGGCAGGAATCGTCGTCAAAATCGTGTTTCACAACAATTGTGCATAGCCGCATTTGTGGCGTATGCGATGCTTTGCGCCACCTTGCGCAACCCGGGCCGCCTGCAGGCCAGGTCGCATCGGACGCAAAAAAAAACGCCCCGGCGGGCCGGGGCGTTTCATACAGCACGGGACGCGGCTTAGCGCTTTGCCATGTCCGGCACGTTGCGGGCGGCGTTGCCGTTGAACAGCTGACGCGGACGGCCGATCTTGTATTCCGGATCGGTGATCATCTCTTCCCACTGCGAGATCCAGCCCGGCGTACGTGCCAGGGCGAAGATGCAGGTGAACAGCGAGGTCGGGATGCCCAGCGCGCGCTGCACGATACCCGAGTAGAAGTCCACGTTCGGGTACAGCTTGCGGCTCACGAAATATTCATCTTCCAGCGCGATCTTTTCCAGTTCCATGGCCAGCTTGAACAGCGGGTCGTTGTGCAGACCCAGTTCGTTCAGCACTTCATGGCAGGTTTCGCGCATCAGCTTGGCGCGCGGATCGTAGTTCTTGTACACGCGGTGGCCAAAGCCCATCAGGCGCACGCCCGAATTCTTGTCCTTGACCTGCTTGATGAACTCGCCGATGTGGTCGACGCTGCCGATTTCTTCCAGCATCTTCAGCGCGGCTTCGTTCGCGCCGCCATGGGCCGGACCCCACAGGCAGGCCACGCCGGCGGCGATGGCCGCGAACGGGTTCGTGCCCGACGAGCCGGCCAGGCGCACGGTCGACGTCGATGCGTTCTGCTCGTGGTCGGCGTGCAGGATGAAGATGCGGTCCAGCGCGCGCTCCAGCACCGGGTTCACGGTGTACGGTGCGCACGGCGTACCGAACATCATGCGCATGAAATTGCCCGAGTAGGACAGGTCGTTCTGCGGATAGATGTACGGCTGGCCGATGTTGTACTTGTACGCCATGGCGACCAGGGTCGGCATCTTGGCGATCAGGCGGATGGCCGAGATCTCGCGCTGGTGCGGATCGTCGATGTCCATCGCGTCATGGTAGAACGCGCTCATCGCGCCCACCAGGCCCGTCAGCACGGCCATCGGGTGAGCGTCGCGGCGGAAACCGCGCAGGAAGAACTGCAGCTGCTCGTGAACCATCGTGTGGTTCATCACCGAGTTCACGAAATCTTCCTTCTGCTTGGCGTTGGGCAGTTCGCCCTTCAGCAGCAGGTAGCAGGTTTCGAGGTGATCACACTTCTCGGCGAGTTGCTCGATCGGGTAGCCGCGGTACAGCAGCTCGCCCTTGTCGCCGTCGATGTACGTGATCTTCGAGTTGCACGAAGCGGTCGACATGAACCCCGGGTCATAGGTGAACTTGCCGGTTTGACCGTACAGCTTGCGAATGTCGATCACATCCGGGCCAACGGTGCCCTTGTAGATCGGCAGCTCAACGCTGGGGGAACCATCGGAAAACGATAGCGTGGCTTTCACATCGGACGGCGTCATGTCGGTTCCTTCAAATACTGTGAATAATAGTGTTGACCAAACTCAGACCGAACGCAGCAGGCTGAGTACCCGTTGCATCGGGGGCGTGTCGAGCTCACCGTCAAGCTCCTTGCGGACAAGCAGCAGGTCCATCAACTCGTTGTCGCTAAGCTCGAACAGCTCGCCCAGCGAAGCCACGTCCTGATCGGACAGGCTCTCCTCGTAACGGTTGAAGAAACGTTCGACGATGATGTCGTTCTCCAGGAGGCCGCGGCGGGCGCGCCAGCGAAGACGGGCACGTTTGTGCGGGTCGGCCTGATGGGAGAAAGTGGTGGAATGACTCATGGTCAGCCTTCATTGACCGGCGCTCCAGCCCGACTTGATACCGCATCGGGCTGACGCGCCGCTTACATCAACTTGCATTACTGCAGACTGCCTGTCTGCACCGCGAACGGCGGGGGCGCAGAAGGCAGTTTATACCGGGCAATTAAACAGCGCGGCGAACCATCAGTTCCTTGATCTTGCCAATCGCCTTGGTCGGATTGAGGCCCTTCGGGCACACGTCGACGCAGTTCATGATGCTATGGCAACGGAACAGCCGGTACGGGTCGTTCAGGTTGTCCAGACGCTCGCTGGTGGCCTGGTCGCGGCTGTCCGCGATGAAGCGGTAGGCTTGCAGCAGACCGGCCGGGCCGACGAACTTGTCCGGGTTCCACCAGAACGACGGGCACGACGTGGAGCAGCTGGCGCACAGAATGCACTCGTACAGGCCGTCCAGCTCGTCGCGTTCCTGCGGCGACTGCAGACGTTCCTTCTCGGGCGGCGGCTCGTCGTTGATCAGGAACGGCTTGATCGAGTGGTACTGCTTGAAGAAGTTCGTCATGTCGACGATCAGGTCGCGCACCACCGGCAGGCCGGGCAGCGGACGCAGCACGATGCGGTCCGGCAGCTCGCGCATGTTCGTCAGGCAGGCCAGGCCGTTCTTGCCGTTGATGTTCATCGCGTCCGAGCCGCACACGCCTTCACGGCACGAACGACGGAACGAGATGGTTTCGTCCAGCTTCTTCAGCTTGACCAGTGCATCCAGCAGCATGCGCTCGTGACCGTCCAGCTCGACCTCGTAGGTCTGCATGCGGGGGGCGGCGTCCTTGTCCGGATCGTAGCGGTAGACTTCGAAAATACGCTTCATTTCTGGGGGTCCTGTTTTCTCTACGAGGCGGGTATCAGAACGTACGAGCCTTGGGCGGAACCGATTCCACCGTCAGCGGCTGCATCTTCACCGGCTTGTAGTCGAGGCGGTTGCCTTCGCTGTAGAACAGCGTGTGCTTGAGCCAGTTGTCGTCGTCGCGGTTCGGGAAGTCGCTGTGGGCGTGGGCGCCACGCGATTCCTTGCGGGCCGCGGCCGAGATCATCGTGGCCTTGGCCACTTCCACCAGGTTGGCCACTTCCAGGGCTTCCACCAGCGCGGTGTTGAAGACCTTGGACTTGTCCTTCAGGTGGATGTTGTCGGCACGCTCGGCCACTTCCAGAATGCGCTCGACGCCTTCGTCCATCAGCTTCTGCGTACGGAACACGCCGGCATGCGACTGCATGTTGCGG
Organism: Cupriavidus sp. 94F1; assembly: GCF_057798875.1. Classification (NCBI taxonomy): domain Bacteria; kingdom Pseudomonadati; phylum Pseudomonadota; class Betaproteobacteria; order Burkholderiales; family Burkholderiaceae; genus Cupriavidus; species Cupriavidus sp. 94F1. Next base: position 461,062 of record NZ_JBYOJT010000001.1, read on the forward strand.
CGGATGTCGTTGGCCACGTCCTGGGTGTATTCGCCCGAGGTCGTTGCCTGCAGCTTGGCCAGACGGGCCATGGCGCGGTCGGCGGCATCGGCCGGCAGCGGCTTGTGTTCCTTCTGCTTGCTGGCGTTGGCCACGATGTGGTTGCCGGCGGCACGGCCGAACACCACCAGATCGAGCAGCGAGTTGGTACCCAGGCGGTTGGCGCCGTGCACCGACACGCACGAGCATTCGCCGATCGCGTAGAAACCGTTGACCACTTCGTTCGGGTTGCCGTTCTTCGGCACCACGACCTGACCGTGGAAATTCGTCGGAATACCACCCATCTGGTAGTGGATGGTCGGCACGACGGGGATAGGTTCCTTGATCGCGTCGACGTTGGCGAACTTCATGCCGATTTCGCGGATCGACGGCAGGCGCTTCATGATGGTCTCGGCACCGACGTGGGTCAGGTCGAGCAGCACGTAGTCGCCGTTCGGGCCGCAACCACGGCCTTCCTTGATTTCCTGGTCCATCGAGCGCGACACGAAGTCACGCGGCGCCAGATCCTTCAGCGTCGGGGCATAGCGTTCCATGAAACGCTCGCCATCCTTGTTACGCAGGATGCCGCCCTCGCCACGCACGCCTTCCGTGATCAGCACGCCCGCGCCGGCCACGCCGGTCGGGTGGAACTGCCAGAATTCCATGTCTTCCAGCGGGATGCCGGCACGCGCCGCCATGCCCAGGCCATCACCGGTATTGATGAAGGCGTTGGTGGAAGCCGCGTAGATCCGGCCGGCACCGCCGGTCGCGAACAGCGTGGTCTTCGCTTCGAGGATATAGACTTCGCCGGTTTCCATTTCCAGCGCGGTCACGCCCAGCACGTCGCCTTCTTCGTCGCGGATCAGGTCCAGTGCCATCCATTCGACGAAGAAATGCGTCTTGGCGCGCACATTTCGCTGATACAGCGTGTGCAGCAGCGCGTGGCCGGTACGGTCAGCGGCGGCGCAAGCGCGTTGCACCGGCTTCTCGCCGTAGTTGGCGGTGTGGCCGCCGAACGGACGCTGGTAAATCGTGCCATCGGCGTTACGGTCGAACGGCATGCCGAAGTGTTCGAGCTCGTACACGACCTTCGGGGCTTCACGGCACATGAACTCGATGGCGTCCTGGTCACCCAGCCAGTCCGAGCCCTTGATGGTGTCGTAGAAGTGATAGTGCCAGTTGTCCTCGCTCATGTTGCCCAGCGAGGCACCGATACCGCCCTGCGCCGCCACGGTGTGCGAGCGGGTCGGGAAAACCTTCGACAGCACGGCCACGCTCAGGCCGGCTTCCGCGAGCTGGAGGGATGCGCGCATCCCGGCGCCGCCCGCCCCGACGATGACCACGTCAAATTTGCGACGCGGCAATCCAGTCTTGACTGCGACCATTTATTACACCCTCCAGAGAATCTGAGCAGCGTAGCCCGCGCAACCGACGAGCCACAGAATCGTTAGAACTTGCAGCACGAGGCGCACGGCCATCGGCTTCACATAGTCCATCCAGATGTCACGAATGCCGATCCATGCATGGAACAGCAGCGACAGGATGGTCAGGAACGTCAGGAGCTTCATCCATTGGTTGGCGAAGAGACCCGACCAGCCTTCGTAAGAAGGGTTGCCGAAGGCGAGATACACCACGGCGAGCACCACGGTGAAGACCACCATGATGACTGCGGTAACGCGTTGCGCGAGCCAGTCTTTCAGGCCGTAATGCGCACCGACGACAAGACGCTTGGGACCGATATTGTTATTTGCCACGTGACTCTCCTCAGAACAGGCCGAAAAGCTTCAGCCCGAAAACCAGGGTGAGCAGCAGGCTGACCACCAGCACGGCCTTGGCCGACGTGGCCGAGGCGGGCTTCGAGACGCCGACGTGAACGTCTAGCAGCAGGAAGCGGATACCGGCGCAGAAGTGATGCAGGTAACCCCAGATCAGGGCCAGGATCACCAGCTTGACGAAGCCGTTGGACAGCAGGGCCGAGAACCTGGCGAAGCTCAGTTCGGAGGTGACGCTCTGTTCGAACAGGTACAGAATGAAAGGGAGGAGGAGGAACATCAAGCCACCGCTTACGCGATGCAGGATGGATACCTTGCCGGCCCAGGGCAACCGGTAGCGCGAGATTTGCGCGATACCGATGTTCCGGAACTCCGGCCTGGCTTGTTTGGCGGCTTCAGCCATGCGAGACCCCATTTGCGATGAAAAGAAAACTGCAAAAGAACGACACTGCCATTACCCCCGCTTGCATTGGCGCCGCACAGCGGTTACCGTGAATGCACCAGATTGCATCAAGCGTGTGGGTCCGCTGGATGCAAATGGATGCAGGGGAGCAAATCCACGTGATTTTAGCGCCTTTGTTGCGCGCCGCACCAATAATTTTCGCCTATCACGCACCAGCGCGGCGTGCCCGACAATCGCACGCGACAATGTGCGCACCACTCCAGACACGCTTTGTCCGAGCATTGCATTCATGAATGACAATGGTCGGCGCACGTCCCATACACGCGTGACAATAGTCAGCGTGCGGAACAGACTTTCCATGGTCATGGCCCTTCAGCTCAGGTCGTTCTGATAATAGTGGCGCGTCGTGACATAAAGCCCACGGCGAACTTCCACCGGGCGGTCGCCGTAGGTGAACGACACACGTTCCACCGACAGCAGCGGCGAACCGGGTGCCACGGACAACAGCTCGGCAGCCGTGTTATCGGCAGCAACGGCCCGGATCTTTTCCGTGGCGCGAATCATCCGGGTGCCGAACTCGGCCTCGAAGAGCGCGTACATCGGGCCCTTCCACTCGTTGAGCTTCTCGGCCGTGAGGCCCTTGAAGTTGGCGCCGAGCAGCCAGATTTCGTCCAGCACCGTGGCTTCGTTGGAAAAGGTCAGCACGCGGCGGATCTGCACGACGCTGTCGCCGGTGCGAATATCGAGCAGCCGGGCGATTTCGGCCGGGGCGCGCAGCCGCTTGCATTCGAGCACGCGGCTGGCGCCGTAATGGGGTTCACCCTCGTCGGGTACCAGGCGGAGGAAGCGGAACTTGACCACATCCTCGTGATGGGTCGTCACAAACGTGCCCTTGCCCTGGCGGCGCGCCACCAGGTTGTCCGCGGCGAGTTCGTCGATGGCCTTGCGCACCGTGCCCTGGCTGACCTTGTAGCGGGCCGCCAGGTCCATCTCGCTCGGGATCATTTCGCCGGGCTTCCACTCGCCGGTCTGCAGGCTCTGCATGATCAGGGCCTTGATCTGCTGGTAGAGTGGGCTGAACGTTGGGGACGGCGCCGCGGCCGGCGTATTGGCCGATGCGGGCGTGGACGGCTGCGTCCCGGCACCGCTCTGTGGGGCGCCAGATTCCGGCGCACCATTGGCGGCGGCGGCGAGCGGGGACGTAGGCAGGGAAGACATAGCCCGGATTCAACCACAAAAGCGAGAATCGCGTCCAGCGCACTATGAAATGTCTTATGTCTTATATAAGACATATGAATTGACATCAATGAGGGCTCCCCCTACACTCGCGCAGGTCCGCGCCACCGCCTCCGCCAGGTCTCCTCCGGGCTACCTGCCCACCTTTTGAAGCCTTGCGGATGCGGCGCACCACACAGCAGTAGTAGACTTACGCCTTGTCGCCCTCGACGCCTGCCCACGGCCCGCGCGCTCCTCGTCGCGGCCGCACGGCCGGCCGCGGGCTCCCGGCGGACGCCCGCCTGCCCCGTGGCGACACGCGAACCAGCTTCCGGTGATGCGCCGGCCCGCTCCATACCCTGGATGGCCCGTTGCCACCGACCGGTTACCCCCTCTTTTCGTTTGGAGACTTACTCATGGCTAAAGCCCCAATGCGCGTCGCAGTCACCGGCGCCGCTGGCCAGATCGGCTATTCCCTGCTGTTCCGCATCGCCAATGGCGACATGCTCGGCAAAGACCAGCCGGTCATCCTCCAACTGCTCGACCTCCCGCAAGCCCAGGCCGCCGTCAAGGGCGTGGTGATGGAGCTGGAAGACTGCGCGTTCCCGCTGCTGGCCGGCGTGGTCATCACCGACGACCCCAAGGTTGCCTTCAAGGACGCCGACGTCGCCCTGCTGGTGGGTGCCCGTCCGCGTAGCAAGGGCATGGAGCGCAAGGACCTGCTCGAAGCCAACGCCCAGATCTTCACGGTGCAGGGCAAGGCCCTGGACGAAGTGGCCAGCCGTGACGTCAAGGTGCTGGTGGTCGGCAACCCGGCCAACACCAACGCCTACATCGCCATGAAGTCGGCGCCGAACCTGAAGCGCGAGAACTTCACCGCCATGCTGCGCCTGGACCACAACCGCGCCCTGTCGCAAATCGCCGCCAAGACCGGCAAGCCGGTGTCGTCGATCGAGAAGATGTTCGTCTGGGGCAACCACAGCCCGACGATGTACGCCGACTACCGCTACGCCACCGTCGACGGCAAGAGCGTCAAGGACCTGATCAACGATCCGGTGTGGAACAACGACGTGTTCCTGCCGACCGTGGGCAAGCGCGGCGCCGCCATCATCGAGGCCCGTGGCCTGTCGTCGGCTGCCTCGGCCGCCAACGCCGCCATCGACCACGTGCACGACTGGGTGCTGGGCTCGAACGGCAAGGTCGTCACGATGGGCATCCCGTCGAACGGCGAATACGGCATTCCGAAGGACGTCATGTTCGGCTACCCGGTGACCACGGCCAACGGCAAGTACGAAATCGTGCAAGGCCTGGAAATCGACGCCTACAGCCAGGAAAAGATCAACATCACGCTCAAGGAACTGGAAGAAGAGCGTGCCGGCGTGCAGCATCTGCTGGGCTGATCTTCGCCAGAGCCTCCCGCTCATGAAACCGGGGTCCGCATCGATCTGAAAATCGGCGCGGACCCCGGTTTTTCATTTGGGCAGCCGTTTTGTCTTCACAATAACCCACCGCTCCATACGTATATCAACGTGCATCCATCCGAGGTCTTGTTCCAGGGCGAAGCCATTCCGGCGCAACTGCCGGTCTGCGACCACTATGCGGGCAGCGAAAAGCTCATGCGCAAATCGCTTGCCCTGCAGCAGGCGCTTGGCCCCGTGTTCGACATTACGTTCGATTGCGAGGACGGCGCCGCCGTCGGGCTGGAGCGCGAGCACGCCCTGCTCTGCGCGCAGCTGGTCAATAGCGCCGACAACGTACACAACCGCGTGGGCGTGCGCATCCATGACCCGGCGCACCCGGGCTGGCGTGAAGACGTGGATATCCTGGTGGGCGCCGCCGGCGCGCGCCTGGCCTATGTGGTGGTGCCCAAGGTAACCGACGTGGTCGAAGTGGCACGCGTGACCGACCACGTGAACCAGGTGGCCCGCGCGGCCGGCATCGCCCGCCACATCCCGATTCATGTGCTCATTGAGACACATTCCGCACTGGAACAGGCCTTCGACATTGCATCGCTGGTCCAGGTGGAATGCCTGAGCTTCGGGCTGATGGATTTCGTCTCGGCGCACCACGGCGCCATTCCGGGCGACGCGATGCGATCGCCGGGGCAGTTCGAACATCCGCTAATCCGTCGCGCCATGCTGGAGATCTCTGCCGCCTGCCACCGGCATGGCAAGGTGCCGTCGCACAACGTCAGCACCGACGTGCAGCAGCCGGAGCGCGCCGGCAACGACGCGCTGCGTGCCCGCGCCGAATTCGGCTACCTGCGCAAGTGGAGCATTCACCCGGGCCAGATCGAGCCGATCGTGGCCGCGTTCCGGCCCAGCGACCGCGAGATCGGGGCGGCCAGCCAGATCCTGCTGGCCGCGCATGAAAACAACTGGGCACCGATCCGCCACGACGGGCAGCTGCACGACCGCGCCAGCTACCGCTATTACTGGTCGCTGTTGCAGCGGGCCCACGCCACGGGCACGCGGCTACCGCCGCCCGTGAGCGATCTGTTCTTTGATTGAGCGCAACATCACGCGATCACACACGAAAACTGCTCATTTCCGCCTGCAAGTGGCCGATGACAAACCATCCGCGTGCGATTGTGTAACCAATGTCCGACGGGCTTCGCCCCGTCAGACAAATCGTAGAGAATAGCGGCGGAAAGTTGCCGGGGCGCCGCGTGACACTGCGTGGCGCCCCCCGGACTGTTCACCACAACGAGCCCCTTTGACTACCCAAGCAATCCGGAAGGAACCCACATGAAACAACTCGTGCTGGCAGCCTGCATTGGCGCCCTGACCCTGACCACCGGCGCCGCAATGGCCCAGGAACCGGCCAAGAAGCCGGCCGCCACCAAGAAGGCGCCCGCCAAGAAGTCGACGAAGGCCGCTGCCGCCGCACCCGCCGCCGTGCAGCCCACGGGCGAAAAGTGGCAGTGCGAACTGGGCCATGCCATCTGGATCAGCGGCAACATGCAGCGCGATGAAGTGATCACCGTGCATTGGGACGGCCGCAACTACCGCCTGCCGCGCCAGAGCACCGTCACCGGCGCCGATCGCTACTTCGATCAGGCCTCGGGTCTGGATCTGGTCGTGATCCCGAGCAAGGCCATGCTGTTCAACAAGAACCTGGGCCAGCGCCTGGCCGACGAATGCCAGAACGCCGACATGCAGGCCGGCGGCGCGGCCCCGACGCAGGCCGGCGCACTGCGCGCCCCGGTGTCCACGCCGCTGCTGATGGCGCCGGCCCAACCGGCTGCCCAGCCGGCCGACGCCGCCCAGCCTGCTGCACAAGCCGCGCCGAAGCAGTAAAGTCTCACCTTGCCTTACCCCACGCGGCGCCGCTCTGGCGCCGCGCGGGTATCAGCTGCACTGAATCGTTGTAACGGTGCGCGTCCGGGTCCTGCCGGCCGCGCCGCATGCATGGCGGCGGAACCCTTCCGCGCACCGGGGTCTGAAGAATAAGCATCCACAAGCAGAGTCCCGCGTCATCCCTCGATTGGAGTCAGGCAATGCCCCACAATCTCAATAACACCCTCCAGGAATTCAAACTCGCCACGGGCGGCTCGGGTCAGTATTACTCGCTGCCCCAGCTGGGCCGCGCGCTGGGCGTGAAGATCGAGCGTCTGCCGGTCTCCATCCGCCTGGTGCTGGAATCGGTGCTGCGCAACTGCGACGGCAAGAAGGTCACCGAGGAACACGTCAGGCAGCTCGCCAACTGGAAGCCCACCGCCGACCGCGTGGACGAGATCCCGTTCGTGGTGGCGCGCGTGGTGCTGCAGGACTTCACGGGCGTGCCGCTGCTGGCCGACCTGGCCGCCATGCGCAACGTGGCCGAGAAGATGGGCAAGAACCCCAAGAAGATCGAGCCGCTCGTGCCGGTGGACCTGGTGGTCGACCACTCGGTGCAGATCGACCACTTCCGCGAGAAGAAGGCGCTGGACCTGAACATGCAGCTGGAATTCCAGCGCAACAACGAACGCTACCAGTTCATGAAGTGGGGCATGCAGGCGTTCGACACGTTCGGCGTGGTGCAGCCGGGCTTCGGCATCGTCCACCAGGTGAACCTGGAATACCTGGCGCGCGGCGTCCACAACAAGGACGGCGTCTACTATCCGGACACGCTCGTCGGCACGGACTCCCACACCACGATGATCAACGGCATCGGCGTGGTGGGCTGGGGCGTGGGCGGCATCGAGGCCGAAGCCGGCATGCTGGGCCAGCCCGTGTACTTCCTGACACCTGACGTGGTGGGCGTGGAACTGAAGGGCCGCCTGCGCGAAGGCGTGACCGCCACCGACCTGGTGCTGACGATCACCGAGATGCTGCGCCGCGAGAAAGTCGTGGGCAAGTTTGTGGAATTCTTCGGCGAAGGCACGGCCAGCCTGTCGACGCCGGACCGCGCCACCATCGGCAACATGGCCCCCGAATACGGCGCCACGATGGGCTTCTTCCCGGTCGATGAAAAGACCATCGAGTACTTCCGGGGTACGGCCCGCACCGAGGAGGAAATCGCCGCGTTCGAAGGCTACTTCCGCGCACAGGAACTGTTCGGCGTGCCGCGCGCCGGCGACATCGACTACACCAAGACGCTGACGCTGGACCTGGGCACCGTGGCACCGTCGCTGGCCGGCCCGAAGCGTCCGCAGGACCGCATCGAGATTGGTAACGTGAAAAGCACCTTCGCGTCGCTGTTCTCGAAGCCGGTGGCCGAAAACGGCTTCAACAAGGATGCCGCCGAGCTGGGACGCGAATTCGTCAATGCCGACGGCGTCAAGGTCAAGAACGGCGATGTGCTGATCGCGGCCATCACGTCGTGCACGAACACGTCGAACCCGAGCGTGCTGCTGGCCGCCGGCCTGCTGGCCAAGAAGGCCGTGGAAGCCGGCCTGAACGTGGCGCCGCACATCAAGACGTCGCTGGCGCCGGGCAGCCGCGTGGTGACCGAATACCTGACCGCCGCCGGCCTGCTGCCCTACCTGGAAAAGCTGGGCTTCGGCGTGACCGCCTATGGCTGCACCACCTGTATCGGCAACGCGGGCGACCTGACGCCGGCCCTGAACGAGACCATCGTCCAGAACGACATCGTGGCCGCCGCCGTGCTGTCGGGCAACCGCAACTTCGAAGCCCGTATCCACCCGAACATCCGCGCCAACTTCCTGGCCTCGCCGCCGCTGGTGGTGGCTTACGCCATCGCCGGCACGGTCACGCGCGACCTGATGACCGAGCCGGTCGGCAAGGGCCGCGATGGCCGCGACATCTGGCTGGGCGATATCTGGCCGACCTCGGAAGAAATCCACGCGCTGCTGAAGTACGCCATGGACGCCAAGACGTTCAAGGGCAACTACGAGCAGGTGAAGAAGCCGAGCAAGCTCTGGGCGAACATCAAGGGCACCAAGGGCCAGGTGTATGACTGGCCGACCTCGACGTATATCGCCGAACCCCCGTTCTTCCAGGACTTCACGCTGGAACCGGGCAACGAGGCCGTGACGATCCGTGGTGCCCGCGCACTGGGCGTTTTTGGCGATTCGGTGACGACCGACCATATCTCGCCGGCCGGCTCGATCAAGGACACGTCGCCGGCGGGCAAGTACCTGCTGTCGCACGGCGTGCTCAAGGCCGACTTCAACAGCTACGGTTCGCGCCGCGGCAACCATGAGGTGATGATGCGTGGCACGTTCGCCAACGTGCGCATCAAGAACCTGATGATCCCGCCGAAGGCCGACGGGTCGCGCGTGGAAGGCGGCATCACGCTGCACCAGCCGACCGGCGACGAGATGTCGATCTACGACGCCGCGATGAAGTACATCGCCGAAGGCACGCCCACCGTGGTGTTCGGCGGCGAGGAATACGGCACCGGCTCGTCGCGGGACTGGGCGGCCAAGGGCACCCAGCTGCTGGGCGTGAAGGCCGTGATCGCGCGCAGCTTCGAGCGGATCCACCGGTCGAACCTGGTCGGCATGGGCGTGCTGCCGCTGCAGTTCAAGGGCAGCGACAGCGTGCAGTCGCTGGGCATCATCGGCAACGAGACCTTCGACGTGGAAGGCATCGAGGGCGAACTGAAGCCGCAGCAGGATGTGGTGCTGGTGATCCACCGCGCCAACGGCGACACCCAGCGCGTGCCGGTACTGCTGCGCATCGATACGCCGATCGAAGTCGACTACTACAACCACGGCGGCATCCTGCCGTTTGTGCTGCGTCAACTGCTGGTGGCGTAACCTGCGCTGCCGGCTCCGCCGGCGGCCCGAACCGCCGCTTCCGCTCACGCGGGGCGGCGGTTTTTTGTTGTACGGCAGCCCGGGGATGTCGCCCGGGGAAGTCGCGGGTGATGGGGCAATGGGGCCGGCAAGAGGGCGGGTGGCTTTCGGGTAATCCCCACCCCGGCGCGTAAGTTCCGCGCAAGCCTGCGCTGCCAGACTGGTCGGCATGCCTTGCGGCGAAACTGATACCTACAGACTCGGAGACAACAGATGGCCAAGATCCTGATCGCATTCGTCGTCATTGCCGGCGCGGCCCTGTACCTGCTGACCAAGGGCGGCGGCGACGTGTCGATGGGCGGCGAATCGCACAGCACCGAATCGCACGCGCCGGCCGCGCAGAAGTAAGCGGCCAAACAAGGGTTCGCGACAACTGCGGCTGTCAACGCAGCGGGTAGAATACCGTTTTACGAAAAAACGGACGCTTTCTATCTATGGCAGGTTTTCGCCCCAAGTCTTCTACCCGACTCTCGCCCGACGCCGAGCGACTGGTGGCCGATGCACTGGCCCTGGACGCCTCGGGCAGCCGCATGGAGGACGGATACTGGGAGCGGCGGCTGTCCCAGCGGCTCTATCGCCTGCTGAAGAACGGCAGCCAGACCGCCCTCGACGCGGCGCTCGAACACCTGTTCAAGCACAATGCCGACGCGTCCGACGTGCTGGCCGAACAGGCCGAGACGCTGGCCGAATCGGCAACGATCGAGATCGACGGCGTCAAGCATGACGCCCTGCTGATTGCCGCCCCGATCCTGGCCCATACCCGCTACGCCATCCCGTCCGGCGCGCTGAAGCCCGAACTGGCGCAGACGCTGGCGGTACACCTGCAGGCCCACGTGCTGGCCACCAGTACCAAGGTGGCCCTGTCGCCCTACCTCTACAGCATCGACCAGCTGCCGCGCAGCCATAGCGACACGTTCGCGCTGACGCACAAGCTGGCGTCGGCCGCGCTGGCCGGATCGATGCCCAAGGTGGACCTGAAGGACCTGCCCGAGACCGCCCCGATCCTGGCCGATCCGCGCTACCTGCTGGCCGTGGTGGTGGCACCGCACGAAGGCGCGCTGTTCCGCTGGCAGGAAGACGCCAAGGAGCACCACGCCGAGCGTTCGGTCTGCCTGGAGCAATGGCGCAACCAGGTGCAGCCGACCGTGGCCGTGCTGCTGCCGGGCTGCGAGTTCGAACTGCTGCTGCCCGACGCCTTCTTCCTGTCGTGCCGGGAATCGGACAAGAGCATCCGTCCGCTGACCGTGCGCGCGGCCGTCAACTACCTGTGCGGCACGCTCGACATTCCGGCCGGCCAGCTGGCCGCCGTGGTGGCCGGCTTTGGCGAGGAAGTGGTCGAGGAATACCGCGTGGGCTTCACGATGCGCGGCGAGAAGGACGTGATCTACGGCATTGTCTGGCCGGTGTACGGCCGGGAATCCGGCGAGATCGACGCCGAGGAGAAAGGCAACCCGGTCGAGCAGATCTGCGAGGAATTGCGCAACGCCGGCGTCGAGGACATCTTCCGCCACGCCGCGCTGTTCGATCCGGAATACTGCGAGGATTGCGGTACGCCGCTCTATGCGGACCGTTCCGGCGAGATCGTCCACGCCGAACTGCCCGAGGATGCCCCGACCCAGCAGCCGCTGTTCCACTAAGGCATCGCACTTCCATGAAAAGACCCGCCCGTCACGGCGGGTTTTTTCATGCCAGCCGCACGCTGGTGCAGCGCCAGAGCCCATGCCCTGACGCGCCATACTTGCGCTCGAACGGGGTCATCGGGGTTTCCGGCTGCCAGGGTTCGGTCTGGGCCGGGCGTCCAACCAGCGTCAGCGCCGCCGCGAATTCGTCGATATAGATCTTCCAGTTGCTGCGGCACTCCAGGTAGTCGCCGCAGGCGGCCAGCGCGGGAAACACCGCGTGCCCCTGCCAGCGCCGGCCCAGGTGGCCAATCTTCGGCCACGGGTTCGGATACAGCACATAGTGCCGCACCACATGCACCCCGCCCTGCTGCAGCAGGCGCCAGAAATCGACCAGATCGGCACGCGCCCAGTGATAATTCACCGGCATCTCGGCATCCCACCAGTCCTTGCCCGCGGTTAATCGCTTTTCCGACTGATCGATGCCGATCACGTAGTGGTCGGGAAACGCCGTGGCCAGCCGCAGCGTGCTCTCGCCGATGCCGCAGCCGGCATCGATGATCAGCGGCTTGCCGCCGGCATGCTGCCAGGCTTTCATGGCCGCATCAAACGCCTGTTGGCTCGGTGCGCCGATGGGCTTGCGGAACGGCTCGGCCAGATGACGCTGGACGCGCGCCGCCAGATGCTCGTGAATATCGGTCTGCGCCGACGAAATGGTGCGGGAATTGGCAAACATGGGCGCGATTGTACCGGGCGCCCTGCCCCGCCCGGCATCCGCGCCGCACCCATCGCGGAGGTGCCGGACGTGGAAGTACATTTGACGGCACAATAGCGGCCAACACCGTACGAGGAGCCCACTCATGATCCGCCGCACGCTGCTGCAAGCATCCCTTTCGATGGCGCTGGGCGCCCCCGCGCTGACGCTGATCCCGGTCCACGCCGCCCACGCGGAAGACCTGCGCATCGGCCTGGCCGCCGACGTCACGTCGATGGACCCCCACTGGAACAACGCGGGCCCCAACAACGCCATCGCGCTCCATATCTTCGAGTCGCTGGTGTTCATGGACAAGAACGCCCGCTACATTCCCGGCCTGGCGTTGTCCTGGAAGCCGGTCAACGCCATCACCTGGGAGATCAAGCTGCGTCCCAACGTGAAGTGGCACGACGGTTCGCCGTTCACGAGCGAAGACGTCAAGGCGTCGCTGGAACGCCCCGAGAAGCTGACCAACGCCCCGGGCTCGTTCACCAGCTACACCAAGCCGATCGCCCGCATCGACACGCCCGACGCGCTGACGGTGCGCCTGACGATGAATGTGCCGAATTACGCCAATCTGGCCAACGATCTGAACAGCGTGCCGATCATGCCGAAGAAGATGGCGGCGGACCTGAGCCAGGGCGATTTCGACTCGGGCAAGGCCATGATTGGCACCGGGCCGTACAAGTTCGTGCGCTTCGCGCGAGGCCAGGAAATCGTGATGCAGCGCAACCCCGACTACTGGGGCCCGAAGCCGGAATTCGACCGCGCCATCTTCCGCATCCTGACCGATAACGGCGCGCGCACCGCCGCGCTGCTGGCGGGCGATGTCGATGTCATCGAGAGCATTCCGGCCGCGGACGTCGCCAAACTTAAGCAAAATCCGAAGTTCAAGATCGAGCAGACCACGTCGTGGCGCACCATCTTCTGGCAGATGGACCAGTCGCGCGACAACCCGCCGTTCGTCACCGACAAGGCCGGCAAGCCGCTGGGCAAGAACCCGTTCAAGGATGTCCGTGTGCGCGCCGCGATCAGCAAGGCGCTGAACCGCGATGCCATCGTCAGCCGCATCATGGAAGGCCTGGCGGTGCCGGCGTCGTCGATCGTCTCGCCGCAGATCTTCGGCCATCCGGGCACCAAGCCCGACGCCTATGACGTGGAAGGCGCGAAGAAGCTGCTGGCCCAGGCCGGCTATCCGGACGGCTTCGCGCTGACGCTGCACGCCACCAACAATCGCTACCTGAACGACGCCCAGGTGGCGCAGGCCACCGCCGGCATGCTGACGCGCATCGGCATCCAGACCAAGGTCGAAACGCTGCCCGTGGCCGCCTACTTCACGCGCGCCCGCCAGGGGGATTTCGCGTTCGAGATGCTGGGCTGGGGCTCGGCCGCCGCCGACGTCGCGCTACGCTCGATCACCGGCACGCCAAACCCGAAGACCGGCTATGGCACGTGGAACTGGGGCAAGTACAGCAATCCGAAGCTGGATCAGCTGATCGAGAAATCGCTGACCACGGTGTCTAGCGACAAGGACCGCGAGCAGAACGCCCGCACGGCCGCGAAGTTCGCGCTGGAAGACCACGCCATCATCCCGTCGCACAGCCAGCTCGCGATGTGGGCCATGCGCAAGGGCCTGAAGTACGAGGCGCGCACCGACGAATGGTCGCTGGCCCAGTTCTTCCACAAGGAGTGAGAGACTCGACTGCTGACTGTTTGCTCCCCTCTCCCGCCTGGCGGGAGAGGGGCTGGGGGAGAGGGCGTTGAGGGTCACGTTGCGACGTGTCGTAGATTGAACGCCCTCTCCCCCCAACCCAAGGTGGGAGAGCGCAGCCTTCCCTCAGATCACCAGCCGTTCTTCCTGCCGTGCGTTCGCCACGCGCAGTTTCCTGACCCAATCCCGGGCCGGCAGGCCGGTCGAAGCCTCGACCACATCGGCCCTGGCTTCCAGCGTTTGCCACGACACATCGATCGCCGGGCCGTTGAACGCCAGCGCGATGATGTTGCCATCGTGCACCTCCGGAAACACCAGCACGCGATTGTCGAAGGCGTCGCAAATCCGCTCGATGTTCTTCGGGAAGCTGTCGTGGTCGCCGAACAGGTTGATGGTCATCACGCCGGGCGCCTTCAGCACACGGCGGCAGGCGCGGTAGAACGCCGTGGTGTCCAGCACCGGCCCACGTGCCGTGGCATCGTACAGGTCCACCTGCAGCGCATCGATGGCGGCGGTATTGGCACCATCCATCACGTAATCCCAGGCGTCCTGCTCGCGCACTGTCAGTCGGGCGTCGTCCTCGCGCAGGCCGAACATGCTGCGGCCTGCCACGATCACGGCCGGGTTCAGTTCGACAGCCGTCACCTTTGCCTTGGCGAAATGGCGATGGCAGAACTTGGTCAGCGCGGCCGCGCCCAGGCCCAGCTGCGCCACATGGAAATCGGCCGACGACGGCGACTGGAACAGCAGCCAGGCCATCATTTGCTGCGCGTATTCCAGTTCGATGGCTTCGGGCTTGCGCAGGCGCATGGCGCCCTGCACCCACTCTGTACCGAAATGCAGGTAGCGCACGCCATCCATCTCGGAAAACGTCACCGGCGCAAAGCGCGGCGTCATGCGCTTTTCTTCGGCGTCCTTGGAAAGGTTCTTGCGCGAGGACTCACGGTTGCCGCGTGCGGGGCGGCGCGAGGCCACCGCCTCGATCGATTTGCGTTTCAGAAGCGTCATGGAAGAAAAAAGTGCGCCCAGGGCGCGGATCATTGGCCCAGCGCGGCTTGCGCGCGCTGCAGCCATTCGCGATTGTGTTCGCGGGCATGACGCGGCCAGTGGCGCGCGTCATGAACGATTTCGGAATACAGCGACTTCGCGCGCTCGCGGTCGGCCGCTTCGGGCTGCTTCGCCAGCCAGTCGGCGAACAGGCAGCGCGCGGCCACGTCGCTGGCATTGGTCAGCGCCCGCTCGAAGGCGTCGCGCGTGCCGGGTGCACCCTGTGCGGCCAGTGCGCGGGCGTAGAGCAGCGAAGGATCGGCTTGTTCGCGCGCACGGGGATTGCCCGCGAACAGCTTTTCCAGCGTGACCTGGGCCTCGGCATGACGGCCCGTAGCCAGTTGCGCGCGGGCCAGCCCTTCCAGCAGCGCCGGGTCGGAGGCAAACGGGCCATTGGCCGCCGCTTCGTAGTGCTCCAGCGCCTCGGCCGGATGGCCTGCATCAAGCAGGGCAGCCCCCAGGCGCATGCGATGGTCGACAGTCGGCGCGCGGTCGAACGCCTGGCGCGCCTCGCGCACGGCGCGGCCCGGGTCGACGATCTGGCCGATGGCGCGCTTGGCCACCTGCGCACCGCGGGTCTGGCGCAGGCCCGGCAGGTAGATCGCAAAGAAATAGACCACGCTGCCGAGCCCCGGGAAGAGGAACAGCAACAGCAGCCAGTACATGTTCTGGTGGGTGCGGACGGCATGCACGGCAAAGAAGATCGCCACGATGACATGCAGGCCGATGCCGCCAATACCGCCGAAACCGAGCGAAGACAACATGGGAATCCAGTAAGGTGCGGGGGCGTCCGATACGCCGGACAGCCGCGATTGTGACAGATGCCGATCAGACCGCGCCCGCATCGCTAAAGTTTTCACGATGGATGGCCGAAGAAGGATGTGGGCTCTCTCTTCGATCGGACTCCAACAATGACAACCATCAGCAGCGTTACCCCTCAGGTCATGGTGGCCAGTGACGCGACGGGCACCAACACCCGCCGCTTCACGCAACCCACCGAAGACACCGCCGCGCAGACCGGCGACGGCCAGGCCACCGGCGCCTCACAGGGCGCTTCGGCTTCGGGCTCCGCCTCATCATCCAACGCCGGCGGCCGTATCGCAGGCCCGGCTGGCGCGGGCAAGCCCGGCGGCGCAGCCGACGCGCAAAGCAGCAGCGACGACAGCGAATCGGCCGTGATCAAGGCCCTGAAGCAGCAAATCGAAGCGCTGCAGAAGCAACTGGCCGCCCAGATGGCCCAAATTCAGGCCGCCCAGGCCGCCCCGACCGACGACCAGACCAAGGCCACCACGGTGGCCACGCTGCAAGCCGGCGCGACGGCCACCCAGGCCGCACTGTCCGAAGCCATGGCCAAGCTGACGGAGGCCTACAAGCAAGCCACGGGCACCAGCACCGGCAACAACGTCAATACGACGGCCTGAACGGCCGCATCTTTTCTCTCTTCGAGAGGCCCGGCGTTCCGGCCGGAGCAGGTTTTCCGGCCGGACGCTTTTCCCTCCCCCTCCCCCACTCCCTCGCCGTTCCGGCTATCCGCCGCACGGCCGCTTTCCCGGCGAACCGAGTTGTAACACCGCTTGATCTTCATTTAACCAATGCGTTAAATGACCGCATGCCCAATGTTACCGATCCACTTTCGTCCGTGTTTGCCGCGCTGGCCGATCCCACGCGGCGCGCGATTCTGGCGCGGCTGGCGCAAGGCGAGGCGCCGGTCAGCGAACTGGCGCGGCCGTTCGACATGTCGGCGCCGGCCATTTCCCGGCATCTGCGCGTGCTGGCCGATGCCGGGCTGATCGAGCGTGAGGTCAATGCGCGCTGGCGCATCTGCCATTTGCGGCCGGGCGCGCTGCGCGATGCACACGGCTGGCTGGAGACCTACCGGCGGCACTGGGAAGACAACCTCGACAGGCTGGTGGCTTTTGTCGAGCAGGCGCAATCCGACACCGATGTCACATCGAAGCAGGGGAACAAGTCATGAGCGAAGCCGCGACCTTTCATCTGGAAATGACCCGTCAGATCCGCGCCCCGCGCGAGCGCGTGTTCGATGCCTTCACCGACCAGGCCGCGCTGGCCACCTGGCATTGCCCGCGCGGCATGACCGTGCTCGAAGCGCGTGCCGATGCCCGGGTAGGCGGGGCATACCGGCTGGTGATCGGCGCCCGGGACGGCGAGCAGCACATCGTCAACGGCCAGTACCAGACGCTCGACCGGGCCAACTTCCTGGCGTACACGTGGGAATGGGAAGGCGGCGCCGAACTGCCGGCCGGCATGCGCACGCTGATCGAGGTGACGCTGACCGACAGGGACGGCGGCACCCACATGCATATGCGGCACAGCGGCTTCCCCGATACGGCGATGCGCGATGCCCATGTCAGCGGCTGGCAGTCGGTGTTCAACAACCTCGTCGATTACCTGGACCCGGAGGGCAGCGCCGGCACGCTGACCGTCTACGGCGACGCCCGCAGCACCTATGTGCGCACCGTGCGCCTGGCGCTGGAAGAAAAGGGGCTGCGTTACAAGCTGGACCCGATCACCCCGCGCGACGAGGCGTTGCTGGCCCATAACCCGTTCGGCCGCATTCCGGCTTTCGCCGACGGCCCGATTGAGTTCTACGAAACCCGGGCCATCCTGAGCTATATCAACGACGTCTTCGGCGGCACCAACCTGATCCCGCAGACCGGCCCCACCGCCCGCGCACGCTGCGAGCAATGGATCAGCCTGATCAACTGCCACGCCTACGACACGATGGTGCGCCGCTACGTGCTGCAGTACGTGTTTCCAAAGGGTGAAAACGGCCAGCCCGACCGCCAGACCATCGACGCCGCCGTGCCGGAAATGGCCAAACAGCTAGATGCACTGGAACAGGCGTACGGTGGCCGGGATTTCCTGGTCGGCAATGCGCTGTCGATGGCCGACCTGTTCTTCGCGCCGATCGTCGAGTATCTGGGGATGTTCCCGGAAAGCCAGGCGCTGCTGGAGACGCGACCGAATATCCGGCGCGGCCATGCCGTCATGCGTGCGCGGCCCAGCTATGCGGCGACGCAGCCAAAGTTTGAATAACAGCGTGGCGCACTAGGCCAGCCACTCGCGCAGCGCCTGCCACGCAATCAGCTTCTGTGCATACGCCAGCGTGTAGGCGGGGCTGCTGGATGGCAGTTTTACGATGGCGTGCGGGTCGCCATGTCCGGCCAGCGCCTTTTCGCCGATCTTTGCGGCGGTGCCGCCGTTGAAGGCAATCGCCCGCAGATTGGGCAGGGTGGCGATCAGGCCGATCAGGTCGTTGCCCTGGTGATCGCGGATGCTGCTGTCGAGGCTACCTTCGCGGCGCGCCTCTGCCACCACGTCCCACAGGCCCACGCGGTGCTGGCGTAGCCTGGCCAGCCGGCTGTCGTAGTCCAGGCTGACCAGCTCCACGTCCAGCACGTCG
Organism: Cupriavidus sp. 94F1; assembly: GCF_057798875.1. NCBI lineage: Bacteria > Pseudomonadati > Pseudomonadota > Betaproteobacteria > Burkholderiales > Burkholderiaceae > Cupriavidus > Cupriavidus sp. 94F1. The sequence continues at coordinate 479,269 of NZ_JBYOJT010000001.1, forward strand.
CCCATCAGGTGCCAGAAACGGTTCTGCTTGTGGGCGTAGTACTGCGATTGAGCCAGGGACACTTCGCCCGGCAGGCTGCCGAGCACCAGCACGCGGGTGTGCGGGTCGACAACCGGAGGGAAGCAGCGTTTGGTGGTCATCATTCAGCGTGGTGAGACATGGAGCGGCCCGCCCTCTCCCCCGCCCCTCTCCCGCTCGCGGGAGAGGGGAGCAAACCACCGCGAGCACATGAGGATGCCTTTGGTGTGCTCCCCTCTCCCGCCTGCGGGAGAGGGGCGCAAACCACCACGAGCACTTGAGGATGCCTTCGGTGTGCTCCCCTCTCCCGCCTGCGGGAGAGGGGCCGGGGGAGACGGCCAGCGCGTCAAACCACGACAGCGCAGGGATCAGGCCAGCAGGCGGTTCACCCGCTGCACATAGGCCGCCGCGTCGTCGAGCATGCCGCCCTCGGCCAGCAGGGCCTGGTCGAACAGCACGAACACGCGGTCGGTGAAGCCTTCGCCTTCGGGCAGGTCGCGCAGCTTCTTCACCAGCGCGTGCTCGGGGTTCAGTTCCAGGATCGGTTGCGCATCGGGCGCCTTCTGGCCCGCCTGCTTCAGCAGGCGTTGCAGATAGCCGCTCATGTCGCCCTCGTCGGACACCAGGCACGACGCCGAATCGGTCAGGCGCAGCGTCACGCGCACGTCCTTGGCCTTGCCTTCCAGCACGGCCTTCGCGCGTTCCACCACGTCCTTCCATTCGGTGGCCGCCTTTTCCTGCTCGGCCTTCTCGGCCTCGTCGGCCAGCGCGCCCAGGTCCAGGTCGCCGCGGGCCACGGACACCAGTTCCTTGCCGTCGAATTCGTGCAGGTACGACAGCATCCATTCGTCCACGCGCTCGGTCAGCAGCACGACCTCGATGCCCTTCTTGCGGAACACCTCAAGATGCGGGCTCGACTTGGCCGCGGCCCACGTATCGGCCGTGACGTAGTAGATCTTGTCCTGACCTTCCTTCATGCGGCCCACGTAGTCACCTAGCGACACCGACTGCTCGGCCGTGCCGTTGTGGGTCGTGGCAAAGCGCAGCAGGCGGGCGATGCGCTCGGCGTTGGCGTGGTCCTCGCCCATGCCCTCCTTGAGCACCTGGCCGAACTGTTCCCAGAACGTCTTGTACTTGGCGCGATCGGCTTCGTCCTCGCTGTCGGCCAGCGCCTCCAGCATCGACAGCACGCGCTTGGTGCAGCCTTCGCGGATGGCCTTCACGTCGCGGCTTTCCTGCAGCAGTTCGCGCGACACGTTCAGCGGCAGGTCGGCCGAATCCACCACACCCTTGACCCAGCGCAAGTACGACGGCAGCAGCTGGTCGGCGTCGTCCATGATGAACACGCGCTTCACATACAGCTTCAGGCCGGCCTTGCGATTGCGGTCCCACAGGTCGAACGGCGCGCGGGCCGGGATGTACAGCAACTGGGTGTACTCGCTGCGGCCTTCCACGCGGTTGTGCGTCCAGGCCAGCGGCGCCTCGTGATCGTGCGCAATGTGCTGGTAGAACGCCTGGTACTGTTCGTCGGAAATATCGGACTTGTTGCGGGTCCAGAGCGCGCTGGCCTGGTTCACGCTTTCCCACTCGCCCGTGGGCTTCTGCTGCTGGGCCTCGGCATCCCACTGTTCCTTGGGCATGCGGATCGGCAGCGAGATGTGGTCCGAATATTTGCGGATGATGTGTTGCAGGCGGTACGACGACAGGAAATCGTCCTCGCCTTCGCGCAGATGCAGCGTGATCGTGGTACCGCGCTCGGCGCGGTCGATCGCATCGATCGTAAATTCGCCATCGCCGGCGCTTTCCCAGCGCACGGCTTCGTTGCCAGCCAGGCCGGCGCGGCGCGTTTCCACGGTGACCTTGTCCGCGACGATAAAGGCCGAGTAGAAGCCCACGCCGAACTGGCCGATCAGCGCGGCGTCCTTCTGCTGGTCGCCCGACAGTTGCTGGAAGAATTCCTTGGTGCCCGAACGGGCGATGGTGCCCAGGTTGCGGATCGCCTCGTCACGGCTCATGCCGATGCCGTTGTCGGTGATCTTCAGCGTGCGGGCGGCCGGGTCGGCTTCGATGCGGATCGCCAGGTCGGCGTCGTTTTCCAGCAGGGCCGGATTCGCAATCGCCTCGAAGCGCAGCTTGTCGGTGGCGTCCGAAGCATTCGATATCAGCTCGCGCAGGAAGATTTCCTTGTTGCTGTACAGCGAGTGGATCATCAGGTGCAGCAACTGCTTCACTTCCGCCTGGAAGCTCATCGTCTCGTGCGGTGCGGTCATGGTTCTCCTCTTGAAAACGGATCTATGCGCAAGGTGCCCGGCCCCGTGTATCCGGAGCGGGTCGATGGCGCAGGAAATAGGGACGGGACGGGGCGATTTCAAGCCCCCGCCCGGTGGATCAGGTGCCGGCGCCGGCCGGCAGGCCCGACAGGCGCTCCATCTGGCCGGCCAGGAAGCGCAGCATGCCCGGATCGGTGCTGCTGGCCACATTGAAGCGGGTCCAGGTGGACGGCATCTGCGACGGCGAGAACAGGCTGCCCGGCGCGAACAGGTAGCCTTCCTCGTGCCCTGCCGTCGCAATGACATTGGTATCCACGCCGGTATCGGCCCACAGGTACATGCCGGCCACCTGCCCCGGGAAGATGCGCAGGCCCAGCCGCTCGAGCTGCTCGCGCGTCGCGTCGCGGGCACGGTCCAGCCGCACCCGCACGCGCTCGGTGTGCTTGCGGTAGTGCCCCTCGGTCAGCACCTTGTAGACCACGCGCTCGTTGATTTCGGGCGTGGCCATGCCCGTCACCAGCTTGCTGTCGGTCAGGGTCACGGCCAGGTCCGGGCTGGCGGCGATAAAGCCCACACGCAGGTTTGCGGCCAGCGTCTTGGAAAAACTGCCCAGGTAGATCACCCGCCTGAGCTGGTCCAGGCTGGCCAGCCGCGTGGCCGCATGGCCGGGCGGGCACAGGTCGCAATAGATGTCGTCCTCGACGATCGTGAAGCCGTACTGCTCGGCCAGTTGCAGCAGCCGGAACGCCCGCGCGGCGGACAGCGACGTGCCCGTGGGGTTGTGCAGCACCGAATTGACCACCACCAGCTTGGGCTGATGCGCCTGGGCGATACGCTCCAGCGCCTCCAGGTCGGGGCCATCGGCCGTGTAGGGCACGCCGATCACATTGGCGCCCTGCGTGGCAAAGCGGGCAAACATCACGAACCAGGCCGGGTCGCCGACCACCACGGTATCGCCCGGATGCAGGAACTGACGCGCGATCAGGTCGAAGGCCTGCGTGATGCCCGATGTCATCACGATCTGGTCCGGCGTGACGCCGATTTCGAGTTCCTCCAGCCGGGTGCGCAGTTGCTGCCGCAGCGGCAGGAAGCCCATGGGGGTGCCGCTGGACAGGAAATGGCCGCCCGGCTGGCGCCCCAGGCTGCGCATGGCGCCGGACAGCAGTTCGCCATCGAGCCATTCCGTGGGCAGGAACCCCCAGCCCGGTGCCTTGTGGCTCTCGGCCGAGTGGAACATGCTGCGCAGCAGCCAGGTGACGTCCACATTGCGGATGGACGGGGACGCCAGCGGCGCCGCTGCCGGATGCGGCACGCGGTCGCGCACATAGAACCCCGACCCCCGGCGCGATTCCAGGTAGCCCAGGGCCACCAGGCGCTCGTAGGCTTCCACCACGGTAAAGCGCGAGATGCCTTTTTCCGACGCCAGCTGGCGGATCGACGGCATCCGCATGCCCGCCCGGAATACCCGCTCGTCGATGCGCAGCCGCGCCCATTCGGTCAGCTGCTCCACCAGCGTCATCTGGGCCGACGGTATGGGATCGGGCAGGTGGGGATGGCCGGCGGCCGGCATCACCAGCCGCAGCGGGCGCGTACCGCCGCCCGAAGTGACATTCGAGGCACTATCATTGCCGCCCTGGCGATTCTTCTGGCTGCCTTCCATGTGGCGCTCCCGCAACTGTACTGAAGACGATTTGCTGAACTGTATCGGTACTGTACCGACAAGCTTGACTACCATCAACCAACGATGAAACTCGCCATTGACCACCTCGTGATTGCCGCCCCCGACCTGGAGTCGGGTGCCGAGCATGTCGCCCACCTGCTTGGCATCGCCCCGCAAGGCGGCGGCGCCCATCCGCGCATGGGCACGCACAACCGCGTGCTGGGGCTGTTTGGCGGGATGTACCTCGAAGTGATCGCGATCGACCCGGCCGCGCCGGCCCCGGATCGCCCGCGCTGGTTCGGGCTGGACAGCGACCTGATCCAGCAACGGCTGCGCGACGGCCCGTTCCTGGCGCACTGGGCGGCCCGCGTGGAGCGCCCGGCCGACCTGTCGCGCTGGCAATCGCAGTACCCGGATCGCATCGCGCCGGCCATCCCGATGGATCGCGGCGCGCTGCACTGGCGCCTGACCGTGCCCGACGACGGCAGCCTGCCCGCGTGGCGTGGCGAGGCCGCCAGCGCCGGCGATGGCCTGTTTCCGACGCTGATCCAGTGGGACGTGGCGAGCCACCCGGGCGTCAGCCTGCCGCGCCAGGACCTGGCCCTGCGCCGGCTGCGCGGCCAGCATCCGCATGCGGAACTGCTGCGGCAGGGGCTGGCGTGGCTAGGCGCCGCACACCTGATCGAGATCGACCAGACCGATGGGCCGCCGCTGCTGACGGCCGACATCGACACCCCAGCGGGCGTCAAGACCCTGCGCTGATCCCCAAGACAAGACACACCCAAGGAGCCCCCGATGTCCGCCACCACCGCCAAGCGTTTCGACGACGACGCGTATCTCGATCACTGCCAGGCCACCGTGGTGGCGGTGAGCGACGCGGGCATCGAACTGGACCAGACCGTGTGCTACGCGCGCAGCGGCGGGCAGGCCGGCGACACCGGCACGCTGCATACCGCCGACGGCCGTGTGGTGGCGCTGGCCGATACGGTCTACGCCGATGACCGCACCCGCATCCTGCACGTGCCCGCCCCCGACGCGCCCGCGCTGGCCGTTGGCGACCGCGTGGAGGTCAGGATCGACTGGGCGCGCCGCCACCGGCTCATGCGCCTGCATACCTGCCTGCACCTGCTGGGGTCGCTGATCCCGGTGCCGGTCACCGGCTGCAGCATCTCGCCCGATTCGGCACGCATCGACTTCGACCTGCCCGAATCGACGCTCGACAAGGCCGTGCTGACCGCACAGCTCAACGCGCTGATCGACGCGAAGACGCCGGTCAACATCGACCGCATCACGCCAGAGCAACTGGCCGCCCAGCCCGACCTGGTGCGCACCATCGGTGCCGCGCCGCCGGCCGGCACGTCGACGATCCGCATCGTCGACATCCCCGGCGTGGACCGCCAGCCCTGCGGCGGCACGCACGTGGCCAACACCGGCGAGATCGGCGCGATGGTGGTGACCAAGATCGAGAAGAAGAGCCGCACCAACCGGCGCGTGGTCGTCAATTTCGCATGAGCGGCGTGGAAACCTGGCTCACGGGCCTGTCGATGGCCCAGTTCCTGGCATTGGTGACGCTGCTGGCCGTGGGCGCCTTCACGCCCGGCCCGAACACCACCGTGGCGGCCGTGACCGGCGCCAATTTCGGCCTGCGCGCCACCTTGCCCCATTGCATCGGCGTGTCGGTGGGCTTCGCCAGCATCATCGCGCTGTGCGCCACCGGCGTGGGCGCGCTGATTCTGGCCAGTCCGATGCTGGCGGCAGCCATCCGCGTGGTGGGCGTGCTGTACCTGCTCTGGCTGGCGCTGCGCATCGCGCGCAGCACGTCGCTGGCCGAAAAGAACGTGCTCAAGCCGATGAACGTCTGGCAATCGATCGCCATGCAGTTCGCCAACATCAAGGCGTGGATGATGGCGCTGGCCGTGGCCGCGTCCTATATGGATAACGCGCCGTCGCTGGGCCAGCGTGTGCTGCTGGTCAGCACGCTGTTCGCCACGTTCGGCTTCTTCAGCAACGGCGCCTATGGCGTGCTGGGCGCGTCCCTGCGGCAGTGGCTGATGCAGGGCAACCGCGTGCGCTGGTTCAACGGTGCGATGGGGCTGGCACTGGCGCTGACCGCCCTGTGGATGGCCGTGGCCGCCGCACACCCGCACTGATGGTCCCCGGATTGCCATGAGCCAGAACCCCTCCCCTCATTCCGGCGGCATGCTGCTGGGCTTTATCGGCGTGGCCATCTTCAGCCAGACGCTGCCGTTCACGCGCATGGCCGTGGCCGAGCTGGATGCCACGTTCGTGGCGCTGGCCCGGGCCGTGGTCGCGGCCGCGCTGGCCCTGGCGTTGCTGGCGGCGCGCGGCGCGCTGGCGCCGTCGAAGCGCCCGCGCGGGCGCCAGTGGCTGCGGCTGGCGGTGACCGCGCTGGGCGTGGTGGTCGGCTTTCCGGTGTTTTCGTCACTGGCCATGCGCGAAGTGCCGGCCGCGCACGGCGCCATCGTGATCGGCCTGCTGCCGCTGGCCACGGCCGTCTTCGCGGCATGGTTCGGCAACGAGCGCCCGTCCGCCGGCTTCTGGCTGTCGGCGCTGGCTGGCAGCGCGCTGGTGGTCGGCTTTGCCCTGTGGCAGGGCGCGGGCGGGCTGCAGCACGCCGACTGGTTCCTGTTCCTGGCTGTGGTGCTGGGCGCACTCGGCTATGCCGAAGGCGGCAAGCTATCGCGCGAACTGGGCGGGCTGGAGACGATTTCCTGGGCGCTGGTGGTGTCGCTGCCGGTGCTGGTGCCGGTGGTGGCGTGGCTGACAGTTGGGCACGCGGACGACATTGCCGCCGCGTCGCCGCGCGCGTGGGCCGGCATGGCCTATGTGTCGGTGTTCTCGATGTTCATCGGATTTCTGTTCTGGTACGCCGGGCTTGCAAAAGGCGGCGTGGCCCGCGTAGGCCAGATACAATTGCTCCAGCCGTTCCTCACGCTGGCGGGCGGCGCCGTGATCCTGGCCGAGCCCCCCGATGCCGCCACCGTCGCTTTTGCAGTCGCGGTGATCGCCGTGGTGGCCCTGGGCCGACGCGCCGCCGTGCGCAACACCGCACCCGCCGCGCCACCGGCCGCCGTGGCCGGAGAAACGCCCCCCGTTCTTCCAGGACGCATTCACTGACAGGAGTCACCGCATGTCCGTCTACGACACCCTTGCCAAACTCGGCGTGGAACTGCCCACCGCCGGCGCCCCGGCCGCTGCCTATGTGATGGCAGCGACCACCGGCAACACCGTCTTCCTGTCGGGCCATATCGCCCGCCGCGACGGCAAGCCCTGGGCTGGCAAGCTTGGCAAGGATATCGATACCGCCGCCGGCCAGCAGGCCGCGCGCAGCATCGCCATCGACCTGCTGGCCACGCTGCACGGCCATATCGGCGACCTGAACAAGGTGAAGCGCATCGTCAAGGTGATGAGCCTGGTGAACTCCACGCCGGAATTCACCGAACAACACCTGGTCACCAACGGCTGCTCCGAATTCCTGGTCGAAGTGTTCGGCGAGAAAGGCAAGCACGCCCGCAGCGCCTTTGGCGTGGCGCAGATTCCGCTGGGCGCCTGCGTCGAGATCGAGATGATCGTGGAGATCTGAGGCAGCCCCCTGCCTGACCTGACGTACCAGACCGACCAGACTGACCAGAACGACCAGAGACATGGCCGGGCCCCCGGGCCCGGCACCTGAATTCCCCCACCACGAGATCAATCATGAAATGGGCCATCTCCCGCCGGGCGCAGCAACTGACCAGCTCGGCCATCCGCGAAATCCTGAAAGTCACCGAGCGTCCGGAAGTCATTTCGTTCGCCGGCGGCCTGCCCTCTCCGGCGTCGTTCCCGGTAGCGGCCATGGAAGCGGCGGTGGCCCGTGTATTCGCCGATAACCCCCAGGCGGCCTTGCAGTACGCGGCCACCGAAGGCTACCTGCCGCTGCGCGAATTCGTGGCCAGGCGCTACAACGTGGGGGTCGAGCGCGTGCTGATCACCACCGGTTCGCAGCAGGCGCTGGACCTGATCGCCAAGATCATGATCGACCCGGGCAGCCCGGTGCTGGTGGAAACGCCCAGCTACCTCGGCGCGCTGCAGGCGTTCTCGCTGTTCGAGCCGGAATTCGTGTCGATCCCGTCCGACGACCGCGGCCTGATCCCCGAGGCGCTGACGGCCGAACTGACCGCCAACGCGCGCTTCCTGTACGCGCTGCCGAACTTCCAGAACCCCACCGGCCGCCGCCTGCCGCTGGAGCGCCGCCAGGCGCTGGTCAAGCGCGCGCAGGAACTGGGCATCCTGCTGGTGGAAGACGATCCGTACGGTGAACTGAGCTACACCGGCAACACGCTGCCGACGCTGCTGTCGATGAACCCGGACGGCGTGATCTACATGGGTTCGTTCTCGAAGATCCTGGCGCCGGGCATGCGCCTGGGTTTCGTGATCGCCCCGCCCGAGCTGCACTTCAAGCTGTGCCAGGCCAAGCAGGCCTCTGACCTGCACACGCCGACCTTCACGCAGCGCATTGCCTACGAGACGGTCAAGGACGGCCTGCTGGACAGCCACATCCCGACCATCCGCGAACTCTACGGCAAGCAGTGCGCCTGCATGCTGGACGCGCTCAAGCGCCACATGCCGGCTGGCGTGACGTGGAATGCGCCCGAAGGCGGCATGTTCATCTGGGTGGAACTGCCCGAAGGCCTGAACAGCATGACGATCCTGGAAGAAGCCGTGCGCCGCAACGTGGCCTACGTGCCGGGCGCGCCGTTCTACGCCGGCAACCCGCGCATGAACACGCTGCGCCTGGCCTTCGTGACGGTGCCGCCGGAGCGCATCGAACAGGGCGTGTCGATCCTGGGCGAGCTGTTCCGCGAAGCCATCGCCAAGGCTGCCCCGCAACCGCGCGCGGCGTGAGGATGATGGCCAACATGGATCTGGAAGAGCCGCAAACCATGCTTCGCATCTGGGGCCGCCTGTCGTCGATCAACGTGCAGAAGGTGGTCTGGTGCGCGCGCGAGCTGCACCTGGACCACGAACGTATCGACATCGGCAACCACAAGGGCGAGCTTGACGCCGAAGCATACGTCCGCCTGAATCCGAACCGGCTGATTCCGGTGATCGAGGATTTCCGCGACACCGACGTGGCCGGCGAGCCGTTCGTGCTGTGGGAGTCGAATGCGATCGTGCGCTACCTGTGCGCCCGCTATGGCGAAGACACGCTGTGGCCATCGGACGTCAAGGCGCGCGCATCGGCCGACCGCTGGATGGACTGGCAGACCACCACCTTCAGCCCGGCCATGGTTCAGGCTTTCCTGCAGATGGTCCGCATCCCCGAAGACCAGCGCGACCAGGCCGTGATCGACAAGTCGTGCGAGCGCACCGAGCCGCTGGCGCAGATGCTGGACGCCGCGCTGGCAGACCGCGAGTTCATCGGTGGCGACCGTTTCACGATGGCCGACATCTCGCTGGCCTGCGCCGCGCATCGCTGGTTTGGCACGCCCGTCCCGCATGCGCCACGGCCCAACCTGGAACGCTGGCTTGCCGCCATGCGTGCCCGCCCGGCCGCCCTGAGCATCCTGGTGCTGCCGCTGAAGTAGATCATTGCGCCTGCTTGTGGCCGTGGTGATGCGCTCCCCTCTCTCACGCGGGAGAGGGGAGCCATACCACTACACCAGCCCCAGCAACCCCGCCCCCGCACCGAGGGCCACCAGCAGCAGCGGGTGGATCTTCGTCTTCAGCATCAAACCCACTGTCAGCAGCGTCACCGCCACAGCCGTCCAGGTATGGTCGACGCTGGTGGCCAGCACCCATCCCGTGGACATCAGCAGGCCGATGGTCAGCGCCGACAGGCCGCGCTTGATCAGCACCGGCCAGACCGCGTGTGGCGCGCGTCCGGCGAAGTATTCGAAGCCCAGCGCGATCACGCTGGACGGGCCGCAGATGCCGAGCATCGACGCGAAGGCGCCACCCGCGCCGGCCACCTGCCAGCCTAACAGCGCCACGAACAGGATGTTCGGCCCCGGCGATGCCTGCGAGATGGCGTAGAGCGCGGCGAACTGCTCGTCGGTCATCCAGTGGTTGGCCTCCACCAGATACCGGTGCATGTCAGGGATCACCGTGCCGCCGCCGCCCACGGCCAGCAACGACAGCATGCCGAAGTGTCCCAGCAGGTCGCGCAGGATGTCGGGCGATGCCATCATGCCCCCTTGCGCATGGCGCGGTATTCCAGCACCAGCGCCACGGGCACCAGCACGGCCATGACCGGCAGCAGCGGCCAGCGCAGCCAGCCGATGGCCAGGAACGCCGCCACGCCCACGACGAGGGCGCGCACCGAACGCGACTGGCTCTGCGCCAGCTTCACGCCCGTCGACAACACCAGGCCCGCCGCGACGGCCGTCATGCCGGCCAGCATCTGCCGCACCTGCGGCACGTCCTGGTAGCGCAGGTACAGGCCCATCGCGCACAGCACCACCACCATCGGCACGAACACCAGCCCGCTGAACGCCGCCAGGGCGCCGCGCAGGCCGGCGAAGCGCAGACCTAGCATCAACGCCAGATTGATGACGTTCGGCCCCGGCAGTACCTGTCCCAGACTGAGTATTTCGACGAAATCACGATCGTTGAGCCAGCGGTTGCGCTCCACCACCGAGCGCCGCACGAACGGCAGCACGCCGCCGAAGCCGGACAGCCCCATGCGGGCAAACTCGAAAAACAGGGTACGGGCGCTGGGAGGCGGGGCGAGCGTCGGCTCGACAAGCAGGGGCGTGGAGGACATGACCGTGACGGTGATCGCCTGCCGTGCGGAATGGGCAGGGTGCCGACATGGTACGGCAGATACTGGCCGCCTGGCTGACGCGAGGCATCACGAAACGGCAAGAGGGGGTCGCGGTTGGCGATGGCAGCCTGGGTGACCGGTGACCGGTGACCGGCTCCCCTCTCCCGCGTGCGGGAGAGGGGAGCGAACCCGCAGGGGTTCGGACTGGGATAGTCCTTGCGCGTCCGCTTACTCCGGCGCCTTCACCGGCTCCAGCTTCACATCCTTCAGGCGCGGCTCGATGGCCTTGCCCTTGCGGGCGCGCTTGCCCACGTACGGCAGCAGCGTCTTGCCGGCCAGCTTCTGCGGCGGCAGCTTGCCGCCGCGCACGCCGGTGCCCGAGATCATCAGGCCAGGCGCGCCCACCGGCACGGCCTGTTCCAGCGCTTCCTTCGGCTCCAGTTCCATGAGGATCACGCCGCGGCCGCCGGCCGACAGCACCTTGACCTCGTCGAGCCCCACCAGCAGCAGGCGGCCATTGGCCGAGAAGCACGCCACATGCGTGGCTTCGTCGCCAACCGGCGCCGGCTGCAGGATGGCGTCGCCGTCGTCGAGCGTGATGAACGCCTTGCCGCCCTTCTGGCGGCTGATCATGTCGCCGACCTTCGTGACAAAGCCATTGCCGCCGGCCGTGGCAATCAGCATGCGCTGCTCGGCGCCGCCCGCGAACGTGTGGGCGATCTGCGAGCCTGCGGCCAGGTCGATCAGCGTGGTCACCGGCACGCCATCGCCCCGCCCGCCCGGCAGGCTGGAGACGGCCACCGAGTAGACCCGGCCATTGCTGCCGAACGCCAGCATGGTATCGACCGTGCGGCACTCGAACGTGGCGTAGAGGCTGTCGCCCGCCTTGAACGTGAACTGCGACGGATCGTGGCCATGGCCCTGGCGCGTGCGCACCCAGCCCTTGCCCGACATGATCACCGTCACCGGCTCGTCGATCACCTTCACCTCGGCAGCGGCGCGGGTGGCTTCCTGGATCAGCGTGCGGCGCGGGTCCTTGTCTTCGGGGCTGTACTGCTTGGCGTCCTGCTCGATCTCCTTGATGATCTTGCGACGCATCATGGTCTCGGACTTCAGCAGCACGTCCAGCTCAGCCTGCTCGTCTCGCAGTTTCGCCAGTTCCTGTTCGATCTTGATCGCTTCCAGCCGTGCCAGCTGGCGCAGGCGGATTTCCAGGATGTCCTCGGCCTGCCGGTCGCTCAGGCGGAACGCCTCGATCAGCGCCGGCTTGGGGTCGTCGCTTTCGCGGATGATGCGGATCACCTCGTCGATGTTCAGCAGCACCAGCATCCGCCCTTCCAGGATATGGATGCGGTCTTCCACCTTGTTCAGCTGGAAGCGCGTGCGGCGCGTGACGGTGGCGAAGCGGAACTCGATCCACTCGCGCAGGATTTCCTGCAGGCCCTTCTGGCGCGGACGCCCGTCGGTGCCGATCATCACCAGGTTGATCGGCGCGCCCGACTCCAGGCTGGTATGCGCCAGCAGCGTCTGGATGAATTCCTGCTGGTCGGTGTTCTTGCTCTTGGGCTCGAACACCAGCCGCACCGGCGCGTCCTTGCCCGATTCGTCGCGCACGGCGTCCAGCACGGCCAGCATCGTGGTCTTGAGCTGGGTCTGCTCGGGCGTCAGCGCCTTCTTGCCGGCGCGGATCTTCGGGTTGGTGATTTCCTCGATTTCCTCGAGCACCTTCTGCGCCGACGTGTTCGGCGGCAGTTCGGTCACCACCAGCTGCCACTGGCCGCGTGCCATCTCCTCGATGGTCCAGCGCGCGCGCACCTTCAGGCTGCCGCGGCCGTTCTCGTAGATCTGGGCGATTTCCGACGCGGGCGAGATGATCTGGCCGCCGCCCGGATAGTCGGGGCCCGGCATGATCGCGAGCAGTTCGGCCAGCGAGATGTTCGGGTTGCGGATCATCGCCACGGCCGCGCCAGCCACCTCGCGCAGGTTATGCGGCGGGATTTCGGTGGCCATGCCCACGGCAATGCCCGATGCACCGTTCAGCAGCACGAACGGCAGACGCGCCGGCAGCAGCTTGGGCTCTTCTTCCGAACCGTCGTAGTTGGGCAGGAAGTCCACCGTGCCCATGTCGATCTCGTCGAGCAGCAGGCGCGAGATCGGGGTCAGGCGGGCTTCGGTGTAGCGCATGGCCGCCGCGCCGTCGCCGTCGCGCGAGCCGAAGTTGCCCTGGCCGTCGATCAGCGGATAGCGCAGCGAGAAGTCCTGCGCCAGGCGCACCAGCGCGTCATAGGCCGACTGGTCGCCGTGGGGGTGGAATTTACCGAGCACCTCGCCGACCACGCGGGCCGACTTCACGGGCTTGGCGTCGGCGCGCAGCCCCATGGCCGCCATCGCATAGAGAATGCGGCGCTGCACGGGCTTCTGGCCGTCCGCCACTTCGGGCAGGGCGCGCCCCTTGACCACGCTCACGGCGTAATCCAGGTAGGCGCGCTCGGCGTACCGCGCGAGCGTCAGCGAATCGGCCGGCTCTTCGGGCCGAAAAGTAGTATCTGCTTGATCCATGGTTGGCAAGGGTTCGGCATGCCGGGCGCAGGCGCCGGACATCCCGCTTGTTTGCGGTCAGCGTGGGATTCTAAAGGAAGTGGATGACGATGCCGCCGGAAATAGCGCCCGGAAACCGGACAGACGGCATCAGGGCATCGGCCGGCGACCGCCGCCGATCACCATGCGCACGCGGTCTGCCGCCACGCCGGTACGGATCACGCCGCCCGCCGCCGGCTGGTACAGACGGTAGAACTCCAGCACGGTGCTCACGTACTGGCGGGTCTCGGGGTAAGGCGGGATCTGGTTGTTGTAACGCTGCACCGCGCCTTCGCCGGCGTTGTACGCGGCCAGCACCAGTTCCAGGTTGTTCGGGAACAGCTCCATCAGGAAGCGCAGGTAGCGCACGCCCGCCGAGATATTGAGCCTGGGGTCGGCCAGCTTCTGCTCCACCGTCCGGCGGCCGTCCGCGGCAATGCCGAAGCGCGTGCCGGTATCGGGAATGACCTGCATCAGCCCGATGGCGCCCTTGGGCGATACGGCCGCCGGATTGAAGCCGCTTTCCACGGCCATCACGGCCTTGACCAGCGCCGGGTCCACGTTCTGGGCCCCGGCCACCTGCGCGATGATCGGATCGACCGTGCGCAGGTTCGGGTGGTTGAGCAGGTACTGGAACAGCTTGTCGCGCGACGGGCCGGTCTTGTCCGGCAGCGTGATCACGCCCCGGTGGCCCAGGTTGCCCGAATCGAACTGGCCGCCGTCCTTCATGAACAGCTTGTAGCGGTCGTCGAGCTTCGTGTCGGCGAAATGGGCCACGCCCTCGCCGTCGATATAGCCCCACAGCGCCGCATGGGCCGGCGCCGCGATGCCGAACGTGCCGAGCACGGCCAGCGTGCCGGCCAGGCGCTTCGCCTGTGCCTGGAGCCGCCTGATCCGCTGTTGCCCTGCTCGTTCCTGCATCGCCGTTCCTCCAGATCTGGGTGCCGTCAGATGTCGGCCACCACCTCGTTGCCCTTCTCTTCGAGCCAGGTCCGGCGCTGCGACGCCTCGCCCTTGCCCATCAGCATGTTCATCATGGTAACGGTCTGCGGCAGATCGAATTCGCCCAGCGCCACCGGCAGCAGCCGGCGGGTGTCCGGATTCATGGTCGTTTCCCAGAGCTGCTCGGCGCTCATCTCGCCCAGGCCCTTGAAGCGCGAGATCTGCCACGCGCCGTCCTTGACGCCGTCCTTGAGCAGCTTGTCCTGGATGGCTTCCAGTTCGCCCTCGTCCAGCGCGTAGAGCTTCTGCGCGGGCTTCTTGCCGCGAGCCGGTGCATCGACCCGGAACAGCGGCGGACGCGCCACGCAGACATGGCCCAGGTCGATCAGCTTCGGGAAGTGGCGGAAGAACAGCGTCAGCAGCAGCACCTGGATGTGCGCGCCGTCCACGTCAGCGTCGGACAGGATGCAGATCTTGCCGTAGCGCAGGTTCGACAGGTCGGGCTCGTCGTCCACCCCGTGCGGGTCCACGCCGATGGCCACGGCGATGTCGTGCACCTCGTTGTTGGCGAACAGGCGGTCGCGCTCGGTTTCCCAGGTGTTCAGCACCTTGCCGCGCAGCGGCAGGATGGCCTGGAATTCCTTGTCGCGGCCCATCTTGGCCGAACCGCCGGCCGAGTCGCCCTCCACCAGGAAGATTTCGTTGCGGGTGACGTCGGTCGATTCGCAGTCGGTCAGCTTGCCGGGCAGCACGGCCACGCCGGAGCCCTTCTTCTTTTCCACCTTCTGCGCGGCCCGCGTGCGGGCCTGGGCCTGGCGAATCACCAGCTCGGCCAGCTTCTTGCCGTAGTCGACATGGTGATTCAGCCAGAGCTCCAGCGCCGGGCGGCTGAAGGTGGACACCAGGCGCACGGCGTCGCGGCTGTTCAGCCGTTCCTTGATCTGGCCCTGGAATTGCGGGTCCAGCACCTTGGCCGACAGCACGAACGACGCGCGGGCGAACACGTCCTCGCTCATCAGCTTGACGCCCTTGGGCTGCAGCGAGTGCATCTCGATGAAGCTCTTCACGGCCAGGAACAGGCCTTCGCGCAGGCCGGACTCATGCGTGCCGCCGGCCGGCGTGGGAATCAGGTTCACGTACGACTCGCGCACCGGCGCGCCTTCCTCGGTCCAGGCGACCACCCACGACGCGCCCTCGCCTTCGGCAAACCCTTCCTCGCCGGCGTTCTTGTCCGGGTCGGCAAAGTGCTCGCCCTCGAACATCGGGATCACCAGCTCGGCGCCGCTGCCCTGGGCCAGGGCTTCCACCAGATAGCCCTTCAGGCCCTGCTCGTATTGCCAGACGGTCTGCTCGCCGGTCTTTTCCAGCACCAGCGTGACCTTCACGCCGGGCAGCAGCACCGCCTTGGAACGCAGCAGGCGCTGCAGTTCGGCCATCGGAATCGCAGCCGAATCGAAATATTTCGCGTCCGGCCACACCTGGACGCGCGTGCCGTTCTTTTTTTCGCCGCGCTCGATCTTGCGCGATGCCAGCGGCCGGGTGACTTCGCCGCCGTGCTCGAAGGTCAGCGTGGACTGCAGGCCGTCGCGCCAGACGGTGACGTCCAGGCGCGTGGCCAGCGCGTTGGTGACAGACACGCCCACGCCGTGCAAGCCGCCCGAGAACGCGTAGGCGCCGCCCTTGCCCTTGTCGAACTTGCCGCCCGCGTGCAGGCGCGTGAAGACGATCTCCACCACGGGCACCCCTTCTTCCGGGTGAATCCCCACCGGAATACCGCGGCCGTCGTCCTCCACGCTGATGCTGCCGTCCTTGTGGAGCGTGACCAGGATCTCTGTGCCGTGGCCACCCAGCGCCTCGTCTGACGCGTTGTCGATCACCTCCTGCACGATATGCAGGGGGTTGTCGGTACGGGTGTACATGCCGGGGCGCTGCTTGACCGGCTCCAGGCCCTTCAGGACCCGGATGGAAGATTCGCTGTACTGACTGGTTTTGCTCGCCATGGAGTCGATACGGATATTGGACTTGCCGGCCGTCGGCGGCCGGGATGCGCTGCATTGTAATGGATGGCCGTGGCAGCCATCCTTTTTGAAAAACCCCAGAAATTCGTAGTCCGGCACAATTCCGGTGCCCGGCTTACACTAGGCGCCGACCCCCACGGCGCCACCCCGGCGTTACCCGATCACCGGCAGCACGCCGGCGGCGATTCAGAAGACAACAAGACAAAACAATAGAGACAATACCGAGCCCGACATGACCGATCGCAAACTATCCCTGACCACCGTGCTCGTGTGCGGCGGCCTGCTCGTCACCCTTTCCATGGGCATCCGGCATGGCTTTGGCCTGTTCAACCTGCCCATCACGCAGACGCACGGCTGGAACCGCGAGACTTTCGCGTTTGCGCTGGCGCTGCAGAACCTGATGTGGGGCGCCAGCCAGCCGATCACGGGCGCGCTGGCCGACAAGTTCGGCGCCGTGCGCATCATGATCGTCGGCGTGGCGTTGTATGTGGCCGGCCTGGTCGTGATGGCGCTGGCCACCAGCGGCACGGCGTTCGCCACCGGCGCCGGCGTGCTGATCGGCATTGCGCAGTCCGGCACCACCTACAGCGTGGTCTACGGCGTGATCGGCCGCGTGGCCAGCGCAGAAAAGCGCGTCTGGGCCATGGGCATCGCCGCCGCGGCCGGGTCCTTCGGCCAGTTCCTGATGATTCCGGTGGAGCAGACGCTGATTTCGACCGCGGGCTGGCAGAACGCGCTGTTCATCCTGGCCTTCCTGGCCTGCTTCATGCTGCCGCTGGCCCTGACGCTGCGCGAACCCAACATGGCCGCCAGCACCGGCGGCCACCAGCAGACCATTGGCGAAGCCACGCGCGAGGCCTTCGGCAACCGCAACTTCCAGTTGCTGACGCTGGGTTATTTCGTGTGCGGGTTCCAGGTGGTGTTCATTGGCGTGCACCTGGCGCCCTACCTGAAGGACCGGGGCCTGGTGGACGTGAAGATTGCCACGGTGGCGCTGGCGCTGATCGGCCTGTTCAATGTATTCGGCACCTACACGGCCGGCGCGATGGGCCAGCGCATGCCCAAACGCTACCTGCTGTCGGCCATCTATATCGCGCGGTCGGTCGTGATCGCCGGCTACCTGATGCTGCCGCTGACGGCCTGGAGCACCTGGATCTTTGCCGCGCTGATGGGTTTCCTGTGGCTGTCCACCGTGCCGCTGACCAACGGCATCATCGCGCAGGTGTTCGGCGTGAAGTACCTGTCGATGCTGTCGGGCGTGGTGTTCTTCTCGCACCAGATCGGCAGCTTCCTGGGCGCCTGGCTGGGCGGCTTCCTGTTCGACCGCACCGGCAGCTACAACACGGTGTGGCTGCTGGCGATCGGGCTCGGCGTGCTGGCCGCCCTGGTCAACCTGCCGATCCGGGAGCAGGCGCTGGCGCGCCCGCAGCCGGTGGGAGTCTGAGATGCGCTGGGCGCGCGGAGTGGGCTACCTGGCCTTGGCGGTGGTGCTGACGCTGGGGTTCCTGGCCTACCTGCGCCCGGCATTCATGGTCGACCTGACCAACATGGTGCTGGCGTGGTGCGGGTGAGGGTATGAGGTACCGTTGACCGGCTCCCCTCTCCCACATCGTGGGCAAGGGGTTGGGGGAGCGGGTAAGGCGGCTCGGCTTGCTGCCTTGTCGCAATCTGGACCTCTAGGCCCTCTCCCCCGGCCCCTCTCCCGCTGTGCGGGAGAGGGGAGAAAAACGTGGCGCAGGCTTCAGGTGCCCTCGCCTTTCGTCTTCTTTTCCAGCATTTCCCAGCGTTCCAGCGCCTCCAGCAGTTCCATCTCGATCTCGTCGTGGCGCGAGGCCAGTGCGGCGGCGCGCGCCGGGTCGGTGGCGTACAGCGAACCGTCCTCCAGCTGCGCGCCGATGGTCTTCTGCTCGGCCTCCAGGCTCGACATGCGCTCCGGCAATCCATCCAGCTCGCGCTGTTCCTTGTACGACAGCTTGACCGTGCGGTTGGCGCCGCGGGCCTCGCGGGTGCTGGCCTTGGGGGCGTCGGCCGCCTTGGGCTCGGCCCGGGCGGACTGCAGCGCCTGGGCGCGTGCCGACTGCTGCTCCCAGTCGGAATAGCCGCCCACCGATTCGCGCCACAGTCCATCGCCTTCGGCGGCGATCGTTGACGTGACCACGTTGTCCAGGAACGCGCGGTCGTGCGATACCAGAAACACCGTGCCGCTGTAGTCCTGCAGCAGTTCTTCCAGCAGTTCCAGCGTGTCGATGTCGAGGTCGTTGGTCGGTTCGTCCAGCACCAGCACGTTGGCCGGCCGGGCGAACAGGCGCGCCAGCAACAGGCGGTTGCGTTCGCCGCCGGACAGCGACTTGACCGGCGACCGCGCGCGCTCCGGCGCGAACAGGAAGTCGCCCAGGTAACTCATCACGTGCTTGCGCTGGCCGTTGACTTCCACCCAGTCGCTGCCGGGGCTGATGGTGTCGGCCAGCGATTTTTCCAGGTCCAGCGCCGAACGCATCTGGTCGAAGTACGCCACTTGGAGGTTGCTGCCATTGCGCACCGTGCCGGCGTCGGGCGCCAGATCGCCCAGGATCAGCCGCAGCAGCGTGGTCTTGCCGGCGCCGTTCGGGCCGATCAGGCCCACCTTGTCGCCGCGCATGATGGTGGCCGAGAAATCGCGCACCACCGTCTTGTTGCCGTACGACTTCGACACATCGACCAGTTCGGCCACGATCTTGCCCGAGCGGTCGCCCTGCGACACTTCCAGCTTGACGTTGCCCTGGACCTCGCGGCGCTGGGCGCGTTCGTCGCGCATGGCATGCAGCCGCTGCACCCGCGCCACGCTGCGCGTGCGGCGTGCCTCCACGCCCTTGCGGATCCACACTTCCTCCTGTGCCAGCAGCTTGTCGAACTTGGCCTGCTCCACGGCCTCGTTGGCCAGCAATTCGGCCTTGCGGGTCTGGTAGGCAGCAAAGTTGCCGGGGAACGACAACAGCTTGCCCCGGTCGAGTTCGACGATGCGGGTGGCCACGCGGTCCAGGAAGGCGCGGTCGTGGGTAATCAGCAGCACGCTGCCGCGGAAGCCCAGCAGCAGGTCTTCGAGCCAGCGGATGGCTTCGACGTCGAGGTGGTTGGTCGGCTCGTCGAGCAGCAGGATATCGGGCTCGGCCACCAGGCCCTGCGCCAGCGCCACGCGCTTCTGCAGGCCGCCGGACAGCGCGTCCACACGTACATGCGGGTCCAGGCCCAGCCTGGCCAGCGTGGTTTCCACGCGGGTGCGCAGTTGCCAGGCATCGGCGGCGTCGAGTTCGGCCTGCACGCGGTGCAGTTCGGCCAGCGTGGCCTCGTCGTGGTGCGATTCCAGTCTGGCCAGCGCCGCGTCATATCGCAGCAACAGGTCGTGGGCGGCGCCCATGCCCTGGCTGACCGCATCGAACACGGTCAGGCCGGGCTCGAATTGTGGCTCTTGCGCAACATAGGCCGATGTCACGCCGCTCTGGCGCGCAATCAGGCCGTCGTCGGGCGCGGACGCCCCCGACACGATCCGCAGCAGCGAGGACTTGCCCGTGCCGTTGCGGCCGATCAGGCCAACGCGTTCGCCGGCTTCGAGCGAGAAATCGGTATGGTCGAGCAGCGCCACGTGGCCAAAGGCCAGTTGGGCATCGGTAATGGAGAACAGGGCCATGATTGCGAGGAAGGGTAAGCGGCGCCCGACCGGAAGTCTGGCGCGAAGGCAGGCCCGAATTGTAGACGACGCGGCCCGCGCTGCCGTTGCCGCCCATGCTGGGCCTGACCGGCCGGCACAAGCGTGCCGGACAAAAAGAAAAGGCCCGTTCGCCTGAACGGGCCCCAAGAGTCTCTCCTCGGTGCCCTGCTCGCAAGGCACGACTGAAGCATAGCCAGCGGCGCGGCACACCAGAAGTCGGACAAATCCGTAAGGGAAAATCCTCGTCAACCTGCCCCGGCCCGAAGCGTTGCGTGCCGGGGACGTTGAGCCCGCGCACTAACGGCGGCTGTTGTGCCGAGATGGGCGCCCGTGGAACAATCCGGAGCATCGGAATTCTCCTAAATTCCGGAACCGCAGAACAAGCACAACGACAGCAGTACCCAGCAGCAGTCATAGAGCCGGACCCATCCGGCCAGTCGCGGCGCAGCGCGCCGCCGGGGTTGTTCCTAGAAAAATCATTTTCGACGGGTGTCATTCATGACCAATTCGGGCCTGCCGCGCCGTGCCTCGCTACGAGGCATGGCGCCTGTCGTACTTTCCCTAGCCGCGTTGCTCTGCCTGCCTGCCGCACCGGCGGCGCAGGCGGCCATGCCCAACTCCGTGGTGCTGCGCATCCAGCAGACCGGGGCCATCCGCATTGCCCACCGCGAAAGCTCGGTGCCGTTTTCGTTCGTGGTGGACGGCAAGCCGATGGGCTACGCCGTGGACCTGTGCCTGAGGGTGGCCGATGCCGTGCGCACGCAGCTCAAGCTGCCGCAGTTGCGCGTGGAATGGGTGCCGGTGACGCCGGCCTCGCGCATCCCGGCCATCGTCGAGGGCAAGGCCGACCTGGAATGCGGATCGACCACCAACAACCGCGAGCGCCGCGACCAGGTGGCATTCACCATTCCGCACTACATCGCCGGCAGCCGCATGCTGGTGAAAGCCGACTCGGGCATCCGCAAGTGGGGCGACCTGCGCGGCAAGACCGTGGTGTCCACCACCAAGACCACGCCGCTGGAGATGATCCGCAAGATGGACGAGGCGGGTGCCATGGGCTGGAAAGTGGTGGAGGCCAAGGACCATGCCGAGGCCTTTGCCATGGTCGAATCGGGCAAGGCCGACGCCTTCGTGATGGACGACGTGCTGCTGTTCGGCCTGCGCGCCAACGCGAAGAACCCCGCATCGCTGGCCGTGACCGGCGACCTGCTGACGATCGAGCCGTACGCGGTCATGCTGTCCAGGCACGACGCCGAGTTCAAGAAGATCGTGGACAAGGCGATGGTCACGTCGATCTATGACCAGGAAACCCAGAAGCTGTACCGCAAGTGGTTCCTGCAGCCGATCCCCCCGAACGGCATCACGCTGGATATCCCGATGAGCTACCTGCTGCGCGATTCGTTCAAGTTCCCGAGCGACAAGGTGGCCGACTGAGGTCCACTGGGGTCCACTGAGGCCCACCGAGGTCCCCTGAGGCCGATCATAGGATCGGCCTCCCCCCCGACCGCCTGACCGGCCCGCGCGGGCGGCGACAAAACCACCCTGCCCCGCGCTGCCGTGCGAAGATACCGGCCCATTCCGTCCTTCGCATGCCCCTTCGATGAACCGCGCCCACGCCCCGAAGCTGTCCGACCTTTCCGTTTCCACGCTGGTGGCCGGGCTGATCGCCCTGCTGACCGGCTACACCAGTTCGCTGGTGCTGATGATCCAGGCCGGCCAGGCGGCGCACCTGACCGACCCGCAGATTTCGTCATGGATCTGGGCGCTGTCGATCGGCATGGGCGTGACCACGCTGGGGCTGTCGCTGGCCATGCGTGTGCCGGTCGTGGTGGCCTGGTCCACACCGGGCGCGGCGCTGCTGATTGCCAGCCTGCCCGGCGTGCCCTATGCCGAAGCGATCGGCGCCTTTCTGATGGCTGCGCTGCTGATGACCGCGGCCGGTCTGACCGGCTGGTTCGACAAGCTCATGAAGGCGCTGCCTGCCAGCATCGCGTCGGCCCTGCTGGCCGGCATCCTGTTCCGCATCAGCGTGGATGTGTTCGTGCAGGCCCAGTACCAGACGGTGCTGTTGCTGGCGATGTTTGCCACCTACCTGGTCGGGCGGCGCTGGTGGCCGCGCTATGCGGTGCCGGGCGTGCTGGCCGTGGGCGTGGCGCTGGCTGGCGCGACGGGCCAGTTGCACTTCGAGCAGTTTCATTTCACCGTGGCGCTGCCGGTGTGGACCACACCGGCGTTCTCGCTGGCGGCCTTCGTCAGCATCGCCGTGCCGCTGTTCATCGTCGCGCTGGCGTCGCAGAACATTCCGGGGCTGGCCGTGCTGCGCGCCGACGGCTACCACGTGCCGGCCAGCCCGCTGATCGCCGTGACCGGCATCGCATCGGCTCTCCTGGCCCCGTTTGGCTCCCATGGCATCAACCTGGCGGCCATCACCGCCGCCATCTGCACCGGCCCGCAGGCCGATGCGGACCCGCGCCGCCGGTACATGGCAGCCGTGGTGTGCGGCGTGGGCTATCTGGTGATGGGCGTGATGGCCGCCAGCATCGCGGCGCTGTTCGCGGCCTTCCCGAAGGCGCTGGTGGTGGCCGTGGCGGCCTTCGCCCTGCTCGGATCGATCGCCAACGGGTTGACCGTGGCCATGCAGACGCCAGCCGAGCGCGAATCGGCGCTGCTGACGTTCATGATCACGGCATCGGGCATGACGCTGGCCGGCGTCGGTTCGGCCTTCTGGGGCGTGGTCGGGGGCATGCTCGCGCTGCTGGTGCTCAAGCCGCGCGCGCCGAAGGCCGCCTGATCCGGGGCATGCCCCGGGGCTGCCTGCCGCCGCCGGCGCGGCTCAGAGCAGCAGGAACGCCACCTCGGCCGCGCTGATCGCGGTCACCGGCACGCCCTTGCGCCGCTGGAACAGCACGTGTTCCAGCACGCGGTCGCGATGCTCGGCAAACACAGCCGGCGCTAACCGCAGCGCTGCCGTGCCGTAGTGCTCGGCCAGCAGCTTGTAGACGCGATGCCGGACCAGCAGCATCTCGTTGTCGGCCTGCAGCCGCGTCATTTCGCTGGTGTGGTCTTCCTCGAGCTGGCGCATGCTGACCACCACGCGCGCGTGCATGCCGCGGTAGCGGTCGATCTCGGCGTGCGCGCGGCGCAGTTCCTCGCGCAAGGCCCGCGATTCCTGCTGCAGCCTGAGATTGTGCTGAACGCCCCGCTGGATGCGGGCCGCTTCCTCCAGCGCCTGGTCGGCAGCGGCGATCGTGTTTTGCCACACGCCCTCGGCGGGTTCGGTACGGTGGTCGGACGTTCCCTCGACGTCGGCCAGCCGCGTGATGACAGGCCATGCCGTGGCCGCATCCAGATCGGTTGTCATACTGCTCCCCATTTATCCCGTTTACCCGCGTCCCGCCACCGGCGCCTCATTATTGGGTGCCGGCATGGTCAGGCCACTGGTTTTTTTGTCGCCGCGACTTTTATGGTTGGCCGCCTCGATTTTCTCCCCCCCGGGCGGCTATGGCGTACGCGTAGCATTCAAGACGGGTATTGGCTTTGGCACAACCACCGCGAGGGAGGGTAATCCAACCGCCTGAAACCCGCATGGAGACTGGATTGTGGGCATTTTCGGCACCGTTTTGCAGCCCCCTGTTTGAGTGCATCTTGCATAATGGTTTGCCCGAGCGCCTTAATGGCCGCTTTCTCGAATGCTGAACCGCTGTTTCCTTGCCTGCCGCCCCTTCCATGAACGGATATCTGCTTCTTGCCCTGGCCATCGTCGCCGAAGTCATTGCCACCAGCAGCCTCAAGGCCGCCGAGAATTTCACGCGCTTCTGGCCCAGCGTGCTGGTGGTCGCTGGCTATGTGGCCGCGTTCTGGCTGCTGTTGCAGGTCATGAAGACCGTGCCGGTGGGGGTGGCCTACGCCATCTGGTCAGGCGCGGGCATTGTCCTGGTAACGATGATCGCCGTGGTGCTGTACCGGCAGGTGCCGGATCTGGCGGCCGTGGTTGGCATCGCGCTGATCATCGCCGGGGTGGCGGTCATCCAGCTGTTCTCGAAGATGAGCCACTAGCTGCGGGGCGCCCTGCCGGCGCTCAGGTCTTGGGCGGCAGCGTGCGCAGCAGGCGGTTGACCTGAACCAGCGTCTCGCACTCGTCGGCCTTGCGCTTGCGACGCTCGTCCACGATGTCCAGCAGCGCCCGGATTTGGCCATTCTTGGCCTCGCAGGCTTCCTTGCCGTCCTTCGGGCACACCACGTCGATCTCGCCGCGCAGGCTTTCCTGGACGATATCGATCAGCGCCGAACAGCCCGACGTATCGTTCAATGCCGGATCGGACGCAGGCTGCACCGCCACCGCAGGGGCGGCGGCCATCACGGCCAGCGCGGAAAACCAGCGCAGAGACGTCCGGAATAGAGACATGGATCGACAGATTTGGGCAGACAACGCCACCGCGACTGCGGCGTGCGGGCTACATGATAGCCGTTTGTTGAAGCTGGTCCGCAGAATTCGGCCGCTTGGCGCACAGGGTCGGGCGGCAAAGAAACAGGCCACATTGTGGCCTGTCGCAGGACGGGCGGCACGGCGCAACGTGCGCCGTTGCGGGTGCCAGCGCACACTGCCTGGTAGCGCGGCCCGCCGTGCCAGTGTCCTCACCCTTGTGATCCCCCGATCCTGGTCCCAGTGGGTCCGCTCATGCTCAGGGTGGTGGTCCCGCCGACAGGAATCGAACCTGTATCTAGCGCTTAGGAGGCGCTCGTTCTATCCATTGAACTACGGCGAGCGGACCGTCTGCACGGTGCCTGCGCCGCGCTGGGGCGGGCGGACCGGAAGACGGGGCGCAGTATAGCAAACTCCGCCAGTGCCGGATGTCGGCGATCGCTGTCGTGGCGCATCTCGTGGCGCCTTCGCCGGCGGACCCGGGCGGCGTCCCCCTGCTGGCCGCAGGCGCGGTGGCAGGCGCGGCCGCTGCGGGCGGTACAGTTTTCCCAATCGATCAGTCCGGACATGGCGGGCCCCTTTGGCGGTGGAGTGCTGGCGATGGATCAGGCGGCGTGCAGGCTGGCGAGGTGGAGGCTCGACAGCAGGGCCAGCGCCATCTGCAGCACGATGACCATTGCGGTGCCGGGGTTGCGCAGGCAGGTTTCCACCTGTTCGCTGCGGGGCTGGCCCAGCAGGCACCACGTGCAGAAGTGCTCACAGTTGTTGGTCAGCAGGTGGTAGCGGTTCTCGCCCAGGCGGCTGCGGGCGCGCGACACGGCTTCGGCGCCCAGGTAGCGGGCGCACGGTTCGGACTTGGCCGTCACGCCGTGACCGTCGGCAAACTGTTCAAGCGTGGTTTCTTCCACGGGGCCCGCGTGCAGCGCGTGGCAGAAGCCGGCGTAGTGGATGACGCGGCCCTGGCCGACGTAGATGCCATGGTGCGCGTAGCCGTTGCGTTCCGTCACGAGATGGGCGCCGGGCAGGTAGGCATCTTCCAGGCGGCTGACTTGTTGTTGGTCTTGGGCGTTCATGGCAGGTCTCGGTTCGGTGTCGGTGGCTGGCAGTCAGGGCTGCGTCGGTGCCTACCCAACCGCATCAAGCGTGCCAGAGCACCGGATCGACGGCGGGACAACGGCTGGCGGCGATTCGGCAAATGCGAACCGCGCGAATTTGTCGGCGTATGCCCAACAGCGTTGGCCGCATTGTGTTGGCGGGTGACCGGCATTGGGGCGAGGCCAGCCAGCAGACGGACGTCAGCGCCCGGCCAACGCCTGGCGGCCGCATGCTGACGGCGCCGCCCCACCAGTTCCGGCCGACTGTTGGCGCGTGCCCAACGCGTGTTCCGGCCAATGCCGCACATGGCTCGCACAATGGGTACGGCATGCGCGCCAATCATCACAACGGCGCCGTGGCACACCGTTTGCTCCTTAAGCGCAGACCCTTTCGATGCCAGCCTCAGGAGACCATCATGGCTACGCTCACCATCCGCGACCTGAACACCCAGCGCGCACTGGATTTCCGGGCCATGTCGGCCGTGCGGGGCGGCGGCGCGCCGTGGGTGTTCGGCTGGATCCAGCCTTATGTGGCGGCACGCCCCAGCGCGTTACCCGTCGTGAACTTTTACGAGATCAACTACAGCTTCTATGCTGATCAGATGAACAACCAGTTCCAGAACGTGAACGTCCAGAACACGGCGCCGAATTCGAATATCACGGTCGATGCCGGCATGGACGCCCGCAACAAGGGACGGCTGGTCTGAGCCCTGCAGCATCCGGCAGGGCTTTCGCGGTGACTTCCAAATTCCCGGCGCCCCGTGGGCGCCATACGCGCAAGCCGGTATCGGCCCGCGCTGGAGCATGCCGTGACCTGCGTATCGCAATTCCGCTGGACTTCGGCCGCCTGCACAGACGTCGGACGGGTGCGGGCACGCAATGAAGACGCCTGCCTGGCCATGCCCGAGCGCGGCATCTGGGCCGTGGCCGATGGCATGGGCGGCCACGCGGTGGGCGACTTCGCCAGCCGCGCGATCATCCAGGCGCTATCGGCGCTGCCCGAGCCCGACAGCCTCGATGGCGCCGTCGAGAACGCGCGCCTTGCCATGCAGACCGTCAACCAGTTGCTGATCGAGGAAGCGCTGCGGATGAAGGTGCGCGTGATCGGCAGCACCGTGGTGATGCTGCTGGTCTGCGAGCGCCGCTGCAGTTGCCTGTGGGCCGGCGACAGCCGGCTGTACCTGCTCCGCGACGGCCACCTGAAGCAGCTGTCGCGCGATCACAGCCAGGTGGAACGGCTCAAGGCGCGCGGGCTCATTACGGCCGACGAGGCCAAGCACCATCCCGCCCACAACACCATCACGCGCGCCGTGGGTGCGGCACCCACGCTGGATCTGGAACGGCTGACGCTGGAGATCGGCGATGGCGACGTGTTCATGCTCTGCAGCGACGGTCTCAGCAACGAAGTCGAGGACGACCAGATCGCTGCGCTGCTGGCCCCGGGCATCGCCGATCCGGCGGCTGCCGCCGATGCATTGGTCAAGCAGGCGCTCGACAACGGCGGCCGCGACAACGTGTCGGTAGTGGTGATCCGCGCCGAGGACATCGGCGGCGGATCGGACATGACGCTGCTGAATCCGGAGGTTTGATCCGGAGGTTTGAGGCAGCGCAAACGCAGCACGCATTGCGGACGTTTCGCATGGCAATGACTGAAGAAGCCCTGCATCCGAAAGATCGCCCCGCCCTACTTCCCATCCGCCTGCCGGTTGTTCCGGAAATCCTTCGAGTGGATGCCGTGCTTCTTCAGCAGCATCTGGACGTGCGACCGGTTCATGTCGAAGCGGCGCGCCAGTTCGGCCACGGTTCCCCCGACTTCCTGCAGCCCGCGTTCCAGGAAGGCCCTTTCGGCCTCGTCGCTGGCGGCGCGCTTGGCCTCGCTGAGCGATGTGGCCGTGCTCAGGTCGGTTACCGTTGCCTTGCCGCCCGCGGCTGCCACGGCCTGCAGCCCCGTCGGCCGGGGGCGGATGTCCTGGGGCAGGTGGGCGAAATCGGCCGTGTCGCCGGCCAGGCATGACAGCCGGTACATCAGGTTGCGCAGTTCGCGGATATTGCCCGGGTACTCGTAGTGCAGCAGGAAGTCGCGCAGCCGGGGCGTCAGCTTCAGCGGCCGCCGCTTGAGCTGGCCGGCCGCCTCGTCGCCGAAGTAGGCCACCAGCAGCGGGATTTCGTCGCGCCGTTCCCGCAGGGCCGGCAGGGTCACGTGGATCACGCTGAGCCGGTAGAACAGGTCTTCGCGGAACGTGCCCTCCTGGCTCATCCGGCGCAGGTCCTTGTTGGTGGCCGCGACGATGCGCGTATCGACGGCGATCACCTCGTCGGAGCCCACCCGCTGGATCTCGTGTGCCTCCAGCACGCGCAGCAGCTTCACCTGCCCGGTCAGCGGCAATTCCCCGATCTCGTCCAGGAAGATGGTGCCCGTATGCGCGCTCTCGAACTTGCCGCGCCGGTCGTTGGCCGCGCCGGTGAACGCGCCCTTCTTGTGGCCGAACAGTTCCGATTCGAGCAGGCTGTCGGGAATCGCGCCGCAGTTGACCGAGATGAACGGCTTGTCGTTGCGCAGGCCGTTGGCGTGGATCACCTTGGCCATCAGCTCCTTGCCTGTGCCGCTTTCGCCGTCGATCAGCACGGGCAGGTCGGTCGGCGCAGCCTTCTCGGCGATTTCCAGCGATTCGAGCAGCCTGGGGTTGTCGCCGAACGTGCCCTCGAAGATAAAGCTGCGCTCCATCAGCGCCTGCCGCCGCTCGCGGGCCGACATC
The DNA here is from genome assembly GCF_057798875.1 of Cupriavidus sp. 94F1. NCBI lineage: Bacteria > Pseudomonadati > Pseudomonadota > Betaproteobacteria > Burkholderiales > Burkholderiaceae > Cupriavidus > Cupriavidus sp. 94F1. The sequence continues at coordinate 507,478 of NZ_JBYOJT010000001.1, forward strand.
TCCACCGGCTCGACCACCGCCTCGTCGGCCCCCGCCTCGCCCGTGGCCGACGCCGCCGCCACAAAGCGTTCCTTGTGCGACAGGCCCATGACCTCGTCGCGCAGTGTAGTGGCCTGCTTGAGCAGCTTCTCGATGTCGGGCCGCTCCAGCCGCGACGACCAGCGCAGCGTGGAGCGCAGGATCTCGATCCGCTCGATCAGGCCCGCGAACGATACGGCCGAGGTGACGGGGGTGGGGTTGTATAGCTTCATGCCGCGCTCAACTGCTTCTGGACCAACTGGTAGTACATGCCGCGCCGTTCCAGCAGTTCCTCGTGCCGCCCCTGTTCCACGATGCCGCCTTCGTACAGCACCAGGATCTTGTCGGCCTGCATGATGGTGCTGAGCCGGTGCGCGATGATCACGGCCGTGCGGCCCTTCAGGATCTCCTGCATATTGGCCAGGATGTTGCTCTCCGACTGCGTGTCCAGCGCCGACGTGGCCTCGTCGAACACCAGCAGCCGCGGGCCGTGATACAGCGCCCGCGCGATGCACAGCCGCTGGATCTGCCCGCCCGACAGCCCGATGCCGCGCTCGCCCACCACCTGCTCGTAGCCGAGCGGCAGCTTCGAGATGAACGCGTGGGCGTCGGCCATCTTGGCCACTTCCTCGATGCGGCGCCGGTCCGGGCTGTCGTCGCCGCAGGCAATGTTCTCGGCCACCGTGCCCGAGAACAGCAGGTTGGTCTGCATCACATACCCTACCTGGGCACGGAAGAACTCGGTGTCGATCACGTTCATGTCGTAGCCGTCCACCTTCATGGTGCCGTCGGTCGGCTTGTAGAAGCCCACCAGCAGCTTGGCCAGCGTGGTCTTGCCCGACCCGCTGCGGCCGACGATGGCCACCATCTCGCCCGGCCGCATATGGAAGCTGATGTTCTCCAGCACGTAGGCGGTGTCCTCGCCGCCATAGCGGAAGTACACGCCGTCGAACTGGATCTCGCCCTGCAGGTCCGGCAGCGACACGCGCGACATCACGTCCTGCGGCTTCTGCTCCGGCTCCAGGTCCAGCACGTCGCCCAGCCGCTCCATCGCCACGCCGGCATCGTTGAGTTGGCCCCACAGCGCCACCAGCCCCATCAGCGGTGCCAGCACACTGCCCATGAAGGCGTTGAACGCGATCAGCTGCCCGATCGTCAGTTCGCGCTCCAGCACCAGCGTGGCGCCCACCCAGAGGATCGTGATGGTGGTGGCCGCGTTCAGCACCTGGCTGACCAGCCCCACCAGGATATGGAACGATTGCGCCTGGTACTGCTTGTCCAGCGCCTTGGCGTACTTGCGCTCCCAGCGCAGCCGCACCGGGCGTTCGATCCCCATGCCCTTCACGGTCTCCGCGCCGCCCAGCGTTTCCATCAGGTAGGCCTTGGCATCGGTCGATGCCGCGAACACCTCGCGCGCGTAGCCCTTCACCTTGGGCGTGACCACCACGGTCAGCGCGGCAATCGGGATCACGAACGCAATCAGCAGCAGCGTCAGCTTCACGTTGTAGAGAAACATGATGCTGAAGTAGATGAACACCATCAGCAGGTTCAGCGCCGTGGTCACCGTGGACTCCGTCAGGAATGCGCGGATGGTCTGGTTTTCCTGGAAGCGCGCGAAGATGTCGCCGGTCTTGCGCTTGGCAAAGAACGACAGCGGCAGCGACAGCGTGTGCTTGAAGAAGTGCGACATCATCGCGAAATCCATGTTCCGGACCATGAAGTTCGCCAGGTACGCGCGGATGGTGACCATCAGCTGCGTGAACACGTTCGAGATCACCAGCCCCAGGATCAGCAGGTGCAGCAGCCCGATGTTCTGGTGCACCACCACGCCATCGAGGATGTTCTGGATGATCAGCGGCGGCACCACGCCCAGCACCTGGATCACGAACGTGGCCAGGAACAGATGCGCCAGGATGCGCTTGTACGGCGACAGGTAGCCGATGAAACGCAGCCACGGCGAGCGCGACACCGCCAGTTCGTTCATCTGCGTACCGGGCGAGAACAGCAGGCAGGTGCCGCTCCAGCCGCGCTCGAACTCCTCGGCGCTCATCTTGCGGAAGCCGATGGCCGGGTCCGCCACCCACACGTGCTGCGACGACACGCCGTAGACCACCACGTAGTGGTAGCCCTCCCAGTGGATGATGAACGGCAGCTCGAAGCCGGTCAGCGCATCCCGCGTGCATTGCACGCCGCGCGTGGTGAAGCCCAGCGATTCGCCCGCCCGCGCCAGGCTATCGAGCGTGGCGCCGGCCGTGGTCACATTGGCCAGTTCGCGCAACTTGCCCAGCGTCATGGGAACGCCATAGTGGCGGCAGATCATCGCCAGGCAGGCAGCGCCGCAGTCCATCTCCTCGGCCTGCTCCACCAGCGCGAAGCGGCGGATCAGCCGTTCGCCCAGCGCGGGCTTCGAGTGCAGGTCCAGCAGCACCGGCCGCTTGCGGCGCTCGGCGAGCTTCTTCTGCCGGTGTAATTCCCGATCCACGGTGCGGATGCGCTCTTCCAGCACCTCGCGCAGCCGCGCGTTGCGCTCCAGGATCAACTGCACCGTCTTCTCGGGGATCACCAGCAGCCGCGTGTCGGTCTCGGCGATGGCCGAGGCGATCTGCTCCTGGCGCATCACGCAGGCGCGCTCGCCGAAGATTTCGCCTTGTCCCAGCGTGGCCAGCTGGAACGTGTCGCCGTCCTCCTCGCGCACGATGCGCACCGTGCCCTGGCGCACCACATACAGACGCCGATCCTCGCGCCCGTCCTGCTGCAGGATTTCCTTGCCTGCCGCCACGCGCTTGACGCCCACGCTGCGCACGGCGTCTTCCAGCTCCAGCTTGTCGAGCTTACCGCGCAGGTCGAACAGCCGCGCCACGAAGCCCCCCGCCGAACTGATGGCCACGTAGCTGGTGATAAAGGCCAGCGCGGCCGGGTTGCCGCCCACCGTCGGTTCGGCAACGGCGCGCGGTATCGTGATCAGCTCGGTCTTGCCCGATGCCCGCACCGACGACTCGTGCCGGTACTCGCGCAGCAGCGCAATATCGGCAAACACCTCGCCGGTCTTGCGCACGCCCATGCTGATTTCCTTGCCATGCTCCTCGTTGAACACGCGCACGGAGCCGCTGCGCACGATGAAAATGCCGTCCGCCGGCTCGCCCGCATTGCAGACCGTGTCGCCAAAGCCGAAATGCAGCGTGCGGGCGCTGGCGGCCAGCCGCTCGATCTCGTCGCGCGACAACGGCGACAGGATCTCCACCGTGGCCAGGAAGTCGGCCAGCGACTGTCCGGCGGGCGGCGCGGGGGCTGCGGCAGCGGCCGGCGCCGCCACCTCGCTAGCGGGCTTCGATGACATGTTCCTGCGCCCTGGCCATCAGCCATTCCTCGCGGAGCAGCCGGCGAATCTCCACGGTCACGTCGGGGTCCAGCCGGGCTGGATGCTTGGCGCGCACCAGGAAGACCTCGAAGAACGACTTGTCGGGCGCCGGAAACGGCCCCAGCAGGTCGCCGGCCTCGGCGTTGAACACCTTGGCCTCGATGTCGCCCTTGAGCGATCCGCGCAGCACCTTGCCGATGTCGCCCCCCTGCTCGCGCGTATCGGCGATCGAATGCTCGCGCGCCATCTCGGCAAACGCATCGGGATCGTCCTGCAGGTACGACACCAGTTCCTTTGCCTTGCCCTCGGTGTCCACCACGATATGGCTGACCTCGATGCTGTCGAACTTCGGGGAATTGAGCTGGAAGTACGACTCCACCGCCTGGTCCGTGCACACCTGCTCCATCATCTTTTCCTGGTACAGGCTGTCGGTGATGAAGGTCTCGAACTCGTCGAGCGTGATGTTCAGCGCGTCGAGGTAGTGGTTCATGTCTGCCGCCCGGTGCAGGCCATGCACGCGGCGGAACTGGTCGGCGCGCTCCTGCACTTCCTCAGGCGTCAGCTTCAGGCCCTGGCGGCGCGCCGCGTGGGCGGTCAGCTTGTCGCGCACCAGTTGCTCCACCAGCCCTTCGAACTGGCCGGTCAGCTTCAGGACCCTCACGAATTCGTCGACGCCGATCATTTCTTCGTCGATGCGTACGATGGCTGTCATCGCCCTCTCCTCAACGTTCAACCCGCGACCTGCCTGAATGGATCGAGCCCCAGGTCGATCAGGCGTCTTTCCCGCACCACGATCTCCGCCGTGGCGGTCATGCCGTAGCGCAACGGATACTTGTTGCTGGCCACGCTGTAGTAGTCCTGCGCCAGCCGCACGCGGCCCTCGTACACCGGCTGCTTGTCGGGGCCCGACGGCTTGGTGGCCGGCGAGATGTATTCGAGCGTGCCCGCGATCAGGCCGTACCGCTGGTACGGAAACGCGCTGAACTTGAGCTTGACCGGCAGCCCCTCGCGCAGGAAGGCGCGGTCGCGCTCGGCAATCTCGATGCGCAGCATCGGCCGGGCATCCTTGGGCGCGATGCCGCCCAGCGGCGTATTGGCCTGCACCTTGTCGCCACGCTGGGTGGACGTGACATCGGTAATCACGCCCGACACCGGCGCCAGAATCAGCAGGAAGTTGTCCTTGTCGATGTTCTCGAACTTGATGCGTGCGGCGGCATCGGCCACCAGCCGGGCCGTCTGCACCTGCAGCCGCAGCTTGTCCTCGGTGCTGGTGATCTCGCGCACGGCGGCGTCGTACTGCACGCGCAGGCTGGCCAGTTCCTGGCCGCTGCCTTCCAGCTGCGCGCTGGCCTGCGTGAATTCCTGCGCCAGCCGCGCGTCCAGCTCGGCCAGCCGCGACTGCGCCACGCGCAGGGTGTTCTCGGCCTCCTGCGTGGCCGCGCGCTTGGCCTCGACCTGCGATTGCGACACCCCGCCGCCGGCGGGCAACGCGAACAGCCGCGCATAGCGGTCCTGCTCCTGCCGCGCGAATTCCCGTGCGCGGCGCGCGTTTTCCAGATTGCTGCGCGCCTCGGCCAACTGCGCGCGCTGTTGCTCGGCCAGCCGCGTCGTGCCTTCGGCCAGGCGGTTCTCGTGCTGGCGCGAATTGAGCTCGATCTGCTGCTTCAGCGCCAGCGCGCGGCGCTCCAGCAAGGCCTTGCGCTCCGGAAACTGCTTCCATTCGCGCTCGGCGTCTTCGAGCTTGAGCTGGGCCTGCAGCGCATTGGCCGCCGCCTCGATGGCGCCGCGCGCGTTGAGCCGCGCCACCACGTCGTCCTTCGACACCGGCTGGCCCTCGGCCACGTAGAGATCGACCAGTTCCCCATCGACCGGCGCGTAGAAGCGCCGCACCTCGGACTCCGGCGCCAGCGTGCCCTGCGCGGTCACGATCACGTCGGCGTGGCCGAAGAACGACCACAGCAGCGCGCACAGCACCAGCACGCCCGTGGTCACCACGGCCAGCAGCGTCAGCCGGCGCGGCTCGGCGCTGAGCAGCGCGATGCCTTCGGCGCTATGGTCTTCCAGCGCCTCGGTCAGCGGCCGAAGCCTGTTGTCGCGGTTCTCGTCCTTCATGGCGTACTCCCCGCTTCGGGCTTCACGGCGGCGGCAGTGGCCGCGGTCCCGGCCGGCGCGGCCTTGCCGTCCTTGCCGCCCTCCTTGCTGCCCTCGCCCACCAGCGCCAGCTTGGCCTTGAGCACCGCCGGGTCCAGCACCATGCGCAGGTCATTGAGCGACCGCCGCTGGGTGTCGATTTCGGCCTGGATGTCGTCGCGGATCTTGCTCCACTGCGCCGAATCCTCGATCTTCAGCTGGGCGTAGATGCGCAGCCCCTTGCGCGCATCGTCCTGGGCATCGGCCAGCAACCGGGCCTGCGAGCGGAACTTGGCCGAGATACCCGGTTCGAGCCGTTGTTCGCCGGCAATCAGGCCGTTATTGCGATACTGGCGCCATGCCGTGGCGGCACGGTTCAGCAGCTGGTTGGCGCGCCGCAGCGCCGCGTCGCGGATGCTGTTCACATCGGCGTCGATGCTGCTGGCGAAGTAGCCGTCGGTCTTCGGGTCCAGCGACTCGTAGAACGCCAGCAGCTGTTCTTCATAGCCGGGCGATCCGCGTGCGGCCTTGATGGCGCCGTACTGCGCCAGCACCTGCTCCTTGTGGGCAACATCCTTCGCCACATCGGCCGCCCAGGGCCCCGCCGTGACGGCCTTCAGCGCGGCCAGCGCAGCCACGCCGTCGCCCTGCTCCCATGCCTTGCTGGCCGCCAGGTACTGCTTCTGCACGTCGTCGCCGGGCAGGCGCGTGGCCTTGAGTCTCTGATAGGCGGCCTGGAACGGCGGCGTGGCAAAGCTGGCCTTCTGCATCAGCGCCACCAGCGGCCCCGGCGCCCGCACGCGCAGCGCCTCGATCATCGCCGTGTACTGGTGCAGGTCGCGCTCCACGCTGTCCAGCCCCACCAGCCGCGGGTACTTGTCCTTGTATTCGGCCAGCATCGGCTGCAACGCCTCGGGCTGGTCGCGGCCCAGTTCCGTGGCGATGGCCGCGTTGAGCCGGTCGATGGCGGCCAGCAGCACCGATTCGTCGTTCTGCAGCCGGCGCAGATCGCTCAGCGCGCGCGCGTAGGTGTCGCGGAACGACGGCACGTCGTTGGCGATGCGCCCAAGCAGCCGCTGGTGCGACGCCGTGTCGTCCTCCCAGCGCCGCAGCAGGTCGCGGATCTTCGCTTCGTCCGCGTACATGCGGATCGGGCCGTCGATGCCGCCGCGCTGGGCCACGTAACGCTCCAGGTCGGCCACCCAGGCCAGCTGGCCGGTCAGCGCCTGGCCGTCAGCATTGTGCTGGCTGCGCGCCCGCATCTCGCCAAGCACCGCGTTGGCGCCGTCGGCATCGCTGGCCTGCAGCCGCGCCGACCATTGCGGCACGTAGCCGCGCATCAGGGCCTCGGCGCCAAGCGCCTGGTAGCGCGCCTCGTCGGGGTGGCGCGACAGCACCTTGTCGGCCACTTCCGCGGCGCGCACGTACTTGCCTTCGTCGACCAGCGCCTGCAGTGACCTGTCGGGCGCGCCGCGCCACCAGACATAGCCGCCGCCAATCACCAGCACGGCAATGACCAGGATCGCCACGCGCGCGGCACGCTCCAGTTGATGGCGGTCGCGGATGCCGAAGCTGCGCATGGCCTCCAGCGCCATCATCGTCATCCGCCCGCGCGGCGCCGACGCATGGGCCGGGCCCGCCGCGTCCGGCATGGCTTCGGGGTTGACCTCGTCCTCCTGCGCGGCGCGATAGTCCATGCAGAAGATGTCCAGGAAGGAGTCGGCCGCGCCCACGAAGGTGGTCTTGTCGGGATCGACATCGCACGGCGCGGCCTGGCGCGGCATGTCGGACGCATTGGACGCATTGGACGGGACCGACGGGGCGGACGCGGCGGGCGCTGCCAGCGATGTCCGGGTGGCCGTGGCATCGGCATCGGTCTCGCGTTCGATCCCCACGCGGTAGACAAAGTGGCTGCCGCCAAACGCCACCACGTCGTCGGGCTCCAGCCGCACCGACTGGTCGCGCAGCCGCACACCATTGACAAAGGTGCCGTTGGTGCTGCCCAGGTCTTCGATCCACGGCACGCCGTGCTTCAGGTACACGTGTGCATGGCGGCGCGACAGATAGTTCACCTGGTGCGGATACTGGTCGCGATAGCGGGCAAAGGTCTCGTCCGCCTTGTTGACCATGAAGGGGAAGCCGGTGATGACCACGGGCTGCAGGCCCAGGTCCTCGCGCATCGGCGTCAGCGTGACCGCCACGCGGGGCGGCACGGGTTCTGCCGGACGCGGATAGAGCCGCACGCGATAGGCCAGGTCCGCACCGAAGCTCACCTCGTCGCCATCGCTGAGCCGCGCCGGCTGCTGCGCCACGCTGTCGCCGTTGACGCGTGTGCCGTTCTTGCTGCCCAGGTCGGCCACATACACCGCGCCGTCTTCCGAGAAGATGCGCGCGTGCCGCCGGGACAGCACCGACACGGCTTCGGTCGGATACGCCGCAAACGGCGCCTCGCCGCGCCCGATCGCGAACAGGTCCTCGTCGATGCGGATCTCGCCGAGCTCCGGGCGCGACACGGGCATCAGCAGGACATCGAATGCCTGGCCGGCGGGGGGCGTCATGACCGGCACATCCATGAAGGGAGCTTCGTCGCGCGTCATGTTTCACCTGAGCCAACAGTGCAGCCTGTGGCGCGCAACCGCGCGCCAACGCGGCGACGGGGTCGGCATGCGTCGGCAAAGGGGCGGCAGGTCACGGGTAAGAACATAGTAGGCCACGCTTGGGGGGAGTCAATGCGCTGCGGCGCAGCGTTGCGCAAACGCCAGCGCCATGCGGGTTTCAGGCTTGAAACGGTTTGTGCGCCGCTGCGGCTAACGCGCCGCCTTGGACGCCGCCGCACCGGCCGGCGCCACCGCCTCGACGGCGGTGTCCACGCGGTTGTTGCGCACGTCCACGTCGGGCCAGCCGCCGCCCAGTGCCTTGTACAGCGTGACGGTATCGGCCAGGATTTGTTGGTACGCCCCCAACAAGGATTGCTCGGCGGTCAGCAGCGAACGCTCGGACTCGAAGACGTCGAGTTGCGACGCGATGCCCTCGCGCGCCTGGGCGTCGATCTGCGCGCCCACCACGCGCAGCTGGCTCACCTGCTGCTGCAGCTCCACGCGCTGCTTCTTGTGCGCATCGACATTGACCAGCGCACTCTCCACTTCCTCGAACGCGGTCATGACGGTGCGGCCGTATTCGTTCTCGACCACGCCCACGTTGGCCTCGGTCGTCTTCACCCGGGCCCGCACGTTGGGGTCCAGCATCGGCAGGTTGATGCTGGGCATGAAGCCGAAGGTGAAGGACTTCATCAGGTCGGACAGCGCGAAGCTGGCGGTGCCGCCGCGCGCGGTCAGGCTGATGCTGGGCAGCTGCGCCAGGCGCGCCTGGCCGACCAGGTCGTAGGCTGCCAGCACGCGATACTCGGCGGCGACGATATCGGGGCGCCGCGCCAGCAGTTGCGAAGGCAGTCCGGCCGGCACCACGGGCACCTTGATGCGCTCCTGCAGCTTGCCGGGCGGCACCTTGAGTTCGCCGGCCGGCACGCCGACCAGCGTGGCCAGCGCGTTTTCGGCCACGTCGCGCGAGCGCTTCAGTTCCAGCAGGTCCTTGGTCAGGCGATTGATTTCGGCCTGCTGCTGCATCACGCGGATCTGCGGCAGCAGGCCGTTGGCCAGCATGGCCTTGTAGGTGCCCAGGATGTCGTTGTTGCGCGACAGCGTATGGCGCTGCTGCGCCACCTGCTCGTCGAGCAGCAGGATCGTGAAGTACGTGATCGACACATCGGAGACCAGCGACAGATAGCCGGCGCGCCAGTCGGCCTCGGTGGCGCGAAACTCGGCGCTCTGGGCCTGCACGCCCTTTTCCACCTTGCCCCAGACGTCGATGTCCCAGTTCACGGTGCCACCCAGGTTATAGGTGCGCGACACCGGCTGCCCGGTGGTCTTGCTGATGTCCACGCCGGCGCCGATATCGAACACCGGCAGCGCCCCCGCACGGGCCTCGGCAATCTGCGCGTTGGCCACGCGGATGCGGGCGGCCAGCACCTTGATGTCGTAGTTGCCCGATAGCGCCCTGGCCACGAGCTGGTCCAGGTAGGGATCGCCAAAGCCCTGCCACCAGTTCGGCAGGATCGTCTCGGCCGGCGATACGGTGACGGACTCGTTGCGGGTCCAGGCCGCCTTGGCCGGCGTTTCGGGCCGGTGGTACTCGGGGGGCCGGAAATCGGCACAGCCGGCCAGCAGCGCCACGGACAAAGCCACGCCCGACAGCTGGGACATGCGGCGCGGAGCAAGGGCGAATGCGTTCACGATGGCTTCCTGCTTGAAACGCCATCGGACCGTGGCAGGGCGTCCTGGCGTTCGATCTGTATTGTGGGTCGGCATGCGGCAGACGCCAACCTCGGTGTGCGTGCCCGGTGAAATCGGCGGGCAAGGCAATGCGACGGGCAAGAAAAGCGCCGGGGCGGAGGTGTCCCCGGCGCAAGCTCCCCGTGCGGCGGTTGCGGCGGCGGCCGGTTGGCCGGCCTGCGCGCCGCTGCCGCCTGAACCGTACGAATATCAGGCGTTGTTCTGCGCGTACTGGTTCGTCGTCACGTTGTTGCGCATGTGTTCCTGGAAGGCGGAGCCGTTGCCGAAGTAGTTGGCCACGTCCTGCAGCTGCTGGTTCGATTGCGTGATCGTCTTGTGCGAATCGAACGACAGGCTCACCGGCGTGAAGATCGAAGTGCGCGGGGCAAACACCGCGATACCGCCGCGTACGGCCTTCAGCGCCTTGGCGTCGAGGATTTCGGTCGAGGACAGGTCCTTGATGGTCAGCGTGGTCATGATGGTTCTCCTGGATAAGGAAGGTGCTGCGTTGGGTCTGGGTGATGAGCATCGGGTTGGTGTCGCGCTCGGACCAGATATCGCAGCAAGCGTGCCAGCGCATGCCATGGCCCCGAAAAAAAACGGAGATCGTTGCAGGACAAGGGCTGGCGGGCGACCTCACCGGACCGGCCCTGGCCTGGCCGCCTGCCGGCGCCCCGGACTGTGTTGGGCCGCACCCCACCAATCCGTCGCAGCATGTTGGCGCCGCTGCAACAGCCGGCACGCCACCGTTGGGGCCGAAAAAAAAAACGGCGCACATCGCTGTGCGCCGCGCCGGAGACAGGCGGACCGCCCCGCCATTTCGCTCCGAGACTGGTGCCGGTCATTTCACATAGATCGTGATCTTCTTCGAGTAGACCGGCGGATCGGTCGGGATGTGCCGCTCGTCGCCCATCAGCAGTTGCAGCGTGTGCTTGCCCGGCGGCAGGTCGATCGTGGTTTCCGTTTCGCCCGCGCCGAAGTGCAGGTGGTTGCGGTCGTTCGGGATCTCCTTGTCCAGCGGCGGCAGGTCGACGTCGATCAGCAGGTGATGGTGGCCCGTGTTCGGATACTTGACGTCCTTGGGTGCCACGCCCATGTTGCGCAGCCCGAACCAGACCTTGATCGGCTTGCCGGCCGGCAGCGTCTGATTGTTGTTGGGGTAGCCGATATAGAGATAGGCGTTCCGGGGCGCCGGCGTGGGGCCCGACGCCGGGGTGGCGCCCGCGCCCGCGGCCGGTGCCGAGGCATGGCCGGCATGCGCGGCCGGCGCCGACGCATCGGCGGCACCTGCCATGCCCGCCGGCAGCCAGGCAGCGGCGGACAGCAACGTCATGCCCGCGAGAAGCATCGGTCTGAAATGGGTCATGGCTCCCCCGTTCGCGCCTGTGTGGCTAGCGCACCGTGATCGTGATCTTCTTGGAGTAAATCGGCGGATCGAACGGCACATGCTTGCTGTCGCCCAGCAGCAGTTGCAGCGTGTGCTTGCCCGGGGTCAGTTCGATGCGCGCGTCGGTCTCTCCCGCGCCAAAGTGCAGGTGGTTGCGATCGTTCGGGATTTCCTTGTCCATCGGCGGCAGGTCGGCGTCGATCAGCAGATGGTGGTGTCCGCAGTTGGGCCGCTCGATGCCCTTGGGGCACACGCCCATGCCCTTGAGCCCCATGCGCACCCAGAGCTTGCCGCCATCGATGACCGCGCCGTCGCCGGGCCAGATGATATAGACCTCGGCGCCCTTGGGGGCCGCCGTCAGCGGTATCGCCAGCGTCGTCCAGTTGGCCAGACACGTGGCCGCGAGCGCGTGCAGCAGGGATCGTCTGGACATGGCGGCTCCTCCCGGAGAACAGTCCGCTGCACACGGTACCCCGCGCGGGAGCGGATTCTTGGTCGATGTTCTTGATGCGCTCGGCGATGTGTCCTACAGCGTAGGTCGGCCGGCTTCAAAAAGCGAACTTTCACGCCACAAACGCTGTGCTATCTTGAAACGGCCGGTACCGCGTCACGGCAACTCCACACCGCGCAGCGCGGCGACTCTGAGGGGGGTGAATATGTGGCGGAAAGCAATCGTCGCGTCGCTGCTGGCGCTGCTGGAAACCGGCGCAGGAATCGATGGCGCGTCGCACGGGCCGCCCCCGGGCAGCGTGCGGGACCGGATCGCCCAGGCCGGCAACGCGCTGTTGCCATCGGCGACGGCCGGCATCCTGCCGAAAAACAGCGACGAGCAGTACGAACTGTCGTTCTGGGATTCGATCAAGAACAGCAACTACGCCGCCGACTACGAGGCCTACCTGAAGCAGTATCCGAACGGACGCTTCGCCGCGCTGGCCAGGTCGCGGCTCGATCGCATCAAGGCCAGTGCGCCCGCGCAGGCTGCATCGGCACCGGCACCGGCGACGTCATCAGCCCCGCCGAAGCCCGACGCGAAGGCCCAGGCCAAGGCCGAGTCCACGCCGCCTGCCGCCACCCGGCCGCCCCCTGCCCCCACGCCGCCGGCCGCTGCCCCGGGCCAGACCCGCACCCGCACCGGCGGCAACATCGCGCAGGGCACCGTGACCTTTCCGGCCGAAGGCAAGGAAGCCCCAGCGTCCGGCGCGGCAAAGCCGGCCGAGGCCAAGGGCGGCGAATCGCGCGACTGTCCGCAGTGTCCGCTGATGATCGGGCTGAATCCCGGCGCCTTCACGATGGGCAGCAACACCAGCGACCCCGCCGAGAAACCGCCGCATCACGTGAACGTGGGCCACGCGTTTGCCATCGGCAAATACGAGGTCACGGTCGAGCAATGGAATGCCTGCGTCGATGCCAACGCCTGCCCGCGCATCGCCGCCAATCCGCCCGAGGCCAGGACGGCACCGGCGCGCGACATCAGCTGGGATGACGCGCAGCAGTACGTGGCCTGGCTGTCGAAGACCACCGGCAAGAGCTACCGGCTGCCCACCGAGGCCGAATGGGAGTACGCGGCGCGCGGCGGCACCAGCACCGCATTCTGGTGGGGCGACCGGATGAGCAAGGGCAACGCCAACTGCAAGGATTGCGGCGATCCGTGGAGCGATGCCGCGCCAGCCAATGTCGGATCGTTCGCTCCCAATCCGTTCGGGCTCCACGACATGAACGGCAGCGTCTGGGAATGGGTGGCCGACTGCTGGCACAGTTCGTACAAGAACGCGCCAACCGATGGTCGCGCATGGGACGAGCCGGCCTGCACCGCGCGCGTGATACGTGGCGGCTCATGGCGCGAGGGGGCCAGTTACATGGTGTCCTCCACGCGCTTCAAGTACAGCACCAGCGTGCGGCAGTCGCAGAACGGCTTCCGTGTGGTGCGCGAGGCGAAGTAGCCCCAGGCGCGTTGTGCTGGCAGGCTACTTCGCGCGCGTGGCGATCTGCACGATGTCCGCGCTGACCTGCTCGCGCCCGTGCTTGCTGGCCATCTGCGCCAGCGGCTTTTCCAGCGCCTTCAGGTACTCCTGGCGGGTCTCGAACTCGGGGCGCCGTGCGGTGAACAGCGGCGCGGGCGTGGTAAGCAGCACCACCAGTTCGGTGCCAAACGGCTTCGAGATGACCCAGTCGCCGCTGTCGCCCACGGTCGCACTGTAGCTGGCCGGCGCCTGGTTGCCCTGGATGCGCGCGCTGGGCACCAGGTGCGCCACCTTGCCATCGGCCGAGAAATAGTCGACGTAGACATACGAGTCGTGCGGCGGCGTGTTGATGTCCAGCACCAGCGGCGCGCCCTCGGTCAGCTGCGTCCCGCCGCGCGTGCGCAGTACCGCGCCGGCGGGCTCGCCCGCCTTCCGGCTGCCTGACCAGTACGGCGCCACCAGCTTCACCACGTCGCATTTGTCGCTGGTCAGCGGCTGGGCATCGAGCTTCAGCGTGCGCACGCCCGCGATCTTGCCCAGCTTGTCGCGCAGGCCGCCCAGCGCCGGTTCGCCGACATAACCGCCCACCTGCAGCGTATTGCCGTCGATCCGGGCCCTCAGCAGCGAACACGGCGTGGCGGCGATCACCTGCGCGACGGCTTCGGGCTTGACTGGCACCGCCTCTTCCGGCGGCGCGGGCGTGGCGGACGGCGCCGCGGCCTGGGCCGGCGGTGCGCTTTCCGTCGGCGGCATGTGGCTGCGCCACAGGTACACCAGCACCCCCGTGGCCAGCGCCACGCCGGCGATCACGCTGCCCGCGATCACGGGCAGGCGAAGGCTGGTGGCCTGCGCTTCGCCGCCCAGCCCGGCCAGGAATTGCTTGACCGTGGGCGTGCGGGTCGCGCGGTCCAGCGACAGCGCCTGGCGCAGCACCTTCCACTGTCCGCGCGACAGTGTCTTCGGTGGCTCGGGCTTCAGGTTCTTTGCGCGCGCCTCCGTGGCCGACACGCGGTTGTACGGGTGCCGACCGGTCAGCAGTTCATAGCTGACGCAGCCCAGCGCGTAGATATCGTCACGCGGATCGGGCTCGCGGTGCTCGAACATCTCGGGGCTGGCGTAGGCCGGCGTCATGCCGCCCAGAGACCCCGGATCGAACACGGTCTGGTCGGCGTCGTCGGCAGGCTGCTGGAAGCCCCGCGCGATGCCGAAGTCGATCACCTTGACCTCGCCGCGATCGGTCAGGAAGACATTGGCCGGCTTGAAGTCGCAATGCACGAAGCCGCGTTCGTGCGCGTAGGCCAGCGCGCTGCCCATGCCGACGATGATCGGCATCGCCTTCGCATAAGGCAGCCCCTGGAAATCCGGCGAGCGCAGCACACGGTTGAGCGACTTGCCCTGCAGGTATTCCATGGTCAGGAAGACCGTGGGGCCGTCGCGGTCGAAGTCGTACACCGTGACGATATTGCGGTGGGCCAGCTGCTGGGCCTTGCGCGCCTCGCGCTGGAGCGCGATCAGCGATTTCGGATGCCCGCTGAACTGCATGTTCAGCACCTTGATGGCGATATAGGGCTTGCGGTCCGATGCTTCGAGCTTGCGCAGGTCGAGCGCCTTGTACACCGTGCCCATGCCGCCCACGCCCAGGCACTCTTCGAGCACGAAGCGGCCGTTCAGCGTATCGCCCACACCCTTTGTCGGACCGGACGGGATGAAGCCGCCGGTGAAGTGCCCGCTGTGTCCGCCGGTGGTGGCGCCCGCCGTGTTGCCACCCGTATGGCTGCCGGTGTTGCCGGTGCCCGTGTTGCCGGTGTACCCGCCGCCAGTCATGCCGCTGCCAGTGGTGCCGGTGAACCCCGTCGCCGGCATCGGCCGATTCCCTGGCTCAGGCTCGATGCGCGTTTCCTCGCCGGTTTCCTCGCCGGGCAGCTCGGTGCGCCCATCGCTGCGCGCATCGTGCCGCGCCGCGCCAGCGGGGTCGAACTGCGTGGCCACGTGCGAGTCGATGCGATGCATGACTTCGGCGTAGACAGCCGGCGGCAACGGAAAGCGTGTGTGCTCCTCGGAAAGCACGCGGGCAAACTGGGTGGAGTCGGTCTGATCGTCCTTCAGGGCCGTATCCACCGATGCGAGGAATTCGTCGCGGCTCAGGCTCCCGCTCTGAAAATTCCGTATGAGTTCGGTCAGGCTGGACATCCGGTGCATCCCGACATTGGTTGCCGACTGGTGGCGCTGACAAGTGGCGCTTTGGAGGCGGCACTGGAGGCGGAACCGTTGCGTCACGGCACATTGCCTTCGATGGATACTAGTGCGCACTCCGGCCATCCGCAATGCCGCCCTGTGGTCCGGCACGCCCCGGACGTTGCCGTCCGCCCGACACCCGACACCTTTCTGTTGGCGCCGCCCCATCACTCCGCGGGGGTCACGCACCCCCGCCCTGCCGGCGCGCATCGTGCGCCTTCCGCGCAAACCCTTGTCCCACAACGCTCCGCAGACTTTTTCCGTGGCCATGGCACGCGCTGGCACGCTTGCTGCGATATCTGGTCCGAGCGCGACACCAACCCGATGCTCATCACCCAGACCCAACGCAGCACCTTCCTTATCCAGGAGAACCATCATGACCACGCTGACCATCAAGGACCTGTCCTCGACCGAAACCCTCGACGCCAAGGCACTGAATGCCGTACGCGGCGGCATCGCCATCCTGCCGATCACCACCGTCTACAGCCCGTTCAAGCTGTCGGTCGACAAGGTGTTCAACGTCACCCAGTCGAACCAGCAAATGCAATCGGTGGAAAACTACTTCGGCAATGGCTCGGCCTTCCAGGACCACATGACGAACAACGTCACCACGACCCAGTCCGCACAGAACAACGTGTACCACCCGGTCTGAGCACCCCTTTCGCATCCACGCACCGCACCACCCGCACACTCGCCCATTAGGAGACTGCCATGAGCACCCTGACCATCCTCGACCTGTCCAGCACCACCACCCTCGAAGCCGCCCGCATGCAGTCGGTACGCGGCGGCCTGGGCCTGATCGCCCCGTGGACCAGCGTCTACGCCCCGGTGAAGCTGTCGTTCGATTCGCACGTCAAGATCGACCAGCAGAACCAGCAGATGCAGCAGGTGGGCAACTACTTCGGCAACGGTTCGGCCTTCCAGGACCATCTGCGCAACAACGCGACAACGAACCAGTACGCGCAGAACAACGCCTGAGTCCGCCGCCAGCGGCGGGCGCCGGCCTCGAGCCCGCCGCCCGCCGCAGACCCGACCCGCTGAATTCGCATCCAGGAGTCCATCATGTCATCGATCATCGTCCGCGACCTTGCCGTCAGCAAGGACCTCGACCAACAATCGCTGTGCGCCATCCGCGGCGGCACGGACTGGTTCGGCAAGATTGCCGCCGCCGGCCCGCTGGTCAACGTCAACATCAACCAGAGCGTGCAGCAGTTCCAGCAGGTGAACGTCGCCGCCTTCAACAACAACAAGATCGTCGGCGTCGACTTGGGCCACCTCGCGCTCAACGTCAAGCCGACGCAATGGGGCGGCAACCTGGCAGTGGCTTGAACGCCGCGCGTCCAGGAGCGGTCCTGTCGCGTGCCCGGCGCATGCGACAGGACCGCTCGCCTATACTGAATCGGGCCCGCGCCTGCCCCGGCGCTGCCCGACCGGTGCCATTCCGGCCGGCCGCGGCAAGGCCCGCATGCTGGAGATCGCCATGGCAGTCATCGTCATCAAGGATTTGTCGGAAAACATGGACCTCGATCGCGAGGCCATGACCGCCATCATCGGCGGCGCGCGGCTGGCCGGCAGCTACCGCTGGCAGGCGCACCGACGCCCCGCGCTTACGCGGCTGGTCCAGTATCCGGAGGGATTCCCCGGCACCTCGCAGGTGGCAGGGCAGGCGCGGGAGACCACACCCGTGCGCAAGTAGACCGGCACGCCAGCGGCACGGGTCGCATCACAAGAAAAAGCCCGCCAAGCAATTGGCGGGCTTTGGTTGCGGACGGGCCCGGACTTCCTGGGTCTGCGTCACCGGCTGCTTCCGGTCATTCCTGTGCCAAGCATGTTTCCCATGGATTCCGCCCATGAAGCGGACGCCCATCCGGACCACCCGGACAGTCGGAGGAAACCTGGCGGTGGCATCAATGACCGCAATGCCGGAGCCGAGCGGCAAGCGAACCTTGCCAAAGGCAATGTCAGCGGGACTGTTTATCGTCCGCCCCGTACGGGCATCGATGCCCGCGTCTGGAGTATAGGCACCGGGCCCCGACATGCAAGCGATGCCCCGGCCGCTTTCATTTACGTTTGCTTACGATGTTCCGGATATTTCCCGCTTGCGCGGTGCAACAAAAAATTCAGCGTTCTGCTATACTGCGCGCCGTGAGTTTCGCACTGTGAGTCCCGCACCGCGCCGTCCGGCAATCTGCCGTGGCGTATCCGCTACCTCCCAAGATCTGCTCCCTGCCTCTGTCATCACACGAAGTATCAGACAGGTGCCTGGCCAGAACGCACCGCTCACCTGACGCTGCCTCGTCTCCGATCCTGATAACAGCCCGAATTGCTGTTTGCCTGCCAGGGATAATCGGCCGGTTTGCTTGAATCGCCTGCCGCCCCCTGCCTGCCGCCGTCTTGCCAGCTGAGTCTGTCGAACGGCCTACCGATTGGCGCCGAAGCCTTTTTAAGACTTTGCACTTGCGCCCACCCCTTTGCGCACAATGCCCTGGGGTGCCATGCATATTTAATACGTACGACATGACCCAGCACGAAGACTTCCGTGCGGAGCAACCTTTTGCTTCCGCCGCCGACACCACTGCCACGCCCGCCGCTGCCGTGAGCCCGCTCGACAAGCTCGACGCCATGCTCAATGCCGATGCAGCCCCGGCCGCGCAAGCGTCGGACGCACCGGAAAGCGGTTTCGCAAAGCTTGGCCTGGACCCCGCCATCCTGCGCGCCCTGGCCGAAGCCAACTACAACAACCCCACCCCGGTCCAGGCCCAGGCCATTCCCGCCTTCCTGGCTGGCCGCGACCTGCTGGTCTCGAGCCAGACCGGTTCCGGCAAGACCGCCGCGTTCATGCTGCCGGCGATCCAGCGCATCAGCGAAAAGCCCGCGCCGAATCGTCCGACCGAACCGGCCAAGCGCATGAAGGGCAAGCGCCCCCGTCCGGCCGCCGCCCAGCCGTCGCTGCTGGTGCTGACGCCGACGCGTGAACTGGCCCTGCAGGTCACCGAGGCCGCCGCCAAGTACGGCCGCCATCTGCGCCGCATCGTGTGCGCCAGCATCCTGGGCGGCATGCCCTATCCGAAGCAGCTGGCCATGCTGTCGCGCATGCCGGACATCCTGGTGGCAACGCCGGGCCGTCTGCTGGACCACATCGAAGCCGGCCGCATCGACTTGTCCGCGCTCGACATGCTGGTGTTCGACGAAGCCGACCGCATGCTCGACATGGGCTTTGCCGACGATATCGACGCCATCGTGGCCGCCACGCCGGCATCGCGCCAGACGCTGATGTTCTCGGCCACGCTGGACGCCCGTATCGGCCAGCTGGCGTCGCGCCAGCTGCGCGACCCGCAACGCATCGAGATCGCCGCCGCGCGCGCCGACCACAGCAACATCGAGCAGCGCCTGCACTTCACCGACGACATGTCGCACAAGGAGCGCCTGCTGGACCACCTGCTGCGCGATTCGTCGCTGAAGCAGGCCATCGTGTTCACCGCCACCAAGCGTGACGCCGATTCGCTGGCCGAGCGCCTGTCGGACACCGGCTTCGCGGCCGGCGCCCTGCACGGCGACATGACGCAAGGTGCGCGCAACCGCACGCTGACGGCCCTGCGCCGCGGCAACCTGCGCGTGCTGGTGGCTACCGACGTGGCCGCACGCGGCATCGACGTGCCCGATATCACCCACGTGGTGAACTTCGAC
The DNA here is from genome assembly GCF_057798875.1 of Cupriavidus sp. 94F1. NCBI lineage: Bacteria > Pseudomonadati > Pseudomonadota > Betaproteobacteria > Burkholderiales > Burkholderiaceae > Cupriavidus > Cupriavidus sp. 94F1. The sequence goes on from NZ_JBYOJT010000001.1 coordinate 526,582, forward strand.
CTGCCCAAGCAGGCGGAAGACTACGTCCACCGTATCGGCCGTACGGGCCGTGCCGGCCGCTCGGGCATCGCCATCAACCTGGTGAACCATGGCGACATGTTCCAGTGGCGCCGTATCGAGCGTTTCACGAACCACCGCATCGACGCATCGGTGATCGAAGGCCTGGAGCCGCGCCGTTCGCCGAAGCCGCGTTCGAACTTCGGCGGCAAGCCGGGCGGCCGTGACGGCTTCCGCGGCAACAGCGGCGGTGGCTATCGCAGCGGCAATGGCGCCGGCAACGGCGGCGGCTACCGTGGCAACAACGGCGGCAACCGCGAAGGCGGCGAACGCAGCTTTGGCGAGCGCCGCTTCAGCAACGACGGCAACCGTGGTTTTGGCGACCGGGGTAACGGCGGCGGCTTCGGCGACCGTGGCAATGGCGGTGGTTTCGGCGACCGCGGCGGCTTCGGCAACCGCGGCAACGGCGGCTACCGTGGCCAGGGCCAGGGTCAGGGCCAGCAACGCAGCTTCGGCGACCGCAGCTTCGGCGGCGAGCAGCGTTCGTACGGCAACCGCGACGGCCAGCAACGCGACGGCAACCGTGGCTTTGGTGGCGAGCGCAGCTTCGGCGACCGCAGCTTTGGCGACCGTGGCGGTGATCGCGGCGGCTTTGGCGGCCAACGCAACGGCAACAGCCGTTCGCGCTACGAGCGTTGATCGCTGATCGCTGATCCCCTGCCGGCCAGCCGGCCGGTGGTGGAACGCAAGAAAGGCACCCTCGGGTGCCTTTTCTCTTTTCTTGTTGCCGCGCGTTCGTTCACATCGCGCACGTCCGGAACCCGACGAAGGACACATCGTCCTCGGGCAGCAGGGCCGTACGGGCCCGCACATGACGCAGGCGCGACGGGCTGGCGAACGACACCCCGCGCACGGCCTGGTGCGTGCCGAAGCGGCCGATGATCTCGCCATCGGTCGGCTCGGCGGCAAAGCCCAGGTACGGCTCGTACGGGGTAGCCGTCCATTCCCGCAACGTGCCCCATTGCAGCCCGCGATTCTGCACGGCCGCCAGCTCCCATTCCACTTCCTGCGGCAGGCGGCGTCCGGCCCAGACGCACCACGCCTGGGCCTCGAACAGCGTGACGTGCCGCACCGGCTCGTCGGGATTGAGGGTGCGCTCCGTGCCGAAGCGCGACGCCACCCAGCTGCGGCTGACCGCATGGCGCGACCAGTAGCGGGGCGCCGAACGCTCCTGCGTCATCAGCCATTGCCGGCCGGCGGCCGACCAGTACGACGGATGCTCGTAGCCGCGATCCTCCACGAATTCCAGGAACTGGGCGTTGGTCACCAGCGCGGCGTCCATCTCGAACGCGGGGACGTAGACCTTCTGCGCCGGCAATTCGTCGGGCCAGGCAAAGCCGTCGGCTTCCGGCCAGCCCTGCGTGAAATTGCCACCGGGAAAGTGCAGCGTGCCCGCAGACTGCACGGCCGCCGCCGGCGAGATCGATGCCGGCTCGACCGGCGCTACTTCCAGAGCCTGCAGCAGCGTGGCCACTGTTTCGCCCTGCACGTCCTCGTAGTACAGCGCGCGGCGGAACGGATACAGCGTGGCGTCGCCGTCGTCGGGCAGCAGCGCGATGCGCCGCAGCAGACCGTCGAGCACCTGCGTGGCGTATTGCTTCACCACCGCCACGTCGGGCAGCGCGATCTCCCAGCGTTCATCCGGACCGATCCGCTCGGGATCGAACCATTCGTCCGCACCATCGAGCAAGGACGGCTCGCTGGCCACCGGCAGGCGGATACCGCCCTGCTCCAGGTGCCGCACACCGCGCAGGCACCACCATTCGGCGTGCCAGGCGATATTGCCGAGCGTCCACAGCGGCGGATTGGTGTCGTACTGACGCTGCACGGTCCAACCCTTGCGGGTCACGCCGAAGGCACCCAGCCACGCGAGCGTGCGGTTGCGCGACTCCACCAATGCCTGTGCCAACCCCTCGCGCGGCAGCCGGCGCGCGTCAGGCCAGGCCGCCGTGCCGCCGGTGAAGTGGAGATCGGGAAGCATGGAAAAGCCGCTCATCGAGGTATCCGTGACAAAGGGTGGGAATCGGTGCCGGCCGGGCCGGCTGCGCGCATTATGACACCGCGCGCCAACGCGTTCCGCCCCCCGCCCTTTCACCCTGTTGGCGGCGCGGCTTACCGCCAGCCTTTCCCCTTCGTGCCGATCGTCAGCCGCGCGCGTGAAATACGGCGAACCAGCCGCGCGGATCGGTCCAGCTGACCGGGTCGGTAAAGCCGGCCGCTTCGAGCAGGATCGCGAAGTCATCCGGCCGATACTTGTGCGAGTCCTCGGTATGGATGCGGTCGCCGGCCGCGAACCGCCGTTCGCCGTTGGGCCAGCGCACGGTCACATCGCGCTCGGCCTGCAGATGCATCTGGATGCGCGATGCCTGCGTATCGAACGTGGCCGCGTGACGCCAGTCGGCCAGCGCGAAGTCGCTGCCTACGATGCGGTTCACGTTGCGCAGCACGTTGCGGTTGAACGCGGCGGTCACGCCCAGGGCATCGTCATAGGCTGCCACCAGCGTGTCGGCGTCCTTGTACAGGTCCACGCCGATCAGCACGCCGTCTCCCGGGCCCGCCGCAGCCCGCAGCCGCTGCAGCAGCGCCAGGGCGTCGATCGGGGCGAAGTTGCCGATGCTGGAGCCCGGATAGAAGAACAGCCGGCGGCAGCGCTTGACGCTGGAGGGCAGGTCGAGCGGCCCGCACAGGTCGGCCCCCAGCCCCAGCATCGGGATCTGTGGATTCTGCTGCTGCAGCGCGGCCAGCGTGCCGCGCAGGAATTCCACCGAGATATCGAGCGCCACGTACTGGGCCGGCTGCAGGCTTGGAAACAGGCGCGCCGCTTTCTGGCAGTTGCCGGCGCCCAGGTCGATCAGCACGCAGCCGCTGCCCGCCCGTGCGGCGATGGCGGGCGCGGCCGTGGCAAAGATCGACGCCTCGGTGCGGGTCGGGTAGTACTCGGGCAGGTCGGTGATGGCCTCGAACAGCCGGGAGCCCAGCACGTCGTAGAAGAACTTCGGGCTGATGCGCGCCTGGCTGAGGCGCAGCCCTTCCTCGATCTCGGCGCGCAGCGCGCCGTTGTCCTCGCGGTATTGCTGCACGAATTCCGGGTGCGGGACCACCCCGGGCCGAACATGGCCGTTGCCGACCACGATGCGCGGCTCCGGCGCCATGTCCGGCGTAGCGTGGCCGTTCTGATGATGGGAGTTGTTGCGGGAGTTGTTGCGGGTCGAATGGGTGTCGGGCGTCTGAAGCGTAGTGGGGGCCGGCATGACGTTTCCTTGTTGTCGATGGGCACTACGGTGAATCCCTCTCAAAGCGGCGGCGCCGGCATCCGATGCTTGCCAGCGGTGGTCAGGGGTGCGCGCCTGTCAGGTCTGGTGCACACCTGCCGAACCGATCCAGATAGGATAGGTGCATATGCTTATGCGTGCGTGGCACGTTGCATCACTTTACAAACTGAATCGCACGGCATTCATGTCTTGAACTTGATACATACAAACCCCACCCCGGCAGTGCAACATTTTTTTCGTAGTTCCCTTATAATCGCCTCCAACGTGATCGCCGGAGCTTTCCGGCGGCCACGATCCCTTCCAAAGAGGGAAGTAAAAGGGGAGTAGCTTGGGGGCATCCGATGCCCTTAGCACAATCGTCATTCCGAGACGCATCGCTCGTCTCCGGTTGTGCTGACCCTGGCGCGCATTCCGCGCCAGTCAGTCGAGCAAGACCTTTGCACACCTGGTTTTTACGGTTTGCAAAGGCGCCCCCGATCACTTCCGGCGCTCGCTGTAAATCCCAGGTGCAACAAAAATCCCTTGCTGGCTCGATGGCCTGCAGCTTTTTCGTACCTGAGGAGCGTACATGGAGTGGTTTACCGATCTGTTCACGATGCAGTTCCTGACAGCCCTGCTGTCGATCGTCGTCATTGACCTGGTCCTGGCTGGCGACAACGCCATCGTGATAGCCCTCGCGGCGCGCAACCTGCCGCCGCACCTGCAGAAGAAAGCCATTGTCTGGGGCACCATCGGTGCCGTCGTGGTCCGTTCGGCCATGACGATTGGCGTGGTCTGGCTGCTCAAGATCCCTGGCCTGCTGCTGGTTGGCGGCCTGGCGCTGGTCTGGATCGCCTACAAGCTGCTGGCCGCCGAGAACGACGGCGACGAGCACGGCGCCGGCGCGGCCACGCTGATGGGTGCCATGAAGACCATCATCATTGCCGACGCGGTGATGGGCGTGGACAACGTGCTGGCCGTGGCCGGCGCCGCCCACGGCAGCTTCCTGCTGGTGGTGCTGGGCCTGCTGATCAGTATCCCGATCGTGGTCTGGGGTTCGAGCCTGGTGCTCAAGCTGATGTCGCGCTATCCGTCGATCATCTACATCGGTGCCGGCGTGCTGGCCTTCACCGCCGTCAAGATGATCCTGGGCGAGCCGATCACCAAGGCCTTCTTCGAGGCACAGCCCGCCATCAAGTGGGGGCTGTACCTGGTGATCATCGGTGGCGTGCTGGGTGCGGGCTACCTGACCCAGAAGCGTCGCGACAGCAGCCAGAAGCCGGTGGAAAGCCACTGACCCGGGCTGACCGCAATTGCCGGGAAACGCAAAAGGCCGCCTTCGGGCGGCTTTTTGCTTTCAGGCTAAAATCCCCGCTTTACGGCCCGCAAGCCGACATCACATTTCTACCCCGCGCCGATGAAACAGTACCTCGACTTCATGCGCCATGTTTTCGAGCATGGCACCGAAAAGTCCGATCGCACCGGCACCGGCACGCGCTCGGTGTTCGGCTACCAGATGCGCTTCGACCTGAACGAAGGCTTTCCGGTCGTCACCACCAAGAAGCTGCACCTGAAGTCGATCATCCACGAACTGCTGTGGTTCCTGCAGGGATCGACCAACATCAAGTACCTGAAAGACAACGGCGTCACGATCTGGGACGAATGGGCCGACGCCAACGGCGAGCTGGGCCCGGTCTACGGCTACCAGTGGCGCGCCTGGCCAACGCCGGACGGCCGCCATATCGACCAGATCAGCGAGGTGGTGCAGCAGATCCGCAACAACCCCGACTCGCGCCGTCTGATCGTGTCGGCCTGGAACGTGGGCGAGATCCCGCAAATGAAGCTGCCGCCCTGCCACGCGTTCTTCCAGTTCTACGTGGCCGACGGCAAGCTGAGCTGCCAGTTGTACCAGCGCAGCGCGGACATCTTCCTGGGCGTGCCGTTCAATATCGCCAGCTACGCGTTGCTGACGCACATGATCGCGCAGCAGTGCGACCTGGGCGTGGGCGACTTCGTCTGGACGGGCGGCGACTGCCACATCTACAGCAACCACTTCGAACAGGTGCAGACGCAGTTGTCGCGCGCGCCAATGAAGCTGCCGACGCTGAAGATCAAGCGGCGTCCCGACAGCATCTTCGGCTACCAGTACGACGACTTCGAACTGGTGGGCTACGAATCGCACCCCGCGATCAAGGCGCCGGTGGCCGTATGACGCTGCTGACCCTGATCGTCGCGCGGGCGCGCAATGGCGTGATCGGCCGCGACAACACGCTGCCGTGGCGCCTGCCCGAGGACCTGCAGCATTTCAAGCGCACCACGCTGGGCGCGCCGATCATCATGGGCCGCAAGACCTGGGATTCGATCGGCCGGCCGCTGCCGGGCCGCCGCAATATCGTGGTGAGCCGCAACCCCGCCCTGCACCTGGAAGGCGCCGAGGTGGTGGGCTCGCTGGAGGACGCCCAGCGCCTGTGCGTGGGCGTGGAACAGGTGTTCCTGATCGGTGGCGCGCAGCTGTACGCGGAGGCCCTGCCCAGTGCGGATCGCCTGATCGTCACCGAGATCGATGCTGACGTGGAAGGCGACGCCCACTTCCCGGCCATCGACCTGTCGAAGTGGGTGGAGGTTGCGCGCGAAACCCACCATTCGGCGGCCAACGCGTTCGACTATGCGTTCGTCACCTACGAACGCCCGCCGTCCGGCGAGGAATGACCCCACCCGTCCGACCATGAAAAACGGCGCCCTCGGGCGCCGTTTGCGTTTGGCCGAATGCCGGAATCAGTTGCCGGCAATCGTCATCTGCTCGATCAGGATCGACCCGGTTTCCTTGGTGCCGCGCACCAGCGCGTCGGCGCCGATACCAACGATCTGCCTGAACATCTCGACCATGTTGCCGGCGATCGTGATTTCCTCCACCGGGTACTGGATCACCCCGTTTTCCACCCAGTAGCCCGACGCGCCGCGCGAGTAGTCGCCCGTCACGTAGTTCACGCCCTGCCCCATCAGCTCGGTCACCAGCAGGCCGGTGCCCATCTTCTTCAGCATGCCGGCGAAGTCGTCGCCCGGTTGCGTCTTCGAGCTGGTCAGCGTCAGGTTGTGCGAGCCGCCCGCGTTGCCGGTGGTCTGCATGCCGAGTTTGCGCGCCGAATAGGTCGACAGGAAATAGCCCTGCACCACGCCGTCGCGCACCACCTGGCGGGCCTGCGTGCGCACCCCTTCCTCGTCGAACGGGGCGCTGCCCATGGCGCCCGGCACGTGCGGCTGCTCATTGATCTGGATATCGGGCGAGAACACGGCCTTGCCCAGCGAGTCGTACAGGAACGTCGACTTGCGGTACAGCGCGCCGCCCGACACCGCCTGCACGAAGGCGCCGAGCAGGCCGGCCGCCAGCGGCGCCTCGAACAGCACCGGGCACTTGCGCGTGGACAGCTTGCGGGCATTCAGGCGGGCCAGCGCGCGCTCGGCGGCATAGCGGCCAATGGCCTCGGGCTCGGCCAGCGCCAGCGGCGACCGCTTGGACGAATACCAGTCGTCGCGCTGCATGCCGCCGCCGGACCCGGCGATCGGCGCCGCCGAGATGAAATGGCGCGAATACGGGTAGCCGCCCACGAAGCCGCGCGACGTGGCCAGCACGAACTGCGAATGCTGGGCCGAAACGCTGGCGCCATCGCTGTTCTTGATCTTCGGCGACACCGCGAACGACGCCGCCTCGGCACGGCACGCAATGTCGATGGCACCCTCGGCGTCGATGTCCCACGGGTGGAACAGGTCCAGATCCTGCGGGTTGCGTTCGAGCAGCCCTTCCTCGGCCAGGCCCGCGCAATCGTCCTCGGCCGTGAAGCGGGCGATGTTGTACGCCGCCTCGGCCGTCGCGCGCAGCGCCTCCGGCGAGAAATCCGACGTGCTGGCATTGCCGCGGCGCTGGCCGATCATGACCGTCACGCCCACCACCTTGTCGCGGTTCTGCTCGATGGTTTCCACCTGCCCCTTGCGCACCGTCACCGACAGGCCACCGCCTTCGGAGATCTCCGTCGCGGCATCCGTCGCGCCAAGTTCGCGTGCCACGCGCAGCACATCGGCCGCCATGGCCTTGAGCTGATCCTGGGTATAGGTGAAATGCGCGGTCTTTTCGGCAGTCTGGCTCATATGGGCGGGCGTGATCAAAAGTCCAAACGGGAATCATAGCAAGATAAAATGCCGGCCATGACGCGAAATACCCGTAACAACTCCAACGGCCGTTTCCCGGGCGCCTTTGCCCCGGAAGACGACGACGACCTGCCCAAGAGCAAGTCGCAGCGCAAGCGCGACATGACCGAGCTGCAGGACCTGGGCGCCGAACTCGAGGCACTGGCCAAAGACCGCCTGGCGCGGGTGCCGATGCCAGAGTCGCTGGCGGACGCCATCCACGCTGCCCGCAAGATCACCAGCCACGAAGGCAAGCGCCGCCAGATGCAGTTTGTCGGCAAGGTCATGCGCAGCCTGGACGACGACGAAGTGGCCGCCATCCGCGCCGCGCTGGAAGGCTTCAAGGGCACCAGCAAGGCCGAGACCGCCAAGATGCACCTGATGGAACGCTGGCGCGAACTGTTGCTGGCCGACGACGCCAACCTGACCAGATTCCTGGGCGAACACCCGGGCGTGGACGTGCAGTCGGTCCGCAACATCATCCGCAACGCACGCAAGGAAAAGGAACTGGGCAAGCCGCCGAAGTACTACCGCGAGCTGTTCCAGGCCATCAAGGCCGCACTGGAAGGTGGCGATGATGGCGACGAAAGTGCCGCAACAGACACCCCAAAGGAACCCGACGCATGAATCCGCCGCTGACCGCCCCCGTTTCCCGTCACCACCCCGACGAACTGGTGGTCGGCTTCGTTTCCATCTCGGACCGGGCGTCGTCCGGCACGTACCAGGACGAGGGCATCCCGGCCCTGCGCGACTGGTTCGGCAAGACGCTGACCTCGCCGTGGCAGGCCGTGGAACGGCTGATTCCCGATGAGGCGCCGCTGATTTCGCGCACGCTGATCGAACTGGTCGACGTGGCCGGATGCGATCTGGTGCTGACCACCGGCGGCACGGGCCCGGCCCGGCGCGATGTGACGCCCGAGGCCACGCTGGCCGTGGGTACCAAGGAAATGCCGGGATTTGGCGAGCAGATGCGACAAGTGAGCCTGCACTTCGTGCCGACGGCCATCCTGTCGCGCCAGGTGGCGGTGATTCGCGAAACGCCGAGCCGGGCGGCGCTGATCGTCAACCTGCCCGGCCAGCCCAAGGCCATTCGCGAGACCCTGGAAGGCCTGCGCGACGTGGAAGGCCGCGTGATCGTGCAAGGCGTGTTTGCGGCGATGCCCTATTGCATCGACCTGATCGGAGGCCCGTATGTGGAGACCAACGAAGCCATCGTGAAGGCGTTCCGGCCGAAAAGCGCGCTGCGCGCGAAGCCGAACCCGACGGTCTGATCGGCCGATGCCGATGACGCCCTGCCCCACCCGGCGCAGGGCGTTTTTTATTTCAGCCCCAGATACAGCCCGATCGGCACGAACACCACGGCGGCGATATTGCCGAGCAGCACGATCGACGCCACCTGGTCGGGTTCCTGCCGGAAATGATCGGCCACCAGGAAATTCAGCACTGCCGGCGGCAGCGACGCGAAGACGAACAGCAGCCCGCGCTGCAGGTCGGTCATCGGCACCCACCATGCCAGCAGCAGCGCCACAGCAATACCGGCCAGCGGGCAGACCACGGCGCCCAGCACGCCCATGCCCCAGTTGCGCAGGCTCACATCCTTCATCCGCACACCCAGTGCGAACAGCATCAGCGGCACCGTGGAATCGCCGAGCAGCTTGATCGATTCGTAGACCGGCCCGGGCAGCGCAAATACCGGTTTGGCCAAGGACAGCGCCACGCCGGCCACGGTGGCCAGCACCATCGGATTGCGCGCGATCTGCGCCATCGACGCCTGCCGGTTCACGATTTTCATGCCGATCGTGAAATGCATCAGGTTCGAAGCCGCGAACAGCGCCGCGGCCGGCGCCAGGCCCACCTGCCCGAAGGCAAAGACCGACAGCGGCAGCCCCATGTTGCCGCAGTTGTTGAACATCATCGGGGGCACGAACGTGCGCGGATTGGCGCCGCTCATACGGGCCACCACCCAGGCCAGGACGCCCGAGCCGATGACCACGGCCACGGCGCAGGCCAGCAGCACGAGGTGATCGGCCAGCACGAAATCCTTGCTGATGAATGCCGATACCACCAGCAACGGCGCGATCACTTCGAGCATCGCCTTGTTGATGCCCGCCATGTCCGGATGGGCACGCCGCCCGTATATCCACCCGATCAGGATGATCAGGATGACCGGCGTGATGATCGAGACGATGCGCGTGAACATGGCAGGGGCGAGGCTGGACGGACTCAGGCGGCGTGGCCGGTCCGTCGTGGAGCCCGCCCGCCGGGTTCTTGTTCTTGAGAGGGTGTTACGCGGCGGGGGCGGCGGGGGCGGCAGGTGCTGCCGGTGCCGGCAACGTGGCGGCCGCTTCGGCCGGCGTCTTGATGAAGTGCTGGCGGTAGTAGCGCAGTTCTTCCACCGATTCCAGGATGTCAGCCAGCGCCGTGTGCAGCTGACGCTTCTGGAAACCCTTGTGGATGGCGGGCTCCCAGCGTTTGCACAGTTCCTTGAGCGTCGAGACGTCGAGATTGCGATAGTGGAAGAACGCTTCGAGCTTGGGCATGTAGCGCGCCATGAAGCGGCGGTCCTGGCAGATCGAATTGCCGCACATCGGCGACTTGCTGGCCGGCACCCAGCGTTTCAGGAAGGCCAGCAGCTCGGCCTCGGCCTGGGCTTCGGTCAGCGTCGATGCCTTGACCTTGTCGATCAGGCCCGAGCGGCCGTGCGTGCCCTTGTTCCAGTTGTCCATGCCGTCGAGCACGGCATCCGACTGGTGGATCACCAGCACCGGCCCCTCGGCCAGGATGTTCAGTTCGGAATCGGTAACCACCACCGCCACCTCGATGATGCGGTCGGTATCCGGCTGCAGGCCGGTCATTTCCATGTCCAGCCAGACAAGGTTGTTTTCACTTTTGACGGAGGATGCGGCGGGACTTGTCATCTGGCGGTACGGCTCGATATGGGCTTGGAAAAGGAATTGCCCCGGATCGGCGGGTGGCCGGGGGCGAACAATTTATAATTCTCGCATATCTGCCCCGGATGGCATGCCGCGCACTTCGGCTTTCCCGTTGCTGCGCCGCGCCATCGTCAACAAGGCTTGCCGATGTTCACGCTGATCTTTCTTGCCGCCCTGGTCATCATGGTGCTGACCAAACTCTGGCTCGCCTCGCGCCAGATCCGCCATGTGGCGCGCCATCGCGGCGCCGTGCCCGCGCGGTTTGCCGACACCATCGCCCTGTCCGCCCACCAGAAGGCGGCGGACTACACGATTGCCCGCACCCGGCTGTCGATGCTCGAAGTGCTGACCGGCGCCGCCGTGCTGATCGGCTTCACGATGCTGGGCGGCCTGCACGCGCTGAACCAGTTCTGGCTCCATACCTTCCCGGACAACGCCTACTTCTACGGCGTGGCGCTGATCGCCAGCGTGGCCATCATCGGCGGGCTGTTCGACCTGCCCTTCTCGCTGTACGGCCAATTCGTGATCGAGCAGCGATTCGGGTTCAACAAGATGACATTCGGACTGTGGCTGGCCGATCTGGCCAAGATGGCCGCAGTGGCCACCGTGCTGGGCCTGCCGCTGCTGCTGGCCGTGCTGTGGCTGATGGATCGCGCCGGCCCCTACTGGTGGCTTTACACCTGGCTGCTCTGGGTGGGCTTCAGCCTGTTGCTGCAGGTCATCGTGCCCACGTACATCGCCCCGCTGTTCAACAAGTTCGAGCCACTGGCCGACGAAGGCCTGCGCGAGCGCATCGAGGCGCTGCTGCGCAAGTGCGGATTCGCCAGCAAGGGCCTGTTCGTGATGGACGGCAGCCGGCGCAGCGCGCATGGCAACGCCTATTTCACCGGCTTCGGCGCGGCCAAGCGCATCGTTTTCTTCGACACGCTGCTGGAACGCCTGGACGGCGAGGAGGTGGAGGCGGTGCTGGCTCACGAGCTGGGCCACTTCAAGCGCCGCCACGTGGCCAAGATGATCGCGGTCACGTTTGCGCTGTCGCTGGTGTTCCTGGCCATCCTGGGCTGGCTGGCCACCCGCGAGTGGTTCTACACGGGCCTGGGTGTGCTGCCGAACTTCGGCGCCAGCAACAATGCGCTGGCACTGGTGCTGTTCTTCCTGGCGCTGCCGGTGTTCACGTTCATTTTGGGGCCGCTGGCCAGCCAGTCGTCGCGCCGGCATGAATTCGAGGCCGACGAGTTCGCCGCGCACCAGACCAATGCCGGGCACCTGGTGTCCGCACTGGTGAAGCTGTACAAGGACAACGCGTCCACGTTGACGCCGGACCCGATCTATAGCGCGTTCTACTACTCGCATCCGCCCGCGGCCCAGCGGATCGACCGCCTGCTGTCGCACGCATGACCCGCAGCGCACGCCATCACAACGCCGGCAGGGGCACCGGCAAGGGCAACGGGGCCGCTACGGAATCCGCACTGATCGTCGCCGCGCATGGCCGCCACTACGTGGTGGAACGCACCGATGGTTCCCACCTGCATGCCTTCCCGCGCGGCAAGAAAAGCGACGCGGCGGTGGGCGACCACGTGCGCATCGAACTGGCCGCCGTGGACCAGGGGGTGATCACCGGCATCGATCCGCGCAAGAACCTGCTGTACCGGTCAGACCAGTTCAAGTCGAAGCTGCTGGCGGCCAATATCGACCAGGTCATCATCGTGCTGGCCACCGAGCCGAGCTTTTCGGAGGATCTGCTGGGCCGCGCGCTGGTGTCGGCCGAGGCGCTGGAGATCCGCCCGCTGGTGATCTTGAACAAGACCGACCTGACCGGGCGGCTCGACGACGCGCGCCGCCGCCTGAAGCTGTACCAGGATCTGGGCTACGACACGCTGGAGCTGTCCGTCCATGGCCGCCCCGACGAGGCCCTGGCCGCGCTGCAGCCGCGCACTGCGGGGGTGTCCAGCATCCTCATCGGGCAGTCGGGCATGGGCAAGTCGTCGCTGCTGAACCTGCTGATTCCAGGCGTGGAAGCCCAGACGCGCGAGATTTCGTCGAAGCTCGACTCCGGCAAGCACACCACCACGTTCACGCGGCTCTATCACCTGCCGGCCGAATGGGCCGTGGTCGAGGGCCAGCCCGGCTATCTGATCGATTCCCCGGGCTTCCAGGAATTCGGCCTGCACCACCTGAGCGAAGGCATGCTGGAGCGCGCCTTCCCGGAATTCCGGCCGCAGCTGACCGAATGCCGTTTCTATAACTGCCACCACATCAACGAGCCCGGCTGCGGCGTGCTGGGCGCCATCGACAACGGCACGATCTCGCCGCGCCGCCACCAGCTCTATACGCAGCTGCTGCACGAATCGCGTCAGCAGAAGCCGTGGTAAGCCCCGGCTGGCAATCGGCACCGGCCGTGGTAAGGTAAAAGCACCCTGCCTGCCACGGCTTCAACATGAAACTGCTGCTGAGGACGCCTTCGCTGGTCCATGCCGCGCATTGCCAGAACGTGCTGGATGCAGCCGGCATCCGCGCGGAAGTCCGCAACACCTGGCTTGCCGGCGCGGCGGGCGATATCCCGCTCAATGAAAGCGCCCCGCAGGTCTGGATTCTTGACGACGCGGCCGAGGCCGATGCCTGGGCCGCGCTCAATGCGGCGGCCAATCCCGCGCCGGGGCCACGCTGGCAGTGCCACCGCTGCGGCGAATGGCACGAGGCGCAATTCGCCGCATGCTGGCACTGCGGCGCGCACCGGGAATAAAAAAAGCGCCACGACCGTGGCGCTTTTTCCTTGTCCGTCGGGGGTCAGCCCACCCAGAGGGCCAGCGAGATCATCGCCAGCAGCAACATCCACAGGATCACGGCACGCCAGACCAGACCCACCGCCGACTGCAGCGTACGGACGCCGGGGTCCGCGCCAAACTCGGGCGGCACCGGCTCGGCCTCGCTCATGCCCGGCGCGTAGTCCACGCCAGCCAGGCTCGTGCGCAGCATGACGCTCGAATCCTCTTCGGCCAGCGGCTGGCCCAGCCGCACGCCGAGCGCCCCGCCGCCACTGGCCAGCAGGATGCCGTTGACCGCGTCGTTCCACTTGCGCGCGTGGTTGCGCCAGGCGTAGACCGCGTCCTCGAAATTGCCGACGATGGCAAACCCGATCGACGTCAGCCGCGACGGCACCCAGTCCAGCACGTAGAACGCGCGCGCGGCGAAACGCCCCAGCGCCGGGCTGCGTTCGTTCGACGGCGTATTCCACTGGCGATTCAGGAATTCGGCCGTGCGATACAGCACCACGCCGCCGGGGCCGATCGGCACCAGGAACCAGAAGAACACCCCGAACACATGGCGGTGCACAGCCACGATGGCCGCTTCCAGCGTGTGGCGGACAATCTCGCTGACGGGCATTTCCACCGTGTCGAGCCCGGTCCATTCATGCAGCAGCGTGCGGGCGGTATGCAAATCGTCCCGGTTCAGCGCCTCGTGAATGTCGGTGAAGTAATGGCTGAACTGGCGGAAGCCCAGCGTCAGGTAGAGCAGCAGGACGTTCCAGACCAGGGTCAGGGCCACGCTGATCGACGCCAGCAGGTAGTGGACAAACACCACGGCCAGCGTGAGCGGCAGCACAACGGTGAGCCACGCCAGCGCGGCGTCGCGCGGGCGACCGGTGTCGAAGGCGTGCTCGGCGCGGTCACCCAGCACACGCACGATGTCGTAGATGGGATTGTTCCGGCCGAGCGCCCGGAATTGTTCGGCAATCAGCGCCAGGAGAATGGATACGAAGGTCATCGCGTGACGATTAATCGGCGCACGGCGTGTGCCGCGGCGGTCGCATGCCGGATAGGCCAGACGATAGCATAGCGGCAAGTGTTCCAAGTACCTGTAAGCACTGGTTACGGGTAAACAACTGACAGCCGCGCAACGGGCGGCCGCGCAACGCAAACGCCCGCCAGGGCGGCGGGCGTTTGGAGTGCACTTCACCGGTCACGCCGGCAGGTCGAACACCAGCACTTCGGCGTCGGCGCCCTTTTCCAGGCTCACGGCATCCTCGCCGGCAAGCTTGGCGGCGTCGCCCGTTTCCAGCGGCTGGCCATTGACCGTCACCCGGCCGCGCGCCACATGCACGTAGGCCTGGCGCCCCGGCTGCAGCGCCAGCGTGGCCGCTTCGTCACCGTCGATCAGGCCGGCAAACAGGCGCACGTCCTGATGGATCACCACCGAGCCGTCGGCGCCGTCCGGGCTGCCCACCAGGCGCAGGCGGCCCCGCTTTTCGGTGGCGTCGAAGGTCTTTTCCTCGTAGCCCGGCTCGATGCCCTGCTGGTTCGGCATGATCCAGATCTGCAGGAAGTGCGTCGTGGCGTCTGCCGCATGGTTGTACTCCGAGTGGCGTACGCCCGTGCCCGCGCTCATGCGCTGCACGTCGCCCGGACGGATGACGCTACCGTTGCCCATGCTGTCCTTGTGGGCAAGTTCACCTTCCAGCACATAGCTGATGATTTCCATGTCGCGATGGCCATGGGTGCCAAACCCCATGCCGGGCGCCACACGGTCCTCGTTGATAACACGGAGCGGGCCAAACTGGATATGGCGCGGGTCGTAATAGTCGGCAAACGAGAACGTATGGTACGACTTGAGCCAGCCATGGTCTGCATAACCGCGATCTTCAGACTTACGGATTTCAATCATTTTGATGGCCCTCCTTGTGGCCTGGAATCGAACCCTTCAGCTCTTGGCTGCGGGCCCGGCGGCGTTTCGATGCTAGGCAGTTTAGGGGAGCGGGAGTATATTGGCGGGCACCGCGTTAGAAGCACTTGTTCAGAAATTCTGAATATGCCCCTGTCACTCGAATCCCTTGAAGTCCTTGACGCCATCGAGCGCAAAGGCAGTTTTGCGGCCGCCGCCCACGAAATGGGCAAGGTGCCCTCCGCACTGACCTATGTGGTGCGCAAGCTCGAGGAAGACCTCGACGTACTGCTGTTCGATCGCCGCCGGCACCGTGCCGAACTGACGCCGGCGGGCCGCGCGCTGCTGGACGAAGGCCGCCACCTGCTGCATGCGGCCGACGACCTGGCACGGCGCGTCAAGCGCCTGGCCACCGGCTGGGAAGCCAGCCTGAATATCGCCGTGGACGATCTGGTCAATTTCCGGGCCCTGCTGCCCGTCATCCAGGACTTCTACGCCGAGAACACGGCCACCCGGCTGCGCTTTGCCAAGGAAGTGCTGGGCGGCACCTGGGATGCACTGGTCAGCAACCGGGCCGACCTGATCATCGGCGGCGCGTACGAGATTCCGAGCACCCAGGGCTTCCAGGTGCGGCCGCTGGGCACGATTCCGTTTGTCTTTGCCGTGGCCGCGCATCATCCGCTGGCCACCGAGGAAGGCCCGCTCACGACAATCCAGATTGCCAAGCACCGCATCGTGGCCGTGGGAGATACGTCGCGCAACCTGCCCGCGCGCACCCATGGCGTGCTGGCCGGCCAGGACGTGCTGGTGGTGCCCACCATGCGCGACAAGCTCGAAGCGCAGATCCGCGGCCTGGGCTGCGGCTGGCTGCCCGCGCCGATGGCACAACCCCATATCGAAAGCGGCGTGCTGCAGGTGCGCGAAACCGTGGAAGTGCGCGCGCCCGGCAACTTCAAGGTGGCATGGCGCACCAACACCCGCGGCAAGGCGCTGCAATGGTGGTCCAGCAAGCTCGACGATCCCCGCCTGGCGCAGGCCTTGATGCAGCAGGCGCCGCAGCAACCGGAGTCGTTCGAGTAAGTCCGCCGCACCATGCCGCAACGTTACCGGGGGCGCTTCGCCCCCTCTCCCACCGGCCCGCTGCATCTCGGTTCGCTGGTGACTGCGCTGGCCAGCTGGCTCGACGCGCGCGCCCATGGTGGCGACTGGCTCGTGCGGATCGAGGACATTGACTACCCGCGCTGCGTGAAGGATGCCGACACTGGCATCCTGCGCACACTCGACGCGCTGGGTCTGCGGCCCGACGAGCCGCCGGTCTGGCAAAGCCGCCGCGAGTCGCGCTATGCCGACGCACTGCGGCAACTGGACGCCGCCGGCAGCCTGTATCCATGCGGCTGCTCCCGCAAGGAAATCGCAGATTCGCTCATCCACGTGCGCGAGCGGCACCAGACGCTCGGTTATCCGGGCACCTGCCGCAATGGCCTGCATGGCAAGCTGCCGCGCGCGTGGCGCGTGCGCGTGCCAGACGGCCCCGCGGCCACGATCTGCTTTGACGATCGCTGGCAGCGGCGCCAGTGCCAGAATCTGGAAACCGAGCTTGGCGATTTCGTGCTGCGCCGGGCCGACGGGCTCTGGGCGTATCAGCTGGCCGTCGTGGTCGACGATGCCGAACAGGGCATTACCCACATCGTGCGCGGCGCCGATCTGCTCGACTCCACGCCGCGCCAGATCCATCTGCAGCACCTGCTGGGCCTGCCCACGCCGTCGTACCTGCACGTGCCGGTGGTGGTCAACGCGATGGGCGAAAAACTGAGCAAGCAAAGCGGCGCGCAGGCGCTGGACACGGCCGCGCCGCTCGATGCGCTGCGGCAAGCCGGCGCGCACCTGGGCATCGTAAACGGAGAAGCATCGGTCACGGCCTGGCTGGCGGCGGCCACGGAGCAGTGGGCGGAACAGTGGCTGGATCGGTGAGGCAGCGCGCCGCCCATCGAACCCGACCCGCTCGTCGTCGCCCGAAATGAAAATGGCCCGCGTTGAGCGGGCCATTTTGCTTGTGAAGCCTTGGCGATCTTACGACTTGCGCGGCACACCGCCCAGCAACGCCGCCACCGGGCGCTTGGGCGCCTGACGGCCACGCGTGAGCGCGGCGGCCAGCTGATCCTCGGCCTTCGGCGCCGGCGTGTAGTTGCCCGACGGCTCGTACGGACGCGAGAAGAACGGATCGTCCGACGGACGGAACGCCGGCCGGCCATTGGGTTCGGTACGACGGCGGCGCGGGGCCGATTCGTCGCGCTCGCCGCTGCCACCGGCCGCACCGGCTGCGCCACCCGTGGCACCGGCACCGCCGTTGTCGCGCGCACGGCGCACGTCCGAGCGTTGGCGGCGACGGTCCGATTCTTCCTGGCGCGCACGCTCGCCGGTCGGGTCGAAGCCTTCAAGCGTGCCGCGCGGCACGCTGCGCTTGATCAGCTTCTCGATATCGGCCAGCAGGCGGTCATCGTTGCCCGGCACGTGGATCGACAGCGCATCGCCGCTGGCGCCGGCACGACCGGTACGGCCGATCCGGTGGACGTAATCCTCGGCGCTGAACGGCAGGTCGAAGTTGATCACGCACGGCATGGCCGGGATGTCCAGGCCGCGCGCGGCCACATCGGTGGCCACCAGCGCATCGATCGTGCCGCTCTTGAAGCCGTCGAGCGTCTGCATGCGCTCGGTCTGCGTCTTGTCGCCATGGATGGCGGCGGCGTTGATGCCTTCGCGTTCCAGATGGCGTGCCAGCCGCGAGCAGCCGATCTTGCTGTTCACGAACACGATGCACTGCTTCGACTGCTGCCCGGCGGCACGCTGCTTGAGCAGGTGCACCACGGCGGCCTGCTTGTGGCCGTCCGGCACGGAATAGACCACCTGGCGCACGTTCTCGTTGGTCGAGTTGCTGCGCGCCACTTCGATCGTCACCGGTTGCTTCAGGTAGCTCGACGCCAGCTTCTTGATCTCGGGCGAGAACGTGGCCGAGAACAGCAGCGTCTGGCGTTGCGCCGGCAGCAGGTTGATGATGCGCTGCAGATCGGGCAGGAAGCCCATGTCGAGCATGCGGTCGGCCTCGTCCAGCACCAGCATCTGCACCTGCGACAGGTTCACCGATTTCTGCTGCACGTGATCGAGCAGGCGGCCCGGGGTGGCCACGAGGATTTCCACGCCACGGCGCAGCGCGTCGGTCTGCGGATTCATGTCCACGCCACCGAACACCACGGTGCTGCGCAGGTCGGTGTGCTGCGCGTAGCGCGCCACGTTGTCGTAGACCTGGTCGGCCAGTTCGCGCGTGGGCGTCAGCATCAGCGCACGCACCGGGTGGCGCGCCGGCGACGCGCTGGCGTTGGCCATCGGCAGCAGGCGCTGGATGATCGGCAGGGCAAAGCCGGCGGTCTTGCCGGTGCCGGTCTGTGCGGCGCCCATGACGTCCTTGCCCAGCAGCACCACCGGAATGGCCTGTGCCTGGATCGGCGTGGGCTTGGTGTAGCCCTGGTCGGACAAGGCACGCAGGATGCGTGCGTCCAGCCCGAAGCTTTCGAACGTCTGCTCTGCGGCTGGGGTCTGGTCTGGGGTGTTGGTCATCGTCATCAATGAGGTGTCGGTGCAGGGCGCGGAGCCGAGGCAACGGACACGCGTCTGGTACGGTTCAACGGGCGGCGCGCGGGGGAAAACGCGCGAAAAGATGAATTGCCCGGAAAATCAAAGACTTGGATTCTACCACCAGAGTCCGGGGGCGCACACGGGGGCGGAAGGGCAGTATCGGTGTCTGACACGTCAATGAAATGTCAACAACGCGTCACAAAAGCTGGCGAGGATATCGCCCGGCCATGTCCATACATGGACACCCAAAGCCTTCGACCATGACGACCCGCCTGCCCTCGCTGCCCGCAACACCCCCATCCGACGCCACCCGCCGCAGTTTCCTGCGCACTTCGAGCCGCTTTTTCGGCCTGGGCGGGGGGCTGACCATCGACACGATGGGCCAAGGCCGGGGCATCCGCCCCGAATCGGAAGCCATCGTCCGCGGCGACGGCTGGCACTGGGCCGAGCACTGGAAACTGCGCGCCGTCTGACCCGCATCAAGCAAGCCGGGCTGGAAAACGGCTTCAGACAGCCATCAGTCGCTCTTGATGTTGTTGTCCTTGATGACCTTGCCCCACTTGGCATAGTCGTTCTGCATGCGCGCGGCAAGCTGGTCGGACGGCAGGTATGACGCCACCGTGCCGGCGCCCAGCATCTTCTGCTGCACGGTCGGATCGGCCAGCGCGCCCTTGAGCGCGTCGGACAGCTTGGCCACCACGTCCCTGGGCGTGCCGGCCGGCACCAGCAGGCCACCCCACGACGACGCGTCGAAACCCGGGAAGCCCTGCTCGGCCACGGTCTTCACTTCCGGGGCAAACGTGACGCGCTTGCTCGACCCCACCGCGATCGGACGCAGCTTGCCAGCCTTGATATGCGGCAGCGCGGCGATCATGTCCGAGAACATCATCGGCACCTGGCCAGCCAGCAGGTCGGAAATCGCAGGCGCGCTCCCTTTGTACGGCACGTGCTGCACGTCGAAGTGGCCCAGGTTCTTCAGCAGTTCGGTGGACAGATGGCCAAAGCTGCCGTTGCCGGCGCTGGTGTAGTTCATCTTGCCGGGAGCCGCCTTGGCCTTGGCGATGTACGACTGCAGGTCGGTCACATCTGGCAGCGACTGCGGGTTCACGACCATCACGATCGGCAGCTCGTAGGCGTTACCAACCGGCGTGAAGTCCTTGAAGATGTCGTAGCTCTTGCGCGGCAGCAGGTGCGGCGCCAGCAGCGTGGGCGTGGCCAGCATCACCAGCGTGTAGCCATCGGGCGCCGCCTTGGCCACGGTTTCGGTGCCGATGGTGCCCGAGGCACCGGGGCGGTTGTCGATGACGATGGTCTGCTTCAGCGTCTCGCCCATCTTCTGGCCGATGATGCGCGCGGCCGTGTCGGTCGGGCCGCCCGCGGGGAACGGCACCACCAGGCGAATCGGCTTGTCCGGGTAGTGCTGTTGCGCCAGCGCGGACGCCGATGCAAACGGCAGCACGGCTGCCAGGGCCAGCGCGGACAGCGCCAGACGACGGGATTGACGACGGTGTTGCACAGTGCTTCCTCCAATATCGGCCCGGTACAGCGGGCCTCTTTCTCGTAATCGTTCTAGTCGTTTCTTTAATGTGCTCAGAGCCGCATTGGCCCTCGATGGAACAGCCGTGCGTCCATCGTGCGCAGGTCGGCGGCCACCGCCACGGGCGTGGCGCACTGGGCGAGCACATCGCGCTGCAGATCGACCCCCGGCGCGATTTCCACCAGCGTCAGGCGCGCATCGCCGTTGGCATCGGCGCGCATCTCGAACACGGCGCGCTCGGTCACGTACAGCACGGGAATGCCCAGCGACGCCACGTACGGGCCATTGAAGCTCAGGTGCGAGACCTCGGGCACGATCTTCCTGACGCGCCCTTCCTTGACGATCCGCAGCGCACCGTCCTCGGCGCGGATCTCCAGCCCGCCGGCCGTCAGCGTGCCCATGAAGACCACCGCGCGGGCGCTCTGGGTGATGTTGATGAAGCCGCCCACGCCGGCGATCAGCGCGCCCTCCCCTTCGCCGAACTTGCTCACGTTCACGTTGCCGTGGCCGTCGAGTTCGGCAAGGCCCAGGATGGCCAGGTCGATGCCGCCGCCCTCGTAGAAATCGAATTGCGCCGGCTGGTCGACCACGGCCTCGGGATAGGCCGACGCGCCAAAGCTCAGGCCATCGGCCGGCGTGCCCCCGATGGGGCCGGCCTCGACGGTCAGCGTGAAGCCGTCGAGCCCGGCCTGGTGTGCCAGCGCGCCCACGGCGGCCGGCATGCCCACGCCCAGGTTCACCACGCGCGGCCGGCGCGCGGCCAGTTCCATCACGGCGCGGCGCTGCACGATGGTGCGCGCGTCCAGCGCGGCCGATGCGGCCGGCAGCGATTGCGCTTCCTTCGCCTTCTCGGCGGCATCGGCACGCTCGCCGCGCCACGGCCGCACGTAGGCCTCGTTGTACGTCTCGGCAAACGTCATCTGGTGATGCGCGGGCTGCTCGCTGACCACCACGTAATCCACCAGGATGCCGGGCACGTGAACGGCCTGCAGCGTCTCGTGATGATCGACGATCGACTCGACCTGCGCGATCACGATGCCGCCCGAGTTGTGGGCCGCCTGCGCCATGGCCAGCAGTTCGTGGTGGAACGCCTCCCGATGGGTGCTCAGGTTGCCGCGCGGGTCCGATGCCGTGCAGCGGATCAGCGCGCAATCGATGCGGAAGCTCGGATAGAACAGGTATTCGTCGCCCCGGAAGTCCACCGCCTCGACCCAGTTCGCGGTGCCCGCCGCAATGGCGTCGCGGGCCCGCTGGTTGACGGCGCCACCGTGGTAGCGCGGGTCCTGCGCCGTACGGGGGTCCACGAACGTGTGCAGGCCGATCTTTGTCAGCACACCGGGCTTGCCCCCGGCGATGGCGCGATACAGGTGCGTAAGCACGCCCTGCGGCAGGTTGAAGCCCTCGCAATCCTCGTTCATGGCCAGCGTGGCCAGGCGCGTGGCCGAACGCCAGTGCCCGCCGACGATGGCGCGCGTCATGCCGGCATTGCCGAAGTGATTCACCCCGCGTGCGCCGCGGTCGCCCTGCCCTGCGGAATAGACCAGCGTCAGGTCGCGCGGCAGCCCATCGCGCAGAAAGCGTTGCTCCAGCGCCTCGGTCACGCCCTCGGCATGGCCGGCGCCGACAAACCCCGCACTGGCCACGGTCCAGCCGGTCTGGACGAGTTCTGCCGCCTGCGCGGTGGTGATCACCTTCATTGCCGTCTCCTGAATCTTGTTCTGTCGTGGTTTCTACGGATCCACGTTTTGCGAACAAATGTTCGCGGAACACCTATCATACGGATCGGACGGCCGGACGCAAGTCGGGTCTGACCCGCAGAAACCCCTTGTTTCGATCCCTTCGATCCCTTCGATCCCTTCGATCCCTTCGATCTCTTCGATCCGTTCCATCCCGACATGCCGCGCAGCAACGCCCAGACCACCGAAGACGCCATCGACACACCCAGGAAGGAAGAACTGCTCGACTCCCTGACCAAGGGCCTGGCCTTGCTGCGCCTGTTCGCCAGCGGCAGCGAGCGCCTGACCATGCAGGATGTGGCGGACCAACTGGACCTGACGCGTGCCGCCGCCCGCCGCCTGCTGCTGACGCTGGCGCACAACGGTTACGTGGCTCAGCAGGGCCGCCAGTTCGTGCTGACGCCCCGGGTCATGGACCTTGGCTATGCCTACTTTGCGTCGATGAACCTGCCGCAGCTGGCGCGCCCCTATCTGCAGGCGCTGTGCGCCGAAGCCGGCGAAAGCTGTTCGGTCGGCATGCTGGACCACGAGTCGGTGGTGCTGGTGGCGCGCGAGGAACCCAGCCAGTTGCTGCGCGTGGACATGGCGATTGGCCGCCGCATGCCGGCCTACGCGCACTCGCTGGGGCGCGTGCTGCTGGCCGGGCTCGACGACGAAGCCCTGGCCGCCTATCTGGACCGCGCCGAACTGCGCAAGCTGACACCGTTCACGATCAGTTCCCGCCCGGCGCTGGCGCGCAAGCTGGCGGAAGTGCGCGCCAATGGCTATTGCGCGCTGGTCAGCGAACTGGTCGATGGATTTGCGGGGATTTCGGTGCCGCTGACCGACCAGGCCGGCAAGGTGGTGGCCGGCCTGGGCCTGAGCATGGTGCTGGGCAGCCGCGACCAGGCCTATCTGGAACAGCACTACCTGCCGCCGCTGCGCCACGCTGCCGCGCAGATCGAGGCCATCCTGAAGGCGCGATAAGTGTCAGTCGGCCCCACAAGGAAAAAGCCCCGCAGGCCGGGGAGGTCGCGGGGCAGAAGTGGTAGCGGGGCAAGGATCCTATCGCCCCGCCGCGTATCGTGATGCAAGGCGACTAGCGCCACATCACCCGTTTGTGGGGGATTTGGTGGGGTATCGCACAATCGGCCCACGAATTCGCGCGATTGATCGGTCAATGCATCACATCTGGCGTTCAGGCGTGCGGCAATGCCCGGAAAGTCGGAAACGTCTCGACCGCCGTCGTGAATGCGGCAAGCGCCGGATGCGCCACCGGATCGACCCGCCCCGGGAGCAAGGCCTGCGTGAATGTCCACACCACCGCCGCCGTCAGACCGGCCTGATCGAGGTCCTGCTCGGCCGCCGGCAGCGGCACCGATTTCATCTCGTCTTCGAGCAGCGCGAACGCGCTGGCGCACTGGCCATCCACGCGCTCTACCCACGGCTGATGCACTTTGTCGGTGGGACGCAGGTTGTGCTCGTACACGTGCTGCACCGCCTTCTCGCACGCCGCCAGCGACAGGCCAACGATGCGCAGCGCGCGCTGGCGCGCCGACAGGTCTGCCGGCATCAGGCTGCGGCCGGCCAGCGCCTCGGCGTAGTCGATGATCAGCGTCGAATCCATCAGCACCACGCCGTTGTCGCACACCAGGCTGGGGGCCTTGACCACCGGATTGATCGCGCGAAACTGCTCGAAGGTGCGAAACACTGACACCTGCTCCAGCGCATAGGGCAACCCCAGCAGCCGCAGCGTGATCGCGGCGCGGCGCACGTAGGGGGAATCGAGCATGCCGATCAGTCTCATGGGGGCTCCAGTTTCCATACGGACAAGAAAAGCGGGAGCCATACGATAGCGCAACCGGTGCCGCGCGCGCGGGATTGTGACCGAATGACCATTTCAATCATTTTTATGATCGAACTGGTCAAAACCGATCCTTTGGCCTACACTTCGCCCCACGTTTGATCGATTCGATCAAACGCCTGCGTAAAACACACAGTTGCCGCACCCACGCGGCAGGAGACGACGATGCAGATTCATATCAAACGCGCCATCGAGCGCGTGCCGGGCGGCATGATGATCGTGCCGTTGCTGATCGGTTCGCTGGTTGCAACGTTTGCCCCCGAGGGTCCGAAGTTCTTCGGGTCGTTCACCAACGCCCTGTTCACCGGCGCGCTGCCCATCCTGGCCGTGTTCTACGTCTGCATGGGCGCCAGCATCAGCGTCAAGGCCACCCCCTACATCGTGAAGAAGGGTGGCGTGCTGTTTGCCACCAAGGTGGGCACGGCCATGCTGCTGGGCGTGATCCTGGGCCATTTCCTGGGCGAGGCGCCGATCAGTGCCGGCATGTTCGCCGGCCTGTCCACGCTGGCCGTGGTGGCGGCGATGAACGACACCAACGGCGGCCTGTACATGGCCCTGATGGGCCAGTACGGCAAGCCCGAGGACGTGGGCGCCTACTCGATCATGTCGCTGGAATCGGGCCCGTTCCTGACCATGGTCACGCTCGGCGTGGCAGGCCTGTCGGCCTTTCCGTGGCCGACGCTGGTCGGCAGCATCCTGCCGCTGATGCTGGGCATGATCCTGGGCAACCTGGACCGCGAGATGCGCGAATTCCTGAGCAAGGCCGTGCCGGTGATGATTCCGTTCTTCGCGCTGGCGCTGGGCGCTGGCCTGGACCTGCACAAGGTATGGCAGGCCGGCATGCTGGGCCTGGGCCTGGGTGTTGCCGTGGTCGTGGTGACGGGCTTCGCGCTCTATATCGCCGACCGCCTGAGCGGCGGCACCGGCGTGGCGGGCGTGGCGGCCGCCAGCACCGCTGGCAACGCGGCAGCCGTGCCAACCCTGGTGGCGGCCGCCAACCCGGCCTACACCGAGGCCGCCAGGCACGCCACGATCCTGGTGGCCGCCTGCGTGGTGGTGACTGCGGTGCTGACCCCGCTGCTGACCGCCTTCGTGGCGCGTCGCGTGGCACGGCGCACGAACGCCACCATGGCCAGGACCGCCGCATGAGCTGGCTCATCATCGCCGACGACCTGTCCGGCGCGGCAGACTGCGCCATCGGCTTTGCCGCGCACGGCGCGCGCACGGTGGTGACGCTGGATGCAGCGGCCGCCGTGGAAGTCGGCGGTGCCGATGTGGTCGCCGCCGACGTCGATAGCCGCCGCCTCGCGCCAGCCGATGCCGCCGCGCGCAATCTCGAAGCCTGGCGCTGCGGCACTGCCGCACATCGCCGGCTCTACAAGAAGATCGATTCGACCCTGCGCGGCAACTGGGCTGCCGAAACGGCCGCGCTGCAGCCGGTGGCCGGCCTGGCCGTCGTCGCCCCGGCCTTTCCGGCCATGGGCCGCACCACGCGCGACGGCCGGATGTTCGTGAACGGCCAGCCGCTCGAACACACCGACATCTGGCGCCTGGAAGGCCTGACCGGCCCCGCCGACATGGTGGCGCTGCTCGAAGCCCAGGGCCTGCGCACCGCGCGCATTTCGCTGTACACGCTGCGCGCCGGCCTGGCCGCCGTGCAGTCTCAACTGGCAGGCTGGCAGGCCGAGGGCTATCAGGCCGTGGTCTGCGATGCGGAAATCGAGGCCGATCTGCTCACGCTGGCCCAGGCATCGATCGACCTGGCCACGCCGGTGTTCTGGGTAGGCTCGGGCGGCCTGGCCCGCGCGCTGTCGGCGGCGGCACCGGTGCGGGGCGTGGACGCCCCGACCCCGGCACCGCGCCACGAAGGCCCGGTGCTGACGCTGGTGGGCAGCATGTCCGGCGTGTCGGGCAGGCAGGCCACCTATCTTTGCGAACAGGCCGGCATCGACGCGCTGGTGGTGCCGCCGCAGGCGCTGCGCGACGGCGCGAACCACGCGGCATGGATTGCGTCGCAGCAGTCGATTGCCGACTGCCTGATGGCGGGCCGCGACCTGCTGGTCAGCATCGGCCGCGACGATGCATTCGACCCGGCGGAAGGGCCGCAGCTGTCCGCCGCACTGGCCCAGCTGGTAATACCCTACTTTGCGCACGTCGGCGGGCTGATCGCCACCGGCGGCGAAACGGCACGTGCGATGCTGGCGGCCGCCGGCATCGGCGCCCTCACGCTGAAGCGCGAGGTGGAAGCCGGCGTGCCGCTATCCGAAACACTCTCGGGCCCCACGCGCCGCATTGCCACCAAGGCGGGCGCGTTCGGCACCGACGCCGCGCTATGGCTTGCCTGGCAAGCCATGCGCCAGGACTGATTTCCCCACCAAACGGGACAAGGACAAATGAGCGACTACATTCCGGTTATCGGCATCACGATGGGTGATGCCACGGGCATTGGCCCCGAAGTCATCGTCAAGAGCCTGGCGCACGAGAGTGTCTACGCCCAGTGCCGCCCGCTGGTCATTGGCGACGCGCGCCGGCTGGAGCAGGCCGGCCGTCTGGTCAACTCGACGCTCAAGGTGCGCGCCATCGCATCGCCCGACGAAGCCCGCTTCGAAATGGGCACGATCGACTGCATCGACCTGGGCCTGATCCCGGAAGACCTGCCGTTCGGCAAGCTGTCGGCCGTGGCCGGCGACGCCGCGTTTCGCTATATCGAGCGCGCCGTGCAACTGACGCAGCAGGAAAAGATCGACGCGATCTGCACCGCCCCGCTGAACAAGGAGGCATTGCACGCCGGCGGCCACAAGTTCCCGGGCCATACCGAGATGCTGGCGCACCTGACCGGCACGCCCGAGGTGTCGATGATGCTGGTGGCGCCGAAGCTGCGCGTGATCCACGTGACCACCCACATCGGCCTGATGGACGCCATCCGCAAGATCGAGCCGGGGCTGGTGCAGCGCACGATCGAGCGCGGCAACACCACGCTCGAGCGCGCCGGCATTGCCGCACCGCGCATCGGCGTGTGCGGCATCAACCCGCACGCCGGCGAGAACGGCCTGTTCGGCCAGGGCGAGGAAGAGCAGAAGATCATCCCCGCCGTGGAGGTGCTGCGCGCGCAGGGCGTGGATGTGGAGGGCCCGCTGCCGGCCGATACGCTGTTCTATCGCGCCGGCCGGGGCGATTTCGACCTGGTGGTGGCGATGTACCACGACCAGGGCCATGGCCCCGTGAAGGTGCTGGGCCTGGAAGCCGGCGTGAACATCACCGTCGGCCTGCCGGTCATCCGCACGTCGGTTGACCATGGCACCGCGTTCGACATCGCCGGCAAGGGCATCGCCGACGAGCGCAGCCTGCTCGAAGCGCTGCGCCAGGGCGCGGAACTGGCCACGCGGCGCGCGTGATCCCCGCCGTTTGACCGCGCCTGCACTGCTGTAAGATCGGGGATCGTTTTTCGATCCCCTTTTTCTTGTCTCGCTCATGAAAGCCGCCGACCGCCGCCGCGCCATCCTCGAACTCGTGCTTGCGGGGGAAGACGCCAACGTCGATCGCCTGACCGCGAGCCTTGGCGTGTCCGAGGCCACCGTGCGCCGCGACCTGACCGCGCTGGCGCGCGAAGGCCGCATCGTGCGCACCTATGGCGGCGCCGCCGCGCTGATGCAGGTGGGCGGCCACGAACCCGAGGCATCGCTGGAGGAACGCAAGGCCCTGCAGCGCGAGCAGAAGGAAGCCATCGCCCGCCTGGCGGCAAGCTTCGTGCAGGACGGCGACGCGGTGCTGCTGGACAGCGGCACCACGGCCGCCGCGCTGGCCCGCTTGCTGGCCGCGCGCGAAGACCTGCATGTCTACACCACGAATCTGCTGGCCGTGACCGCGCTGGCGGGCCTGCCCAAAGTCCGCGTCACGCTGATCGGCGGCGATGTGCGCCCGTCGAGCATGGGCACGTTCGGGCCGCTGGCGCAGGTGGCGCTGTCACGCATCAGCGTCGACAAGGCATTCCTCGGCGCCGACGGCGTGGTGGCCGGCGTGGGCCTGTGCGAAGCCAGCGCGGAACAGGCCTACCTGAAGGAGTGCATCATCCGCCAGGCCGCCGACATCTTCGTGCTGGTCGATTCCACCAAGCTCGGCCGCGCCCGCCAGCAGCACTGGACCCCGTTGGAACGCGCCTGGACGCTGGTTACCGATGCCGACGCCACGCCGGCGCAACTTGAACCGTTTCACGCGCTCAAGCAGGTCGAGGTGGTGGTGGCCGAGTAGCCGCGATGTGATCGGCCGGCGATGGCGGCGACGGCGGGCGTCGCGCCGGGTCGCCGGATCTGCATCCCGCACCCGCAGCAGGGCAAATACGCCCGGCGCGTGCGCGTGCTAACTTGCGGCCTTCCCGCACGTGTATCCCGACGCACGTCGGCAAGCAACATCCGTAAGGCGCACGCAAGCACACGATGGAGGCCGTCATGCAAATCGCTTTCCTTGGACTCGGCACGATGGGGCTGCCGATGGCCGCAAACCTGCTCAAGGCCGGCCATTCGGTACGCGCCTGGAACCGCTCGCCGGGCCCCGTCGACAAGCTCGTCGCGCAGGGCGCGCAAGGCGCCACCACGGCGGCCGACGCCGCCCATGGCGCCCAGGTGCTGGTGACGATGCTGGCCGACGACGCCGCCACGCGCGACACCATCGTCGGCGGCGGTGCGCTCGACGCGCTGGCCCGTGGCGCCATCCATATCAACATGGGCACCGTCTCGGTCGCGCTGGCGCGCGAACTCGCCGCGCTGCATGCTGCGCGTGGCGTGGCCTATGTCGCAGCGCCGGTACTGGGCCGCGTCAACGTGGCCGAGGCCGGCCAGCTGAACATCCTTGCCGCCGGCGACCCCCAGGCGCTCGCCACCGTGCAGCCGCTGTTCGACATACTGGGCCAGAAAACCTGGATCTTTGGCGACAAGCCCGAGCAGGCCAACGCGGTCAAGCTGGGCGTGAATTTCATGATCGGCGCCGCGATTGGCGCCATGAGCGAAGGCGCGGCGCTGGCACAGGGCTACGAGGTCGACCCGGCCGCGTTCCTGGACCTGGTCACCGCCACGGTATTCGCCGCCCCGGTCTACAAGATCTACGGCGGTGCGATCGCCGAACAACGCTTCGAGCCCGCCGGCTTCAAGCTGGCGCTGGGCGGCAAGGACGTCAGGCTGGCCCTGGAAGCGGCCGAGCAGGCCAACGTGCCGATGACGCTGGCCAGCACGCTGCGCGACGCGCATATCGAGGCCATCGCGCATGGGGACGGGCACAAGGATTGGGCGGCACTGGCCCTGACAGCGCGGCGGCGGGCGGGACGGGGCTGAACTAACGAAATCCGGCGCAGCGTCGGAATTTCATCAAAAAAGGGGTTACGGCATCAACCGTAACCCCTTTTTGTTTCAATGGTGGGCCTCCCGTGAGTCGAACACGGCACCAACGGATTATGAGTCCGCTGCTCTAACCAGGCATGAGCTAGAGGCCCTTAGAAGGCGTGATGCTTAGCTGCCTTCCAGGAAGCTCTTCAGCTTGTCGGACCGGCTCGGGTGGCGCAGCTTGCGCAGTGCCTTGGCCTCGATCTGGCGGATACGCTCGCGGGTGACGTCGAACTGCTTGCCGACTTCTTCCAGCGTGTGGTCCGTGCTCATTTCGATGCCGAAACGCATGCGCAGCACCTTGGCTTCGCGCGGCGTCAGGCTGTCGAGCACGTCCTTCACCACGTCGCGCATGGAGCCATGCAGCGCCGCTTCGGCCGGGGCCAGCGTGTTCGTGTCCTCGATAAAGTCGCCCAGATGCGAATCGTCGTCGTCACCGATCGGCGTTTCCATGGAGATCGGTTCCTTCGCGATCTTCATGATCTTGCGGATCTTGTCCTCGGGCATTTCCATCTTCTCGGCCAGCGTTGCCGGGTCCGGCTCGTTGCCGGTTTCCTGCAGGATCTGGCGCGAGATCCGGTTCATCTTGTTGATCGTTTCGATCATGTGAACCGGGATACGGATGGTGCGGGCCTGGTCGGCGATCGAGCGCGTGATGGCCTGGCGAATCCACCACGTGGCGTACGTGGAGAACTTGTAGCCGCGACGGTATTCGAACTTGTCCACCGCCTTCATCAGGCCGATGTTGCCTTCCTGGATCAGATCCAGGAACTGCAGGCCACGGTTCGTGTACTTCTTCGCGATCGAGATCACCAGACGCAGGTTGGCCTCGGTCATTTCGCGCTTGGCTTCGCGGGCGCGCTTCTCGCCTTCGGACATCTTGCGATTGACGTCCTTCAGCTCCTTCAGCGGCAGCACCACGCGGGCCTGCAGGTCGATCAGCTTCTGCTGCAGCTCGTGCACGGCCGGCACGTTACGCTCGACGATCGTGCTGTACGGCTTGTTGTCGGCGACGATGGTCTCGATCCAGTCCAGGTTCGTTTCGTTGCCGGGGAAGCGGGCCACGAAGTCGGCACGCGGCATGCCGCACTTGTCGACCACGATGTTCAGGATGGCACGTTCGAGCTTGCGGACTTCGTCCACCTGGCCGCGCAGCGTGTCGCACAGACGCTCGACGTTACGCGCGGTGAAGCGGATGCCCATCAGCTCGGCCTGGATCGCTTCCTGGGCCTTCACGTACGGCTTGGACTTGTAGCCTTCCTTCTCGAAGGCACGGCGCATCTTGTCGAACTGCTCGGCGATGATGCGGAATTTCTCCAGCGCGGCAACCTTCAGCTCTTCCAGCTGACGGGCCGATGCCCCGGCGCCGGCGCCGTTCTCGTCGTCGTCTTCCTCGTCGCCTTCCTCGTCGTCGCCGTCTTCCGACTCCTCGTCCTCGTCAGCGGAGGCGGCCGCGGCGGCCGGCGAGTTGTCCTGGACTTCCTCGGCGTTCGGATCGATCAGGCCATCGACGAATTCGTCGATCTTCATCTCTTCGTTGGCGATGCGCTCGGCGCTGGCCAGAATTTCCGAGATCGTGACCGGGCAGGCCGAAATGGCCATGACCATGTCCTTCAGACCGGCTTCAATACGCTTGGCGATCTCGATTTCGCCTTCGCGCGTCAGCAGTTCCACGGTACCCATTTCGCGCATGTACATGCGGACCGGGTCGGTGGTGCGGCCGAATTCGGAATCGACGGTGGACAGCGCGGCTTCGGCCTCTTCCTCGGCCTCTTCCTCGCTGGTGGCCGACGGGGCGTTGTCGTTCAGCAGCAGCGTCTCGGCGTCCGGCGCCTGTTCGTAGACGGCGATGCCGATGTCGTTCAGCGTGGCGACCAGCGTGTCGATCGTTTCCGAATCGACCATGTCGTCCGGAAGGTGATCGTTGATTTCCGCATAGGTCAGGTAGCCGCGCGACTTGCCCAGCTTGATCAGCGCCTTCAGCTTCTGGCGGCGGACCTCGAGTTCTTCCTCGCTACCGGCCTGGTTGGACGAAGCGAATTCCTTGAGCAGCGCCTTTTCCTTGGCCTTGCGGTCCTTGGCCTTCTGCTTCTCGGTCTTGGGGGCCGCCGCGGGCGTGGAGGCGGGCGCGTCGTTGTCGTAAAACTCTTCAGTCACGTCTTCGATGGTGCTGTCTTCTTGCTGCATCTCGGCCTTGGGCTTGCGGCCGCGCTTCTTCGGCTCAGGCTTGACGGCCGGGGCGGCGGGGCGCTCCGATGCAACGGGTGCGGGAGTTGCGGCACGGGCTTTCGGCGCGGCGGCAGCGGCGCCACCCTTGGCGCTGCTGGTCCGGGTGCCGGCCGTCGTTGCCGCACGCTTGCTCTCGACTTCGGTATTCTGCTGTTTCGCCACGGTGATACTCTTGCCTTTCACTGTTGCAGCGGCATCACTGCCGCTTGTATTGGCGCTGCTGCCGCTCTCGCGTGCCGAAGTCGAGGGCTTTGTATTTTCGGATGTGCGATTCCTGGCGGAAGTGGTTCCGGCGGGCGCTGAAACGCTACGCGCGGACTTTGCTGGCGCAGACCGGGCTGATGTCGTCCTGACTGACGCGGTCGATGTCTTCGCCGCCGTTGTTTTCACGGACGCCTTGCCGCTCCCTGATTGGGGAGCTTTGGAGGGAGCCTTCCCGGCTGCCCTTTCGGTTGCTTTGGCCTTTGCCATTGGCACGCTCACTTTCGCCAGTACTGGAGAGAGATTTCGCAATCCAAACCGGGCATTGTAGCACGTCACCAATCCCCGGCTTCCTGTCAGGTGAGGTTTTCACCTGAAAAATCAAGGCTTAAGCGGTTAGACCCCGGATTTGTCCGTCAGTTGGGGTCACATGCGCGATGGCTCAAGCCGAAAAACCTGTGTGCTGCCTTTTATCGTATGCCGTGTGACGGCTACTCGTCTTCCGCGTTGACGGGCCGCCATCCCATCTGGCGACGGCGCTGGACTTCCGGCATCAGCCAGCGATAGCGCGCCTTGTCGTCCTCATTGGCGGTGCCGGCCTGGATGGCGGCCAGCAATGTCTCCAGTTCGCGCTGCAGCGGATCTGCCAGCAGCTTGTGTACGGCGCCGTCGAATTCAAGTGTCGCAAGCGCCTCTTCCATTTCTTCCTTCAGCACGGCTGCCCGGGCGGCGGCGTAGACGTCCGCGTAAGGCGTCTGGGCCAGCTGCTCGTTGAAGGCCGCAAAATTCATGGTGCCCTGAATGCCGTCGCAGGCCGCCACCAAGTGAGCAAGCACTTCGGTTTCCGGCCGCTGGGGATCGAGCAGCAATGCGCGGGCCTCCTCGTCAAGCCGGCTTGCCAGCGACGGGTAGCTCATCAGCAGCTGGATCACCTGCTGTTCCAGCCCGGTCGGTGCCTGGCGCCTGGCGCGGGGACGCGGCTGCGAGAAGCGGCCGACGCGCGACGAATCGCTGCCCAGCCCGCATACGGCCTCGATCTCCGCCGGCGTCGTACCGGTAGCATCGGCAAGTTCGCGCACAATCTGTAGCCGCAGACCGCCGGCCGGCATGGCCTGGAGCAGCGGCTTGGCTTCGAACTGCGCACGGGCGCGGCCTTCGGGCTGCCGCAGGTCCTGGTCTTCCGTCACGATCTGGAGCAGAAAACGCGAGAGCGGCATCGCGTTCTGCACCTGGCGCGCGAACGCGTCGGTCCCCTCTTCGCGCACATAGCTGTCGGGGTCGTGCTCGGCGGGCAGGAACAGAAAGCGGATGGTCTTGTTGTCGGCCACATGCGGCAGGCAGGCTTCCAGCGCACGCCGCGCTGCCCGGCGTCCGGCGGCATCGCCGTCGAACGAGAAGACCACGGCATCGGTCTGGCGCAGCAGCTTTTGCACATGGATCGCCGTACAGGCCGTGCCGAGCGTGGCCACCGCGTTGGCAAAGCCAAGCTGCGCCAGCGCCACCACGTCCATGTATCCCTCGACCACCAGCACGTAGCCATTCTCGCGAATGGCATGACGTGCCTCGAACAGGCCGTAGAGCTCCGTTCCCTTGCTGAAGAGCGGTGTTTCGGGGGAGTTCAGGTATTTCGGCTCGCCCTGACCCATGACGCGGCCGCCGAATCCGATCACGTTGCCCTTGGTATTGCGGATCGGGAACATGATGCGGTCGCGGAACCGGTCGTAACGGCGCGGCTTGCCGTCGGCGTCGCGCTTGTCCTGGGATTCGATCAGCAGACCATTTTCAACAAGTGGCGCTGCAGTCGCATCGTCGCGATACGAGCCGAACACAGCCTCCAGGCCCTGCCAGTCGTCAGGCGCGTAACCGAGCCCGAATCGCACGGCGATCTCTCCGGTCAGGCCGCGACCCTTCAGGTACTGGATGGCCTGCGGCGACCCGCGTAGCTGTTTCTTGTAGAACTCGGTGGCCCGCGACATGGCATCGCTCAGCGCCACCGATCTGGCCTGCTGTTCCGCGCGCTGGGCGGGCGGCAGGCTGTTGCGTTCCTCGGGGACGGACAACCCTACCGATTGCGCCAGTTCCCGCACCGCGTCGGGGTACGACTGGCCCGAATACTCCATCAGGAAGCCGATGGCCGACCCATGCGCGCCGCACCCAAAGCAGTGATAAAACTGCTTGGTCGGGGATACCGTGAACGACGGGGATTTCTCGTTGTGGAACGGGCACAGGCCCATGAAGTTGGCCCCGCCCTTCTTCAACTGCACGTACTTGCCCACCACGTCGACAATGTCCACGCGGTTAAGCAGGTCCTGAATGAAGGATTGCGGAATCACCCGACTGACCGTCCTGATGCCAAGGCCTGCCGGATCGGCCGGCGGCCATTTTTCTGGAATGCGTGACCGGAACGTCGCCCGGCAACTATCGAATCATTGTAGTGCAGCCGCAACGAAATGCCGGCCCTCGCCGACATTGGCCGCCAAGTCCCCGCAATACGGCGCCAACTCCGTGCTTCGCAACTGATAATCCTGCTTATATCTGACGCAACTGTCAATTATTTCGGGGCGAGGGCAGCCTTGACCAGACCCGATACCGCCGTCATGTCGGCACGGCCGGCCAGGCGGGCTTTCACGAGGCCCATGACCTTGCCCATGTCCTGTGGGCCGGTGGCACCGGCTTCGGTCACGGCCTTCTGCACTTCGGCGGCCACCTCGGCTTCCGACAACTGGGCGGGCATATAGGCCACCAGCACATCGACTTCGGCCTTTTCCTTGGCCACCAGATCGTCGCGACCGGCCTGCTCGAACTGGCTGATGGAGTCCTTGCGCTGCTTGATCATCTTGTCGATCACGGCAGTCACCGCGGCGTCGTCCAGTTCTACGCGCTCGTCCACCTCACGCTGCTTGATGGCGGCCTGCAGCAGGCGGATGGTGCCGAGGCGCTCGGTTTCGCGGGCGCGCATGGCGGTCTTCATGTCTTCAGTAATGCGGGCTTTCAGGGACATGGCAATCTTCCGAAAAAAGGGTAGCAACTGGGACCATAACGCAAAAACCCGCCGGAGCCATGGCCCGTAGCGGGTTTCTTGCAGAAGCAGGGCGCCGGCCAAAAGGGAACGAAGCGCCTCACCGGTCATGTGCGAGAGCGCCGATTGTAGCGCATGGCCCGCGCCACTGCATGCGCGCCGCCTAGCCGCACCTGCCCCGCGCCGCCTCGGCCGCGGCCTCGCCCGCCGCCACGGCCGATGCCCAGGCCCACTGGAAGTTGTAGCCGCCCAGCCAGCCGGTCACGTCCACCACTTCTCCGATGAAGTACAGGCCGTCCACGTCCCGCGCCATCATGGTCGACGACGACAGCCCGCGGGTATCCACGCCGCCTAGCGTGACCTCGGCCTTCTTGTAGCCCTCGGTGCCGGACGGCACGAGGCGCCAGCGGTTGAGCGCCTCGCCAAGCTGGCGCAGCGCCTTGTCGGGCATGTCCGCCACCGATTGCGTGCCCTGCAGACCCACGGCGGCACACCAGGCGTCGGCCAACCGCGACGGCAGGCGTTCGGCCAGCAGGTTATCGAGATGCTTGCGGCCGCCTTTCTTATGGCCGATCAGCCAGTCGGCGGCGTCCTCGCCATCGAACAGGTCGATCTCGATCGGGGTGCCCGGCCGCCAGTAGCTGGAAATCTGCAACACTGCGGGCCCTGACAGACCCCGGTGGGTCCAGAGCAGGTCTTCCTTGAAGGCGCCAGCCGACTTGCCGCTGCCTGTGGCGATATCGACCTCCATCGACACCCCGGCCAGCGGCACGAACGGCTGCCAGGCCTGACCGTCGAACGTCAGCGGCACCAGCGCCGGGCGGGTTTCCACGACCTTGAGCCCGAACTGGCGAGCGATGCGATAGCCAAAATCGGTCGCGCCGATCTTCGGGATCGACAACCCGCCGGTGGCTACCACCACCGCGCCGGCGCGTACCGTGCCCTGCGCGGTCAGCAGCAGGTAGTCGCCACCCTCCTTGCGGATCTCGTCGATCGTGCAGCCGGTCTGCCAATGCACGCCTCCGGCATCACATTCGGCGCGCAGCAATTGGATGATGTCTTCGGCGCTGTTGTTGCAGAACAGCTGGCCGCGGTGCTTTTCATGCCAGCCGATGTCGTAGCGGCGCAGCAGGCCCAGGAAGTCCTGCGGCGTGTAGCGCGCGAGCGCCGACCGGCAGAAATGCGGATTTGACGACAGGTAGTTGGCCGGGCCGGCCTGCAGGTTCGTAAAGTTGCAACGGCCGCCGCCAGAGATGCGGATCTTCTCGGCCAGCCGAGTGGCATGGTCGATCAGCACCACCCGTGCGCCGCGCTGGCCGGCCACGGCGGCACACATCATGCCGGCCGCCCCTGCGCCCAGCACCGCCACGTCGAACCGGTCTTTCCTGCCTTGTGTCATGTCACCCTTTCAAGAAGCCGCGATTGTAGCGAATGACGGCCACCCGAGCGCATGGGGTCAGGGTGTGCTACCCTGCTGGCCTTCCGATTTTTGCCGGCAAGATCGCTGCAGTTGCAGCCCGAACCCGTCCGGCCGCACCAGAATTTCCATGCTTGTCCTCGGTATCGAATCCTCCTGCGACGAAACCGGGCTGGCCCTCTACGACACCGGGGCCGGTCTGCTGGCGCATGCGCTGCACTCGCAGATCGCCATGCATCGCGAATATGGTGGCGTGGTGCCGGAACTGGCGTCGCGCGACCATATCCGCCGCGTGCTGCCGCTGTTGCAGCAGGTGCTGGACGACGCCGGCCGCCAGCGCAAGGACATCGACGCCATCGCCTATACCCAGGGTCCCGGTCTGGCCGGTGCGCTGCTGGTGGGCGCCTCGGTGGCCAACGCGCTCGGCTTTGCGCTCGATGTGCCGATGGTGGGCGTCCACCATCTGGAGGGCCACCTGCTCTCGCCGCTGCTGACCGATGCCCCGCCGCCGTTTCCGTTTGTCGCACTGCTGGTATCTGGCGGCCACACCCAATTGATGGAAGTCAAAGGCATCGGCGACTACACGCTGCTGGGCGAAACGCTGGACGATGCCGCCGGCGAAGCGTTCGACAAGACCGCCAAGCTGCTGGGCCTGGGCTATCCGGGCGGCCCCGAGGTGTCGCGGCTGGCCGAATTCGGCAATCCGGGCGCGTTCGAGCTGCCACGGCCGATGCTCCATTCCGGCAATCTCGATTTCTCGTTCGCGGGGCTCAAGACCGCCGTGCTGACGCAGACGCGCAAGCTCGGCAACGCCTGCGAGCAGGACCGGGCCAACCTGGCGCGCTCGTTTGTCGATGCCATCGTCGATGTACTGGCCGCGAAGTCGTTCAACGCGCTCAAGCAGACCGGCCACAAGCGACTGGTGGTGGCCGGCGGCGTCGGCGCCAACCGGCAGTTGCGCGCGCGGCTCGACGAGATGGGCCGCCGTCGCAAGGTGGACGTGTACTACCCCGACCTGGCGTTTTGTACCGACAACGGCGCGATGATCGCCTTTGCCGGCGCCATGCGGCTGCAGGCCGCGCCCCAGCTGGCGCGCCATGGCTACGATTACGGCGTCACGCCGCGCTGGGATTTGTCGGACATCCACCTGCCGGACCCTGCCGACACGCCGGCTTCGCAGGAAAGCTAGTTCTCCCCGCCCGCGCCTGGCGGACGCGGGGAGTTGCCGCCAACGCTTACGCGACGCGCTTGTCGCGCTCGATCACGGCGTAGGCGCTGTGATTGTGGATGGACTCGAAGTTCTCGGCTTCCAGCGTGTAGGCCACGATCCGGTTATCGGCGTTCAGACGCATGGCGATGTCGCGCACCAGGTCTTCCACGAACTTCGGGTTCTCGTAGGCGCGCTCGGTCACGAACTTTTCGTCGGGCCGCTTGAGCAGACCCCACAGCTCGCACGAAGCCTCTTCCTCGGCCATGCGCACCAGCGTTTCCACATCCAGGTCGCCAGCCAGTTCCACCTGCATGGTGATGTGCGATCGCTGGTTATGCGCGCCATACTGCGAGATCTTCTTCGAGCACGGGCACAGGCTCGTCACCGGCACCAGCGCGGTCAGGAACAGGCGCGTCTGCCCGTCGCGCTTCTCGCCAGCCAGCGTCACTTCGTAGTCGAGCAGCGACTGCACGCCAGACACCGGCGCGGTCTTGCTGATGAAGTACGGGAACGACACCTCGATGCGGCCGGCATCGGCTTCCAGGCGTACCAGCATGTCGTCGAGCAGCCCACGGAAGCCGGCCAGGTCCAGCGGCGCGCGATTGTCTTCCAGCAGCGTCACGAAACGCGACATATGCGTGCCCTTCTGGTCCGCTGGCAGGCGCACGTCCAGGTTGAACGTGCCAACGGTGCCGATGTCGCCAGCCGGCGTCTTCAGTGTCAGCGGATATCGCACGCCCTTGACGCCCACACGCTGGATCACGATCTGGCGGGTATCGACGCTCGATTGCACGTCGGGCATCACGAAGGCGGGATTGATGTCATTCATCTACGGTTTCCTCCAGGACGTCGTCAGGGGATGACGGCCATCCTTACGGTCGCGGCGTTTTCGCAGGATTTCTCCACGCCGCGCAACGAGTGTGAAACGACGGTCCGGACAGAAAACCAGGGGGGCGCCGGCCCGCAGTTGCGAACACAAAAATGGGAATGGCGATTCTACGCAATATTGGAAGGTGCTGCCGCGCCCGCGCGTCATTCTGCGTATTTCATGCGGACAATGATCCGGCGATGCAGCTTCCTGCCGTTTGCCGACAGCCAAAACAAAACCGGCGCGGATAATCCGCGCCGGTTCCGGCTACAGCTTGCTGCGGCTGGCGGTCAGGCGACGCGCGTGGCCACCTTCACCGGCTGCTCGGTCAGCGCGAAACGCTCGCGCACCGAACGCGCGATGCCAGCGGCATCCAGGCCACACTGCGACAGCAGGAAAGCCGGATCGCCGTGGTCGATGAACTTGTCGGGCAGGCCCAGCACCAGCGTCGGGATCTCGATGCCGGCCTCGGCCAGTGCTTCGAGCACGGCACTGCCGGCGCCGCCCATCGTCGCGCCCTCTTCCACCGTGACCAGGTAGTCGTGGTTCGCGGCCAGCTGCTTGACCAGGTCGACGTCCAGCGGCTTCACGAAACGCATATTGGCCACGGTGGCATCGAGCGAATCCGCGGCCGTCAGCGACGGATGCAGCATCGAACCGAATGCCAGGATGGCCACACGCTGCCCGGCGCGCGCCTGGCCTTCGCGGCGGATCTCGCCCTTGCCCAGCGGCAGGGCCGTCAGCGCGGCCTCGGTGGCCACGCCCACGCCAGCGCCACGCGGGTAGCGCACGGCGGTCGGGCAATCCTGCTGGTAGGCGGTGGTCAGCAGCTGGCGGCATTCCTGCTCGTCGGCCGGCGTCATCACCATCATGTTCGGGATGCAGCGCAGGAACGGGATATCGTACGCACCGGCGTGCGTGGCACCGTCGGCGCCCACCAGGCCGGCGCGGTCCAGCGCGAACACCACCGGCAGGTTCTGCAGCGCCACGTCGTGGATCAGCTGGTCGTAGCCGCGCTGCAGGAACGTCGAGTAGATCGCCACCACCGGCTTCAGGCCCTCGCAGGCCAGGCCGCCGGCAAACGTCACGGCGTGCTGTTCGGCAATGCCCACGTCGTAGTAACGGTCCGGGAAGCGCTTCTCGAATTCCACCATGCCCGAGCCTTCGCGCATGGCCGGCGTCACGCCGATCAGGCGCTTGTCGGCGGCGGCCGTGTCGCACAGCCATTCGCCGAACACCTGCGTGTACGTCTTGCGCGACGGCTTGGCCGACGGGCGGATACCCTCGGCCGGGTTGAACTTGCCCGGGCCGTGATACAGGATCGGGTCGGCCTCGGCCAGCTTGTAGCCCTGGCCCTTTTTGGTCACCACGTGCAGGAACTGCGGGCCGTGGCCTTCCAGGGCGCGCTGGCGGATGTTCTGCAGCGTCGGCACCAGCGATTCCAGGTCATGACCGTCGATCGGGCCGATGTAGTCGAAGCCGAATTCCTCGAACAGCGTGGCCGGCACGACCATGCCCTTGGCATGTTCTTCCAGGCGCTTGGCGAATTCGAGCACCGGCGGCGCCACCGACAGCACCTTCTCGATGCCCTTCTTGGTGGCCGCGTAGAACTGGCCCGACAGCAGGCGGGCCAGGTGCTTGTTCAGCATGCCGACCGGCGGCGAGATCGACATGTCGTTGTCGTTCAGCACCACCAGCATCGGCAGGTCCTTGTAGACCCCGGCGTTGTTCATGGCCTCGAAGGCCATGCCGGCGGTCATCGCGCCATCGCCGATCACGGCGATACCCACGCGCTTGTGACCCATCGTGCGCGCGCCCAGGGCCATGCCCAGCGCGGCCGAGATCGAGGTCGACGAATGGGCCGTGCCGAACGTGTCGTATTCGCTTTCCGAGCGACGCGGGAAGCCTGAGATACCACCGTACTGGCGCAGCGTGGACATGCGGTCGCGGCGGCCGGTCAGGATCTTGTGGGGGTAGCTCTGGTGACCCACGTCCCAGACGATGCGGTCGCTCGGCGTGTCGAACACATAGTGCAGCGCGATGGTCAGCTCCACCGTGCCCAGGTTGGACGACAGGTGACCGCCGGTTTGCGAGACCGATTCCAGCACGTAGGCGCGAAGTTCGTCGGCAAGCGTGCCGAGCTGGCGGCGGTCCAGCTTGCGCAGGTCCGCGGGGTCGTCGATATTGTTGAGCAGCGTGTAGGTCATGATGTCCGTTCGGCCGCCGGATTCTGTGTGTCCGGCTTTTCAGTTCAGTTTGAGCGCAGCACGATCAGGTCGGCCAGTTCGGCCAGCCGGCCGGCGCGTGCGCCGAATCCCGCCAGCGCCTCGTGGGCGTCGGTGCGAAGCTGGGCAGCCAGCTCGCGTGCGGCATCCAGACCAAGCAGCGACACATAGGTCGGCTTGTCGTTGGCGGCATCCTTCCCGGCGGTCTTGCCGAGCGTTGCCGTATCTGCAGTGACGTCGAGAATATCGTCCACCACCTGGAAAGCCAATCCCACGGCCGCCGCATATTGGTCAAGCGCCGCCAGACCGGCCGGATCGATGTTTCCGCACAACGCTCCCATGCGCACGCTGGCACGCAGCAGGGCACCGGTCTTCATGCGATGCATGCCTTCCAGTGCGTCGCGTGTCATCGCCAGGCCCACGTTCTGCAGGTCGATCGCCTGGCCGCCGCACATGCCCACCGAGCCCGAGGCCATGGCCAGTTCGGCCACCAGCTTCAGGCGCGCTTCGGCGCCCAGCGCCGGCAGCTGTGCCAGCACGATGAAGGCCTGGGTCTGCAGGGCATCGCCCACCAGCAGCGCCGTGGCTTCGTCGTAGGCCTTGTGGACCGTCGGCCGGCCGCGGCGCAGGTCGTCGTCGTCCATGCAGGGCATGTCGTCGTGAACCAGCGAATAGGCGTGGATCATCTCGACCGCGCACGCAGCGGCATCGCAGGCTTCGGGTGCCGCACCCGCCACCTCGCCCGCGGCATGAACCAGCAGCGGGCGCACCCGCTTGCCACCGCCGAGAACAGCATAGCGCATGGCCTCGTGCAAGGTGTGTGGAATTGTGTCCGTGGACGGCAGTGCGGCGTCCAGGGCGGCCTCGGTCCGGGCGCCTTGCGCCCGCATCCAGGTAGCGAAATCGCTCATTCGAAATCTGCGCTGTTGTTATCGGAACGTGGCTCGCCGGCCAGGGGTTTCAGGGCATCGCCCTCCAGAACCTTGACCTGCTGGGCCACCCGCTCCAGGCTCTGCTGGCAAAAACGGACGAGTTCCGCGCCGCGACGGTATGCCGCCAGGGACGCTTCCAGCGGCAATTCGCCGCTTTCCATGCTCGCCACCAGGGTTTCCAGCTCGGCCATTGCGGCCTCATAGGAAGCCGGCGGCGCGCTGGCGGCCGGCGTTTCTTCAGGCTGGACCGGGGCGGTCGTCGTTCTTGGCATGTCAGGCCTTGATCAGGGGAATTCGCGATTTTACGCCAATCCGGGGCCGGGCCGCAGAACAGTCTTATCCACTTCATGGAAACCGGGTGTCCGGATCGCGCCCTTGACACAGTCTTTTGACATGGAAGTGACGTGTGCGCCCGGGTCGTCTTTCGGAATGCGGCTGAAGGGGCACCTCCATGACGACCCGGGTCGACTTTTTCGCTAAAAACCCAAAAAAATCAGGCCCTTAATTTTTGGGCTCGGGTACAATCCCGGGCTCGTCAGCGAGATCCGACCGTTGCGTCCAGGACGCACTTTTCCGCCGCCAGACTGGTCAGGCAGAAAGGGAACCGGTCCGGATGCCGATCGTCTGACACGGTTTCCCAAATCGATTCATTTTTCGATGGTTGGGTTGTTCACTGCTTTCGCCTGTTCATAGGGAGTGGGGATAATGTCCAATCTCA
The DNA here is from genome assembly GCF_057798875.1 of Cupriavidus sp. 94F1. Taxonomy (NCBI): domain Bacteria; kingdom Pseudomonadati; phylum Pseudomonadota; class Betaproteobacteria; order Burkholderiales; family Burkholderiaceae; genus Cupriavidus; species Cupriavidus sp. 94F1. The sequence goes on from NZ_JBYOJT010000001.1 coordinate 568,601, forward strand.
GCACCGCGCTCAAGCTTGCGCCGGCTGATTCGCAGTTGCCCGTCGACGTCTACTTTGACGAGGCGCTGCATCAACAAGAACTCGAACTGCTGTTCAAGAAGGGCCCGGGCTACGTCGGCCACGCACTGATGGTGCCGGAAACCGGCGACTTCCAGACGCTGGCTGCCGAAGACGAGGGCCGCGTGCTGGTGCGCAACCCGGACGGCATCGAACTGCTGTCCAACGTCTGCCGCCACCGCCAGGCCATCATGATGAATGGCCGCGGCAACGCCAGGAACATCGTCTGCCCGCTGCACCGCTGGACCTACGACCTGCAGGGCGAACTGCTGGGTGCGCCGCATTTCGCGGAACAGCCCTGCGTGCGCCTGAACCGGTCGCCGCTGCAGAACTGGAACGGCATGCTGTTCGAAGGCGAGCGCGACGTGCGCGCCGACCTGGCCCGCATGGGCGTGGCCGAGGATCTCGACTTCGACGGCTACATGCTCGACCACGTGGAAGTCCACGAGTGCAACTACAACTGGAAGACCTTCATCGAGGTCTATCTGGAGGATTACCACGTTGTGCCGTTCCACCCCGGCCTGGGCAGCTTTGTCTCGTGCGACGACCTGAAGTGGGAGTTCGGCGAGCAGTACAGCGTGCAGACCGTGGGCCTGCACAAGGGCCTGGAGCGCCCGGGCAGCCAGACGTACCAGAAGTGGCACGACGAGGTGTTGCGCTTCAACAACGGCAAGCTGCCCAAGCATGGCGCGATCTGGCTGACCTACTACCCCAACATCATGGTGGAGTGGTACCCGAACGTGCTGTGCATCTCGACGCTGCACCCGATGGGCCCGCGCAAGACGCGCAACGTCGTGGAGTTCTACTACCCCGAGGAAATCGTGCTGTTCGAGCGCGAATTCGTCGAGGCCGAGCGCGCCGCCTATATGGAGACGTGCATCGAGGACGACGAGATTGCCGAACGCATGGACGCCGGCCGCCTGGCCCTGATGAAGCGCGGCATCAGCGAGACCGGCCCGTACCAGTCGCCAATGGAAGACGGCATGCAGCATTTCCACGAGTGGTATCGGCGCGCGATGGACTACCGCAACCGCTGAACGTTCGCAACCGGGTGCGGAGATCGCCCGCAAAACTGTGGACAACACGAAACGGACCGTGAAAACGGTCCGTTTTGCATTGGAGCGGCGGTCGGCGCACTGATAGAATCACTGCTCAATCGTTGCTTTATCAACGATTTTTCAGGTTTCGCCCCCTTTCCACGCCGTCTCGCCCCGTTTCGCCATGCAATCGCTCTGGATGTTGTTTGCCGCCTTCGCATTTTCCTTGATGGGGGTGGGCGTCAAGCTGGCAGCCGAGCTCTATACGACGGGCGAGATCGTCTTCTACCGCAGCCTGATCGGCGTGACGATCATGTGGGTCCTGCTGTCGTCGCAAGGCACGTCGGTGCGCACGCCGCACATGGTCACCCACATCAAGCGCAGCCTCTTTGGCGTCACCGCCCTGCTGCTCTGGTTCACATCGATCACGCTGCTGCCGCTGGCCACGGCCATGACGCTGAACTACATGTCGCCCGTGTGGATCGCGTTGATCCTGGGCGCGGGCGCAGCGCTGGCCGGCACGCGCGGCGGCACCGACAAGAAGCTGATCGGCGCCATCCTGCTGTCGTTCGCCGGGGTGATCTGCCTGCTGCAGCCCTCGGTGGGCAAGGACCAGCTGGCGGGCGGCATGATCGGCCTGGTGTCCGGCGTGTTCACGGCGCTGGCCTATGTGGAAGTGCGCCAGCTGGGCCAGCTGGGCGAACCCGAGGGCCGCATCGTGTTCTACTTCTCGGCCGTGGGCCTGGTCTGCGGCCTGGTCTGGATGCTGTTCACCGGCGTCAGCCACCACACCTGGCACGGCGCAGGGTTACTGCTGGCCATCGGCATCCTGGCCACGCTGGGGCAGACGTCGATGACACGCGCCTACAAGCGCGGCAACACGCTGCTGACGGCCAATCTGCAATACGCGGGCATCGTGTTTTCAAGCCTGTGGGGCATGCTGGTCTGGGACGACCGGCTCAACTGGATCTCGTGGCTGGGCATGGCGCTGATCGTGGCCAGCGGCATTGCCACCACGCTCACGCGCGCCCGCGATACCGACAAGCATCCCACGCCGGCCACGCCGGTCAAGTCGCCCGAGGCCGAAGTGCATCCCGAGGTCTGACGCGCGCGCGGAGGCGGCGGTGTAGCATTGGCATCGACTTCCCACTCAACGCGAGACAGGTTCTTCATGCCATCACCGCTGATTTCCGCCATCGAACTGAACCAGCTGCGCGCCTCGGCCCGGCAGCATGTGGTCGTCATCGATTGCTCGTTTGACCTGGCCAACCCCGCCGCCGGCCGCGAGATGTACCAGCAAAACCATGTGCCGGGCGCGTTCTACCTGCATCTGGACAATGAACTATCCGGCCCGAAGACCGGCTTCAATGGCCGCCACCCGCTGCCCGATGCCGATCTGTTCGTGGCGCGGCTGCGTGCGCTCGGTGTCAACGATGACACGCTGATCGTCGCCTACGATGCGCAGGGCAGCATGTATGCCGCCCGGCTCTGGTGGCTGGCGCGCTGGGTCGGCCACGGCACCGTGGCCGTGCTCGATGGCGGCAAGGCGGCCTGGCTGGCGGCAGGCCTGCCGCTGGAACCGGGCGTTACGCCCGATCCGGAAACCGGTGGCAACCTCACGCGCCGCGCGTCGCTGGTACGTACCGTCGATGCCGCCGCATTGCTGGAAAACCTGGACAAGCCGGCGCTGCTGGTGGTCGATGCGCGGGCTGCCGACCGCTTCCGCGGCGAAAACGAAACGCTCGACCCGGTGGGCGGCCATATTCCCGGCGCCGCCAATCGATTCTTCAAGGACAACCTGACCGCGGATGGACGCTTCAAGCCGGCCGACCAGCTGCGTGCGGAATTCGGCCAGGTCTTCGGCGGCAAGACGGCCGCCGACACGGTGATGCAGTGCGGCTCGGGCGTGACCGCCTGCCACAACCTGCTGGCCATGGAAGTGGCCGGGCTGACCGATGCGGCCCTGTATCCTGGGTCGTGGAGCGAATGGTGTGCCGATCCCAAGCGCCCCGTGGCGACGGGCAGCGGCACCTGAGGGGCCAGACGGCCCGGCAAGAAAGCGGCGTCAGTTCAGTTTGACGCCGCTTCTGTTTTGGCCTTCGAGTGGCCATGCGCGTGCTGCTCGTGCACGCCGTTGGTGATAAAGACGATCGCGGCGATACCGGCCGCCACCAACACCACCTGCACCGCCGATTCCTTAAGACGCGGCTTGCGCTGCATCTGCGGCATCAGGTCGCTCACGGCGATATAGACAAAGCTGCTCGACGCAATCACCAGCACATACGGAATCCAGCCCGTCAGCTGGTCCAGCAGGAAATAGCCGACGATGCCGCCCAGAATGGCGGCCAGGCTCGACAGCAGATTGAACGCGAAGGCCCGCGCCTTCGAGAAGCCCGCGTTCAGCAGCACGATGAAGTCACCCACTTCCTGCGGGATTTCGTGCGCGGCAATGGCCAGCGCAGTGACCAGACCGATATGCGGATCGGCCAGGAACGCGGCGGCGATGACAATCCCGTCGGCGAAGTTGTGGAACGTGTCGCCCACCAGGATGGTCAGGCCGCTGCGTCCCGCTTCCTCGCGGTCATGGCCATGATGGTGGTGATGCCCGTCACCCTCGTGGTGATGCGAATGGCGCAGCAGCGAGATCTTTTCGAGCAGGAAAAAGCCCAGCAGCCCAGCCAGCAGCGTGCCGAACAGCGCACGTGGGTCGGCGCCAGACTCGAACGCTTCGGGCAACGAATGCAGCAGGGCCGTCGCCAGCAGCACGCCCACCGAGAAGCTCACCATGCGCTCCACCACGCGCGAAGCCACGGTCAGCGACAGCAGCGCCGCGCCGAAGATGCTGCCGACGCCGGAAATGGTCGCCGCCAGCAAGATGTACAAAAGCGTGGAATGGATGATGAACTCCCGGACCGGCCCCCGCCCGACAGCCGGGCAGTCGTCGCCGACTGACTACGTTCGCGCACTAACGCAACATGGTTGCAAAAACGCGAAAGTCCGCATTGTACGTACCTCGGCGCCCTCTTTGCAATCACCCGCGCGGATGCAGGGGGTACTCCCCGCCCGGATCAAACGACTTTGTGTTCCTTGAACCAGGCCAGGCAGCGTTGCCAGCCGTCCTTGGCTGCCGCTTCCACGTAGCTGGCGCGGTAGTCGGCGTGGAACGCGTGACCGGCCTCCGGATAGACCACGAAGGTCGACGCCCTGGCGTTCGGGTTCGACGATTCGGCCAGCGCAGCCTTCATCTGCGACACATGCTCCTGCGTGATGCCGGTGTCCTTGCCGCCGTACAGACCCAGCACCGGCGCGTGCAGGTCGCCAGCGATATCGACCGGATTCTTCGGCTTCAGCGCATTCGGCTGGCCCACCAACTGGCCGTACCACGCCACGCCCGCCTTCACGCGCTTGCTATGTGCCGTGTACAGCCACGTGATGCGCCCGCCCCAGCAGAAGCCGGTAATGGCCAGCCGGTTCACGTCGCCACCGTTCGCGCCGGCCCACGCCACGCAGGCGTCGAGGTCGCCCATGACCTGGGCATCGGGCACCTTCTGGATGATGTTGGCCTGCAGTTCCTGGATCGTGCCGTAGCTGGCGGGGTCGCCCTGGCGGGCAAACAGCTCGGGAGCGATGGCCAGATAGCCCAGTTTGGCGAAACGGCGACAGATGTCGGCGATATGCTCGTGAACGCCGAAGATCTCGCTGATCACCAGTACGACCGGCAGGTTCTTCTTGCCTTCGGGCTGCGCGCGATAGACCGGCATGTTGAAGCCGTTCGACGGCACGGTGACTTCGCCGGCAGTCAGGCCGTTGAAATCCGTCTTGATCGTCTGCGCCGTCACCGGCAGCACGGCTGCCGCAAAGGCCGAGCCCAGCGCGGTCTTGACGAAACTGCGGCGGTCGAAGGATTGACCGGGAACGAGGCTTTCGACTTCGGGCTTCAGCATGAGGGGTCTCCGTGGCATCGAGGGCACCGCACGCGTCATCTGGGCATGTGACGCAAGCGCGGCGCCGTCGATTCTAAGCAAACATGGCCGCCAGCGCACGCCTTGGCGTGGCTGGCGGCCATCGCGTTTGATCCGGCCCTCTTTTGGCTCCGCGCGCGGTCAGTGCAGCTTCACGCGCGGGCTGGTCTTGCTGCGCAGCCAGTGCGTCACGGTGTCGAGCCCCATGCCGATGGCGCCATGCAGCGCCAGCACGTGCATGCGGTACAGCGACGTGTACATGAAGCGCGCCATCAGGCCCTCGATGAACATCGATCCGCCGATCAGGCCGCCCATCAGGCTGCCCACCGCGCTGAAGTGCCCCAGCGACACCAACGAGCCGAAGTCCTTGAAGCCGAACTTCGGCAGCGGCTTGCCGTCGAGCCGGGCGCGCAGCGCGTCGTACAGGAACGTGGCCTGCTGATGCGCCGCCTGGGCGCGCGGCGGCACCGTGGTCTGCTTCTCGGGCCACGGCGCGGCCGCGCAGTCGCCGAATGCGAAGACGTCCGGGTCGGTTTCGGTCTGCAGCGTGGGGCCCACCACGAGTTGCCCCATCTTGCTGACCGGCAGGCCAAGCGTGCGCAACACGCCCGGCGCCGTGATGCCGGCCGCCCACACGGTCAGGTCCGCATCGATGCGCTTGCCGCTGGCCGTCAGCACCGCATCGCCCGTGACCTCGGTGACGCGCTCCGACGTGAACACGTCAACGTCGAGCTTGCGCAGCAGCTTGGTGGTCTCGGCGGAGACACGCTCCGACAGCGCCGGCAGGATACGTGGGCCGGCCTCGATCACATGGATGCGCACGTCGCGGCGCGGGTCCAGGTGGTGCAGCCCATAGGCATTGAGCACGTGGGCGGTATTGCGCAGTTCGGCCGAAAGCTCCACGCCCGTGGCACCGGCGCCGATGATGGCCACGTCCACCTGCGGCCGTCCATCGGCACCGATACGCCCCTTGCCGTTCTGGGCGCGCACACAGGCCGCGATCAGCTTGCGGCGGAAGCGTTCGGCCTGGTCCACGGTATCGAGCGCAATGGCGTGTTCGGCGGCACCGGGCACATTGAAGAAATGCGTGATGCAGCCGATGGCCAGCACCAGCGTGTCGTACGGCAGTTCGCGCGCGGGCAGCAGTTCCGTGCCATCCTGATCCATGCAGGCCGCCACGTTGACGATCTTGCGGGCGCGGTCGATGCCGGTCAGTTCGCCCTGCTGGAAGTCGAAATGGTGCCAGCGCGCCTGCGCGGCATATTCGAGCTGGTGGGTATTCGGATCCATGCTGCCGGCAGCCACTTCGTGCAGCAGCGGCTTCCAGATGTGCGTGGGCATGCGGTCGACCAGCGTCACCTGTGCGCGCCGCGACTTGCCCAGCTTGTCGCCGAGCCGCGTAACGAGTTCAAGCCCGCCGGCGCCGCCGCCGACCACGATGATCCGGTGCGGGAGGTTCGAAGGACGCGGTGCCACGCTGACTTGCGTGCCGCCCGCGGTAGTGTCGATAGGAGTGGGGGCGCTTTCCTCTCTGCCTTGTGCGTTGCTCATGGTCTACCCGATGTTTTCAATTTGAAAACCGGTGCAGGCCCCTGCGGCGTCTTTCTGTTGTGGTCTCGCACCGCGAGGCCGATGTTCTGTGTGCGGCTGGTACTGCCAGGAAACGGCTGGCTTGCTGCCAGTGTGCTGCAGAGCAGCACGGCTGGCAAGCCTTCCCGCGTCGATTCAGACAGTACTTCTTTGCATACATCGGCATCGCGCGGGAGACAGCGCCGACGCGGCGATCTGTGCCCCGTCGGCGCATGCGCGACTGTGCTGCCGGTAGCCCCCCCGGGAAGTGCGCCCCAGGGTGCCTGCCGTGCGCGGCCAGGCCGCGGGTGCGGCCGCTAGTGCGCTTCTTCCCAGTTCGCGCCGCTGCCGACTTCGGCCACCAGCGGCACGTTCAGGGTGGCCACCGAGCACATCAGCTCGGGCAGCTTCGTCTTCACGAGGTCGAACTCGGCCTGCGGCACTTCGAGCACCAGTTCATCGTGCACCTGCATGATCTGGCGCGACGCGAGCCTGTCGGTTTCCAGCCAGTCCTGCACGGCGATCATCGACAGCTTGATCAGGTCGGCGGCCGTGCCCTGCATCGGCGCGTTGATGGCGGCACGCTCGGCGGCCTGGCGGCGCGGGCCGTTGCCGCCCCGGATGTCGGGCAGCCAGAGCCGGCGGCCGAACACGGTTTCGACGTAACCCTGCTCGCGCGCCTTCTGGCGCGTTTCCTCCATATAGTTGGCCACGCCCGGATAGCGCATGAAGTAGCGGTCGATATAGTGCTTGGCCGCCTCGCGCTCGATGCCCAGGTTGCTGGCCAGCCCAAACGCGCTCATGCCGTAGATCAGGCCGAAATTGATCACCTTGGCGTAGCGGCGCTGCTCGCTGGTGACGGCCTCGCGCTCCACCGCAAAGATCTCGGCGGCCGTGGCGCGGTGGATGTCCTCGCCGTTGGCGAACGCGCGCAGCAGGTTATCGTCGCCCGAGATATGCGCCATGATGCGCAGTTCGATCTGCGAATAGTCGGCCGACACGATCACATTGCCGGGCCCGGCGATGAACGCTTCGCGGATGCGGCGGCCTTCCTCAGTGCGCACGGGGATGTTCTGCAGGTTCGGATCGGTCGACGCCAGCCGGCCCGTCACCGCCGTGGCCTGGCCGTAGCTGGTATGCACGCGGCCGGTCCTGGGGTTCACCATCCTGGGCAGCTTGTCGGTGTAGGTCGACTTGAGCTTGGACAGGGCCCGGTAGTCCAGCAGCAGCTTCGGCAGCGGGTAGTCCTCCGCCAGCTTCTGCAGCACCTCTTCGTCGGTGGACGGCGCGCCGCTGGCGGTCTTCTTGACCACCGGCAGCTGCATCTGGTTGAACAGGATCTCGCCGATCTGCTTCGGCGATCCCAGGTTGAACGGCTGGCCGGCGGCCTCGTGCGCGGCCTGCTCGGCTTCCAGCATGCGCTGGCCCAGTGACGCGCTCTGCGCGGCCAGCTTGTCGGCATCGATCAGCACGCCGTTGCGCTCGATCTTCTGCAGCACCACCGACACCGGCATCTCGATGCCTTCGTAGACGTACTTCAGGCCCTCGGCGCGCTCCAGTTGCGGCAACATCTTGCGATGCAGGCGCAGCGTGACGTCGGCGTCCTCGGCCGCGTATTCGGTGGCGCGCTGCAGGTCGATCTGGTCGAAGCCGATCTGGCTGGCGCCCTTGCCGCACACTTCTTCGTAGGTGAGCGTCTTCAGGCTCAGCAGGCGCTCGGCCAGGCTGTCCATGCCATGGTTGCGGTACGACGCCAGCACGTAGCTTTCCAGCATCGTGTCGTGCGCGATGCCGCGCAGCGTGATGCCGTGGTTCATGAACACGTGCGCGTCGTACTTCAGGTGCTGGCCCAGCTTGGGGCGCGCCGGGTCTTCCAGCCACGCGCGCAGCTTGTCCAGCACGTATTCGCGCGACAGCTGGCCGTGGTTTTCCTCGCCGGCCACGTCGGGGCCGCGATGCGCCACGGGAATATAGGCGGCCTCGCCCGGCTCCACCGACACCGAGATGCCCACCAGTTCGGCCAGCATCGGGTCGAGCGACGTGGTTTCGGTATCGATCGCCACGAGCGGCGCGTCCACCAGCTTCTGCAGCCACGCATCGAGCGCGGCTTCGGTGGTCACCGTTTCGTAGCGGATCTCGGCCGGCGGCAGGTCTTCGGCGGGCGGGTCCTCGGCGGCACCCGGTGCGGTATCGAACAGACCGCCTTGTGCCGGCTGTGGCGTGGCACGGGCCGCGGCGGCGCGCGCATTCGGCAGCGACTCGCCGGTGGCTTCGCGCAGCCAGGTCTTGAAGCCGTAGCGTTGGAAGAACGCCACCAGCTTGTCCTTGTCCTCGCCCAGGTCGTGCAGCGCGTGAAAGTCGGGCACGGCGTCGCCGAGATCGCAATCGGTCTTGACCGTGACCAGTTCGCGGGCGCGCGGCAGCCAGTCCAGCGTATTGCGCAGGTTCTCGCCCACCACGCCCTTGATGCCATCGGCACTGGCCATGATGTTGTCGAGCGTGCCGTATTCGGTCAGCCACTTCACGGCGGTCTTGGGGCCCACCTTCGGCACGCCGGGGACGTTGTCCACGGCATCGCCGATCAGCGACAGGTAGTCGACGATGCGCTCCGGCGCCACGCCGAACTTGGTCACCACGCCCGGCGGGTCCAGGACTTCGCCGCTCATCGTGTTGACCAGCGTGACGCTGTCGTTGACCAGCTGCGCCAGGTCCTTGTCGCCCGTGGATACCACCGTGCGCACGCCCTGCTGCGTGGCCTGGCAGGCCAGCGTGCCGATCACATCGTCGGCTTCCACGCCTTCCACGACCACGATCGGCCAGCCCAGCGCGCGCACCGCCTCGTGGATCGGCTCGATCTGGCGGGCCAGGTCCTCGGGCATCGACGGGCGATGTTCCTTGTATGCGGGATATAGATCATCGCGGAACGTCTTGCCCTTGGCGTCGAACACGCAGGCGATATACTCTGCCGGGTAATCGTTGCGCAGCTTGCGCAACATGTTGATCATGCCGTAGATTGCCCCTGTGGGCAGACCTTCGCCATTCCTCAGGTCCGGCAGCGCGTGATACGCGCGATACAGATAGCTCGACCCATCGACGAGCAAGAGTGTTTTTGGACTATCCGACATTCCCATGGACTCTAAATTGACTGGTGCCCCCATTGGCGGCGCTGATTCAGCGCCCCTCGCCGACACGGATGTTTCCGACATTTCCGGTAACACGGTGAATCCGCCGCCCGGCAAAGCCTCGGCGCATGCCGCAGCCATCGCCGCCAAGGCCGATGCCGCGGCTGCCGGCAAGAACCCCGAAGAACAGGAAGCTGCCGCGCGTGCGGCGGCAGCGCGCGCGAATCCGCGCAAGATGATCCCAAGCCTGCGTGCACTGGCCGACGAAGACCGTGCGACGGCCAAGAAGGCGCGCGCCTCGTGGCAAATGTTCACGATTATGGCAGAGTTCATCGAGGCCACCGAGTACCTCTCCGAGATCCGCCCGGCCGTCTCGATCTACGGCAGCGCGCGCCTGCGCGAGGACTCTCCGTACTACCAGAAGACCATCGAAATCGCCCGGCTTTTCTCGGACGCGGGCTTCGCGGTGATCTCCGGCGGCGGCCCCGGCATCATGGAGGCAGCCAACAAGGGCGCGCACGCGGGCAAGTCCGCCAGCGTGGGCCTGAACATCGAACTGCCGCACGAACAGCAGGGCAATCCGTACCAGGACATCGCCATGCGGTTCCGCCATTTCTTCACGCGCAAGGTCACCTTCGTGAAGAATTCCGACGCGTTCATCGTCATGCCGGGCGGTTTCGGCACGCTCGACGAACTGGCCGAGGTGCTGACGCTGGTGCAGACCGGCAAGTCGCGCTCGGTGCCGGTGGTGATGTACGGCAGCCGGTTCTGGAAGGGCCTGCTGGACTGGTTCCGCTTCACGCTGCTGCCGATGGGCCTGATCGCGGAGCACGACCTGGACCTGATGAAGATCGTCGACGAACCGCAGGAAGTGCTCGAAGCCGTGTACGAGTATTACGAGAAGCGCGGCGGCGACAACCCGATTCCGCCCAAGGAAGAAATGTTCTATCTGTAAGGCATTACGCGCCACATCCGCCCGCCGGCCGACAGGTCCGGCAGGTGGACGCAAGGCCACGAGAGCGACCCGGAAAACGACAGGAATTGCTAGAATGGAAGCCTGCCCACCTGCCACAGCCTGCGCCGCCGGCTGCGTGCAGGCCAATTCCGCGTCGCGGGGCCCAGCGCCCGCGCGCACAGGAGCCTCAGATGACTTCCCCTTCGCAACCGGGTGCCAGGCTGGCCGATCTGCATGCCGCCATCGGCCGCCACGGCTATCTGCTCGCGCTCGCCGCTACCGTCCTGGCACTGACTGCCACGCAGGCGGCGCTGGCAGAGGAAACCAGCAATGCGCTGACGCAGCAGGAACTCAATAAAATCAACAACCAGCCGATTGCTCCTGCGGCGAAGAGCCAGTTGAACCAGCCCCGCGAGCCGAGCTTCAAGCTGCGCGAACGCGACGGCACCCAGGTGACCGAATACCGCGACAAGGGCCGCGCGACCGAAATCCAGGTGCAGTCCGGTTTTGGCACGAAGTACGAGATGAGCAAACCCGAAGACAGTTCACCCCGGATTCGCGACCACGACGTGAACCGCGTGCCGTCGGTCAACCTGAAGTTCTGAGGCCGGGTTCCGGGCTGTTCCGGGGATCGATCCGGCAGACCTGATAGTCTTACGCCTTTCTCACCCACGATCCGCGCCGGCGCCGCTTGCCGGGCGAGGATCGCGCCGGCCCTCCGGCAGCAATGCCGCGGCGGCGGAACGTGACCTTGCGGTTGCGGTCCGTCGGCCCTCCGTTTCGTACCAATTTGACAGTATGGCCGTATTTACCACGGTCTCGCAGGACGAGATCGCCCGCTGGCTGCTTGATTACGACCTTGGCGAAGTGCGCGCGCTGCGTGGCATCGCCTCGGGCATCGAGAACAGCAACTTCTTTCTGACCATGGAGCAGGATGGCGTCACGCGTGAGTACGTGCTGACCATCTTCGAGCGGCTGCGCTCCGACCAGCTGCCCTACTACCTGCACCTGATGGATCATCTGGCCCGCCACGGCATCAGCGTACCGGCCCCGATGCCGGCGCGCGATGGCGAGATCCTCCGCGAACTGAAGGGCAAGCCGGCCACCATCGTCACGCGCCTGCCCGGCGCATCGCAACTGACCCCGGCAGCCGACCACTGCGCCGAAGTCGGCACGATGCTGGCACGCATGCACCTGGCCGGCCAGGACTATCCGCGCCAGCAGCCGAATCTGCGCAGCCTGGCCTGGTGGCAGCAGACCGCCCCCGAGATCACGCCGTTCCTGGACGCCGGCCAGCGCCAGCTGCTGACCCACGAGCTTGCGCACCAGACGGCGTTCTTTGGCAGTGCCGACTACGCCGCGCTGCAGGGCGGCCCGTGCCATTGCGACCTGTTCCGCGACAACGTGCTGTTCGATACGGTCGATGGCCGGCATCGGCTGGGCGGCTTCTTCGATTTCTACTTCGCCGGCAACGACAAGTGGCTGTTCGACCTGGCCGTGACGGTCAATGACTGGTGCATCGACCTGGCGACCGGCGAGCTCGACCCGGTCCGCGCGCAGGCCATGCTGCGTGCCTATGACGCGGTCCGCCCGCTGACCCGCGTGGAAGCCGCGCACTGGCAGGACATGATGCGCGCCGGCGCGCTGCGCTTCTGGGTGTCGCGCCTGTGGGATTTCTACCTCCCGCGCGAGGCCGACATGCTCCAGCCGCACGATCCGACCCACTTCGAACGCATCCTGCGCCGTCGCATCGACGACGGGGCGACGCTCCCCTGGATCTGATTCGCCATGCAACTACTGGAAGTTTCCGCCAAGGAAGGCTACGTCTGGCTGCGCCAGGGCATCTGGCTGTTCCGCAAGAACCCGCTGGCGTTCCTGATGCTGCTGTTCATCTACCTGATTGCCGCCCAGCTGGCGATCTTCGTGCCGCTGTTCGGCATCATCGCCCTGCTCGTCTTCACGCCCGGCCTGTACGTGGGCGTGATGACGGCCTGCCGCGAGGTCATCCAGAACAAGCGGGTGCTGCCCACCATCCTGCTGGCCGGATTCCGGACCAACGGCAAGCAGGCCACGCGCCACCTGCTGGTGCTCGGGGCCATTTATGCGGTGCTGGTGTTCTCGCTCAGTCTGATTGCCACGGCCGTGGTCGATATCGGCGCGGTGGCACCCATCGTGCTGCGCGGCGAGGAGCCGTCGGCCGATGCCATCCGCCAGCTCTATTTCGCGCTGATGATCGGCGCAGTGCTATACACGCCGGTGGCGATGATGTTCTGGTTTGCGCCGCTACTGGCCGCCTGGCACCAGGTGCCCCCGGTCAAGGCGCTGTTCTTCAGCTGGACGGCCTGCTGGCGCAACCGCGGCGCGTTCTTCACCTATGCGGCGATGTTCGCGGTGCTGCTGGTAGCGGTGCCGCTGGTGCTGGAAACGGTGTTCGCGGCGCTGGGCGCACAGGCGGTCATGTCGTTCCTGGTGACGCCGTACTCGCTGCTGATGCTGGCGATCCTGTACTGCTCGTTCTACGCCACCTATCGCGGCTGCTTCAATATCGTGCCGCCCGGCGAGGCCACGGAAAGCGCCCGGCAGGCCTGACCTGCCACGCCCCGACGCACCTGACGCGCCCCGCTGCCGCCATCGGCACCGGGGCGCAAATCCATCCTCAGTCGATCGGATCCAGCTTCGCCACCGCCAGCGCCAGCCACTTGGCACCGTGCCGCTTGAAGTCGATATTGGCGCGCGCATCGGCACCCTCGCCTTCCAGCGCCTTGATCTTGCCCTCGCCGAACTTCGTGTGGAACACGTTCTGCCCCACGCGGAAGCCGGTGGCCGCGGCGCGCTTTTCCTCGGCGTAGTTCTTGCCCGTGTCCATGCCGCCCGTGGCCTTGCTGCCCGTGTACGGCACGTCCTCGGCGCGCTTGAACCAGTCGCGGCCCCAGGCGCTGTCGCGCTCCTGGCGGCTCACGCCATAGTTGCCGTACGAAGCCTGCCCCTGGGGCGTGATCCACTTCAGCGCCGGTTCGGGCAGTTCCTCGAAGAACCGTGAGCGCACGTGGTAGCGCATCTGGCCGTGCAGCACGCGGCTCTGGGCGAACGACAGATACAGCCGCTCGCGCGCCCGGGTGATGGCCACATACATCAGGCGGCGTTCCTCCTCCAGGCCGTCGGCTTCCATGGCGCTGTTCTCGTGCGGGAACAGGCCCTCTTCCAGGCCGGTGATGAACACCACATTGAATTCGAGTCCCTTGGCCGCGTGCACGGTCATCATCTGCACGGCGTCCTGGCCGGCCTGGGCCTGGTTGTCGCCGGCCTCCAGCGAGGCGTGCGTCAGGAACGCCACGAGCGGGGTCATCACCACCGGCAACTGCTCGGGGTCCAGCACCTGCTGGGCCTGGTCGCCCTGCGCCAGCGCCGGCGCGGCGTCGCGGCTGGCGGGCAGCATGCGGGCCAGCGCGTCGAGGCCGTAGCCCTCTTCCACGACGAAGGCCTGCGCGGCCGTCACCAATTCCTGCAAGTTCTCGATGCGGTCCTGGCCTTCCTTTTCGGTCTGGTAATGCGTGATCAACCCGCTGGTATTCGTCACGTATTCCACGGTCTGCGCCAGCGTCATGCGGCTGGTCTCCGCGCGCATCTGTTCGATCAGGCGCAGGAAGGCCGCCAGCGACGTGCCGCCCTTGCCGGGCACGTAGGCCACCGCCTCGGCCAGCGAGCAGTTGTACTGGCGCGCGGCGTCCTGCAGGTTTTCCAGCGTCTTGGCGCCGATGCCGCGCGTGGGGAAGTTCACCACCCGGCCGAACGCGGCGTCGTTGCGGGGATTCTCGATCAGCTGCAGGTACGCCAGCGCGTGCTTGACTTCGGCGCGCTCGAAGAAGCGCAGGCCGCCATAGACGCGGTACGGGATGCCTGATGAAAAAAGTGCATGCTCAATCACGCGAGATTGCGCATTGCTGCGGTACAGGATCGCCACTTCGGACCGCACCATGCCCTGGGCGATCTGGTCGCGGATTTCCTCAACGATCCACGATGCCTCCTGCCCGTCCGAGCCGGCCTGGAACACCCGCACCGGCTCGCCGTGCCCCGCGTCGGTGCGCAGGTTCTTGCCGAGCCGGCGCGCGTTGTGCGAGATCAAATGGTTGGCGCTGTCGAGGATGTGCCCGTGCGAGCGGTAGTTCTGCTCTAGCTTGATCATGTGCCGCACGCGGAATTCCTGCTCGAAATCGCGCATGTTGCCGACATTGGCGCCCCGGAACGCGTAGATGCTCTGGTCGTCGTCCCCGACCGCGAACACGGCCGCGGCGCTGCCCGTGCCGTAGCCGGCCAGCAGCTTGAGCCAGCGGTACTGCAGCACGTTGGTATCCTGGAACTCGTCGACCAGCACGTGGCGGAAGCGGTGCTGGTAGTGCTGGCGGATGGCGTCGTTGTAGCGCAGCAGTTCGTAGCAGCGCAGCAGCAGTTCGGCAAAATCGACCACGCCCTCGCGCTGGCACTGCTCGTCGTAGGCGGCATACAGGTCGACAAAACGGCGGTTGAAGTCGTCGTTGGCCTCGACGTCGGCCGGCCGCAGGCCCTGTTCCTTGGCGTTGTTGATGAAGTACTGCAGGTTCTTGGCCGGGTACTTCTCGTCGTCGACGTTGAGCTGCTTGAGCAGCCGCTTGAGGGCCGAAAGCTGGTCCTGGGTGTCCAGGATGGCAAAGGTCTGGGGCAGCCCGGCGTCGCGGAAGTGAGCCCGCAGCATGCGGTTGCACAGCCCGTGGAACGTCCCGATCCACATGCCGCGCGTGTTGATCGGCAGCATCGACGACAGCCGCGTCTGCATTTCCTTGGCGGCCTTGTTCGTGAAGGTCACCGCCAGGATGCCGGCCGGGGACACCCGCCCGTTCTGGATCAGCCAGGCGATGCGCGTGGTCAGCACGCGGGTCTTGCCGCTGCCCGCGCCAGCCAGGATCAGGGCCGGTTCGTCCGGCAAAGTGACGGCGGCGTGTTGTTCGGCGTTGAGATTGGCAAGCAGGCTGGACATCGGATCGGGGCCAATAAAGTAGGCGGCAATTATACCGGCGGCCGCCGCCCGGACCTGTCGGCAGGCGCCGCGCGGCAGCCCCCAGGTGCCCGTTCCCGGCCCGGAAATGCGCATCGGTACGCCGGCTCCCCTATAATTTGACGTTTTCCCCGGCCGAATGCCGCCGCCCGCCCCGCCGCGAGCCGGTCCGAGCCCCGATCCGCATTCCAAGCATCCCAAGACATCCGAGCATGACCGCAGAAGACCAGTCCCTTGCCAAGAGCTTCGAACCCGCCGCCATCGAGGCCAAATGGGGCCCCGAATGGGAGCGCCGCGGCATCGCCCAGCCCACTTTCGATCCGGCGCGTCCCGATTTCGCCATCCAGCTGCCGCCGCCGAATGTGACCGGCACGCTGCATATGGGGCACGCGTTCAACCAGACGATCATGGACGGCCTGGCCCGCCATGCGCGCATGCGCGGCGCCAATACGCTGTGGGTGCCGGGCACCGACCACGCCGGCATCGCCACGCAGATCGTGGTGGAACGCCAGCTGGAAGCGCAAGGCGTGTCGCGCCACGACCTGGGCCGCGAGAAGTTCACCGAGAAGGTCTGGGCCTGGAAGGAAGAATCGGGCTCGACCATCACGCGCCAGGTGCGCCGCATGGGCGCATCGATCGACTGGACGCGCGAGTACTTCACGATGTCGCCCGAGATGTCGAGCGCGGTGACCGAGGTCTTCGTGCGCCTGTATGAACAGGGCCTGATCTACCGCGGCAAGCGCCTGGTCAACTGGGACCCGGTCCTGGGCACCGCCGTGTCCGACCTGGAAGTGGACAGCGTCGAGGAAGAAGGCTCGCTCTGGCATATCCACTATCCGCTGGCCGAGCCCGACACCGTGCGCGGCCTGACCCATCTGACCGTGGCCACCACGCGCCCCGAGACGATGCTGGGCGACACCGCGGTGATGGTGCACCCCGAGGACGAGCGTTACGCCCACCTGATCGGCAAGTTCGTGCACCTGCCGCTGACCGACCGCAAGATTCCGGTGATTGCCGACGAGTACGTCGACCGCGAATTCGGCACCGGCGTGGTCAAGGTGACCCCGGGCCACGACTTCAACGACTACGCCGTGGGCCAGCGCCACAACCTGCCGCAGCTGTCGATCCTGACGATGGACGCCAAGGTGGTGGCCGACGCGCCGGCCGCCTACGCCGGCATGGACCGTTTCGACGCCCGCAAGCAGATGGTGGCCGACCTTGAAGCCCAGGGCCTGCTGGGCGAAGTCAAGAAGCACAAGCTGATGGTGCCGCGCAGCGAACGCACCGGCAGTGTGATCGAGCCAATGCTGACCGACCAGTGGTTCGTCGCGATGAGCAAGCCGGCGCCGGAAGGCACGTTCAACCCGGGCCGCTCGATTGCCGAAGTGGCGCTGGACGCCGTGCAGAGCGGCGAGATCAAGCTGGTGCCCGAAAACTGGATCAACACCTACAACCAGTGGCTGGCCAATATCCAGGACTGGTGTATCAGCCGCCAGCTGTGGTGGGGTCACCAGATCCCGGCGTGGTACGACGATGCCGGCAACTGCTTTGTCGCCCGCACCGAGGAAGACGCCCGCGCCAAGGCGCAGGCGTCCGGCAGCACCGGCCCGCTGCGCCGCGAGGAAGACGTGCTGGACACGTGGTTCTCGTCCGCGCTGGTGCCGTTCTCGTCGCTGGGCTGGCCGGCGGAAACGCCCGAGCTGCAGCACTTCCTGCCGTCGTCGGTGCTGGTCACCGGCTACGACATCATCTTCTTCTGGGTGGCGCGCATGGTCATGATGACCAAGCACTTCACCGGCAAGGTGCCGTTCCATACCGTGTATGTCCACGGCCTGGTGCGCGACTCCGAAGGCAAGAAGATGAGCAAGTCGGAGGGCAACACGCTGGACCCGGTGGACCTGATCGACGGTATCGAACTTGATCCGCTGCTCAAGAAACGCACCACCGGCCTGCGCCGCCCCAAGGACGCCCCCAAGATCGAAGCCAAGACGAAGAAGGAATTCCCGGCGGGCATTCCCGCCTTCGGCGCCGATGCGCTGCGGTTCACGTTCGCGTCGCTGGCCACGCTGGGCCGGAACATCAACTTCGACACCGGCCGCTGCGAGGGCTATCGCAACTTCTGCAACAAGCTCTGGAACGCCACGCGCTTCGTGCTGATGAACACCGAGGGCCATGATTGCGGCATGGGCCCGTGCGACAAGGATTGCGGCCCGGACGGCTACCTGCATTTCTCGCAGGCCGACCGCTGGATCGTGTCGCTGCTGCAGCGCGTGGAGGCCGACGTCGAAAAGGGCTTCGACGAGTACCGCTTCGACAATATCGCCAGCGCGATCTACAAGTTCGTCTGGGACGAATACTGCGACTGGTACCTGGAACTGGCCAAGG
Source organism: Cupriavidus sp. 94F1 (assembly GCF_057798875.1). NCBI lineage: Bacteria > Pseudomonadati > Pseudomonadota > Betaproteobacteria > Burkholderiales > Burkholderiaceae > Cupriavidus > Cupriavidus sp. 94F1. The sequence continues at coordinate 586,717 of NZ_JBYOJT010000001.1, forward strand.
TGCAGATCCAGACCGGCACTGAGGCACAACAGCGCGCCACGCGCCGCACGCTGCTGCGCGTGCTGGAGACGGTACTGCGCCTGGCCCATCCGATCATTCCGTTCATCACCGAGGAACTGTGGCAGAAGGTGGCGCCGCTGGCCGGCCGCGCCAAGGGCGACGGCAGCGAGACCATCGCCACGCAGGCCTACCCGCTGCCGGCCGCGGCCAAGATCGACGAGGCCGCCGAAGCATGGGTGGCCCAGCTGAAGGCCCTGGTGGACGCCTGCCGCAACCTGCGTGGCGAGATGAACATCTCGCCGGCCCAGCGTATTCCGTTGTATGCCCATGGGGACAGTGCGTTCCTGAAGGAAGCCGCCGCGCAGGTGCAGGCGCTGGCGAAACTTTCCGAAGTGAAGGTGTTCGAAGACGAAGCGGCGCTGCAGCGCGAGGGAGCCGGCGCCCCGGTGGCCATCGTCGGCCGCAATCACCTGCTGTTGAAGATCGAGATCGACGTGGTGGCCGAGCGCGCGCGCCTGTCCAAGGAGATTGAGCGCATCGCGGGCGAGATCGGAAAGTGCCGTGGCAAACTCTCCAACGAGAGCTTTGTCGCCAAGGCCCCAGCCGCCGTTGTGGCACAGGAAACACAACGTTTGTCGGATTTCGAACAGACGCTGGCGAAGCTGCAGGATCAACTACAGCGTCTGCCGTCCTGAATGTGATGATCAGGTCCGTCCGGACTGTAAGTCGGACGAAACCTGACAGACGGCTCTCCCCTCGTACGGCACGGTATTACACCGGATTAAAAAGGAAGCTGAAATGGAAAACCGCGTCACCAAAGCAGTCTTTCCCGTTGCAGGGCTAGGCACCCGATTCCTGCCCGCCACCAAGGCGAGTCCCAAGGAAATGCTGCCGGTGGTGGACAAGCCGCTGATCCAGTACGCCGTGGAAGAGGCCATGGCCGCGGGCATCAACGAGATGATCTTCGTGACGGGCCGCTCCAAGCGGGCCATCGAGGACCATTTCGACAAGGCCTACGAACTGGAAATGGAGCTTGAAGCCAAGAACAAGCAGGCGCTGCTTGACGTCGTGCGCTCCATCAAGCCCAAGAACGTGGAATGCTTCTACGTGCGCCAGCCCGAGGCGCTGGGCCTGGGCCACGCGGTGCTGTGCGCCGCCCGCCTGGTGGGCGACGCACCGTTTGCCGTCATGCTGGCGGATGACCTGCTGGATGGCGAGTCGAGCGACCCGGTGATGAAGCAGATGGTGGATGTCTATAACCACTACAACTGCTCGGTGCTGGGCGTGGAGGAAATCTCGCCGGAACAAAGCCGTTCCTATGGCGTGGTCGATGGCCGGGAATGGGATGAGCGCGTGATCAAGATGTCCGGCATCATCGAAAAGCCGGCGCCCGAGAATGCCCCGTCGAACCTCGGCGTGGTGGGCCGCTACATCCTGACCCCGCGCATTTTCGACCACATCCGCAATCTCAAGCCCGGTGCCGGCGGCGAGTTCCAGCTCACCGACGCCATCCAGGCGATGCTGGACCAGGAGCAGGTGCTGGCCTACCGCTACAAGGGCGTACGCTACGACTGCGGCAGCAAGCTCGGGTACCTCAAGGCCACCGTGGAATTCGCACTCAAGCACCCCGAAGTGCGCGAGGAATTCAGCGCCTACCTGGCGCAGCGCGGCTGACCGGCCACTATCGCGGCATCACCGCCCGGGCGTCCGCCCAAACAAAAACCGCCTCTTCGGAGGCGGTTTTTTTGTGCCCGTACCGGGCAGGAAGGCCCGTTTCAGCGGCGCTTCATGTAGAACACGAACACCTTGTCCACTTCGGCGTGCGACAGCAGTTCGTTGCCGGTCTGCTTGGCAAAGGCCTGGAAGTCGCGCGTGGCGCCGGGGTCGGTGGCCAGCACCTTGAGCACTTCGCCGCTGGCCATGTCTGCCAGCGCCTTCTTGGTCCGCAGGATCGGCAGCGGGCAGTTCAGGCCGCGCGCGTCCACTTCTTTCTGGAAATCCATTCCTCTCACCTTCTAATTCTGGTTGATGCCGTATTGTAGCGAAGCGGCGACCAGGCTGAAGTCGGTCGGGCGGCGCGGATCGGCGATGTCCGCGCCGGTGGCACGGTCAAAGAAGCGCACCGGCAAGCCGCGCCGCTCCAGGAAATCGGCCACGGCAAACCCGGTACCGGCGTTCCAGATCCGCATCTTGTCCGGCGCCACCAGCTTGTATTCGACCAGTTCTTCCGACAGCCGGATCTCACCCTCGGCACGCACGTGGTAGGCAATGATCAGCTCGTTCTTGCGCATGAAGTCGTAGACGCCGATCAGCGACGCCGACACCGCATCGAGATTGGTCTCTTCCTTGAGTTCGCGCGCCACGCCCAGTTCGGGCGTCTCGTCGCGTTCCATGAAGCCGGTGACCAGCGCGAACATCTTCTCCGGCCACGCGGCATTGCGCGCCAGCAGCAGCTTGCCTTCGTACTCGACCACGGCCGCCAGCACCGGCAGCGGGTTGTCCCAGTGCACAAAACCGCAGCCGTCCTGCACGCAGGCATGGCGATACCGGCCGGACATCGGCAGGTGTTCCAGTTCCGCGCCGCAGCGCGGGCAGAATCGATAGGGTTGCATCGTGGGGGCTCCTGGGACTGTCTGGTTATCGTTGTGGCTATCGTTGAATCTTCAAAATCAGGCGCATGCAGCGCGGATATCGGCGGCAAACGCCTCGACCGTTTCGGGCTGCAAGTCCCACGCGCACATCATGCGGCAACCGCCCGCGCCGATAAACGTGTAGAACAGCCAGCCCTTGGCCCGCAGCGCGTCGATGGCCGGCAGCGGCAGTTCGGCAAACACGGCATTGGCCTGGGTCGGAAACATGATGCGCACGCCCGGGACATCGGCAATGCGCTGGGCCAGCAGCGTGGCCATCGCGTTGGCATGGCGGCCGTTCCTGAGCCAGACATCGTTTTCGAGCATACCGAGCCAGGGCGCCGAGATAAAACGCATCTTCGACGCCAGGTGCCCGGCCTGCTTGACCCGGTACGCAAAATCCTCTGCCAGCCGGCGGTCGAAGAACACCACGGCCTCGCCCACCGGCAGGCCGTTCTTGGTGCCGCCGAAGCACAGCACGTCCACGCCGGCACGCCAGGTGATTTCGGACGGATGCACGCCCAGCGACGCCACTGCGTTGGCAAAGCGCGCGCCGTCCATATGCACGCGCAACTGCCGGCGCTTGGCGATGGCCGCGATGGCGCGCACCTCGTCCACCGAATAGACCGTGCCCACCTCGGTGGCCTGCGTCAGCGACACCACGCGCGGCTTCGGATAGTGGATATCCGAGCGGCGTGTGACCAGCGCCTCCACGGCATCGGGCGTCAGCTTGCCGTTCTCGCCGGGGGCGGTGAGCAGCTTCGAACCGTTCGAGAAGAACTGCGGCGCGCCGCACTCGTCGGTCTCGATATGGGCCAGCTCGTGGCAGATCACCGAGTGGTACGACTGGCACAGCGACGACAGCGCCAAGGAATTGGCCGCCGTGCCATTGAACACGAAAAAGACCTCGCAATCGGTCTGGAACAGGTCGCGGATGCGATCGCATACCTTCTGCGTCCAGCTGTCGTCGCCATAGGCTTTCTCATGGCCCGTCGCGTTGGCCTCCAGAAAATACTTCAGCGATTCCGGACAAAAGCCGGCGTAGTTGTCGGAGGCAAACTGCTGCATGGCGGAAACTGCGGCGGTCATCGGTTCAAATCCTGCCTGGCATCACTGCTTGTCCAGCCACAGCTCACCGCCCGTGGCCCAGTTTTCGCGCTTGATGTCGGTGATGATGATGTCGACGGCGCCGGCCGAGCAGCCCAGCGTCTCGCACGTGACGCGCGTGATTTCCTCGACGAACTTGCGCTTCTGGTCAACGGTGCGGCCTTCGAACATCTCTACGTGAAACGTGGGCATTGCATGGCTCCTTTACGAATTTTCAGTCTTTATAGGTGGGATCGATTTTATCCAGTCTGCGCAGCAGCGCCGGCCATTCCATCACGCCCTCGACAGCGCCGTTGTCGAACAGCTGCAGCGACGTCTTGTCCGCGATGGCAGGCGGGGGCTGCACGGTGGCGCGCCCCAGCTGTGCGCCGAGCTGGATCTCGCACGCCTTGATCAGCGTGGCCATCAGCACATAGGCCTCCGCCACGGTGCGCCCCACCGTCAGCGTGCCGTGGTTGCGCAGCAGCATGGCCGGATGGCTGCCCAGCGACGCGGTCAGGCGCGCGCCTTCGGCCGGCGTGAATGCCAGGCCTTCGTAGTCGTGATAAGCGATGCGGCCGTGAAAGCGCAGGGCATGCTGCGACAGCGGCAGCAGGCCGTCGGCCTGGGCGGACACGGCGATGCCGGCGGTGTTGTGCAGGTGCATCACGCACTGTGCATCGGCGCGCGCGGCATGCACGGCCGCGTGCAGCGCGAAGCCGGTCACGTTGACCGGATGCACGGTTTCGCCCACCACTTCGCCCCGGCCATTGATCTTCACGAGATCCGAGGCGCGGATCTCGTCGAAGGCAAAGCCGAACGGATTGATCAGGAAATGGTCGGGCTCACCGGGCACGGTGGCCGAGATATGGGTGTAGATCAGGTCGTCCCAGCGTTCCAGCGCGGCCAGCCGGTAGGCGGCGGCCAGGTCCACGCGGACACGCGCTTCGTCGGGGCTGATGGGCAGGACCGGGCCGGTGGCACGTCCGGGCTGCAAGGCAAAAGACATGGGGCTTGGCTTTCGCGCCGCCCTGCAGCGCCGACGCGGGGGCGTCCGGGTCGAGTGGGCGGCGAAGCCGATACTGTAGCGCAGTCGCTAGCGCGGCGTGTGGCCGTCCACCGGCATCGTGCGCCACATCCACAGGAAGATCAGCGCGCCTGACAGCAGCGCCAGCGCCGCCACACCCAGCGAGGCGCCGAAGCCGCCCGTGCGCGCCACCAGCGCGGTGGCCAGCGGCGGCCCGGCAATCTGGCCGATGGCGTAGGCGGCTGTCATCAGGCCGATCAGCTTGGCCGCGCGGCCGCCCCAGAGGCGCCGCGCCTCGCGCATCGCAAACGACACCAGCGCGGTGAACGGCAGCCCCACCAGCAGGCTGCTCAGCGCAAACCCGGCCACGGTCGGCCACACGGCGGCCACGCCCACCCCGGCCGCCTGCAGCGTGTACAGCACCATCATCATGCGGCGGTTGTCGTGATGCATGCCGACCCGGGTGGCCAGCCACGCCCCCACCGCCACGCCGGCGCCCAGGATCGGCCAGAAAAGATCGGCCCAGACGCTGCCGGGCATGGCGTGCCGGGCGATAACCGGCAGGAACGTGGCCGTGATGATGTATCCGAATCCCGCCAGGCCATAGGCCAACGTCAGCGCCCAGGTTTCGACGTCCAGGCGTGGCGTCGGCGCCGGCGTGGTCGCCGCGCCTGGCGCGGCACCGAGCGCGGAGGTCGGGGCCGCGGAGCCGTAGACCCGCCACACGGGCAGCAGCATCACGGCACCCAGGATCGTAAAGGTGATCCATCCCCAGTTGGCCTGCCACCCCGCGCCTACCATCGCAAAGGCCGACAGCCCGGTCACCACGATGCCGAGACCCGGCCCGCAGAACATCAGCCCGCCGAGCGTGGGATGGCCCAGTTCGGCCAGTCGCTGCATGCACCAGGCGGTGCCGTAGACCATCACCAGGGCGCTGGCGATACCGGCCAGCGTGCGCCAGGCCAGCCAGGCCGGCATGCCGCCGGGCAGCGCCATCGCCAGTGTCAGGCCGACGGTCAACGCCAGGGCGCCGCGCACCATCCGTACCGGGTCCGGCCGGATAAACAGGCACAGCACGGCGCCCGCCAGGTAGCCGATGTAGTTCAGTGTCGCCAGCGCGCTGCCCTCGGCCAGCGTGACCGTGCCGTCGTGCAGCATCATCGGCAGCAGCGGCGTGAACGCGAATCGGCCAATGCCCATGGCCAGCGCCAGCGACACCAGGCCGGCCAGCGCCACGGCCAGCGGCCCGGCGGTTGGCCGGGCCTCGGCGGTGCTGGCGGAAACGTCAACGTTGGCGAGGGGCAAGCGTGGCATCGAAGGGGGGCGATCGGACATCTGGAGCATTTCTGGATTGTTGACTATGCTATGCCCGAACGATCCATCACGGAAAATGAATAATTGAGATGAAACCCATCTCGATTTGAATGGGAATTGCATATGGACCTGGCCGCACTGGAGATTTTTCGTACGGTGGTCGAAGCCGGCGGCATCACGCGGGCCGCCGAACGGCTGCATCGGGTGCAGTCGAACGTGACCACGCGCATCCGGCAACTGGAGCAATCGCTGGGGGTGGAGCTGTTTGTCCGCGACGGGCGACGCATGGTGCTCACGCCGGCCGGCCAGACCCTGTTCGACTATGCCTGCCGCATCCTGCAGCTGTCCGAGGAAGCGAAGCATGCGGTGCAGCCCGCGCATCCGCACGGACGGCTGCGTATCGCGTCGATGGAAAGCACGGCGGCCAGCCGCCTGCCGAACATGCTGGCGGCCTACCACCAGCAATGGCCGGACGTGGAGCTGGAGCTGGTCACGCTGATCACCAGCAAGGCGCTCGACGCGGTGCGCCGCTTCGAGGTGGATTGCGCATTCGTGGCCGAACCGCTGGGCGACCCGGACCTGGTCAGCCTGCCCGCGTTCGACGAAGAACTGGTGATCGTGTCCAGCACCAGCCATCGGCCAATTCAGTCGCCCGAAGACGTCGAGCGCGCCACGCTGCTGGCATTCGAGACCGGCTGCAACTATCGCACCCGCTTCGAGCAGTGGTTTGGCCAGTGCGGGCGGGGCATGAACCGCGTGATCCAGCTTGGCTCGTATCACGCCATCGTGACCTGCGCGGCGGCCGGCATCGGCGTGGGCGTCGTGCCGCGATCGGTGCTGGCGCTGTATCGCAACCTGCCGCAGATCGGCATCCATCCGCTGGGCGACACCGGACGCGTCACCACCGTGCTGGCCTGGCATCCGTCGATGGCAGGCACCGCCTTGATGGCGCTGGCCGACATGCTGCCCGGCCGGGCGGGTACGGTCGACGATACCCGGGCGGTGGCCTGAGCAGGCGGCCTGACGGCCTGGCGCCGCGTCTTCGCGTCGCCCTGCAGGATGTGGCCGGTCGCCTACACTGAAAGTGGCGCGGCCACGGCATTCACGGCGGGCCGCGCCCCGCCATGAGACATGCATTTGCGTTGCACCCGCCACCGCCGCCTGCCGGCCACTGGCACTGCGGACATTGGCCCGCGCTGGCCTGCCTGGGCCTGTTTTTGATGGCCGTCTCCGGCGCGCTTGCCCAGACGGCCGCTCCCGATGGGGCGATATCGGCAACGACGTCGTCCATGGCCCCGGTCTATGTCGTCCCGGTGCAGGGCGCCATCAGCCCCGCCAGTGCCAGTTTCGCGGTGCGCAGCATCGAGCGCGCCCGCAAGCAGGGCGCCCAGCTGATCGTGCTGGAAATGGACACACCCGGCGGCCTCGACAAATCGATGCGCGACATCATCCAGACCATCCTGGCGTCGCCGGTGCCCGTGGCCACCTACGTCTATCCTGGCGGCGCGCGTGCGGCCAGCGCCGGCACCTACATCCTCTACGCCAGCCATGTCGCCGCCATGGCGCCCGGCACGAACCTGGGCGCGGCCAGCCCGGTGGCCATCGGCATCGGCGGCCCCAAGCCCGAGGCCGCCCCGGCCCCGGCATCGGCGCCTGCCAGCGCCCCGGCCGGCGAAGACACCATGACGCGCAAGCAGATGCACGACGCATCGGCCTATATCCGGGGATTGGCCCAGCTGCGGCACCGCAATGCCGAATGGGGGGAACGGGCAGTCCGCGAAGCCGTGAGCCTGTCCGCTGACGAAGCGGTCGCGCAGAAGGTGGCCGACCTGGTGGCGCCCGACCTGCCCGCCCTGCTCCGGCAACTGGACGGCAAGCAGATCGAGGCCGCCGGTGCCACGCGCACGCTGCATACGGCCGGCGCGCCCATCGTCACGCTGGAACCCGACTGGCGCAGCCGGCTGCTGGCGGTCATCACCGACCCGAGCGTGGCCCTGATCCTGATGATGATCGGCATCTACGGGCTGATCTTCGAGTTTTCCACGCCCGGCATGGTGATCCCGGGCATCGCCGGGGCCATCTGCCTGCTGCTGGGCCTGTTCGCGCTGCAGATGCTGCCCATCAACTACGCCGGGCTGGCGCTGATCGCATTCGGCGTGGGGTGCATGGTGGCCGAGGTGTTCCTGCCGACGTTCGGCGCTGTCGGCGTGGGCGGCATCATTGCTTTCGCGTTCGGGGCGGTGATGCTGATCGATACCGACGTGCCGGGCTTCGGCGTGCCGCTTTCGCTGATTGCCGCGCTGTCCGGCATTTCGGCGCTGTTCCTGTTCGGCATGTCTGCGCTGCTGCTGCGCGCCCGGCGGCGGCCCGTAGTCAGCGGTGCCGACACGCTGGTGGGCAGCGTCGGCGTGGTGGTGACGGACACGGCCGGCCCCGCCGGGCAGACCGATCCGACCGACGGCTGGGCGATGGTCCGCGGCGAACAATGGCGCATCCGCTGCAACCGCCCGCTGGCACGCGGCGATTCCGTGCGCGTGACCGCCCGTCACGGCCTGGTGCTGGATGTCACTTCGATTCACGATGCCTGACACAACAAGGAGCCCGACATGGCATTCGGATTCAGCTTCGGTGGACTGGTCTTCCTGCTCGTCCTGCTGGTGGTGTCCGCCTTCCGCGTGCTGCGCGAGTATGAACGGGGAGTGGTATTCATGCTGGGCCGCTTCTGGCGCGTCAAGGGCCCTGGCCTGGTGCTGGTCATCCCGGCCGTGCAGCAGATGGTGCGCGTGGACCTGCGCACCGTCGTCCTGGACGTGCCGCCACAGGACGTGATCTCGCACGACAACGTGTCGGTCAAGGTCAACGCGGTGGTGTATTTCCGCGTGGTGGACCCCGAGCGCGCCATCATCCAGGTGGCCAACTTCCTGGAAGCCACCAGCCAGCTGGCGCAGACCACGCTGCGCTCGGTGCTGGGCAAGCACGAACTCGACGAAATGCTGGCCGAACGCGAGAAGCTCAACCTCGATATCCAGAAAGTGCTCGATGCCCAGACCGACGCCTGGGGCATCAAGGTATCGACCGTCGAGATCAAGCACGTCGACCTGAACGAGTCGATGGTGCGCGCCATCGCCCGCCAGGCCGAAGCCGAGCGCGAGCGGCGCGCCAAGATCATTCATGCCGAAGGCGAGCTCCAGGCATCGGAAAAGCTGCTCGAAGCCGCCCAGATGCTGGCACGCCAGCCCCAGGCCATGCAGCTGCGCTACCTGCAGACGCTGACACAGATCGCGGGCGACAAGAGTTCGACGATCGTGTTTCCGTTACCGATCGACATCGTGTCGACGCTGACGGGGGGTGGGGGGAAGTAGGCTGAGGTGTTGATACGCATTCGGCGAGATTGATGGCGGACATAGGGAGATGCTTCCCGCGCCGTAGTTTGAGAGCCGTCTTATTGGCGGGGCGCGGGTGCATCCATAGGATGGGGACAGTGGTCGATGTCGCGGCGCGGCTTGGACCTACCCTTGAACCCTATCCTCTGACAAGACATGCGATCACTCGAACACTCCGGCTGGTTTCTGGTCAACATCGCCGTACCGCTGCTGGCCCCCTTGGCACTGCTGCCCCTTGCCAAACTGCCAAACTTCTTTCGTGAGCACAGCCGTGGCGTGCTTCGCCGCGCAATCGAGCACGGGCAACTGCTCTGGGCCGCCCTGCCGATGAGCGCCAGTGCCTGCTACATGCTAAGCGGGGTAGTCGGGGGATCGGCCCCGGATCGTCACCAACTGACCACGGCCTATCTTGGCGCGCACATTTGCGTGATCGCACTGAGCGCCGCCGGTATCGTGCTGGGGACCATGGAGTCATGCCTGGCGGCTTCAGGCGCACCCCGCATAACGTCCGGGATCCTGCGCTATTCGCTGGTGCTGACTGCCATCACCGCAGCCCTGCACTTCCTGGCGTACCTGCATGTCGTGCAACCGGCCACGACATGACCCCCTTTCTTCAACACCGCAAAAGGAGAATGACGTGCCGCTATTCGTGAAACGCTTTATGGACGAAACGCCACGACGCTGGAAGATCATGTTTGCAATTCTGGCCATTTACTCGTGCTACGTGGCATATCTGATTTACTGGACGTTTTCTGTCGCATCCATGAAAAGCTAGGACATGCAGGCAAAAAAACGCCTGCTTTCGCAGGCGTTGTCTTCACGGCAGCTTCAGTGAGTCGGGCATCAGACCTTGGCGGACACCCATTCCGTCACGCCGGCCAGGGCCTTCGGCAGACCCGACGGGTCGGTGCCGCCGGCCTGGGCCATGTCGGGCCGGCCGCCACCCTTGCCGCCCACCTGCTGGGCGACGAAGTTGACGAGTTCGCCCGCCTTGACCTTCGACGTGGCGTCGGCAGTCACGCCCGCGATCAGGCTGACCTTGCCGTCGGCGACGGCGGCCAGCACGATGGCGGCGCTCTGGAGCTTGTCCTTGAGCTTGTCCATCGTTTCGCGCAGCGTCTTCACGTCGGCGCCTTCGAGCTGGGCTGCCAGCACCTTCAGGCCCTTGACGTCCACGGCCTGCGATGCGAGCTCATCACCCTGCGACGAAGCCAGCTTGCTCTTGAGCTTTTCCAGTTCCTTTTCCAGCGCGCGGACCTGGTCCTGCACCTGGGCGATACGCGGCACCAGTTCCGACGGCTGGGCGCGCAGCGCGGCGGCCGCCTCGTTCAGGCGGGCGTCGAGCGATTGCAGGTAGTGCAGCGCATTGTCGCCGGTGATGGCTTCCACACGGCGGATACCTGCGGCCACGCCGGCTTCCACGACGATCTTGAACAGGCCGATATCGCCGGTGCGCGTCACGTGGGTGCCGCCGCACAGTTCCTTGGACGTGCCGATCGACAGCACGCGCACGTCTTCGGCGTACTTCTCGCCGAACAGTGCCATGGCACCGCTCTTCACGGCGTCGTCGAACGGCATGACGGCGGCCACGGTCGGCGCGTTGGCCAGGATCTCGGCGTTGACGATTTCCTCGATCTGGCGGATCTGGTCGTCGGTCACCGGGGCGTTGTGCGAGAAGTCGAAACGCGTCTTGTCGGGATCGACCAGCGAGCCCTTCTGCTGCACGTGGGTGCCCAGCACTTCGCGCAGGGCCTTGTGCATCAGGTGGGTGGCCGAGTGGTTGCGCACGGTGCGCGCACGGCGCACGGCGTCCACCTGTGCCGCGACCTTGTCGCCGACCTTCAGCGCGCCGTTGGCCAGCGTGCCCTGGTGGCCGAACACGTCGGCCTGGATCTTGGTGGTATCGGCCACGGTGAACACGGCCGGGCCCGCCACCAGCGTGCCCTGGTCGCCCACCTGGCCGCCGGATTCGGCGTAGAACGGCGTGTTGTTCAGCACCACCACGCCAGTCTGGCCCGGCTGCATCGTATCGACGGAGGCGCCGTCGACATACAGCGCGGTCACGCTGACGCCTTCCATGCTCAGGGCGTCGTAGCCGTGGAACACGGTCTTGTCGCCCGTGTATTCCAGGCCCGCCGCCATCTTGAACTTGCCGGCGGCACGAGCCTGCTCGCGCTGGCGCGTCATCGCGGCGTCGAAGGCCGCCTCGTCAACGGTGATTTCCTGCTCGCGCGCCACGTCCTGCGTCAGGTCGAGCGGGAAGCCGAACGTATCGTGCAGCTTGAACGCCAGTTCGCCGTCCAGCACCTTGCCGCCCTTGGCCTTGAGATCGGCCACGGCGCCGTCCAGGATCGACATGCCGTTCTCGATCGTCTCGAAGAACCGCTCTTCCTCGGCCTTGAGAACTTCCACCACGCGGTTCTGGGCTTCGGCCAGTTCCGGATAGGCTTCGCCCATCTGCGCCACCAGGTCCGGTACCAGCTTGTGGAAGAACGGCGTCTTCTGGCCGAGCTTGTAGCCGTGACGGATCGCGCGGCGCACGATCCGGCGCAGCACATAGCCGCGGCCCTCGTTGCCCGGGATCACGCCGTCCACGATCAGGAACGAGCACGCGCGGATATGGTCGGCAATGACCTTCAGCGAATTCTGGTTCAGGTCGGCGGTATGCGTTTCACGGCCGGCGGCCTTGATCAGCGCCTGGAACAGGTCGATCTCGTAGTTGCTGTGCACGTGCTGCAGCACCGCGGCAATCCGCTCCAGGCCCATGCCGGTGTCCACGCACGGCTTGGGCAGGCGCGTCATGTTGCCCTGCTCGTCGCGGTTGAACTGCATGAACACCAGGTTCCAGATCTCGATGTAGCGGTCGCCGTCTTCCTCGGGCGATCCCGGCGGGCCGCCCCACACTTCCGGGCCGTGGTCATAGAAGATTTCCGAACACGGGCCGCATGGGCCGGTGTCGGCCATCTGCCAGAAGTTGTCCGACGCGTAGCGCGCGCCCTTGTTGTCGCCGATGCGCACAATGCGGTCGGTCGGCACGCCCACTTCCTTGGCCCAGATGTCGTAGGCCTCGTCGTCCTCGGCGTACACGGTCACCCACAGCTTGTCCGCCGGCAGCTGGTAGACCTTGGTCAGCAGTTCCCAGGCGTACTGAATGGCATCGCGCTTGAAATAGTCGCCGAACGAGAAATTGCCCAGCATTTCGAAGAACGTGTGGTGACGTGCGGTGTAACCCACATTTTCGAGGTCGTTGTGCTTGCCGCCGGCGCGAACCGAGCGTTGCGACGACGTGGCGCGCGAGTACGGACGCTTGTCGGTGCCCAGGAACACGTCCTTGAACTGCACCATGCCCGAATTGGTGAACAGCAGGGTCGGGTCGTTCGCCGGCACCAGGCTGGACGAGCGGACCACGGTATGGTCCTTCGACGCGTAGAACTGCAGGAACTTGCTGCGAATGTCAGAGACTTTCATGTTGTATCGGGCGCCTCGGCGCGTCGTGGCAGCACGCAGGCAGTCAGGTTGGATTTGCAAACCATTGATTATACGGGGAAGCCCCGTCCCGGGGCACTGGCGCGCCGTGCCCATGTCGGGCCCGGGCACGGCGCGGCACCGCCTGTCCGGTTATCGCCCACGGAACACGGGCTCGCGCCCCACCCCGGGGCATCGTGCCGGTTGGCCGGTGATAGAGTGCTGGCTCCTCAGAACTGCCAGCCGTCACCGCCATGGGAGCCTTAAGCCATCTCCGCGTCCTCGACCTGACCCGCGTGCTCGCCGGGCCCTGGTGCGCCCAGAATCTTGCCGATTTCGGCGCCGACGTGATCAAGATCGAGCGCCCCGGCGCAGGCGACGACACCCGCATCTGGGGCCCGCCCTGGCTCAAGACCCCCGATGGGCGCGACACGGCGGAGGCCGCCTACTACCTGGCCGCCAACCGCAACAAGCGGTCGGTGACCTGTGACATCAGCACGCCCGAAGGCCAGCAGCTGGTGCGCGACCTGGCCGCCCAGAGCGACGTGGTGCTGGAAAACTACAAGGTTGGCCAGCTGAAGAAGTATGGCCTCGATTACGAATCGCTCAAGGCCGTCAAGCCGGACATCATCTACTGCTCGGTCACCGGCTTCGGCCAGACCGGCCCGTACGCCCAGCGCCCCGGCTACGACTTCATCATCCAGGGCATGGGCGGCTTCATGAGCCTGACCGGCGAGCGCGACGACCTGCCCGGCGGCGGCCCGCAAAAGGCCGGCGTGGCGATTTCCGACCTGATGACCGGCCAGTACGCCACCATCGCCGTGCTGGCCGCACTGTCCCACCGCGACCGCACGGGCGAAGGCCAGTACATCGACATGGCCCTGCTGGACGTGCAGGTGTCGATGCTGGCCAACATGAATACCAACTACCTGGCCAGCGGCGTGGCCCCCAAGCGGTGGGGCAACGCGCACCCGAACATCGTCCCCTACCAGACCTTCCACGCCGCCGATGGCTGGATCATCGTCGCGGTGGGCAACGACGGCCAGTTCCGCAAGTTCGTGACCGCCGGCGGCCGCCCCGAGCTGGCCGACGACCCGCGCTTTGCCACCAACCCGCAGCGCGTGGCGCACCGCGACGCGCTGGTGCCGATCCTGGCCGAGATGGTGCTGCCGCGTACCCGCGAGCAGTGGATCCTGGACTTGGAGCGCGCCGGCGTGCCGTGCGGCCCGATCAACACGCTCGACGAGGTCTTCGACAACGAGCAGGTGGTGGCGCGCGGCCTGCGCGTGGACCTGCCCCACCCCACGGGCGGCACGGTCAGGCTGGTGGGCAGCCCGATGAAGATGAGCGCCACGCCGCCCGAGGCACTGCGCCATCCGCCGTTGCTCGGGGAGCACACCGATGTGGTGCTGGACGAGACACTCGGCTACAGTGCCGAACACATCGCCGCCCTGCGTGCCAAGGGTGTGGTCTGACGCGAAGCAGATCCGTCGGAAACTGACCAGACCTTGACCGCGCCTGCCTCTGGCGGGCGCACGGGCCGGTGATCATGACGTTTTTCCATCCTTAGGAGAATGCATGCTGACCGATGCCCTGCTCGCGTTCCTGCACTTCACGGCCATCTTCGTGCTGATCACGCTGATGGCCGCCGAAGCCGTGGTGCTGCGTCCGGACATGACACCGGCCGCCGTCCGCCGCCTGTCGATCTACGATTTCGTCTATTTCCTGTCGGCCATGGCAACGCTGGCCACCGGCCTGCTGCGCCTGTTCCATGGCGCCAAGGGCGTGGATTTCTATATCCACAACCCGTGGTTCCACGCCAAGATGACCGTGTTCGTGGTCATCGCGCTGTGCTCGTTGCCGCCGACCTTCGCCTTTGCCAGGTGGCGCAAGCAGGCAAAACATCTGCCAGACTTCGTACCGACGCCGTCGGAGATCAAGAAGGCCCGCCGTTGGGTGATGATCGAGGCGCATCTGGTGATCCTGCTGCCGCTGTGCGCGGTCATGATGGCGCGAGGCATCGGCATCCGCTAAGCGGCACGACCCACACCGCCGACGCGCAACGTACGCGGCGGCCCACAGATTCCCATCCTTTTCCACGTTTGACATGCTGAAGACCCTGCTCACGGCCGCGCTGGCCGTCACCACGGCGCTGGCCGTCCCGGCCCACGCCGCCCCGGCCAACTGGCCGACCAAGCCGATCCGCTTCGTGGTGCCCTACCCGGCCGGCGGCCCGCTGGACACCGTGGCACGCGCCATCGGCGAGAAGCTGCGCGACAGCCTGGGCCAGCCCGTGGTTGTGGAAAACAAACCCGGCGCCGGCGGCAACCTGGGGGCCGACTACGTGGCCAAGCAGCCGGCCGACGGCTACACGATCGTGATGGGCGCCGTGGCCACGCACGCGATCAACCCCACGCTGTTCACGAAGATGCCGTACGACCCGGTCAAGGATTTTGCCCCGGTCACGCTGGTGGCCGATGTGCCGAACGTGCTGGTGATGCACCCGGGCAAGGCCGCCGAACTGCATATCAACAACGTGCGCGACCTGGTGGAATACGCGCGCAACTACCCGGGCAAGCTCGACTACGCGTCGGGCGGCAATGGCAGCGCCGGCCACCTGTCGGGTGAGCTGTTCAAGAGCATGGCGCACGTCAGCATGGTCCACATTCCGTACAACGGGGCATCGCCCGCGCAGTTGTCGGTGCTGTCGGGCCAGACCGACCTGATCTTCGACAATCTCGCGTCGGCATCGGCCAACATCAAGGCCGGCAAGCTCAAGGCCTTCGCCGTGACCACGGCCAGCCGCGCCGCGTCGTTCCCGGAGCTGCCGACCATTGCCGAAGCCGGCAAGGGGCTTGGGCTGGAAGGCTTCGACATCTCCACGTGGTTTGGGGTCCTGGCGCCGGCGGGCACCCCACGCGATATCGTGGACCGCCTCAATCACGACATCGTCGCCATCCTGAAGACCGACGACATGAAGGCGCGGCTGGCCCGCATCGGTGCCCAGCCGGCGCCCACCACGCCCGAGCAGTTCGGCGCGCTGATCCAGCGTGAACTGAAGAAGTACGGCCAGGTGGTCAAGGTTTCCGGCGCGAAGGTCGACTGAGCGATCCGCGCGCCTTGTCGCGCATGCGCCAGAGGCGGCCCTTGCCGTCCCTGGCGTCTTCGGCCGCATTGCGCGGCAGCAGCAACCCTACCTGTGTGATGCGCGGCCCCTCCATACGCGTCACGGTCAGCCGCAAACCGGCGATCTCCACCGCATCGCCCTCCACCGGCGGCGACGGAAACACCGCCAGCATGCCTTCCTCCAGCGTCTGTTCCTGTTGGGCCGCCTGCAGCGGCCGCGTGGCGTAGAGTGCCGCCACGTCGGCCAGACGGGCCTGGCCGTCCAGCAGGAAATCATGGGCCACCTGATCCCACGACGGCGGCATGGCGGGCTTCAGGAACAGGCGCGACAGGCGCGGCATGGCCGGGCCAGGCGCCAGGATCGACACGATATCGCCCGCGCGCAGCACCACCTGGTCCAGCGGCACCAGCGCGCCTTCGCGGGCCACCGTCATCAGCCGGCTGCGTGACGGCAGTTCGATCTGGTCCGCGCGCAGGTCTTCCATCGACGAATTGGGGGCCACCACGAACTGCATGATTTCCATGCCCGGCGCGCGCACGCCGCGCAGGCGCTCGCGCGACAACGGTTCGTCATAGGCCGGCCGCAGCACACGCGCCAGCCGCGCCGCCAGCGCCACCGTGGTGCCCTGGCACAGCAGGCTGGCCAGCACCACGGCAAACGCCACCCGGAACAGCAGCCCGGCGTCCTCCATGCCCTGCAGCAGCGGGAACAGTGACAGCACGATCGGCACCGCGCCGCGCAGGCCGATCCAGGCCAGGAAACCCTTCTCGCGCGGACTGAACCGGAATGGCAGCAGCGAGACAAAAACCGCCACGGGCCGCGCCACGCACATCAGGAAGGCAGCCAGCGCCAGGGCCGGCACGGCGATATCCCAGATCCGGTGCGGTGTCACCAGCAAACCCAGCAACAGGAACATGGCCGATTGCGCCAGCCAGGCCATGCCGTCCATGGCACGCAGGACGTCCTCGCTGACGGCGCGGTCGCGGTTGCCGACCATCATCCCGACCAGATAGACGGCCAGAAAGCCGCTGCCGCCGAATGACTGGACGATGGCCCAGATCATGCAGCCGCCGGAGCAGATCAGGATGGCCTGCAATCCCTCGGCCACATTGACGCGCTCCATGACATTGGCCATGCAATAGCCCAGCCCGCCGCCCAGCAGGCCGCCCACCCCGAACTGCACCAGCAGCCGCAGGCCCAGCGCGCCGGGCGACAGGCCCTGCGGCGCGGTGATCCATTCGATCAGGGTCAGGGTCAGGAAGATGGCCATCGGGTCGTTGATGCCCGATTCGATCTCGAGCACGCTGGCCACGCGGTCCTTGAGCCGGATGCCGCTGCTGTTGAGCAGCGAGAACACCGCGGCCGCGTCGGTGGACCCGACGATGGCGCCCAGCAGCAGCCCGAGCTTCCAGTCGATTCCCAGCATCCATGTTGCAAACAATCCCACCAGCACGGCGGTCAGCACCACGCCCACCGTGGCCAGCGACAGCGACGGCTTCAGCGCCACGCGGAACGTGGCAAAGCGCGTGCGCAGCCCGCCGTCGAGCAGGATCACGGCCAGCGCGATATTGCCGACCAGGAAGCTGAGCCAGGTATTGGAAAACCGGATGCCGCCCGGGCCGTCCACCCCGGCGGCCATGCCCACACCCAGGAACACCAGCAGGAACGGCACCCCGAAACGGGCCGAGAACACCCCGAGCAGGATGCCCAGCGTCATCACCAGGGCGCCGATCAGGATGGCATGGTCGATGGCTTCCAAGCGGGCCTCCTGTCGTCGTTATTTTTGGGGGGATGTCAGGCCATGCGAAAGCTCTCAATCCAGCTTTCGATCATAGGTCGCCGCGCCCCGCCAGTCTGTCCGTTTCCGTCCGGCGCAGCACCCCTCGCCTGCGCCCTCCATCGGCATATTCCCTGCACTTTTCCTTGCGTCGTCAACGACTTACCGAACGCTTTCAGACGTCTGCGTAGGGACATACCCTGAGGTTGCCACTTTATGCAGACATATGAAAGGTAGCTGAAAGGATGCGCTTTTACCTTCCACCCTGCCGCGATCGGGGTAGCCCTTGTCGCGACGTTTTTCAAGCAGTCAAAGCTGTGTCATATCGAGGAGAATCATTTTGCGCATACGTAGCCAAAAGGACTTTGCCTCCGGCCTGATGTTCATCCTGGTCGGATTGGGCTTTTCCTTCGTCGCCCGTGGCTATTCCATGGGAACAGCCGCCAAGATGGGACCGGGATACTTCCCGTTCTGGCTCGGCATCGTGCTCGCCCTGCTGGGCGCGCTGGTACTGTGGGGCTCGCTGTCTTCCAGGATGGAAGAAGATCAACTGGCGCGCTGGGACCTGAAGATCCTGCTGTGGATCCTGGGCTCGGTGGTGCTGTTCGGCCTGCTGCTCAAGCCGCTGGGCATGGTGCTGTCCGTGGTGGTACTGGTGCTGGTCTCCTCGATGGCCAGTCATGAATTCAGCTGGAAGGGTGCTGTCCTCAACGCGATCGTGCTGGTGCTGATCAGCATGGGCGCGTTCGTGTACGGCATCAACCTGCAGATGCCGGTGTGGCCGGCTTTCCTGGCAAGCTAAGGAGCCCGCCCTCATGGAACTGTTAGCCAACCTCGGACTGGGCTTCTCGACCGCCCTGTCCTTCCAGAACATCGCCTACGCGTTCCTGGGCTGCGTGCTCGGGACGCTGATCGGCGTGCTGCCGGGCCTGGGCCCGCTGGCCACCATCGCGATGCTGCTGCCCGTGACCTACACGCTGCCCCCGGTGGCCGCGCTGATCATGCTGGCCGGTATCTACTACGGTGCCCAGTACGGCGGCTCGACCACCGCCATCCTGGTCAACCTGCCCGGTGAATCGTCGTCGGTGGTGACCACCATCGATGGCTACCAGATGGCACGGCGCGGCCGCGCCGGCGTGGCGCTGGCCACAGCCGGTATCGGTTCGTTCTTCGCCGGCTGCGTGGCCACGCTGATCCTGGCGGCTTTCGCGGCGCCGCTGTCGGAACTGGCGTTCAAGTTCGGCCCCGCCGAGTACTTCTCGCTGATGGTGCTGGGCCTGATCGGTGCCGTGGTGCTGGCGTCGGGCTCGCTGGTCAAGGCGATTTCGATGATCGTGCTGGGCCTGCTGCTGGGCCTGGTCGGGACGGACGTGAACTCGGGCGCGGCGCGCTTCTCGTTCGACGTGCCCGAGCTGACCGACGGCCTGAACTTCGTGTCGGTGGCCATGGGTGTGTTCGGCTTCGCGGAAATCATCGCGAACCTGGAACAGAAGGAAGCCCGCGAGACCTTCACCGATCACGTGACCAACCTGTTCCCGACCAAGGAAGACTTCAAGCGCATGATCCCTGCCGTGCTGCGTGGCACGGCCCTGGGTTCGGCGCTGGGTATCCTGCCGGGTGGCGGTGCGGCACTGGCTTCGTTTGCAGCCTACTCGCTGGAAAAGAAGACCTCGAAGTACGCACACGAATTCGGCAAGGGCGCCATCGAAGGCGTGGCAGGTCCGGAATCGGCCAACAACGCCGCGGCACAGACGTCGTTCATCCCGCTGCTGACGCTGGGTATCCCGCCGAACGCCGTGATGGCGCTGATGGTGGGTGCGATGACGATCCACAACATCCAGCCGGGCCCGCAGGTCATGACCAGCAACCCGGCGCTGTTCTGGGGCCTGATCGCGTCGATGTGGCTGGGCAACCTGATCCTGATCGTCCTGAACCTGCCGATGATCGGTATCTGGGTGAAGCTGCTGAAGGTGCCGTACCGTTACCTGTACCCGGCCATCCTGACGTTCTGCTGCATCGGCGTGTACTCGGTCCAGAACACCACGTTCGACGTGTTCCAGACCGCGGCCTTCGGCATCATCGGCTACCTGTTCATCAAGCTGCGCTGCGAACCGGCACCGCTGCTGCTGGGCTTCGTGCTGGGACCGATGATGGAAGAAAACTTCCGCCGCTCGTTGCTGCTGTCGCGTGGTGACTTCAGCGTGTTCGTGACGCGTCCGCTGTCGCTGGGCCTGCTGATCGCCGCGGCGGTCCTGGTGGCGATCGTGGCCATGCCGTCGATCAAGGCGAAGCGCGAAGAAGCGTTCCAGGAAGAGTAAGGACGTTTCCCCTCGCTGCATGAAACAAGGGCGCCCCTGTGGCGCCCTTTGTCTTTTGGCGGGTCTTTCCTGCCGGGGTCTTTCCCGCCTTTCTTTGGCGTTCCTTGGGGCGCTGGCGCCCGGCCCTCAGTCGCCGAACAGGGCTGCGCAGGCGGTGCGGATGGCCTCGGTGACGTGCACGCGGCCGTGATCGCGCCGCTCCAGCATGCCGATGGTGCGCACGGTGGGATCGCCGCCGGCCCGCAACGGCAGGATGCGCAGCGCGCGGTCGTCGCGCCAGCGGGCACGCTTGAGCAGCGGCACCACTGTCACGCCCACTTCCTGCCGGACCAGTTCCACCAGCGCCTCGATCGAGTTCAGTTCCAGATATTCGTTGGTGCGAAGGTGGGCGCGGCGCAACGCGCGTTCCACCAGCGCGCCGGTGCGCTGGCTACGGTCGAAGCGCAGGAACGGGTTGGCAGCGAGTGCTTGCCGTGCATCGTCGCCCTGACTGCCACGTGCCGCAATCGCCACAAGCGGTTCGTCATACAGCGGGGTCCAGTGCAGCGTGCCGGCCAGGCGTGCCGAGCCCTCCACCACAAAGGCGGCGTCGAGCTCTCCGCTTTCCACCATGGCCGCCAGTTCGAACGACTTGGCGCCGATCAGCCTGACATCGAGCGCCGGATAGGTCCGCTTCATCTGCGCCACCACGTGCGACAGCCCGCCCATTACGGAAACCACCGCGCCCACCGCCACCGCCCCGGCCATCGCCTCGGTGTCGGCCAGCGGCACGCGCATGTCGTCGTAGAGCGCCAGCAGCCGGCGCGCCTGGGGCAGCAGCGCCCGGCCATCGGCATTGAGCACGGCCACCCGGCCGCTGCGGTCGAACAGGGCGCGACGCAACTCTTCCTCCAGCGACCGCATCTGGAGGCTGACTGCCGCCTGCGTCACCGCCACCTGGCCGGCGGCGGCGGCAAACGACCCGTGTTCGGCCACGGCGACGAAGGTTCTCAGAAAGCGGATCGTGCTCATTGCTGGTGCATCTTTCGGGGCGCGCGCCGGAGGGCGGCCATCCTCAAGAATTTCTTGTCAATCAAGCAAGGAATATTAACTTTCATTGTGGAGGCGGGCGCGGAATAATTTGTGTTTTCCTGCCGCAGTTCCACGTCGCACCCATCCGTCCCGGAGACGCAACACATGAAATCCTGGCTACGCCATTTTGGCATCGGCCTTGCCACGAGCCTGACCCTTGCTGCCGCCCCGTCGCATGCCGACACCTTTCCCAGCAAGCCGATCCGCCTAATCGTGCCGTTTCCGGCCAGCGGTGCCACTGACCTGCTGGCACGCGCCATCGCCCAGAAGGTAGGCCAGAACCTGGGCCAGCAGATCGTGGTCGACAACCGGCCCGGCGCCGGCGGCGCCATCGGTTCTGACATGGCCGCCAAGGCCGCGCCGGACGGCTACACGATCCTGATCGCCACCACCAGCACACATTCGATCGGGCCGTACATCAATACGCACCTGCCGTACAACACCGAAACGGACTTCACGCCGATTGGCCAGGTGGCCACCGCCACCAACGTGCTGGTGGTGCCCAACCAGCTGCCGGTCAAGAACGTCAAGGAACTGATCGACTACGCCAGGAAGCATCCGGGCGAGCTGAACTATGCGTCGAGCGGCAATGGCACCGTGGTCCACCTGACCGCCGAGGCCTTCAAGGCGCAGGCCGGCGTGTTCATCACGCACATCCCGTATCGCGGCACCGCGCTGGCCGTGCCCGACCTGATCTCGAACAAGGTGCAGGTGCTGTTCGACAGCATCGTGTCCGGCATGCCGCACGTGAAGGACGGCAAGCTCAAGGCACTGGCCGTGACCAGCCTGAAACGTTCGCCGTTGGCGCCGGACCTGCCTACCGTCAGCGAATCGGGCCTGCCGGGCTTTGAATCGGATACCTGGTTCGGCATCTATGGTCCCAAGGGCCTGCCGCCCGAGATCGTCAGCCGCCTGAATGCCGAGTTCAACAAGGCCATTCAGTCGCAGGACGTCAAGGACCGTCTGGCCAAGCTGGGCGCCGAACCGATTGGCGGCACGCCGGCCCAGTTCGCCGCGATGGTGAAGAAGGACAGCGCACGCTGGGGCAAGCTGATCAAGGATCGCAAGATCCAGGTCGACTAAGCACAAGCAGGACAAGCGGGCGACAATGGCGTCGCCCTGCCGAGCACGACAACCAGGCAGCAAAGAGAGACACCATGCAGAACTTCAACTGGACCAATCCCTATCCCACCGTGCGCATTCCGCTGTTCGCGCGCAACGTGGTATCGACCTCGCACCCGCTGGCCGCACAGGCCGGCCTGCGCATGCTGCTCAAGGGCGGCAATGCCGTGGATGCCGCCATCGCCGCTGCCGCAGCCATCACGCTGGTGGAGCCGGTGTCGTGCGGGCTGGGCAGCGATGCCTTTGCGATCCTCTGGGATGGCAAGGAACTGCATGGCCTGAACGCGTCGGGCGTGGCCCCGAAGGCCTGGAGCCCCGAATACTTCAAGAACAAGTACGGGGTGGACGGCAACGGACTGGCCAACCGGCCGATCCGCGGCTGGGATTCGGTGACCGTGCCCGGCGTGATCGCCGGCTGGGCCGCGCTGCACGAGCGATTCGGCAAGCTGCCGTTCGAGGACCTCATGGAGCCCGCCATCGAGATCGCCGAACGCGGCTACGCCGTGCCGCCGGTGGTGGCGCACAAGTGGGCCGCCGCCGTACCGGACCTCAAGAGCCAGCCCGGCTTTGCCGACACGTTCATGCCCAACGGCCGCGCGCCGCACGTGGGCGAAAAGTTCGTGTTCAGGAATGCCGCCGAGACGCTGCGCAAGATCGGCGCCACAAAGGGCCGCGCCTACTACGAAGGCGAGATCGCCGAGAAGATCGCCGCGTTCAGCAAGGAATGCGGCGCCGCGATGACGCTGGACGACCTGCGGAACTATCGCCCCGAATGGGTCAAGCCGATCAGCAAGTCGTATCGCGGCTACGACGTCCATGAGATTCCGCCCAATGGCCAGGGCATTGCCGCGCTGATGGCGCTGGGCATCCTGGACCAGTTCGACCTGGGCGCGCTGCCCGTGGATTCGGTCGATTCGCAGCACCTGCAGATCGAGGCGATGAAGCTGGCCTTTGCCGATCTGTACCGCTATGTGGCCGACCCGCGCAGCATGGAGGTCACCCCCGAACAGATGCTGGACGATGCATACCTGAAGTCGCGCGCCAAGCTGATCGACATGCAGCGTGCCACGCATTTCAACTTCGGCATGCCGCGCACGGGCGGCACGATCTACCTGACCGCCGCCGACGAGAACGGCATGATGATCTCGTTCATCCAGTCGAACTACATGGGCTTCGGGTCGGGCGTGGTGGTACCGGGCACCGGTATCAGCCTGCAAAATCGTGGCGTGGGCTTCTCGATGGACCCCAAGTCGGCCAATGTGGTGGAAGGCGGCAAGCGCCCGTTCCACACGATCATCCCGGCGTTCCTGACCAAGGACGGCCAGCCCGTGATGAGCTTCGGCGTGATGGGCGGCGACATGCAGCCCCAGGGCCATTTGCAGACCGTCGTGCGCATGCTCGACTACAACCAGCAGCCGCAGGCCGCTTGCTGCGCGCCGCGCTGGAAGGTCAACCGCGACTTCACGCTGGACGTTGAAGGCACCATGGACCCGAACACCGTGGCCGGCCTGAAGGACCGCGGCCACAAGCTCAAGTCGGTGGAAGACCCGTATATGGACTTCGGCTCGGGCCAGTTCATCTGGCGCCTGTCGGAAGACGCCGAGCAAGGCTACGTGGCCGCCAGCGACAGCCGCCGCGACGGCCAGGCCGTGGGCTTCTGACGCAACACCACTGGACGTATCGATATCGTAGTACCGCAGTGGGTAACACCGTAGTGGATGTCCTGCGAGGCGCCACGGAACCATCCGTGGCGCCTTTTTTATGCCGCAGCGGTATCCGTGCGGCGTCAGTAGATCGGCAGGCTCAGGAACAGCTTGATGACCACGGCGTTGACGATATCGATGAAGAAGGCACCTACCATCGGCACAATCAGGAAGGCCAGGTGCGACGGGCCGTAGCGGTCCGTGATGGCCTGCATGTTGGCGATGGCCGTGGGCGTGGCCCCGAGGCCGAAGCCGCAATGGCCGGCGGCCAGCACGGCGGCATCGTAGTTGCGGCCCATGACCCGGAAGGTAACGAAGATCGCATAGGCGGCCATGGCGCCGGTCTGCACCAGCAGGATCAGCAGCATCGGCAGCGCCAGCGAGGCCAGCTCCCACAAGCGCAGGCTCATCAGCGCCATCGCCAGGAACATCGACAGGCTCACGTTGCCCAGCACCGACAGCGCGCGATCGAAGACCGTGTACCAGCCCAGCAGCGCGAGCCCGTTGCGCAGCAGCACCCCGACGAACAGCACCCAGACAAAGGTCGGCAGTTCCAGCCAGCTGCCCTTGAACACGTCGCCCAGCGCCTGCCCCGCGGTCAGGCAGACCAGGATCAGCGCCAGGGTCTCGATCAGCGCCGATGCCGTGATCGGCCGCACCGCCTGGGGATTCTCGAAGTTGAGCACGCGGTCATCGCCGGCACCCACGCCCGGCTTGGTCACATTGCGCAGCAGGTAGCGCGCCACCGGGCCGCCAATCAGGCCGCCCAGCACCAGGCCGAACGTGGCGCACGCCATGCCAAGCTCCATGGCGTACGACATGCCGAACTGCTCGACAAACGTCTTGCCCCAGGCCGCGCTGGTGCCGTGACCGCCCGACAGCGCGATCGACCCGGCCAGCAGGCCGGTGGCCGGATGCAGGCCCAGCGCGCTGGCCAGCCCGACGCCGATCGCGTCCTGGATCACCAGCAAGCCCGCCACCGCGACCAGGAAGATGCCGATCGACTTGCCGCCCTGCTTCAGGCTGGCAAGATTGGCGCTCAGGCCAAGCGTGGCAAAGAAGGCGAGCATCAGCGGCGTCTGCGCGGTGGTGTCGAACTTCACCTGCACGTCCGCGGTAAAGCGGGCCAGGGCCAGGCATAGCGCCACGACCAGTCCGCCCACGACCGGCTCGGGAATGTTGAAGGTGCGTAGCGGCGTTGTGACGTGCAGCAGCTTGCGTCCGACCAGCAGCACCAGCGATGCCGCGACGAGCGTTTCGTAGTTGTTGAGTTCCAGCATGGCGAGCAACCAAAAAACCTCAATTCTTGGCGCCCCGCCTGCTCTCGCCAATCGCATTCCGCTTAAAGTGCGAAGCGGATGCCAAGCGCAACTGTTCCGTTGCACTTGCATGAAACTGTGCATGGCTTCGGCGCATCGCTTCCCTACACTATGTGGTTTCCCATCCACGCCCGCGAAACGCCCATGGCCACCTACGCATACCGAATCGTCAATGTCTTTGCCGAATCCACTTTTGGCGGCAATCCCCTGTGTGTGTTCGAGGATGCGCGCGGCATGGACGATGCCACCATGCAGGCCCTGGCCCTGCAGTTCAACCTGTCCGAGACGACGTTCGTCCTGCCGTCCGACAAGGCCAACGCGGCCGTCCGCATCTTTACGCCCGGCTACGAGATGCGCTTTGCCGGCCATCCCACGCTGGGCACCGCCCACGTGGTGCGCGATCTGGCCCAGACCGGCAACGCGCTGTCGCTGGAGTTCAAGGCCGGAGTCGTTCCCGTGACCGCCGTGGCGGACCGCTGGACGCTGACCGCCCCGCACCAGGGGGCGCCCAGGACGGCGCCGGCCGGCCTGCCCGATGCCGAGATGGCATCGCTGCTGGGCCTGCAGGCCGACGACCTGGCCGGCGCGCCGATCTGGGTCGATACGGGCGCCGACCAGCTGTTGGTGCCGCTGAAGACGCCCGACGCCGTGCGCCGCGCCCAGCCCGACAGCAGCCGCCTGGACCGCTGGCCGCAAAGCAGCCTGGGCCGCAAGACTGCCTACGTGTTTGCCTTCGATCCCGAACAGCCGGGCAAGGTGCTGGTGCGCTATTTCTTCACCAAGCAGGGCGGGGGCGTGGCGGAAGATCCGGGTACCGGCTCGGCATGTGCGAACCTGGGGGGCTGGCTGGTGGCCACCGGTCATGCGCTGCCGGCCCGCTATGAAGTCGATCAGGGTGAATTCGTCGATCGACGATGCCGGCTGGACCTTGCCGTGACCGCCGAAGGCACAATCCGCGTGGGCGGCCGCGTGATCGAACTGGGTCGCGGCACAGTCAGCATCTGACCGCACAGACCATCGAACCTTGGGGGATGTGCGTCATACTGGCGCCTTCCTCTCCACGCCCACCCTTCGCGAGCTGTCCCATGCCATCGCACGACATCACTACGCTGGCCGACCTCGAGGCGCTCTACGCCGAGCCCGGCGCCGCCTCGTTGGCCAAGGAAGTCGACTACCTGCATCCGCACTATCGCGCGTTCGTCGAAGCCTCGCCGTTCTGCCTGCTTTCCACGATGAACAAACAGGGCGGCGACTGCTCGCCGCGCGGCGATGCGCCCGGTTTCGTGCAGGTGCTGGACGACCGCACGCTGCTGCTGCCCGACCGGCGCGGCAACAATCGCATCGACAGTCTGCGTAATATCCTGGCCGACCCGCGCGTGGGGCTGCTGTTCCTGGTGCCCGGCGTCAATGAAACGCTACGCATCAGCGGCACCGCTACCGTTTCGACGGACCCGGACCTGATCGCCCGCTGCATGATGCAGGACAAGGCGCCCACCACGGTACTGGTGATCCGCATCCACTCAGTATTCTTTCAGTGCGCGCGCGCCCTGCTGCGCTCGCGCCTGTGGCTGGCCGAGGCGCAGGTGCCACGCGAGGCGCTGCCCAGCACCGGCACCATGCTGGCCACGCTGAGCCAGAACGCGATCGATGGCGCCGCCTACGACCGCGATCTGCCCGACCGCGTACGCACCACGCTGTATTAGGCCCCGGCCCGCCGGGCGATTAACGCGGGAGCCACGCCGCCGCGTGCGTGCCCAGCGGCACCGACGGCAACGCCCAGTGGGCGGGCGTCTCCGACAGGTGCGCCGCGTGGCGCACCACGGTCAGTTCGCCGAAGCCCGACTCTTCCACTTCGAGCAGATCGGAAATTTCGTCGATATGCTGGTCCGGCACCGCCGCGCCACCCGGCACGCGCCCGAGGCTGCGCAGCCACTGCCCCACCTGCGCCAGCGATACGCGCACGTGCCAGCTGCCCCCTTCCACCGCGCGCCGATGCAGCGCCACCATTGCGCCGAACGCCAGCAGATAGCCTGAGGCGTGGTCCAGCACCTGCGCCGGCAGCGGCTTTGGCTCCGCGCTGCCGGCCGCCTGCGCTTCGTCGGTATTGATGCCGGTGGCGGTCTGCACCAGCGAATCGAAGCCCCGCTTGCCCGACCATGGCCCCACATGGCCGTAGGCGGACAGCGACACGTAGACGATGCCAGGGCGGGCCCGCGCCGCCGCCTCGGGTCCGGCGCCCAGTTCCGCCAGTCCGTTGGGACGGTAGCCCTGCACCACCACATCGGCACCGTGGAACAGCTTGTGCAGCGTGCGCTTGTCGTCGGCATCGCGCAGGTCAAGCTGGCATGACCGTTTGCCCCGGCCCGTATCGATCACCAGCGAGGGCATCGACGGCAGGTGCGCGGCCGTCACCAGCAGCACGTCGGCCCCATGCGCGGCCAGCGTGCGGCCAGCGACCGGCCCCGCGATGATGCGCGTGAAGTCCAGCACCCGGACACCGCTCAACGGCCGTGCATCGACATTGATCTCGGCATGGGGCCCGAACGCTGGCAGCGGTTCCGGCGGCGCATCGCCGATCTTTTCGATGATCACCGGCGGCAGCCCCTGCAGTGCCTGGGCCTGCGGATGCCGCAGCCATTCGTCGAGCGAGCGCATGGCCGACACGACCATGCCGGCGTCCGATGCGACCGTCTCGAAATCCTCGGCCTTCCACCCCGACAGCGCCGCCCGTACGGCGTCCTTGTCATACGCGCATTTGAGTATTTTCAGAACGCCGTCGCGATGGTGGGGAAAATTCGTATGCAGGCGCACCCATCGGCCGTCCCCCGCCGGATACAGGCCGGCGATCTTGTCCCAGAGCTCGGGCGCCGGCCCGCCGTTGACACGCAGGTAGCGTTCGCTACGGAACTCCGCCAGCGCATGGCGCATATCGACCGACACATCCTGCCAGCGGCCGGTGCGGTGGGCCCAGATCGCGGCCGCCGCCAGCGCCGACGCGCCCAGGCTGGCCTGCGCGGCGGTGCCGATGGCGAAACTGGACGGCAGAATGGGATCCTGGCCGGTCAGCGTGACATGGGACAGCGCTTCGGGCGGCATGGCGGCGGCGCTCCACAGCGCGGCAAGCACGTCGGCGGGTGCCTGGTGGACGGCGGCGCGGCCGGGGCCGGCGGCGTCGGGGGGGTTCGTGGCGGAACTGGCGGCATTCATGGCATGTATTCCTGCGGCGGGAATGGAGACGGCATGCGACGATGACGTCGCACGGAGCATGCGCGAGGCGGGTACGCAGAGCCGTACCGTGCCGTGGATTCTGCACCACTTTGGCCCGTTGCGCCGTGAGACGAATCCGAATTTCGTGACGCACCGCCGGGTTGCGCCGCAGGCACGGTAAAATCGCCCCATTCGCCGGACTTTCCTCGCCATTCCAGCGCACCCAATCCAGGAACACCAGGAACGCGGCCGGGTCGATCCAGACCGGGCCGGTCCACCAGTTATCGAGCCGCAGGTGATGCGGCGCCAACATGAGCCACGACAACAAGCCTACCGACACGCCAGCCGCCTCCAACTTCCTGCGGAGCATCATCGACCAGGACCTCGCCGCCGGCACGTACGGCGGCCGCACGGACAAGCAGGGCGAGCCGCTGCCGACCGTCATCACGCGCTTTCCGCCGGAGCCGAACGGCTACCTGCACATCGGCCACGCCAAGAGCATTTGCGTGAACTTCGGCCTGGCCCGCGACTATGCCGGCCGCTGCCACCTGCGCTTCGACGACACGAACCCGGTCAAGGAAGACACCGAATACGTCGATTCGATCATCGACGCGGTGCACTGGCTCGGGTTCTCATGGGATGCCAGGCAGCCCGGCGGCGAGCCGCATCTTTACTACGCGAGCGACTACTTCGACCGCCTGTACCAGTTCGCCGAGACCCTGATCGAGCGTGGCGTGGCCTATGTGGACAGCCAGAGCGCCGAACAGATTGCCGCCAGCCGCGGCAATTTCTCGGAGCCCGGCAAGCCGTCGCCGTTCCGCGACCGCTCCGTCGAGGAAAACCTGAAGCTGTTCCGCGAGATGCGCGACGGCAAGTACGGTGACGGCGAGCACGTGCTGCGCGCGAAGATCGACATGGCGGCGCCGAACATCGTGATGCGCGACCCGGTGCTCTATCGCATCCGCCATGCCCATCACCACCGGACCGGCGACAAGTGGTGCATCTATCCGATGTACGACTTCACGCACTGCATCTCGGACGCGATCGAGAACATCACGCACTCGCTGTGCACGCTCGAATTCGAGAACAACCGCCCGCTTTATGACTGGGTGCTGGAACACCTGCGCGATGCCGGCGTCTTCGCCAGCCCGCTGCCGCACCAGTACGAATTCGCCCGCCTGAACCTGACGTATGCGATCACCAGCAAGCGCAAGCTCAAGCAGCTGGTGGACGAAAAGCGCGTGGACGGCTGGGACGACCCGCGCATGCCGACCATCGTCGGGATGCGACGCCGCGGCTATACGCCGGAATCGATCCAGCTGTTCTGCGACCGCATCGGCGTGTCGAAGGCCGACAGCTGGATTGACATGAGCACGCTGGAAGGCGCCGTGCGCGACGACCTCGATGCCCGTGCCCCGCGCAGCGTGGGCGTGCTGGACCCGGTCAAGCTGATTCTGGACAACTATCCCGAGGGCCAGAGCGAGGAATGCTCGGCGCCGGTGCACCCGAAGCTGCCGGAAATGGGCCGCCGCGTGTTCCCGCTGTCGCGCGAGCTGTGGATCGAGCGCGACGACTTCACCGAGACCCCGCCGAAGGGCTATTTCCGCCTGTTCCCGGGCAACAAGGTGCGCCTGCGCTACGGCTACGTGATCGAATGCACAGGCGTGGACAAGGACGCCGACGGCAACGTGGTCGCCGTGCATGCGAACTACCTGCCGGAAACCAAGAGCGGCACGCCGGGCGCGGACAGCGTCAAGGTCAAGGGCAACATTCACTGGGTCAGCGCGGCGCATGCCTGCCCGGCCGAAGTGCGCCTGTACGACCGCCTGTTCAACGACCCGAATCCCGATGCCGGCGGCAAGAATTTCCTCGATGCGCTGAACCCGGACTCGAAGAAGGTAGTGACCGCCTACCTGGAACCGGGCCTGCGCGACGCCAAGCCGGAAGAACGCTTCCAGTTCGAGCGTCACGGCTATTTCGTTGCGGACCGTACCGATTCGCAGCCCGGCAAGCCAGTGTTCAACCGCACGGTTGGCCTCAAGGACAGCTGGGGCAAGTGAGCATGGCACAGACGATTACGTTTCCGCTCGAGGGCGAGTTCATTGCCCTGAATGACCTGCTCAAGGTGGCTGGCGTCTGCGACAGCGGTGGCGCCGGCAAGGCGCTGGTCGCGGCTGGCGAGGTCTCGGTGGACGGTACGCCGGAGTCGCGCAAGACTGCCAAGATCCGCGCCGGCCAGGTGGTGGGCGTTGGCGGCGCTGACGGCGTTCGCATCAAGGTCGTCGCCGCCTGAACCCGCCTTGGGGCGCTCCACGGCCCCGGCACAAATGGAAAGGAGGCGGCGGCTCATGCCGCCTCCGCACCGAAACACGCAAGGAGTGTTCATGCCGATCGCGTTCTGGTGTGTATTGCTGGCAGGCCTGATGCCAGTGCTGACTGTCTCCATCGCCAAGGCCGGCAGTCGTGCCGGCACTTTCGATAACCACGACCCGCGCGCGTGGCTGGAAAGGCAAAGCGGCCGCGCCCGCCGCGCGGACATGGCGCACCGCAATCATTTCGAAGCGTTTCCGTTCTTTGCCGCGGCGGTCTTCACGGCCACGCATCTGGCGGCGCCCCAGGCCCGCATCAACGAACTGGCCATGGTGTTCATCGTGGTCCGGATCCTCTACACGATCTGCTACCTGACCGATCGCGCCACGCTGCGGACGCTATGCTGGACGATTGGCTATCTGACGGTGATCGGCATTTTCCTGCTTCCCGTGTTCGTTCACTGAGCCCACGGCCATGCCGACGCGACACCCTTCCCGTATTTCGCGCGCCCCGCTGGCCGCCCTTGCCACGCTCGCGGCCCTGACGGGCACGCCAGCCCTGGCGGCGCCCACGCAGTACACCGTCGATCCCACACACACCAGCGTCTATTTCGGCGTCAGCCACTTCGATCGCACCAGCGTGCGCGGCCGGTTCGGCAAGATCGATGGGCGTGTGATCTACGACCCGGCCACGGGTGCGGGATCGATCGACTTCACGGTGGACACCGATTCGGTCGACAGCGGCAACCGCAGTCTCGACGGTGTGCTGCGCTCGGCCCAGTTTCTTGACGCCCAGACGTTTCCGGTGGCCCGGCTCCAGGCCAGCCAGTTTGTAACGGAAGGCGGCAAGCTGGTTGCCGTGGAAGGCATGTTCACCCTCCATGGCGTAGCCCAGCCCATCAGGCTAGAGGCGGACCGCTTCAGTTGCGGCCAGACCGCCCTGTTCGGCATCCGGCGCGATGTGTGCGGTGGTGATTTTCGCGCCACATTCTCTCGAAGCGCCTTCGGCATGACGCGTTTCCTGCCCGATGTTGGCGATAGCGTCACATTGCAGATTTCGGTGGAAGCCATGCCGGCGGGGTCCGCGCCATAATTAAGAAAAAAGCGAGGCCGTGCGTTGCGATGACGGCCCAACGTCACCTTTTGGGACAAAATCTTCAGTAAAATCAGCGCCTTGCCTATTCCCATCCTGCCGCGTTTCGCCTAAGCAAACCCGGCTATCCGCGAGTCAAGATGAGCCTCATCTCCCTCAACGACGTCGTTTCGGCGTCGCTGGCTGCTGCCGGTGCGTGCCTGGCATGCAGCTTTCCTGCCGATTTCCTCCGTCGCTTTCCGCTGTGGGCCTTCAAGACCTACGGCCGGGCCGCCCTGCTGCTGCCGCTGCTGACCGGCATGGTCGGCATCCTGCTGACGCGCCTGATTGTGGAAGGCAAGATCAACAGCGATGGCGGCCTGGCCCTGGTTGCCGCGGCGGCGTTCCTGGGGCTGGTGCTGGTATCGGCCATGCTGCGCTTCTGGCTGGGCGAATACCGCAAGTCCTGAAGACCGGCCCGGCCGGCCTTGCCGGGCCGGGTTGCTTCCCCCCGCAGTCTGAGCGGGCCGGCGCACATACCCGCGCCGGTTTTCCATCGCGCCGCCGCGCGGATCACGTATGATTCCGCCTTTCGCGTGCCCGGCACCGTTGCCGGCGCGCGCCGCATTTCCGACCCCATGGCGCTCAAATCCACGATTTTCAAGGCCGAACTGTCCGTCTCGGACATGGACCGGCCGTACTACGGCAGTCATACGCTGACCATTGCGCAGCATCCGTCCGAGAACGATGCCCGCATGATGGTCCGCCTGCTGGCCTTTGCCTGCGAAGCCACCGAAACCATGGCGTTCACGCGTGGCCTGGACGAACCCGACGAACCGGACCTCTGGGACAAGTCCCTCACGGGCGACATCCTCCACTGGATCGACCTGGGCCAGTCCGACGAAACCCGCCTGAAGCGCGCCGCTGCGCGCGCCGACCACGTTACCGTCTATACCTATCAGAGCGCCAGCGCCCGCGAATGGTGGAAGGGCATGGCCGGCAAGGCCAGCAAGCTGCGCAACGTGACCGTCTACAATGTGCCGTCCGAAGCCGTGGACGCGCTGGCACAGATGGCCCAGCGTGCCATGCGCCTGTCCGTGACCATCCAGGACGGCGACATCTGGGTCAGCGACGACGATCACAACGTGCAGCTGACGCGCGACGTGCTCCAGCGCGCCGACGACTGATCACACAGGCGGCCGTCGGTTCTATTTCCCGCCACACAGAAAAAAGGAAAATCGCGATGCATACCAATCCCTCCGGCCTGCAATACGAAGACACCATCGTCGGCTCGGGCGACGAAGCCACGGCTGGCAAGCACGTGACCGTGCATTACACCGGCTGGCTCTACGAAAACGGCCAACCGGGCCGCAAGTTCGATTCGAGCAAGGACCGCAATGACCCGTTCGTCTTCCCGCTGGGCGCCGGCCACGTGATCCGTGGCTGGGACGAAGGCGTGCAAGGCATGAAGGTCGGCGGCACGCGCCGCCTGGTGATCCCGGCCGATCTGGGCTACGGCGCGCGCGGCGCCGGCGGCGTGATTCCGCCGAACGCCACCCTGCTGTTCGAAGTGGAACTGCTGTCGGTCTGATTCCGGCGCACACAGCAAAAAACGGACGCCTCGGCGTCCGTTTTTGTTGATGCGGGGCCCTAAACGGTCAGAAACCGATGGCGGCGTTGCCCACGTCGATACGCACCTTGTCGCGATCCAGCAGGCGGCCGGCATGGCGGGCAAAGTCCTGCGCCCAGTCGGCGTTGCCGGCAAACCGGCTCTCGCCGGAGAACTTCGCGACATTAAGGATCTTGTCGATCACAAGCACCTTGCCCACGGGGCTCGATGCCTGGCAGTCCAGCTCGGCATATTCGCGGTCGAACCAGCGCCAGGCGGCATCCTCGGTGACCGCCGCCAGCTCGTTGTCGCCCAGCGTGAATTCAAATTCCTTGCCGCTGCCAAATACCACGGTCAGGGTGTGCGCCATGTGCGGTTTCTCCGAGATTCGCCGAGCGTTGAACGACAGTTGCCTGCGTTAGGGCCCCTATTGTAGTGACATGGTCCACGATCCGGCCAATCGATCGGGCAGCCGCCCCCCTCACGACCGTTGCCTGCTGCACACACCTTGCACCAGATGTGTGGTTTGCTTGCGACGCATCAATGCGCTTTGGATTATTCTTTCAGCCATGGCCATTACAAGACAGGACCTCGAAGCAAACAGGCTGCGCACGACGCTGTGCAGCACGCCGGTCGCGTCTTCGCTGTTGCCCGAGGCCGATGTGGAGCGATCGCTGCGCCAGACGCTGGCCAGCCGCCCCGACACCCCCGGACTGGACGGCGACGTCTGGGTCTTCGGCTACGGATCGCTGATCTGGAACCCGATGGTGGTCCATACCGAAAGCCGCCTGGCCACCGTGCATGGCTACCACCGCGGCTTCTACCTGTATTCCAAAATCAATCGCGGCACCTGGGACAACCCCGGGCTGGTGCTCGGGCTGGACCGCGGCGGCTGCTGCACGGGCATGGTGTTCCGCATCCCCCGCCACGTCGTCGAGCAGGAATTCCGCGTGCTGTGGCGCCGCGAGATGATGACCGGCGCCTATCACCCGCGCTGGCTGCGCGTGAAGCTGGACGCCGACCCTGACGCGCCCGAACAGCGGGCGCTCGCTTTCGTGATGAATCGCGAACATGCCGGCTACGCCGGCCGGCTGCCCGATGCGCGCGTCGTGGACTGCCTGCGCCACGCCTGCGGCCTGTACGGGCCAGCCCGCGAATATCTGCACCAGACCCTGCTGGGGCTGGCCACGCATGGCGTGGACGACCCCTACCTGGGCCGGCTCTGGCGCCAGCTGCAGGAAAGCGACGCTGCCGAAGCCGCCAGCGACGCCTGTGCCGTCACCACGCCGGCAGGAATTTCGGCCTCTGCGGCGACCTGCCCCGAGGACGCCGTGGCTGCCACGGCCCATCCCCACGAAACCGTCTGACCGAAGCCACTGCCGCCCATCATGACGCGCTCCCAGACCCGCCCCCGCCGCCAGGCACTCGCTGAAATGCTAGGGCTGATGGGATTGCTGATGGGTGGCGGACTGCTGGCGGGTCAAGGTGGCCAGACGCTGGCGCGCTCGATCGGCGGGCTGCGCGACGCATCGTCGCCGTCGGCACCAGCGCCGTATCCGCCCCCATCCCACCCGGCGGCACGCGGTGAAGGCACGTCCGCGCTCGACCGCAACCTGATCACGGCAGCCAGCATTGGCGATCTCGATCTGGTCAACCGGCTGCTCAAGGCCGGCGCGTCGCTCCATGCCGTGGACGAACGCGGCCGCTCCGCGCTGCTGGCAGCGGTGTACAACCGCCGGGGCGACGTGGCCCGCGCGCTGATCATGGCCGGCGCCGACGTGAACCAGAAGGACGGCGAATCCAACAGCGCCTTCCTGCTGGCGGCCGCGACCAACCAGATCGATGTGGTGCGCCTGTCGCTGTCGCATGGCGCCGACACCCGCAGCACCGACCGCTACGACGGCACGGCCCTGATTGCGGCCTGCCAGCATGGCAATGTCGAGGTCGTAAAACTGCTATTGAAGGCAGGCGTGCCGGTGGATCGCATCAACCAGCTTGGTTGGACGGCGCTGCTGGAAGCCATCATCCTCGGCGACGGCAGCGCCCGCTATGAAGAGATCGTGCAATTGCTGCTCGATGCGGGCGCCGATGCCAACCTGGCCGACCGGGAGGGCATCACGCCGTCGCGCCATGCACGCGAGCGCGGCTACAAGACGATGGTCAAGATGCTGATGCGGGCCAGGGGGCATTGACTGGCTGCCGAGGGGGATTGCATTTTGGCTCCCCTCTCCCACCCGGCGGGAGAGGGGAGAAAAACACACCACGCTTACGCGCTTACGCGGGCTGGCG
Organism: Cupriavidus sp. 94F1; assembly: GCF_057798875.1. Taxonomy (NCBI): domain Bacteria; kingdom Pseudomonadati; phylum Pseudomonadota; class Betaproteobacteria; order Burkholderiales; family Burkholderiaceae; genus Cupriavidus; species Cupriavidus sp. 94F1. The sequence continues at coordinate 622,545 of NZ_JBYOJT010000001.1, forward strand.
CGCGTTTTCCGCTTCCTGCAGCTGGCGCCACATCACCTTGCCGGTGCCCGACTTCGGCAATGCCTCGACAAATTCCACCACGCGCGGGTACTTGTAGGCGGCCATGTTTTCCTTGGCCCATTCGATGATGTCCTCGGGCTGCGTCTTGCCCTTGGCGTCGGCGCGCAGCACCACCACCGCCTTCACCGTCTCGCCGCGATACTGGTCGCGCGTGCCGATGATGCAGGCCTCCTGCACGGCCGGATGCTTGTACAGCAGGTTTTCCACCTCGGCCGGCCAGACCTTGAAGCCCGACGCATTGATCATGCGCTTCAGGCGGTCGGTGATGAAGTAGTAGCCTTCTTCGTCCATACGGCCCAGGTCGCCGGTGCGGAAGTAGGTCTGGCCTTCGAACTCGATGAACGCGTCGCGCGTGGCATCTTCCTTGCCCCAGTAACCCTTGAACACCTGCGGGCCGCGCACGATGATCTCGCCCACCTCGTTGGGCGGCATTTCCTGCAGCGTGACCGGGTCCACCACGCGCGCGTCGGTGTTGAACGTCGGCACGCCCAGGCACTGCAGCTTGGCGCGCTCGGACGGATTGCTGTGGGTCGGCGCCATGGTCTCGGACAGGCCGTAGCCTTCCAGGTAGCTCAGCCCGAACTGCGTCTTCAGGCGTTCGGCCACCGCCTGCGGCATGGCCGCGCCGCCGCCGCCGATGTAGCGCAGGCTGCTGACGTCGAAGGTCGCCAGGTTCGGGCTGCCCAGGAAGTCGATCACCATGGTCGGGATGTTGGTCCAGTGCGTGACCTGGTAGCGCGAGATCAGGCGCCCGGCCACTTCGCGATCCCAGCGCGGCAGCATCACCACGGTGGCGCCGGTGTAGATCGGGCCGTTCATGCCGTACTGCATGCCGGTCACGTGAAACAGCGGCAGCACTGACAGGATCACCGATTCCGCGCCGCTGCCCGACCACGTGGCACCGCCGATCACGTTGTGCATCACCGAGCGATGGGTGTGGATGCAGCCCTTCGGGAAGCCGGTGGTGCCCGACGTGTACGGCATGACGGCCATGTCGTCGGGGCCCGCGGTATGCGGACCCGGCTGCAGGCCGGCACCCAGCGCCTGCGCCCACGGCGTGGCGTTGTCCGGCAACGGGTGTTGCACGGTCAGCCAGGCGGGCGGCGCATCTTCGGGGAATTCGTGCGACGGCGGGAGCGCGTCGGCGTACTGCGTCACCAGCAGATGCTGCAGGCGCTGGTCGGCAGCCAGTTCGCCGTCGGCCTGCATTGCGCCGGCGGCCAGGTCTGCCGTGCAGATCGCCACGCGGGCACCGGCATCGGTGATGTAGTGCTTGAATTCCTCGGCGCGGTTCATCGGATTGACCGGCACCACCACGGCGTCCGCACGCAGGATCGCGTAATAGCTGACGATGAACTGCGGGCAGTTCTGCATGTACAGCAGCACGCGATCGCCCTTCTTCACCCCCGCCTTCTGCTGCAGCCAGCCGGCCATCGCCGTGGCCTCCGCCTCCAGCTCGCGGAACGTGATGGCGTTGCCGAAGTAGCGGATGGCGGCCTTGTCCGCATAGCGGTGTGCCGAAACTTCGAGGTTGTACCAGAGCGAAGTTTCCGGCAGCACGATTTCGGTCGGCACTCGCTTGGGCCAGAACTGAAAATGCGGACGGGCGGGCTTGGTGGTCATGGTGTCTCCTGCGGATGGTCCTCAAGGGACCAGTTTCTGGAAAGCGCGGGTCTCGCGGGGTGGGCCCCGCGTAGTGGTCAAGCAATATAACTGAACGACCGTTCTATTTTCAACAGGAGGTTTTCCTACCCATCGCACCGCACCCCGGGCGGCGCCGGTTGCAATTTGGGGCTTCGTCCTCACAATAGGGGGAATCCGGCCACAGTGCTGGCCAACCCGATTCCCAGGTGCAGATCATGAGCGACGTCACCCTGCAGAACTTCGAAGCCGAAGTCATCAATAGCCCAGTGCCGGTACTGGTGGATTTCTGGGCTCCCTGGTGTGGCCCTTGCCGCACACTCGGGCCCATGCTGGAAAAGCTGGAAGCCGAAGCCGGCGGCACGTGGAAGCTGGTCAAGGTCAATGTCGACGAGAACCAGCAGCTGGCCGGGCACTTTGGTGTGCGCAGCATTCCCCACGTGGTGGCGTTTGCCGGCGGGCAGGCGGTCAACCAGTTCGTGGGCGTGCTGCCGGAATCGCAACTGCGCGAGTTCATCGATACGCTGGCCCCCGGCGACGGCGGGGCCACGGCGCAGGATCCCCAGGCGCTGGCCGCGGCCGGCGACCGGGAAGGCGCCAAGGCCGCGTGGCAGGCCGCGCTCGCAGAGGACCCGGAAAACGACCCGAATCGACTGGCCTATATCAGCTTCCTGCTCGACGGCGACGCCATCGACACCGCGGAAGCCGAGTTCGGCCGCCTGACGCCGCGTGCGCCGCAGGAAGACGGCTACGCCGCGCTGCGGACCCGGCTCGATGCGATGAAGGGACTCGACAGCCTGCCCGACGGCGCCGAACTGAAAGCGCAGGTAGAGGCCGAGCCGGCCAACCTGGCCGCGCGCCTGGATCTGGCAAAGGTGTTGATCGCGCGCCGCGAATACGAACCGGCGCTGGTGCAGCTGATGGAAATCGTGCGCCGCGACCGAGGCTTTGAAGACGACATCGGCCGCAAGACAATGCTGTCGGTGTTCGACTTGATGGCCGATTCGCCAGAAGTGGTATCGAAATGGCGCCGGCAACTGAGCACGGCGCTGAACTGAGTGGCGTGGATGGACGCGCACCGGAGGCGGGATTTCCCGCGCCGGTGCGGAACGGCCTCAGACGGCCGGCGCCTCGATCAGCGAAAAGCCGTTTGCCTTCATATGCTCGACCATCATCGCGTCCATCGACTTCACGTGATTGTCGAACCAGCCTGACAGTTCATTCACCAGGCGGCGGCCCAGCGACAGCCCGCCCTTGCCGGGCCCCTCCGGATCTTCCACTTCCTGCGCGATCTTGTCGCGCACGGCCTGCACCACCTGCAGCACGCCCTTGTGCTCGTTCGTATGGCAGAAGCGCGGGCCGAACTGCATGGCCTCCATCCACTGCTCTTCCTGTTCGAAATGGTGGCGCGTGTGCGCGATCCACTCGTCGTACGCCGCCAGGAAGCCGGCATCGTCCGATTTGGCCACGGCATCGAGCAGCTGCAGGAATTCCGCGTGCGTGGCGTCGGTGACGGGCTCGCCCAGCCGCAGTTCGTCTGGCAAGCCTTCCGAGGAAAGACCGTCGTAGGGGTTCTGTGCTGCAGACATGGATCTGAAAACTTTTCTTTGAGATAAGCGGCAAGGATACCGATTTCGCTGCTGTCCGATCTGATTTTCCGCAAAGAACGGTATGCTTGACGCTCGCGCCCCTGGCAAGTGACGGATTTCCAGCAAGCCACCGACATGCCCCGACTGATCTTCTTCTGCGGCCACGCAGGCACCGGCAAGACTTCCCTCGCCCATCGGCTGATCGGCCCGCTGATGCAGGTCACCGGCGAGCCGTTCTGCCTGCTCGACAAGGACACGCTCTACGGGCGCTACAGCGCCGCTGCCATGCGCGCGATCACCGGCGATCCCAATGACCGCGACAGCCCGGCCTATCTGGACAATCTGCGAGACCCCGAATACGAAGGCCTGCTCGACACCGCCCGCGAAAACCTGACGCTGGGCATCAGTGTGATCGTGATCGGCCCGCTGTCGCGCGAAATCCGCGCGCACCTGCTGACCGATCCGCAGTGGCTGCATGTCCCGGCGGGCACGCGCACCCAGATCGTGTGGGTACACCTGCCGGAGGACGAAGCCCACGCACGCATCATCCGCCGCGCCAATCCCAACGACGCCTACAAGCTCGCGCACTGGGACGCCTATCGCGCCCGGCGGTTTTCGCCGGACCCGGCCGAATATCCCGAACTGATCTTCTTCGACAACCAGGCGCCCGACGATGCCGCCGTGGGCGGCCTGCTGCGGACGCTGGCCGCCTAGGGCTGGCCGGCTGCCAGCGCCCCGATCACCGCGGACGCCGCCACGAAGCCGAACACCGCCGTCACCGCCACCGACGAGCCAAATCCCGCGCAGGCCAGCCCTTGCGGGCCGCGCACCGGGGCCGGCGGCACTTCGTCGATCTCGCACGCCTGCTGTTCCGGCTCGGGATAGCGCAGCGGCTCGTCCGAATACACCGCCTCGATGCCGAACTTCTTCCTGGGATCGCGCGGAAAGCCCCACTGCCGGCGCAGGTTGCCGCGCACCTTGGCCAGCAGCGGGTCCTGAATCGTGCGGGCCAGGTCCTCGATGCGCACGCGCGTGGCGTCCAGCTGACCGCCCGCGCCGCCGCACGTGATCACGCGCACGCCCTCGCGGCGGGCCCATCCCAGGATGGCGGTCTTGACCTTCACGGCATCGATGGCGTCAATCACGTAGTCGAAGCCTGATAGCAGTTCCGCCACATTGTCTTCGGTCACGAAATCGTCGATCTGCGTGACGTGGCAACGCGGGTTGATCGCCACGATGCGCTCGGCCATGGCTTCCACCTTGGCGCGGCCGTATGCGTCGCCGAGCGCGTGGATCTGCCGGTTGGTATTTGATGCGGCAATGTGATCGAGGTCGATCAGCGTGATGCGCCCCACCGCGTTGCGCGCCAGCGCCTCGGCCGCCCAGCTGCCCACCCCGCCGATGCCGATCACGCACACCCTGGCGGCCTCCAGCCGGGCCAGGCCATGCGCGCCGTACAGGCGGGCCACGCCGCCAAAGCGGCGATGGTAGTCGTCGTCGGCCGGGCTTTCGTGCGACAGGGGCGCGGGCAGGTCCTGATCTGCCAGGGGCGTAGGGGCGATAGTCATGGTGGCTTTCTCAAATCTGCCGGCATTTTATGTCACCGGCGGGAATTGCTGCGGCCGACGAACGCACAACGAATAGGCGTCCCGACGACCGCAATGTCAGCCTGAGGCCGACAACCGGGAGCGATGGCGCTCCCTACAATTACCTGTGCAGTGGTTGATCCGCCGCACGGCTGCTACCGGAGTCCACCCCTTATGCCCGCCTCGCGTCGCCACAAGATCGTCTTATGGAGCGTGTTCACGCCGTTGGCGCTGATCGCGATCCTTGTCGTCATCATCCTGACCTTTGACTGGAACCGGCTCAAGCCGTGGCTCAACGACAAGGTCACGGAGTCGATCGGGCGCCCCTTCGCCATCAATGGCGATCTGACCGTCACCTGGAAACGTGGCCAGGGCGAGACCGGCTGGCGTACGCTCGTGCCGTGGCCACGGCTGTCGGCCAAGGACATTTCCATCGGCAACCCCGACTGGGCCCAGGCGCCCAACATGGGCACGATTCGCGAACTGATCTTCGTGCTGCGCCCGCTGCCACTGCTGGCCCATGAAATCAACGTGCCGACCATCGTCGTCGACAGCCCCGCCGTGTGGCTAGAACGGCTGGCCGACAAGCGCAACAACTGGACCTTCGACATGCGCAAGCAGACCGACTCGGGCAAGTCGAAATGGCACCTCGATGTGGGCGAAGTGGTCCTCCAGCGCGGCAACCTGGCGCTGGACGACGCGGCCGAGAAGATCCAGCTGCAGGCCACGCTGGACACGATTGGCGACCAGGCCATCTACGACAAGGCCCGCGACGGCGCGCTGATGCCGTCCGATGCCTCCGCTGTGGCGGCGTCGCAAGGCTCCGCCGCCTCCACGCCCGAAGCCAAGGCCAACGACAACAAGGGCGGCAAGGCTGGCAAGACCGGCAATGACGACCGCTACGGCATCCGCTGGAAAGCCGTGGGCCACTACAACAAGGCCACCGTCAACGCCACCGGCAAGGCCGGCACCGTGCTGAGCCTGCGCGACGTGGACACCCCTTATCCGGTACAGGCCGATGTGCGCGTGGGCGCCACCCGCGCCACGATGGAAGGCACGGTAACGAACCCGGCCCACCTCGGCGCGCTCGACGTCAACCTGACGCTGGCCGGCGACAGCCTGGCATCGCTCTACAACCTGACCGGCATCGTGCTGCCATCGACCCCGCCGTATGAAACGCGGGGCCGCCTGGTGGCCACGCTCAAGAAGGGCGCCTCGGCCTATACCTACCGCGACTTCACCGGCAAGGTGGGCAGCAGTGACCTGGGCGGCACGCTGACGTTCGCGCAGCATTCGCCCCGCCCGCTGCTGTCCGGCGAACTGGTGTCGAAGCAGCTGCTGTTCGACGATCTCGCGCCGCTGATCGGCGGCGGCGCCAAGCCGGGCCAGCCGGCCAAGGACAGCCCCGTGAAGCAGCCGGCGGACAAGAAGCTGCCGGTGGCGCCGTTCCGCACCGAACGCTGGGACGAGATCGATGCCGACGTGAAGTTCACCGGCAAGCGCATCGTCCGCAATGAAGACCTGCCGATCACGGACCTGACCACGCACCTGAAGCTGACCGACGGCGTGCTGCGGCTCGACCCGCTCAACTTCGGCGTGGCCGGCGGCAACCTGGTATCGACGGTCGAACTCGATGGCAAGCGCGAGCCGATGGGCGCGAAGGTCGACATGACCGCGCGGCACCTGAAGATCAAGCAGCTGTTCCCGAAGGTGGAAAGTACCCGCGCCAGCGTCGGTGAGGTGAACGGCAGCGCCAAGCTTTCGGCCACGGGCAATTCGGTGGCCGCGCTGATGGGTTCGTCGAATGGAGAGGCCAAGCTGCTGGTGGAAAACGGCACCGTCAGCAAGTTCATCCTCGAAGCCATCGGCCTGAACGTGGGCAGCGTGGTGATCTCGAAGCTGTTCGGCGACAAGCCGGTGCAGATCAATTGCGGCGTCAGCGCGTTCGGCTTCCAGAACGGCATTGCCCGGGCCCAGACCTTCGTGCTCGATACGCAGGACGCCATCATCACCACCGAGGGCGCGGTCGATTTCAAGGACGAGCGGCTGGCGCTGACGATCCATCCCGACTCCAAGGGGCTGCGCGTCATCTCGCTGCGCTCGCCGCTGTATGTGGGCGGGACGTTCAAGAATCCGTCGGTCAGCCCGAATATCGCCATCCTCGCGCTGCGTGCCGGCGGCGCGCTGGCGCTGGCACTGACCGCGCCCGTGGCGATGGTGGTGCCGCTGCTCGACATTTCGGGCGGCGGCGACGAAAGCGAGTGCGCCCGGTTGCTGGCGGAACTCAAGAAGCGGCCTACCGCCCCGCCGCCGGGCAAGACCTATCAAGGGCCAGCGGCGCCGAAGGGCCAGCAGCAGGCCGGCCCCCCTATCCCCGAATCGCCGACGAAGTCGGACGCCGCCCGCGGCGAGCCGGCCCCGCCGCCTACCAAGCCGCGCATGCCCGGCGCCACCGTGCAGCAACCGTCGCGACCGGACAATGACAAGCAGCTCTACCAGGGCGGCTAGCGAACGGCGGCTTACCTGCCGCACGCCGTTCGTCATCACACACTGACAACGTTGGTGAATCCGCAACACATCTGTACCAAATGTGTTGCGGATTTGGCACGCCCTCCCACACCGTTGTTGTGCAGACCGCACTGGCAGTCGCATAATCGGCTGGTCGTTGATTAAGCAAGCAATTAATGAACAACGACACGCAACGCCTTCGCTCGCCGGGTTCCAGTCTGGCCAGCGATGCCTTGTAGGTGCGGCTCCGGCCGCACTGATTTTCTTTTTTCGCGCGTCTTATCGTCCGGATGGGAGACCCTTGCCGGCGGCGCGAACCACCTTCGCCGCCCCCGCGCACCCCCTGCCATGACGTTGCCTCATGCCGCCGTTCCCCCGATCAGCTGGCTGATCGCGCTGACGGTGTGCAATCACGTGGCGTTCAACGCCAGTCGTGTCGTCGTTTCCCTATTTGCCATCTCGCTCAAGGCGTCCACGGTCACGCTGGGCATCCTGATGTCGCTCTATGCGCTGCTGCCGATGTTCCTGGCGATTCGCGCCGGCAAGCGCATCGACCAGATCGGGCCGCGCCTGCCGATGACCGCCGGGTCGCTGATGGTGGTGGCCGGTACGCTGCTGCCGGCCGTCTGGCACGAGATTGCGTCGCTGTACGCGGCGTGCGCACTGATCGGCGTGGGCTTCATGCTGGTCCAGGTGGCCATGCAACTGCTGATCGGGCAGGTGTCGACCAACGAGACCCGGCTGCGCAACTACACGTGGCATGCGCTGGGGCTGTCGATCTCGGGCACGCTCGGGCCGGTGGCCATGGGTTATACGATCGAACACGCGGGCTTTCGTACCGCGTTCTGCATCCTGGTGGGCGTGGCGCTGCTGGGCCAGGCCGGGCTGCAGTATGTGCGGCCGCGCCTGCCGGCCACCGGCGGCAACGCGGGACGCATCGCCATCGAGGACGGCTCGCGCCGCTCCACGCTGGACCTGCTTCACCACCCCGAACTGCGTGCCGTGTTCGTCGCCAGCGCGGTGCTGTCCGCCGCGTGGGACCTGCATGCGTTCCTGATCCCGATCCAGGGCACGCATATCGGCCTGTCGCCGTCGATGATCGGCTGGGTGCTCGGGGCGTTCTCGATCGCCACGCTGGCCATCCGGATTGCCATGCCGATGGTGTCCCGCCATTTCTCGGAATGGAAGATCATCCGCCTGGCGCTGCTGGTGGGTGCGCTGGCCTATCTGGTCTATCCGTTCGTCTCGCACTTCTGGCTCATGTGCGGCCTGGCGTTCGTGCTGGGCCTGGCGCTGGGCAGTGCCCAGCCCAACGTCATGAACATCCTGCATACGGCCTCGCCCTCGGGGCGGGCCGGCGAGGCGCTGGGGCTGCGCTCGGCCGTGCTCAATACCAGCCAGGTGGTGTGGCCGCTCACGTTCGGTGTGGTGGGCACGGCGCTGGGCATGCTGCCGATCTTCCTGTCGATGGCCGGCGCGATGGGCATGGCCAACTACTATTCGCGCCGCCAGACGCAAAAGATCGCCGCACCGAAACTGTCGGACTAGCAACCTGCAGATTCGTAAAACAGCGAGTCCGCCTTGCCATGGCGCAAATGCGGTGTGCGGCGCATTCGCTATACTCGAAGCATCCTCGTACGCATGGTTCTCCGTGCGGGCCGACTCTTCGATATGCGATATGACCCAACTCGCTGATCTGCGCCGCAACTACATGTTGAGCGCCCTTTCCGAAACCGACGTGGCAGGCGACCCGATCCGCCAGTTCCAGAACTGGTTCGACGAGGCCATGCAGGCCAAGCTGCCCGAACCCAACGCGATGACACTGGCCACGGTAGGTGCCGACGGCCAGCCGTCGGCGCGCATCGTGCTGCTCAAGGGCATGGACGCCAACGGTTTCACGTTCTTCACCAACTACGAAAGCCGCAAGGGCCTGGATCTGGAAGCCAACCCGCGCGCTGCGCTGCTGTTCCACTGGGTGCAGCTCGAACGCCAGGTGCGTGTGGAAGGCGTGGTCGAAAAGGTGGGCGATGCCGAGAGCGATGCCTACTACGCGTCGCGTCCGCTCGGATCTCGCCTGGGCGCCTGGGCCTCCGAGCAAAGCCGCGAGGTGGCCGGCCGCGACGTGCTGGAAGCACGCGAAGCCGACTTCCGCAGCAAGTTCGGCGACAACCCGCCGCGTCCGCCGCACTGGGGCGGGTACCGCCTGCGGCCCACGTGGATCGAATTCTGGCAGGGCCGGCCGTCGCGGCTGCACGACCGTATCGCATTCCGGCAACAGGCCGACGGCAGCTGGCAGATCGTCCGGCTATCGCCCTGACGCCGGGCGCCGCGGGAACATCGCGGCACGGGGCGCGCGATCGCTGCATCGTCAATGTCTGCTTGTACTGACAGGCGCTGACCGCGGCGCCCCACACTGCACAATTCGGCGAATTGGCGTAAAGTTGTTGGGTTGCCGCACCGGCCATGCATCGGTGCGCCCCCAGGGCCAGTGCTGCGTACCACCACGCAGTCTGCGCAGCCGACCATGGGGCATTTCATTTCGAGAGGGATCATCAACCAATCGGGAGAAAGCCGCATGTTCTTCAAGCAAGCAATCGACAAGCAGCTGGATAGCTGGATTTCCGACGTGCGCGAGCACGCCAACCTGCCTGTCAGGCTACGTCTGTGGAATGGCAGCGAATACCAGCTGGGCAACTTCGACCAACCCGAGGTCACGCTGACCGTACGCGAGGCCTCGGCCCTGCCGCTGCTGCTCACGCCAAGCCTGGACAACCTCGGCGAGGCATATGTCCAGGAAAAGATCGATCTCGACGGTCGCCTGGCCGACATCATCAAGATGGCCTACGGCCTGTCGGCAGCCGCCGCGCGCAGTGCGGGCGGCGCCCTGGCCCGCGTGGCGCAGCACTTCACGCACAGCCGCTCCGAGGACAAGGCGTCGATCCAGTATCACTACGACGTTTCCAACGCGTTCTACCAGCTCTGGCTCGATCCGCGCATGGTGTACTCGTGCGCGTATTTCGAGGAAGGCACCGAAGACCTGGCCACTGCGCAGCTCAAGAAGATCGACCATATCCTGACCAAGATCCGCGTGCAGCCTGGCCAGACGCTGCTCGACATCGGCTGCGGCTGGGGCGCACTGGTGATCCGCGCGGCGCAGAAGTACGGTGCGCGGTGCGTGGGCATCACGCTGTCGCAGAACCAGTTCGACCTGGCCACCGAGCGCGTGAAGGCCGCCGGGCTGCAGGACCGCATCGAGATCCGGCTGCAGGACTATCGCGACATCCAGGGCCAGTTCGACCGCATCACCAGCGTCGGCATGTTCGAGCACGTGGGCAAGGACAACCTGATCGGCTACTTCAGCCGCATGCGCGATCTGCTCAAGGACGATGGCGTGGCGATGAACCATGGCATCACGGCCACCGACCCCGACAGCGGCGCGGTGCCGCTCGACGGCTCGGGCTTCATGGACCGCTATGTGTTCCCGCAGGGCGAGCTGCCGCACATCAGCATGGTGCTCAATACCATGGCCAAGGGCGGGCTGGAGGCGTTCGACGTGGAACTGCTGCGCCGGCACTACGCGCAGACGCTGCGGCACTGGGCCGACAACTTCGAGACCAACGCCGACGCGATCCGGGCCATGGTGGGCGAGAAGAAGTACCGCATCTGGCGGGTCTACCTGGCCGGCTGCGAGCACGCGTTCACCAACAGCATCATGTCGCTGCACCAGGTGGTGTGTCAGAAGGCGAATCGCGCCGCCGACACGTTCCCGGTCTCGCGGCGCTATATTTACGCGTCTCCGATTGGCAATACCGTCTGACGCTTGACTGACAACCTCGACCTGTTCGGCGATGCCCCGGCATCGCCGGGCGCCCCGCCCCGGCCCGCCGCGGCCGGCACTCCCGAAAAGAAGACGCCCGTTGGCAAGATCGTCCAGCCCTGGACGCCCGATGCCGCGCTGACCACGCTTGCCGGCCGGCTGCCGCCCAACCTGTATTTCGGCACCTCTTCGTGGTCGTACCCCGGCTGGCACGGCATGGTCTACGACGGCCAGTACACGGAAAGCCTGCTGTCCCGCAAGGGGCTACGCGCCTGCGGGCAGCATCCGCTGCTGCGCGCGGCGGGCATCGACCGTGGCTTCTATGGCCCGATTCCGCTGGCCGACTACCTGGGCTACGCATCGCAGGTGCCGGAAGGTTTCCGCTTCCTGGTCAAGGCCCCGGCCAGTGTCTGCGATGCGTGGCTGCGGGGCCCCGATGGCGCCGGGTGCCTGGCCAACGCGGCGTTCCTGGACGCCGGGATCGCGATCCGCGATTTCATCGTGCCGGCCACGGCTGGTCTTGGCCAACGCTGCGGGCCGCTGCTGTTCCAGTTGTCGCCGCTGCAAAGCGTGGCCGACGACGGCCCGGCTTTCTTCGCGCGGCTCGACGCGTTCCTGGCCGCGCTGCCGCCGCTGGACCCCAGCCTGACCCCGCACGCCTGCTATGCCGTGGAAATGCGAGATCCGGCGCTGCTCACGCCGCGCTACATCCGCCTGCTGCGCGAACGCGGCGTGCGCTTCTGCCTGGCCGCGCGCGACCGCCTGCCGCAGGTGTCGCGCCAGGCCCACGCGCAGACGCTGATGGACGACGGGGCCCCCGGCCCGCTGGTGCTGCGCTGGATGCTGCGCGAGGGCCGCTCGTATGCGATGGCCGAAAAGGCCTACATGCCATTCGACAAGCTCGTGGACCCTGACGACGCAACGCGCGACGCCATCGCCGACGTGGTGGCGGGCACGCTGCGCGCCGGCCAGCCGGCCTATGTCATCGTCAGCAACAATGCCGAAGGCTGCGCACCGCAGAGCATTGCCCGGCTGGCCGCGGCCATTGCCGATCGGGTGGAAAACGCGGCCGTGCCGGCCTAGCGGCGCATCCGATGCGAAAAATCTCGCCGTAACTGGGCCAGCTTGGGCGTGATCACGAACGCGCAGTAGCCCTGCGCGGGATGCTCCTGATAGTAGTTCTGATGGCTCATCTCGGCGCGCCAGTACGGCTGCTCGGGTTCGAGCTGCGTCACGATTGGCGCATCGAACACCTTGTTGACGACCAGTTCGCCCATGACATACTCGGCCACGGCACGCTGGGCCTCGGAATGGGTGAAGATGATCGAGCGGTACTGCGGGCCCACGTCGTTGCCCTGCCGATTGAGCTGCGTCGGATCATGGATCGAGAAGAAGATCTCCAGGATTTCGCGGAAAGTGATCGTGGCCGGGTCGAACGTCACGCGCACCACTTCGGCGTGGCCCGTGTCGCCCTCGCATACCTGGCGATAGGTGGGATTGTGGATATGGCCGCCGGTGTAGCCCGACTCCACGGCACGCACGCCATCCACCTGCTGGAACACCGCCTCCAGGCACCAGAAACACCCACCACCGAGCGTGGCAATCTCGAGTTCGTGATCCATCTGCGCGCTCCCTTTCCCGCGTTCAGGGGGTTCCGATACCACGCCGGCTCTGGCGGCATCGATTTCCAGCATAAGCAATGGCGCCGCGCACTGCCGTGAAAAATGAAACAAGTGCTATCCGGCTGGCACAGAGACCGTCCGATGTATCCCAGGGACCACGTCAGGGTGCAATGTCCGGAGTCCGCTACAATCCCACTGGTACTGGCGCCCGTTGGCGCACGTGAATGGGCTGCGCGGCACCCGAAAGCGCCCGCCAGACCGCGTTGGCCCGCAAAATGTGTGCGTCAGGCCACTGAAATTGCCGCCCCCCAGGATTACGTTTGGCGTGTTGAATGCGCGCCGGCCATCCCGATATGAAGATCATGGATTTGTGTGGAGCCCGAGAGGGCATGCCCGAGGCCGCCGCCCCTGCCCCCCAGCGCCGCAAGGCCGCCGCCCCCGACTTTGACAGCGGTCACTTCAAGCGCGCGCTGTCGCAGTTCGCCACAGGTGTGACGGTCATCACCACGCGCGCCGCTGGTCCCTCGCACGCCAACGACGTGCCGTTCGTCGGCATCACAGCCAGCTCGTTCAACTCGGTCTCGCTCGATCCGCCCCTGGTGCTGTGGAGCATGGCCACGCGCGCCAACAGCCTGCCGATGTTCCGCGATGGCTCGCACTACATCGTCAATGTGCTTGCCGCCTCGCAGCTGGACTTGTGCCAGCGGTTTGCCACGCTCAAGGGCGATCGCTTTGCCGGCGTGGACTACCGGTTGTCGGAGACCGGCCTGCCAATCCTGGCCAATGCGCTGGCCTGGTTCGAGTGCCACAACCGCAGCCGCTATGACGAGGGCGACCACGTGATCTTCGTCGGCGAAGTGGAACGCTGCGGTATTCTCGACGCCGGCGGCGAGCCGCTGGTGTTCCAGGGCGCGCAATTTTCCACGCTGTGCCCGCTCGAACCGCTCGATCAGATCGCGCCGCACAAGCGGTAGGTCACGGCTTGGCGTCCTTGCTGTCCTTCAGGATCGCCAGTGGCGATCCGTCCGTCTTGATCCGCTGCAGGACGATGTTCGAGCGGATATCCATCACGCCAGGCGTGCGATATAGCCGATTCACGATGAAATCGGAGTAGTGCTTCAGGTTGCGCGCCTGCACCCGCAGGATGTAGTTGCTGTCGCCCGTGATCACATAGGCGGTCAGTACCTCCGGCCAGGTCTGCACCACGGCGTTGAACGTGTCGTGCCAGCCTTCCACGTCGTGCCGCATCGACACCTGCACGATCGCCTCGATCTCCAGTCCCAGCTGTTCGGCGTCGAACCACGCCTTGTAGCCGCCAATCACCCCGTTTTCTTCCAGCAGACGCACGCGGCGCAAGCAGGCAGATGGCGATAACGCCACACGGTCGGCCAGGTCCTGATTACTGATGCGACCGTTCTCCTGCAGCGCCGTCAGGATGCGTAAATCTATCGGATCGAGGGTCATTTCGAAGATTCCACGTATTTCTATTTGAATCACACAATTTTATGCGAAAGATGCTGCGATCGACGGACCATTTCGCAAGCCTCTTCTCGGCGCTTTTGACTATGATCCCCACACGCACCGCGTCTTCAGAAACGCGCCCCGGAGATTGCCAGTCACCATGCCGAACGCCCCCACGAACGCACCCAGCCGCGCCACGCGCCAGATCTGGGATATCAGCCCGCCGGTGTCGAACGCCACGCCGGTCTGGCCCGGCGACACACCGTTCCGGCACGAGCCCGCCTGGCAACTGGACGAGCACTGTCCCGTCAACGTTGGCCGCATTACGATGTCGCCGCACACCGGCGCCCATGCCGATGCGCCGCTGCACTACGCGGCCGACGGCGCGCCGATCGGCGCCGTCCCGCTGGACGCTTACCTGGGCCCTTGCCGCGTGATCCACTGCATCGGCGCGGCGCCACGCGTGGAGCCGCACCACATCGAAGCCGCTCTGGCCGACGTGCCGCCGCGCGTGCTGCTGCGGACCTACCGGCAGGTGCCGCTGGGGGCGTGGGATTCGGCGTTCTGCGCTGTCGCCCCCGAGACCATCGCGCTGCTGGCCCGCCACGGCGTAAAGCTGATCGGCATCGACACGCCGTCGCTGGACCCCGAAACCTCGAAGACGATGGACGCCCACCACGCGGTGCGCGACCACCGGCTGGCCATTCTCGAAGGCATCGTGCTCGACGACGTGCCGGCCGGCGACTACGAACTCATCGCGCTGCCGCTGCGCCTGGCCACGCTCGATGCGAGCCCGGTCCGCGCGGTGCTGCGCGCACTCTGAATCCTCCCGAACCCTCTGGACACTGAAAGCATGACCAACCTGACACGTGAACGCTGCCAGGCGCTGGACCGGGACGACCCGCTCCGCGCGCTGCGCGAACAGTTTGCCCTGCCTGCCGGCGTGATCTACCTCGATGGCAACTCGCTGGGCGCCCGCCCGCGCGCCGCCGCGGCGCGTGCCGCCGAGGTGGTCAGCAGCGAATGGGGCGATGGCCTGATCCGCAGCTGGAACACCGCCGGCTGGTTCGACCTGCCGGGCCGGCTGGGTAACCGCCTGGCGCCGCTGATCGGCGCGGGCCACGACGAGGTGGTGGTGACCGACACCACGTCGATCAACCTGTTCAAGGTGCTGGCCGCCGCACTGCGCGTGCAGCAGCAGCGCGATCCGGCGCGTCGCGTGATCGTGTCCGAAGCCAGCAACTTCCCGACCGATCTCTATATCGCCCAGGGCCTGGCCGACCTGCTGCAGCAGGGCTACGAGGTACGCCTGGTCAACAGCCCCGACGAGATCGACGCCGCCGTGGGCGCCGATACGGCCGTGCTGATGCTGACGCACGTGAACTACAAGACCGGCGAGATGCTCGACATGGCCGGCCTGACCGAACTCGCGCACGCCCGCGGCGTGCTGACCGTGTGGGATCTGGCCCACTCGGCTGGCGCCGTGCCGGTGGACCTGACCGCCGCCCGCGCGGACTACGCCATCGGCTGCACCTACAAGTACCTGAACGGCGGTCCGGGTTCGCCCGCCTTCGTCTGGGTGGCGCCGGCGCTGCGCGACCAGTTCTGGCAGCCGCTGTCGGGCTGGTGGGGCCACGGCGCGCCGTTCGCGATGTCGCCGCAATACGCGCCCGCCAGGGGCATCGGCCGCTTCCTGTGCGGCACGCAGCCGGTCACGTCGCTGGCGATGGTCGAATGCGGCCTGGACATCTTCGCCCAGACCAGCATGAGCGCGCTGCGCGCGAAGTCGCTCAAGCTGACCGACCTGTTTATCGAACTCGTCGAATCACGATGCGCCCAGCACCCGCTGACGCTGGTCACGCCGCGCGCCCATGCCCGGCGCGGCAGCCAGGTGAGCTTTGCGCATCCGGACGGCTACGCGCTGGTGGCCGCGCTGATCGAGCGTGGCGTGATTGGCGACTATCGCGAACCCGGCATTGCCCGCTTCGGCTTCACGCCCCTTTACACGACCTTCACCGAAGTCTGGGATGCCGTGGAAATCATGCGCGACGTGCTGGACAGCGGCGCCTATCGCGACGCCCGCTTTGCGGTGCGCACCGCGGTGACCTGAGCGGAGCGCATCATGAGTGAATTCAAGGGATGCCCGATGGGGCACGGCAGCCAGCCGGCCGACGCGGCCGGCGAGGATGGCTGGCATGGCGCGCAGATGGACTTCGCCCGCGACATGAGCTACGGCGACTATCTGGGCCTGGATCAGATCCTGAGCGCGCAGCACCCGCTGTCGCCGGACCACAACGAGATGCTGTTCATCGTCCAGCACCAGACCACCGAGCTGTGGATGAAGCTGATGCTGCACGAACTGCGCGCCGCACGCGATGGGGTGAAGACCGACCAGCTGCGCCCGGCGTTCAAGATGCTCGCGCGCGTATCGCGCATCATGGACCAGCTGGTGCAGGCCTGGAACGTGCTGGCCACCATGACGCCGCCTGAATACTCGGCCATGCGCCCGTACCTTGGCGCATCGTCCGGGTTCCAGTCGTACCAGTATCGCGAGATCGAGTTCATCCTGGGCAACAAGAACGCGGCCATGCTGCGGCCTCACGCGCACCGTGCCGAACATCTGGAACTGGTGGAAACGGCGCTGCATACGCCGTCGATGTACGACGAGGCGATCCGGCTGATGGCGCGGCGCGGGTTCCAGATCGACGCCGACGTGGTGGAACGCGACTGGACGCAGCCCACGCAGTACAACGCGTCGGTGGAGGCGGCCTGGCTGGAGGTGTATCGCAACCCGTCGGCGCATTGGGAACTCTACGAACTGGGCGAAAAGTTCGTCGACCTGGAGGATGCCTTCCGCCAATGGCGATTCCGCCATGTGACCACGGTGGAGCGCGTGATCGGCTTCAAGCGCGGCACCGGCGGCACCGAAGGCGTCAGCTACCTGCGCCGGATGCTCGATGTGGTGCTGTTCCCCGAACTCTGGAAGCTGCGGACGGATCTGTAATCCGGCGGTATCAGGCTCCGCGCTGCCGCAAGGCGGGAGCGCGGAGCGAAGCCTGCCCTACCGCCCCGCCGGATCGGACAGCCTGACCCCCAGCGCCTGCAGCGCGGGCGCCAGCTTCTCGTGGAATGTCTCTTCGCTGACAGCCCCGTAGGACGCACTGCAGCTCAGCATGTGCAGATCCTTCTCACCCACCGGCTTGAACGCCACCGCGCAGGCGTGAATAGCCGGGTGCCAGTCGCGGAACGACGCGGCATAGCCGTCGCGCTCGGCCTGCGCCAGCGCGGCGCGCATCGGGGCCTCCTGCTGCTTCCATTGCTCCGGATACGTCTGGGCAAATTCGGCCAGCACCTTGTCGCGCCGCGCCGCCGGCAGTGCCGCCAGGTAGGCCCGCCCCATCGAACTCGACACCAGCGACAGGCGCGAGCCCACCCCCAGACCCAGCATCACGCCGGCATCGTTCCGGATCGATTCCATGTAGATGACTTCCATGCGCTCGCGCTTGCCCAGCGACACCGACACGCCATACGACTGCGCGAAAGCCAGCATGTGCGGCCGCGCCAGCGTCACCACGTCGGACGCCGCCAGGTAGGAAAAGCCCAGCGCCAGCACGCCGGCATCGAGCGCGTACTTGCCCAGGCTGTCGTCGTAGCGCAGGTAGCCCAGCTGCACCAGCGTGCCGGCCAGCCGGCTCACGGTGGCCTTCGGAAACCCGGTACGGCGCACGAAATCCTGGTTGCCCAGCATCGCCTCGCCGGTGCGGAAGCAGCGCAGCAGCTCCAGTCCGCGCGCCAGCGCCGTCACGAAATTGGGGTCGCTCTCGCGTTCCTTCTGGACCGGCGCGGCGGCCGCGACAGTGGATGAGGTCAAGAGACAGCTCCTGTGGAAGTGGTCGATTGCCGAACGCTAATGATCGGGGGCCGGATTTCCCCCTGTTGCAGCGCGAATCGGTTCAGCTATACTAGCTCATCGGAACAAGGTTCCGCAATGCGGAACCACAACTTTTTGATCGACCGGATCGAATGAAGGCGGCACTGCCTTCACCGCGCCACCAAAGAAGGAGACCTCCATGGCTGCCAACGCCGAATTCCACTGGGCCGACCCCCTGCTGCTGGACCAGCAACTGACCGACGACGAGCGCATGATCCGTGACGCTTCGGCGGCCTATTGCCAGGACAAGCTCATGCCGCGCGTGCTGCAGTCGTTCCGCAACGAGAAGACCGACGTGGAGATCTTCCGCGAGATGGGCGAACTGGGTCTGCTCGGCCCGACCATCCCAGAACAGTACGGCGGCCCGGGCCTGAACTACGTCAGCTACGGCCTGATCGCGCGGGAGGTGGAGCGTGTGGATTCGGGCTATCGCTCGATGATGAGCGTGCAGTCGTCGCTGGTCATGGTGCCGATCTACGAATTCGGCAGCGAGGCGCAGAAGCAGAAGTACCTGCCCAAGCTGGCCACCGGCGAATGGATCGGCTGCTTCGGCCTGACCGAACCGAACCACGGCTCGGACCCGGGCTCGATGGTCACGCGCGCCAAGAAGGTGGACGGCGGCTACGAGCTGAGCGGCGCCAAGATGTGGATCACGAACTCGCCGATCGCCGATGTCTTCGTGGTGTGGGCCAAGCTGGCCGGCGAAGACGGCAAGGAAGACATCCGCGGCTTCATCCTGGAAAAGGGCTGGAAGGGCCTGAGCGCCCCGGCCATCCACGGCAAGGTGGGCCTGCGCACGTCGATCACCGGCGAAATCGTGCTGGACCAGGTTTTCGTGCCCGAAGAGAACCTCATGCCGGGCGTGAAGGGCCTGAAGGGTCCGTTCACCTGCCTGAACTCGGCCCGTTACGGCATCGCCTGGGGCGCGCTGGGCGCCGCCGAGTTCTGCTGGCACACCGCGCGCCAGTACACGCTGGACCGCAAGCAGTTCGGCCGTCCGCTGGCACAGACGCAGCTGGTACAGAAGAAGCTGGCCGACATGCAGACCGAGATCACGCTGGGCCTGCAGGGCTGCCTGCGCCTGGGCCGCATGAAGGACGAAGGCACCGCCGCGGTGGAAATCACCTCGATCATGAAGCGCAATTCGTGCGGCAAGTCGCTGGACATCGCCCGCGTGGCGCGCGACATGCTGGGCGGCAATGGCATTTCGGACGAATTCGGCGTGATCCGCCACGTGGTGAACCTGGAAGTGGTGAACACGTACGAAGGCACGCACGACATCCACGCGCTGATCCTGGGCCGCGCCCAGACCGGCCTGCAGGCCTTCTTCTGATCGTCCGGACGTAAAAAAGCCCGGCTGGAAAGCCGGGCTGAAGCACACTACCAAGGAGACGACGGGCACGACCCCGCCGTTTTACGACATCGGCAAAGCCATACCGAGCCGGGCCGGGGACCCACCCCGCGCCCGGCTTTTTCTTACTTGTTCGGTTGCGGCGTCAGGCGCAGGTACGGACGCACCGCCTTGTAGCCCTTCGGGAATTTCTGGCGGATCACCTCTTCGTCCTTCAGCGACGGCACGATGACGACGTCGTCGCCATCCTGCCAGTTGCCCGGCGTGGCCACGCTGTGGTGATCGGTCAGTTGCAGCGAATCGATGACGCGCAGGATTTCATTGAAATTTCTACCTGTGCTTGCAGGATAGGTAATGATCAGGCGCACCTTCTTCTTCGGGTCGATCACGAACAGCGAGCGCACGGTCAGCGTCTCATTCGCATTCGGATGGATCATGTCGTAGAGCTCGGACACCTTGCGGTCGCTGTCCGCCAGGATCGGGAAATTGACCGAGGTCGACTGGGTGTCGTTGATATCCTGGATCCAGCCCTTGTGCGACTCCACGCTGTCCACGGACAGGGCGATGGCCTTCACGTTGCGGCGGGCGAACTCTTCCTTCAGCTTGGCGGTCAGGCCCAGTTCCGTCGTGCAAACGGGGGTGTAGTCGGCAGGGTGCGAGAACAGGACACCCCAGCCTTCGCCGAGCCATTCATGAAAGCGGATGCGGCCCTCGCTCGATTCTTGCTCGAAGTCCGGTGCGGTATCGCCAAGACGCAGTGCCATGAGTGAAGTCTCCAGAGAAACGGAAAATAAACGAAAGTAAGGAAAGGTAAAAACCGGTGAACCAGCTTAGTTGGATTGCCATCCAACCCAAACGAATATAAAGTCACTACAAAATCACTCGAAGTCATAAAGACCGGGTGATCGGGCCATGGTTCCTTGTGGCAACCCTGCCCCGGGGCCGATGGCACATTTGGTGACAGTGATACGGCATTGTGTCGGCGAGCTTGAAACGATGGGCAGCCGCCACATATGCTAGGTGGACGACAAGAAATGCCACAAGCCCGAGCGGGCAAGGCAAAATGTCACCACTTGAACCTAACCGCCCGCAACAGGAGAAACTGATGAGCGATGTCAAGACCGTTCTGTCCGACGCCGAAGAACTGCTTAAGCAAGCGGCCTCGACCACCGGCGAGAAAGCCGCCGAACTGCGCGAGCGTGGCATGGGCCTGCTGAAGCAGGCCAAGGAAAAGGCCCAGGACTTGCAGGATGCCGTCGTGACCAAGAGCAAGGCGGCCGCCCGTGCCACCGACGACTATGTGCATGACCATCCGTGGCGCGCCGTAGGCGTGGCAGCCGGCGTGGGCCTGCTGATCGGTCTGCTGCTGAACCGCAAGTAAGCAGCCCTGTAGTACTGTAGCAATACGCATTACCAGCCCCGGCTGCGCATCTGCGCCGGGTGCATGCAGTCTTGAAGACGGACCGGCGCGGCCCCATCATGCCGCTGCCGGTCCATCCCTCGCAGATGCCGCCCATGCCGGCGCATCGTTTTTTCGCCGGAGCCGCATGAGCGAATCCCATTCCCCCAAGTTCCTCGAATCCCTTCGCAACCTCGCCGGTTCCGTGGTGTCGATGCTGCAGACTCGCCTGGAGCTGGCCAGCGTGGAACTGGCCGAGGAACGCGAGCGGCTGATGAAGGTTGCGCTGCTGGCCTTGTTCGGGCTGGTGTTCTTCAGCATGGCGCTGATGACCTTCACGCTGCTGGTCGCCATCCTGTTCTGGGAAAGCTATCGCTGGCAGGCCCTGGGCGCCATCGTGCTGTTCTACCTGATCTGCGCCGGTGTCTGCCTGCTGGTGGCTCGCAACAAGGTCCGCCACGCCCCGCCGCTGTTTGAATCCACGCTGGCCGAGCTGGACAAGGACCGGGAGATGCTGCGCCAATGACCACGCCCGAAGAAGACGATTCGATCGACAGCCGCCCGCGCCACGAGCACCCCCGTCCGGTCCGCTTTACGCGCGAAGTTCGCCTGCCGCTGGCCGTGCGCAAGGAGTTGCTGGTGACGCGCGCCGCGCTGGAACGCTACGACGCCGTGCAGGCGCTTCGCCAGGTCAAGGGTGGCGCCCGCCGCATGACCAGCCTGGGCGCGTGGCTGCCGCGCATGACCCGGCCGTCTGGCTGGCTCAAGCTGTTCGGCGTGACGCGCGACTATCCGATGCTGAGTACGGCCATCACATTGGCCCTGCCCCTGCTGCGCAAGACCCCGATCGGCCGCGTGGCCTGGAAGGTGTCGAAGCTGGGCATGCTGGCCGGCGCCGGATACTGGGCCTACAAGACCTGGCACGGCGCCCAGCCGCAGGTGCATGCGCACGCGGCGTCGGCTGCGCGGGCGGTGGCGGTACCTGTGGATACCGGCTTCCGGGACCCGCTGGTGCCGTCGCCCCCCGCGGCGGCGCCGCCGGCCGCCCAGCCCTGATCAGGCAAGCCGGATCAGCCAACCTGCACGCGATTGCGGCCCTCGCGCTTGGCCTGGTAACAGGCCAGGTCGGCCGCGTCGAGCGCATCCTCGCGCTTGGCCGTGCGTTCGTCGACCCGTACCAGGCCGATGCTGACCCCGATCGAGAATTCATGGTCGTGGCAGCGATACCGATAGGCCGCGATGGCATTGCGCAGCCCTTCGGCCACGCGCTCGCCATCGGCGGCGGCGCAATACTCCAGCAGCACCGCGAATTCGTCGCCTCCCAGCCGGGCCAGCGTGTCGCTGCGCCGTAGCTGATGCCGCATGACGTCGGCGATCTGGCAGAGCAGTTCGTCTCCGGCCGCGTGCCCGCAGGTGTCGTTGACGGCCTTGAACTGGTCGAGATCCAGATACATCAGCGTGTGCGTACAGCCTTCATGCTGGGCGCGCGACACCGCCGCCCCGAGCCGCCGCTCGAATTCCAGCCGGTTGACCAGGCCAGTCAGCGGATCGTGGCTGGCCTCGTACGCCAGTTGCGCGGCGTGGGCCCGCTCCAGGCTGACATCATGCAGGACGACCACGATGCCGATCGCCTGCTCGCCCTTGTCCCGGATCAGCGCCACCGATGGCTTGACGGCCAGCGTGAACCCCTGCGTGGCGGGCTCGCGGCGCTCGAGCAGCATCACCATCTGGCCGGGCCAGGTGCCCGCCAGCGCGCGCGGCACCAGATCGGCAACCGGCTCCCGGGTGGTTTCGTCATGCAGCCGGCAGACCTGTTGCAGGAAGCAGCCGGCGGCCTCGGCATCCGTCCATCCGGTCATGGTCTCGGCCACCGGGTTCAGCGACTGGATACGCCCCCAGACATCGGTGGTGATGACCGCGTCGCCAATGGCCTGTAGCGTGACCTGCGCGCGCTCCTTTTCGGCGAACAGCTGTGCCTCGAAACGCTTGCGGTCGGAAATATCGCTGAGCGACCCAGCCATGCGCGTCGCCTTACCGATGGCGCTGCGCACCATGCGGCCCCTGGCCCTGACCCACAGATAGCCGCCGCCCTTGCGGCGCAGGCGCAGTTCCACGTCGTACGGCGCGCCCTTGCGCACATGCCCCACCAGGCGCCGGTCGAATTCGGCCACGTCGGCCGGGTGCATCAGCGCCAGCAGGGTCTCGCGCGCATGCGGCAGTTCATGGGGGCCATAGCCGAGCATTTCGGCACAGCGTGGCGAGAAATACAGTTCGCCGCGATGGGGATGCCAGTCCCACAAGCCATCGGTGCTGCCGGCCACGGCCAGTTGCAGCCGTTCCTCGCTGACCGTCAGGGCCTGCCGCAACTGGCGGTACCGGCTCATTGCGCGGGTGGACATCCATGTGGCGCAGCCGAGCAGCGCTAGCGCCAGACCCGCCGTCCCCCACATCAGCCACGCCCGCACGCGCCGCGATGCCTTGCCCAGGGCGGCCGAGAAGGCTTCCTCCATGGGTGTCAGCAATGCATCGACGTCGGCAATATCGCGTTGCAGCGGCGCGACGCAGGCTGCCGCGCAGCCATGCTTGCTCACGCGCTCGCGCAGCCGACGCGCCATGACATCGAGCCGTGCGATCTCCGCGTCGGCGGCCGCCCAGATCGAAATCGCCTCATCGATCTCCGGCACATGCCGGAAATACCGGAACAGCCGGATCATGCCGGGTACATCGTCGGGGTGGTTGCCGCCGGTCAGGAGCCCCTGCACCGCGCGGGTGCGGTCGTAGTCGGGCTTTTCGAGTTCGAGCCGCGCCAGGTGGTCGCCCTGCGGCACGGCGATGCCGGCCAGATAGGCGTCGTAGTCGGCTTCATCGCGGCTTTCGGCGTAGCGCAGCAGGTGAGAGACCGCCGCCTTCTGGCCCTTGCTCCAGAGGCTCTCGCCGGCCACGAAGCCCCGGGCGGCGGACAACACGTCCACACTGGCGATGCAGAACAATGCCAGCGCCAGAACCACCGGGACAAACGGCCAGACGACACGCAGTACGTGCTCATTGGCCGGCAGGCTATCGCCGCCACCAGCTTGCTGCATATGAGACTTCCCGCGCCAGGCCATGGGCCCGGCCCTGTCGATGAATGCACCATGGCCGGCCTGGGGTGGCCAGCCTTGTCTGGTTGCATTGTCAATGAGGCGTTACGGGGTGTCTCTAACTCAGACTGGTTAATTGATGCCGGGAATATGCATCGGCCAACCACCTAGCAAAACGACGAGTAAAACGCCGTTCAACAGCGCAAGTCCGGTGAGGATGAAGGCCAGGGTTGGCAGCGTCTTGAGCCACGACATCCCGGCCGAAGCCGATGCGAAGGCCGCGTCAAGATAGCGCGTGGCCTGCTTTCGCACGACCAGCCAATAATAGCCACCGCCGGCTGCAAGGAGGACCACGATCCACGACAGCCACGCCAGCCATCCGAACGGCGCCGGCGCATTGTTGGCCCGGCCCGGCGCGCGTGGGGCGACTGGCGGCAATGGCTGCAGCGAATCGCGCAGCGACATCGGCACGGATTCGAACACCGGAGCGGGAGGATTCAGATCGTCGGTGGCGCTGACCGGCGACATTTCCGCATCCCTGCCCGGCAGGACGCGATGTGCCGGCGCCGGCAATGGCGGCTGCGTTCGCCTGACCGCCCGGTTGTCGGCCATCGCTGGCGGCTTGTGTGTCGCCGCTTCGCGCGAGGCCGCCCCAGGCGACGCCCTGCGCCAATCGGCGAACAGCTGGTCGAGACACCGCACCGTCGTGCACGCGTCACGCGCCCTGCGCCAGGCGTCGAGATCGCCCTTGCGCAACGTCCCGGCATACCGCCTGCGCTGCTGGTCGGCATAGATGCCTTCATAGGTCTCGTGCAGCATTGCGTAGTCGCAGATCAACTGCGAGCCGCGCACATGTTGCCGCCCAGGCTCCGCACAGGACGCACCCGCCGGGGCGGAAACATCACAACGGGGTCGATAGCTGTGCGGGCACGAGATGTCGGAAGCCCACGTCGCATGGGCGACCCACAATGTCAGGACGACGAAGAGAGCCAGGTGGCCTGCAATCCGCTGCATGGTGTCTGCGCATCGGCCTTTCGGGAACCGGGGAATTCATTCTAGGCAGCGGCGGCGCACGCTGCCTGATCTGTTACGTGCGTTTGCGCATGGACCGAAGGATAGAACACCAGATCGCGCTGGCAAGTGCGGATACATCGCAGGCAAAACAAAAGGGCCCGTGACTTTCGCCACAGGCCCTTCTGGGAATGCTGGTGGGTCGTGCGTGACTCGAACACGCGACCAACGGATTAAAAGTCCGCTGCTCTACCGACTGAGCTAACGACCCGGAAAAACTGAATCCGCGATTATAGGGAGCACCCTATGGGGTGTCAAGCTTCAGGCACGTCGAGCGCCACTCAGGCCATACGCTCCAGACGCCACATCTGATACTTGAAGGCCAGGATCGCGCCGACGATGATGGTCGCGAACACGATGAACGAACCGATGGCCAGCGTCGATACGCCCGACAGCCCCTGCCCGATCGTGCAGCCCAGCGCGGTCACGCCGCCCGCGCCCATCAGGATGCCGCCGACCATATGGTTGGCCACGTCCTCGGCATTGCCGAATCCTTCCCAGCGGAACGTGCGCGACACCAGCGCATAGGCGCACGCGCCCGCGATCACGCCGAAGACGCTGACGATGCCGATGGTCAGCACCTTGCTCTTGTCGCTGAACATCATCAGCCAGTCCAGCGTGTACGCGTACGGCGCCACGAAGCTCAGACTTTCCATGCGGCCGCTGTTGGTGCCGACGAACAGTTCTTCGAGCGTATTCGGATCTTCGGACACATAGCCAAGGTGGCCCGACACGTACCACATGCCGACGATGATCAGCCCCACGGCCAGGCCGCCCAGCAGGTTGTCGAACGACCGGAAGCCGTTGCCGACCAGCGCCCAGAGCACCAGCACCGCGCCGATCGCCACGCCGAGCACCAGCTGCAGCGTGCCGCGCGCCATGCCGGTGGCCTGCGCCACCAGCGAGGGCAGGTCCTGCGTGGATGGCAGCGCCACCCCCACTGCATCGACGGTATTCACCCGCACGACCCCGAACAGGCCGCGCAAGGTCATGTACGCCGACAGGCCAAGGAACACGAACACCACCAGCGATTTCAGGTTGCCCGCGCCAATGCGCACCAGCGTCTTGCTGCCGCAGCCCGACGCCAGCACCATGCCGAAACCGAACATCAGCCCGCCCACCGCCGCCGACAGCCAGCCAAGCCGGGCCGACGTGTAGATGGTCCGGGTCGGGTCGATCAGCCCCGCCCACGCCAGCACGCCGGTGCCGATCATCGCCACGCCAATCGCCATGATCCACATGCGCATACGGCTCCAGTCACCGATGTTGACGATGTCGGAGATGGCGCCCATCGTGCAGAAGTGCGTACGCTGCAGCACGGCGCCAAACAGGAAGGTCAGCACAAAGGTACTCAGCAGTACGGTGTGCGTGAGCGCGGGGATGTCGATTTCGGGCATGTCGTGACTGGGTGGCTCGTAGATTTCTGATTTTTTTCTGGACGGAGGCGCTCGTGGGCGGCGCCTCTCGTCCTGGCCGGCCGGTTGTTGCGGCGCTCAGGCGGCCGGCTGGTAACGCGTCGGATCGGCGACGCCGGCCTGCTCGAAGCCGGCCTTGCGGATGCGGCAGGAATCGCAAACCCCGCAAGCGCGGCCTTCGTCATCGGCCTTGTAGCACGACACGGTCAGACCATAGTCCACGCCCAGCTTCACGCCGGCACGGATGATTTCGGCCTTGGTCATGTCGATGATCGGGGCGTGCACGCGGAAGCGGTCACCCTCGACACCGGCCTTGGTGGCCAGGTTGGCCAGCGTTTCATACGCCGACACGTACTCGGGGCGGCAATCGGGATAGCCCGAGTAGTCCACCGCATTGGCGCCAAAAAACAGGTCGCGACCGCCGATGGCCTCGGCCCAGCCAAGCGCCAGCGACAACATGATCGTATTGCGTGCCGGCACATAGGTCACCGGAATGCCGCCGGTGGCGCCGTCGACGGGCACGTCGAGCGTGTCGTCGGTCAGGGCCGATCCGCCAAAGCGGCGCAGGTCCAGGTCGATGATCTCGTGGCGCCGGGCCCCGAGCGCGGCGGCCACCTTCTTCGCGGCATCCAGTTCGGACGAATGGCGCTGGCCGTATCGCATCGACAACGCATAGGTTTCGAAGCCGGCCGCATTGGCCATGGCGAGCACGGTGGCGGAGTCCAGGCCGCCGGAAAGCAGGACGATTGCACGTTGGGTCATGATGGGGTGCGCGCGGAACAAGCGCGCTGTCAAATACGCCGCGCTGGGCGAATCGCGTATTTTAGCGCGCCGGCGCCCCGGATACGATCAGGCGGGGGTGATGGGCGCCATGGCGGTGCGCCGGCCCCATGCGCGGTTACTCCGGCCCAAAAAAGAAAAAAACCCGCAAGGTTGCGGGCTCTTTCCTGGCTTTCGTGCCCCGGTGGGTCACTTCAGCGTCTTCAGCCGGTTGCTGGCGGCCTGGGCGCCTTCGGTACCCGGATACTTCGACACCACCGTCTCCAGCGTCTTCCTGGCCGCTGCCTTCTGGCCCGATTCCATCTGGTTGTTGGCAATGGCGATCATGGCGTCCGGCACCTTCGCATGCGTCGGGAACTGTTGCACCATGTTCTGCAGCACGAAAGTCGAACCCTTGTAGTCACGCTGCGCGTAGAGCGAATTGCCGAGCCAGAACTGCGCCAGCGGCAAGTACGGGCTTTGCGGATACTTCTTCGCAAACGCCGAGAACGCGTTGCCCGCGCCCTTGAAATCGCCCGACTGGAACTGCTTCAGCGCGGCGTCGTACTCGGGCTTTTCGGTCGGCTGTGCAAGCCCTTCCTTGCCATCGACGGTCACCTGTTGCGGCTCGAATTTCTTCAGGCGCGCGTCCAGGTCCGCGTAGTAATCCTTCTGCTGTTTCTGCAGCGTGTCCACCGTGTTTTGCAACACCTCGTTCTGACCACGCAGCCGGGCCACTTCCTGACGCAGACCTTCCAGCTGGTTCTGCATGTCGAGCTGCTGGCGGCTGTTCTGGTCGATACGCTGCGATGCCGTTGCCTGGAAACCGTTGAACTGGTCCCGCAGTTGCAGCACCGCCTTGCGCGCTTCGTCGTCGTCAAAGACGCCGGCGTGCGCGGAACTGGCTGCCAGCAGACCGCCGGAGACAGCGGCCAGCCACAGCAGGGTGGAAACGCGAGCTTTCATGAAGGATTATTCCGTGGATCAGTAGACGATGTCGGCGCGACGGTTTTCAGCCCACGAGGCTTCGTCGTGGCCGGTGGCCTTCGGCTTTTCCTTGCCCAGGCTCACGGCTTCCATCTGCGACTCGGGCACGCCCAGCGACGACATCGAGCGGCGCACGGCCTCGGCACGCTTCTGGCCCAGGGCCAGGTTGTACTCGCTGGTGCCGCGTTCGTCGGTGTTGCCCTGGATCAGGATCTTGCGGCCCTTGTTGGCGCTCAGGTACTGCGCGTGCGTTTGCAGCGTGCCCTGGTATTCCGACTTGACCGAGTAGCTGTCGAAGTCGAAATACACGCTGCGCTTGGCCAGCGGGCTGTTCGGGTCGTTCAGCGGATCGGCCGCAACCACCGGCGCCACGGCGCGCGGATCGGTCTGGGCGCCGCCCTGGTTGGCACCCGACTTCGATGCGTCGTCCAGCTTCACGCCGGAGCTGCAGGCGCCCAGGGCCAGCAGTGCAGCCAGGGCGAGCGATTTGGTCATCATTTGGGACATGGCGAGAGACTCCTCTTTTTCTACTGCATGAAAGGACCCCAGGACGGCTCGCGAACCTCGCCGGACTGGAGTGACAGAACCTGTTTCGTTCGGCCGTCCGTGGAGACTGCCGCCAGTACCGAGCGGCCGCCCACGCGGGTGGCATACAGGATGTATTTTCCATTGGCGGCGAAGCTCGGCGCCTCGTCGTTGGACGTATCCGTGAGAGAAGTCACGTCACCGTTGGACAGGTCCTGCAGCTGCAGGCGGAAGCCGCCCGAACGCGAGATGTAGGCCAGGTACTTGCCGTCCGGCGAAACGCGCGGACTGACGTTGTAGTTGCCCTTGAAGGTCACGCGCTGTGCTGCGCCGGATTCCTCGCCAGAGGCCGGCATACGGTAGATCTGCGGCGCACCGCCGCGATCGCTGGTGAAATAGATGCTGCGGCCGTCCGGCGAGAACTGCGGCTCGGTGTCGATCGCGCTGCTGCGCGAGATGCGGCGCAGGCCGGAGCCGTCGGCGTTGACCAGGTAGATCTGGGTGTTGCCATCGCGCGAGAGCGCCACGGCCAGGCGCTGCCCGTCGGGCGACCACGACGGCGCGCTGTTGTTGCCCTTCTGGTTCGACACCAGCGTGCGCTTGCCCGTGGCCAGGTCATGCACGTACACCACCGGCTTCTTGGCCTCGAACGAGACATATGCCACGCGGCGGCCATCGGGCGACCACGACGGCGAGATGATCGGCTCGCTGCTGGACAGCGCCACCTGGGCGTTCTGGCCATCCGAATCCGAAATCAGCAGCTGGTAGCGGTTGCCCACCTTCGACACATACGACAGGCGCGTGGCAAATACGCCACGTTCGCCCAGC
The DNA here is from genome assembly GCF_057798875.1 of Cupriavidus sp. 94F1. Taxonomy (NCBI): domain Bacteria; kingdom Pseudomonadati; phylum Pseudomonadota; class Betaproteobacteria; order Burkholderiales; family Burkholderiaceae; genus Cupriavidus; species Cupriavidus sp. 94F1. Next base: position 652,175 of record NZ_JBYOJT010000001.1, read on the forward strand.
AGCTTTTCGTAGATGTAGTCGGCGATCTTGTGCGCAGTCACGCGCAGCTGGCTCTGGCTGACATTGAAAGCCAGGCCGCCCAGGCTTTGGCCCTTGACCGTGTCGTACAGGCGGAAACGCACCTCGTACTGGCCATTGCCGGACGGGGTCACGCTGCCTGCCACGAACGCGTCGGCGCCCTTGGCCTTCCAGCTGCCCAGGTCCACCTGGGCCGATTCGGCGACGGTGGCGCCGGCCGGATCGATATTGCGGAAACGGCCGCTGTTGGTCAGATCGGAACGGATGACGGCGGTCAGGTTCTGCGCGCCCTGGCCTTCGCCCTGGAAGTTGGCCGTGGCCACCGGGAACTGGTTCGAACCCACGCCGGTGATTTCCACGTTCAGTTGCGCGTGCGCGGCGCCGGCCGACATCAGCGCCACAGCCAGCCAGGCCATCAGCGCGTGACGGCCCTGGTCGCGGGTGATCTTGGTGGTCTGGCGCCGGGACAGCCAGTTAGGGACCCAAAGCTTTCGCATGCTGCTCCTCAGTCGATTTTGGGATTCATCGGTACGGCGGGCACAGCAAGTCGGGCACAGGAACGGCATGCAGCTTGGCGCATGCTCCGTGCGTGTACGTCTTGCACACTGCCGGCCGCGTCAGGCAACCGTTCATGGTAGCGATGGGACTGGCGGCCAACGATGAAGGTTGCATTATGTTGCAAATCATGGCGCTCTCGACCCCTGGCTGGTCAGTCCTTGGGGCGGAACGTGATCGTGAATTCGAACGACGGGGCCTTGCCGCCCTCGTCGGTCGGCAGCGGATCCGAACGCTCCACGGCGCGCATTACGGCATTATCCCAGTCGGCGTCGCCGCTGGACTTGGCCAGCCGCTTGGACAGGATCGAGCCGTCCGGCGCCAGCCGGACCGCCACCACGGCCGGCGGATTGCCTTCCACGGTGCCGTTGAAGATGATGTTCGGCTTCACGCGGCGGCGCACCCGGTCGGAATAGCCCGGCGACGCCTTGCCGCCCGAGCCGGCGCCCGAGCCTGCGGCATTGCCAACGCCGCCGCCGCTCGACGACGCGCTGCCACCGCCCGCCAGCGCCTGCAGGCGCGCCAGTTCGCTCTTGCGCTGCGCGTTGGCCGCGGCATCGCGCTTGGCCTTGGCATCGGCATCCGCCTTGGCCTTCGCCTGTTTCTCGGCATCCGCCTTGGCCTTGGCCTGCTTGTCGGCTTCGGCCCTGGCCTTCGCGTCGGCTTCCTTGCGCTGCTGCTCGGCCTTCTCCTTTTCCTTTTCCCGGGCGATTTCGGCGGCCTTTTCCTGCGCTGCCTTGTCAGCCTTTTCCTTGTCAGCCTTCTTCTTCGCGTCTTCCTTGCGCTGCGCGTCGAGCTGCTGCTGGCGCTGCTCTTCCTTGCGCTGGGCTTCCTTCTGTTCCTGTTCCTTGCGCTCGCGTTCGCGGCGGGCGGCTTCCTCGCGTGCAGCGGCCTCCTCGGCCTGCTTGCGCTTCTTCTGCTCCAGCGCGATGTCGGCCGCTTCCTCGACCTTGCTGCGCACGGCCGGCTGCGGCGGCGTCGGCACCGGCTGCTCCACCGGACGGGGCGGCGGCGCGGGCGTGACGTCGGGAACCTCTTCCCAAAGTTCGGCCTCGGCACCCACCGGCGTGCTGCTTTGCCAATGCACGCCGTAGTACAGCACGATGCCGAGCAACAGGTGCATCAGCAGCGCGAGCAGGAACGACCGCATCGTGCCGCGTTCCTTGACCGGCTGATACGGATAGGCGGCGGCCTTCGTGCGCGAAGGCCCTGGCTGCGGATGACGTGACGAGAGGCTGGCCACTTTGGGACGCAATAGTGCTTACTTGGACTTGACCATCAGCCCGACGCGCTTCACGCCATCGGCCTTGAGCTCTGACATGACGTCCAGTACGGCTTCATACTTGACCGTCTTGGCGGCAGCAATCACCACCGGCTGGTCCGGATTCTCGTTCTGGCGCTGGCGCACGAAATCGGTCAGGCCGCGCTTGTCGAGCTTGCGCTCGAACGACCCGCCCGAGCTGTCCTTGCCGCGCGCGGTCAGCTGCCCGTCTTCATGCACGGTGACGACGATCGGCGGCGTTTGCTGCTGCGGCGTGGCGTTGGCCACCGACGGCAGGTCCACCACCGCGGGGCTCACGATCGGTGCCGCCACCATGAAGATGACGAGCAGCACGAGCATCACGTCGATATACGGCACGACGTTGATCTCGGCGCTGGCCCGGCGGCGCGAACCGCCGCGGCGCTGGATGGCTGCCATGTCTGATGCTCCCCTGTCTGTTTAACGCGTCTGGCGCTGCAGGATGTTCAGGAATTCTTCCATGAAGCTTTCGAACCGGATGGCCAGGCGATCGATCTCCGTGGCGTAGCGGTTGTAGGCAATCACGGCCGGGATGGCGGCGAACAGGCCAATCGCGGTGGCGACCAGCGCCTCGGCGATACCGGGCGCCACCGACGCAAGCGTTGCCTGCTGCACATTCGACAGGCCGCGGAATGCGTTCATGATCCCCCACACCGTACCGAACAGGCCGATGTACGGGCTCACCGAACCCACCGACGCCAGGAACGGCAGGTGCGATTCCAGCACATCCATCTCGCGCTGATAGGCGGCGCGCATGGCGCGGCGGGCGGCGTCCAGCAGGGCGCCGGCGTCGTTGCTGCGTTCGCGGGCCTTGAGGAATTCGCCCATGCCCGATTCGAAGATGCGTTCCAGCGCGCCGGTGTTGTGGCGGTTGTTCACGGCGCTGTTATAGAGCGCCTGCAGGTCGCCGCCGGCCCAGAAGTCGCGCTCGAAGCCTTCGGTCTGGGTGCGCGCCGAGCGCAGCGCCAGGTGCTTGCGGAAGATGTAGGTCCACGAGAACAGGGACATCACCAGCAGCAGCGCCATGACGGCCTGTGCCAGCAGGCTGGCGTGAAGGACCAGCGAAATGATCGACAGGTCTTGTGTGACGGTCACAGGATTCATCGAGCGTTTTTAATAGTAGCGAGAACAGGGGCAGGAATCGGGGCCGGACGGAATGCGCCTTTATCAACACATCCCACACGGATTTTGCCGCTGGCCAGCAGCAAGTCCCCGCGCCAGGCTTCCTGGGCGAATTGGACCGATGCTGGCCCAACCCGTTCGATATGCGTACGGATTTCCAGCTGGTCATCCAGCCGGGCGGGCGCATTGTATTCCACAGCGGTGCTGCGTACGACGAAGACCACGCCGGAGGTATCGGCAAGGGTCTGCTGCTCAATGCCGAGCGAGCGCAGCCATTCGGTCCGCGCCCGTTCGAAAAACTTGAGGTAGTTGGCGTAAAACACCACGCCGCCTGCGTCGGTGTCTTCCCAATACACGCGCAGCGGCCACACGAAATTTGGCATGGGCCGCATTGTAACGGAGCGCACTGGTTAACCCGTAGGCGACTTTGCAACAGCAAGTTGCGAGCCATACGCCACAGGGCCTTGACGGCGCAGGCGGCGCGCGCTCCGGGCCGGGCCGCTGCCGGGTTGCGGCCCGCGACGCGTTCGCATAAACTCTGCCGCAACCATTCCACCTTGCGCGACTGGCGAAGTCAGTGGGTACTACCACGAGGAAGCGCAAGTTCATTGGGCGTGAAGTAAAAATGCGCCTGCCGCTCGCCTGGGCAGCGAATGGGAAGCAGGGTGCGCCCTGTACCGGTCAGCCGCATTGCGCCGCCCGGTGCTGGACGCCAGTGCCTTCCCGCGCGCCCTATCCGCGAAGTAATTCCCGCTTTAATACGATTGCGCCGACCTGCAACCGATGCTCCTATCGTTTTTGCCGTCCGCTTTCCTTTTTACAGACGAGTCACGCCATGTTTGAACGCAGCCGTTTCACGATCGAACAGATCGACCCCGAAGTCTTCGCCGCTATCCAGAAGGAGAACCAGCGCCAGGAAGATCATATCGAGCTGATCGCCTCCGAAAACTACACCTCGCCGGCCGTGATGGCCGCCCAGGGTTCGCAACTGACCAACAAGTATGCCGAGGGCTATCCCGGCAAGCGATACTACGGCGGCTGCGAGTATGTCGACGTCGTGGAACAGCTGGCCATCGACCGCGTGAAGCAGCTGTTTGGCGCCGACGCCGCCAACGTGCAGCCGAACTCGGGCTCGCAGGCCAACCAGGGCGTGTTCTTCGCCATGCTCAAGCCGGGCGACACCATCATGGGCATGAGCCTGGCCGAAGGCGGCCACCTGACCCACGGCATGGCGCTGAACATGAGCGGCAAGTGGTTCAATGTCGTGAGCTACGGCCTGAACGCCCAGGAAGACATCGACTACGACGCGCTGGAGAAGCAGGCGCACGAAACCAAGCCGAAGATGATCATCGCCGGCGCTTCGGCATTCTCGCTGCGCATCGATTTCGAACGCATCGCCAAGGTTGCCAAGGCAGTGGGCGCCTACTTCATGGTCGACATGGCGCACTACGCCGGCCTGATCGCCGCCGGTGTGTACCCGAACCCGGTGCCGCACGCCGACTTCGTCACCACCACCACCCACAAGAGCCTGCGCGGCCCGCGCGGTGGCGTGATCCTGATGAAGGCCGAGCACGAAAAGGCCATCAACTCGGCCATCTTCCCGGGTATCCAGGGCGGTCCGCTGATGCACGTGATCGCCGGCAAGGCCGTGGCGTTCAAGGAAGCCTTGCAGCCGGCGTTCAAGGAATACCAGCAGCAAGTGGTGAAGAATGCCGCCGTGCTGGCCGAGACCCTGATCGCGCGCGGCCTGCGCATCGTGTCGGGCAAGACCGAAAGCCACGTGATGCTGGTGGACCTGCGTGCCAAGCAGATCACCGGCAAGGAAGCCGAGAAGATTCTGGGCGACGCGCATATCACGGTGAACAAGAACGCCATCCCGAACGACCCGGAAAAGCCGTTCGTGACCTCGGGCATCCGCCTGGGCTCGCCGGCCATGACCACGCGCGGCTTCAAGGAAGACGAAGCCCGTCAGGTGGCCAACCTGATCGCCGACGTGCTGGACAACCCGCACGACGAAGCCAACATCGCCAAGGTTCGCGAGCAGGTGTCCGCACTGACGCGCCGCTTCCCGGTCTACGGCTGATCGGACCGATGGCGTGGATCGCCCCCGGGCGATCTGAAGCGTATCTATAGTTAGTACGCACCAACGGCGCCGCCCTCCCCCCCGGGTCGGCGGCGCCGGTTGACCCGCCACAACCCCGCAGCAGAACTCAAAGATGCAAAATGCGGGCTGGCATATTTCTTCAGGTGGTCAGGCATGAAATGCCCCTTCTGCGGTCATTCCAATACCCAGGTCCTTGACAGTCGCGTCTCCGAGGACGGCGAAGCCGTGCGCCGCCGCCGGCGCTGCGAAGCCTGCGACCGCCGCTTCACCACCTACGAGCGCATCGAGCTGTTCTTCCCGGCCATCGTGAAGAAGAACGGCTCGCGCGTGGATTATTCACGGGCCAAGCTCAAGGATTCGATGCGGCTGGCCCTGCGCAAGCGGCCGGTTTCGGCCGAAGCCATCGACGAAGCCATCCTGCGCATCGAGGAAAAGCTGCTGGCGCTGGGCGAAAAGGAAATCCCGAGCAGCCAGGTGGGCGAACTGGTCATGCGCGAACTGCGCAAGCTCGACAAGATCGCCTATATCCGCTTTGCTTCGGTCTACCGAAGCTTCGAGGATGTGTCTGAATTCCGCGACGTACTCGACGAATTTTCGACCCCTACCCCACGAAAGGGGTAGCCACTTCGCCAAAAAAGATGTCTAATCTGCACTGACCTCCTTCGGGTAGGAGGCAGGCGGACGAACGCGCGTTTTCATCGCATAAAAATCGCTGCGACACAGCAGCGTCGCCACACGCGGAACCGGACCCATCAGAGGCCCGGACGCAACAGCATTCCAGCGCGCCGCGCAAAGAACAAAAAAAGAACTGTCGTTTTTTTGGACGGGAGTCACAAATGGGTCAGTCTTTCTGCCGGAAGGCAGCGGGCTTGCTGACGTCTTTGCTGCCTAAGCCTGGGGTCAATGCCGGCGTGGCTGCAGTGGCGTCAGGGGCGGTACACGCGCGCGCAGGTCAACGATACCGTCGGCGCGCGCGAGGGGTCACGCTGATCGAACTGATGGTGACCATTGCGGTACTGGCCGTGCTGGCCGCCGCAGCCGCACCGAACTTCAAGTCATTCCTGCATAACAGCCGGCTGTCGGCCGATGCCACGCGCCTGTTCGCGGACCTCGAACTCGCCCGCAGCGAGGCCGCGCGCCGCAACACCACGGTGACGGTCTGCCCGCTCGGCGCCGGCAATACCTGCTCCGACGACTGGACCCTGCCCCGCATCATATTTGTCGATGCGGACAACGACGGCGTCTACGCCAACACCGAAGAACTGGTGCGGCACAGCGATCCGCTGCAAGCCACCACGGAAGTCACCGCCGCCAACCTCGGCGCCACGCCGGATCGCGTACGCATGCGATCCACGGGCAGTTCCAGCACGCCCACCGCAAGCTGGAAATTCTGCGAGCGCAATGCCACGGAAGCCGGCCAGACGGTTTCAATGACCGGCAGCGGCCGGCCCTCCACCCAGCTGCAGTCGACGTGTCCCTGACGCCATGACGCCCTACTCCTCCCCGATCCCGATGGCGGATCGATGCCGGCTGTCGCGTGCGCGGAACCCGGCGCGCGGCTTTTCGTTGATCGAGGCGCTGGTCACGCTGATCGTCCTGTCGATCGGCATGCTGGCGCTGGCCAACCTGCAATTGCAGACGCTGGTGGACTCGCGCACGGCCGCGATGCGCAACTATGCCGCGCTGATGGCCTACAACCTGGCGGACCAGATTCGCAGCAACAGCACCGCCGTGACGAACGGCACGTTCAACGTCCCCAAGTCATCCGATGCGGTGGCCAAGTGCTATACCGCGGCAGGCTGCACACCGGACGAGATGGCTATCACGGCCTATGCCACATGGCTCGCGGACGTCCGGGAAAGCATGCCCGGTGGCGACGGCATCGTCTGCACGGACAGCACGCCCAACGACGGCTCCGGGTCAGCCGAAGACAAGAACGGCTGCGACAAGGACGCCAATGCGCCGTATGTCATCAAGATTTTCTGGAGCGAAGACAACGGCGGTACCCCTCAGCATTTCTCGACCGCGCTCATCCCATGACTACGCCAAACCGTCAGTTCCGCCGCCGCGCGGCCAGCGGCTTTACGCTGGTCGAGTTGATGGTCGGCATGGTGATCAGCATGCTGCTGATCCTCGCAGCCAGCTCGCTCTATATTTCGCAGCGCCGCACCAACAGCACGCAGGGAGATGTGGGCGAGATCCAGGAAAACGCCCGCGCCATTGCCCAGCTGCTGCAGCGCCAGGCGCGGCAGATCGGCTACTCCGATTTCCTGTACACGAATAACGACTTCGTGTCCCCCACGCTGGAAGCCACGAATGACGGTGGCGCGAACACCAGCGACACGCTGACGCTGCGCTACTACGGCTCATCGATGGCCGGCGGTGATCCGTTCGCCGCACCGGGCAGCCCGACATTTCCGAAGGCTGACGGCAGTTCGGTCGATTGCAGCGGCAACGACGTGAACGGCAACGTGCAGACCACCGAGATCTATTCGATCGTCAAGGACGCGGACGGTGTTCCATGGCTGCAGTGCGAGGTAAATGGCACCCCCACGCCTCTCTTCCGCAATGTCGAGGCGCTCCAGATCCTGCTGGGCGAGGACACCGACAACGACATGGTGGTGAACCGCTTTGTGCGGCCCGGGGCGGCCGCAAACATGGACAACGTCCTGGCCGTACGCGTGTCCGTCGTACTGCGCGGCAACAGCACCACCAATCCCGACATGGTCAAGACGAAGATCAACCATTTCGGCACCACGTACGCACCCGGTGACCTGGCGCCCAACGGGGATGCCGGCAGCGTGATGCAACTGGCCGCGGACGGCCGTCTTCACAGGCATTTCACGTTCTACATCGCCCTTCGCAACCGACTGACATAGGCCGGCCATGAAACACCGCATTCACCCAACGTCCCGCCGCACCGGGCAGCGTGGCATGTCGCTGATCCTGGTTCTGCTGCTCCTGGTCATCCTGACACTTGCCGGGCTGGCCGCCAGCACCATGAGCCTCAACTCCGAGCGCCTTGCCCGTAACACCCGGGACGAGAGCGTGGCCCTCCAGGCGGCGGAATCCGCACTGCGCGATGCACGCATGGACATCACCACGTACCGCAAACTGAACGGCCTGACGGGCTCGTCGCCGACCTGCGACATCGAGGGATACAAGGGCTACTGCCAGTACGCCACGTCCGGCCAGCAGGTCTGGGAACTCTACATCGAGGACCCCAAGCGATCGGTGGAAATGGGCGAGATGACCGGCCTGACGGCCACCCAGAAGATGGCCACGGTGGATACCGCCGGCGCCAACGGCGTATCGAAGCAGCCGCGCTACCTGATCGAGCCGCTCAAGGAGCCAAACGACATCGAGTTCGGCTCCAACAAGTATGTGTACCGCATCACGGCGATTGGCTACGGCCTGAACCCTGGCACCAAGGTGATGGTGCAGGAAGTCGTCCGCTTCTGACGACGACCCTTTGACGACTCAGCACTGTCTTGCGCAAACCCTTACTGTCAGGCGCACCATGACCTATCCCCTCTCTTCCCGACGCATCGTGAGCCGCGTGCAGGCTGCCCTGCTGGCTATGTCGAGCATGCTTGCCATCGCCACGGCCTCGGCCGCCGGCCCCCAGCTCACCCTGGCCCAGCGGCCGCTCTTCGCCGGTGGCAATGTGCCGCCGATGGTCATGATCGACCTGACCAAGGATCACACGCTGCACCAGAAGGCGTACAACGACTATACGGATCTGGACGGCGACGGCAAGCTCGATACGACGTACACCAACAGCATCGAGTACGCGGGATATTTCGATTCGGCCAAGTGTTACACGTACGACAAGACGACGATCAAGGGTTTCGTACCAAAGGCCCTTGTAGACAAGGACACGAAGTACTGCGATGGCTCGACCTGGAGCGGCAACTTCCTGAACTGGGCCACGATGAGCCGCATCGACGAGGTTCGGAAGATCCTCTACGGTGGCATGCGCTCGACGGATACCACGACCACCACGGTGCTGGAACGTGCTTTCCTGCCGATGGACGCGCACGCCTGGGCCAAGTTCTACAACGGCGCCGACGTCGCGAAACTTGTGCCGGTGTCCGTGGAAGTAGCCTCGGCCATCGGCACGCTAACGTCGAACACCAAAATGGCGCTGGCCGCAGCCGCGGCATCGAATATCGCGCTCAATGACGTGAGCAAGGTGCAGATCGGCGACCAACTGCGGTTCGAGCCAACCTCTGGCGCCACGGCTGGCAGTTCGATGACAGGCTGGGTGATGCAGGTCAACTCCGGCTCGGTCAACATGGCGTTCTATGCCGATGGCGTGTCGAACCCGGGCAACACCAGCACACAGTTCTCGTCGTGGAAGGTCACCAATCTGACGCGCGGCGGCCTGACCTTGTGCAACGTCACGCCGAAGGACTCCAGCAACCTTAACTCGCAGACCAATCAGCAGGCGCCGCAGATCCGCGTGGTAGCAGGCAACTACGCCACGTGGGGCGCCTCCGAGAAATGGCAGTGCAATTGGTATACCGAAGCCCACAATACGCAAGGGTCTTTCCTGCCCAAGATCAATGGCACCACGGTGTCGGGTTCGTCGAACGGCAACCGCGCCGCGCTCTCGGGCATCAACTCGTCGGCCGAAAATCCTCTGCAATCGGCACGGGGGCTGGGCATGGGCCAGGACGTCGGCGTCTACAACGCGCGCGTGCAGGTGTGCGTCAACGGCCTGATTGGATCGGAGAAGTGTGACCCGAATAACAACAAGCCGATCGGGCTTTTGCAGAAGTACGGCGGCCCCGGCCAAATGCTGTTCGGCCTGATGACCGGCAGCTATGACAAGAATATTTCTGGGGGCGTCCTGCGGCGCAACGTGACCAACTTCGCGTCGGAATTCAATCCCGACACCGGCGTATTTACCTACTCGGCCGCTACTAATCCGGTGAAAGGCATCGTCTGGAACATCGACAAGCTGCGCCCATACGGCTACAGCTACAGCGACGGCACCTATCTGAGCGCGGACCAGTGCAACTACCAGCAGACTGGTATCCAGCCGAGCGGGGGCACCAATGCCCAGAACAAGCCGGCCTCGGAAGGCAACTGTTCCACATGGGGCAATCCAATCTCGGAGATTTTCGTCGAAACACTACGCTACTTCGGTGGCAAGACGGCAACCAGCGCATTCCAGCCGGCCAGCAATGGTAAGGACGCCACACTGGGTCTGACACAGCCAGCCTGGGCCAACCCGATGGATCTGCCGAAGACGAATGCGAGCCGAGCACCGTACTGCACGCCGCTGAACGCGCTGGTTTTCAATTCAAGCGTGTCATCGTACGATGACGATCAGCTCAGCGGCATGAGCGCCCTGAACGGCGCGCCCGATATCAGCACCTATACGAACAAGGTAGGAGTTGGCGAGAACATAGCCGGCGGCTCCTGGTTTGCGGGCGGTATCAGCGGCAAGACGATCGACAACCTGTGCTCGGCCAAATCGGTCGGCAATCTCAGCGACGTACTGGGCATCTGCCCGGAAGGCCCGTCGCAAAAAGGTACGTTCCAGATCGCAGGCGCGGCATTGTTTGCCAAACAGAACCGCCTGCGTTCGGACGCCGACGCCGCCACGCTAGGCGTACCAGTGCAGGACACCACGTCGCTCAAGATGAACACCTACGCGGTGCAGCTCGCCACGAACACGCCCAAAATTAGCGTCAACGTGAACGGCAAGACCGTGACGATCATGCCGTCATACCAACTGCATCCTCAGTCGCCCAACGGCGTGACGGCCGCAGCCAGCACCGGTACGCTGGTGGACTTCAAGGTCATCTCGCAGACCGCCACCAGCGGCAAGTTCTACGTGAACTGGGAAGATTCGATTGCCGGCGGCGACTATGACCAGGACGTCTGGGGCATCCTAAGCTACAACGTCAGCGGCGACACCATCACGGTGTCCACACGCGTGGTGTCGGGCTCGTCGGCTAACGGCCAGGGCTTCGGCTACTCGATCTCCGGCACCTCGCAGGATGGCCCGCACTTCCACTCCGGGATCTACGACTTCCAGTACAGCGATCCCACCAATATCAAGGTGACCCCCTCCAGCGCGCCGATCAATACGACTGGCGGTTGCAACAAGTGTAATTTTGGCGATCCGGAGACTAGCGTCGTCTACACGGCCAACGGCAAGGCCGGCTCGCAATTCCAGGACCCATTGCTGTACGCCGCCAAGTGGGGCGGTTTCAACGATCAGAACGGTAGCGGCACCCCCGACCAGACGTCCGAATGGGACGTGACCCTGTCGAACGGCAGTAAAGGTTCGGACGGCGTGCCCGACAATTACTTCTACGCGACCAACCCCGTCGCGCTGGCCGCAGCACTGGAAAACGCCTTCCTGTCGATTCTGAAGACCTCATCGGCGGCAGCGGTGGCGGCAAGTACCACATCGCTGAAAACCGATTCCAGCATTTTCCAGGCCCGCTTCAATGGCTCCGACTGGTCGGGTCAGGTGTTGGCCTATCGCCTGGACAAGAACGGCAACATCGCCTCCCAGGAAAAGTGGGATGCGGGCGCCAAGCTCAAGGGCGTCAACCAGGACAGCCGTGCAATTCTGACCTACAACACCGCCGACACCAACAGCGCCGGCATTCCGTTCCGTTGGGATAGCTTGCCCACGGCATACCAGACCGCGCTGAACGGCACCGACAAGCTGGGCACCAAGCGGCTGCTCTGGCTACGCGGCGATCAGAGCAATGAACAGACGATGTTCCGCGCCCGCTCTACCGCGTTGGGCGATATCGTCAATTCCAGTCCGCAGTACGTGGGAACGCCCGCCGCCGGGTATGGCGACGCCACCTATGTAGCTTTCGTCGCCGCGCAGAGCAAGCGCAAGCCGATGATCTATGTCGGCGCCAATGACGGCATGCTGCACGCATTCTCGGCCGACATGAGCGACGACCCCGCTAGCGACGGCGGCAAGGAGCTGTTCGCATACGTGCCGTCGGCGCTATATGGCAAGCTGGCCGACCTGACGGCTCCCAAGTATGCGCACAGCTACTACGTAGACAGCACTCCGACAATCACCGATGCCTACGTCAACAGCGCATGGAAAACCGTGCTGGTTGGCGGGCTGGGCGGCGGCGGGAAGGGCATCTATGCGCTTGATGTGACCAACCCGACGGCGATCAACGAGTCCACCGCGGCGTCCACCGCACTCTGGGAATTTACCAGCGCCGATGACGCAGACCTCGGCTACACCTATGGCCGGCCGAAGATCGTGCGGCTGGGCAACGGCAAATGGGCTGCGGTCTTCGGCAACGGCCTGAACAGTACTGCGGCACGCGGCTCGATTTTCGTAATTTTCCTGGACCGCCCGGCCGGCAGCAAGACTTGGCGCCTCGGCACGGACTACCTCAAGCTGACGGTCAACGACGCCACCGACGCCCAGAAGAAGTCCAACGGCATCATGCAGGTGTACGTGACCGATACCGATGGCGACTACGTGGCCGACGCCATCTACGCAGGCGACCTGCTCGGCAACGTCTGGAAGTTCGATGTCAGCGGCAAGACCGCGGCGGCCTACCAGGACACCCGGCAACTGCTGTTCAAAGCCACCGACGCCGGCGGCAATGCCCAGCCGATCACAACGTCGTTTGGTGGGGTGCGTAATCGCTGGGGCGGCTACATCATGATGTTCGGCACGGGCCGGTACGTGGATGTTGGTGACCCCGCAAACATGGGCACGCAGTCGGTCTACGGCATCTGGGACAAAAACAGCAGTGGGCAGCTCACGATCACGCGTTCCCAGCTGGTGCAGCAGTCCATCACGATGGAAGCCCAGTACAAGGGCGGAGACTGGTACAGGGTGCTGAGCAAGAACCCGGTGAACTACAGCGGCGGCGCCATGGGGTGGTATCTGAACCTCGCTTCGCCCGGCGCGGACCCGCAAGGCGAGCGCGTGGTCTATGATCCGCAGATTACCGGCACGCGATTGCTGTTCTCCACGCTCGTACCCTCCAGCGATTTGTGCGAATACGGCGGCACCGGCTGGGAAATGCTCATCGACGGCCTGACCGGCGGTCAGACGGTCGCGATGTTCGACGCCAATGGCGACGGCAAGTTCGACGGATCGGATGCCGTTGGCGGCAGCGGTAACACCGCTGGCCAGGTAGTGAACGGCAAGAAGTCGAACAACGGCATCCTGACCAATTCGACCGTCATCGGCAACAATTCGTACACCAGCGGAAGCGGATCCAACAGCAGCGCCGGCGGCGGTATCAGCAGGAACACCATCAACACCGGCTATCCAACCGGCCGCGTGTCATGGCGGCAGATCCAGCGCTGATGCCTGGGCAGGACGGGGATGACAGGAGAACTGCGATGATGAAATTTGAGAAGACCAGGGGCGGGCGCCACGCCGGCGCCCGGGGCTTCACGCTGATAGAGCTGATGATCACGGTGATGATCGTCGGCATTCTGGCGGCGGTCGCCATCCCGCAATACCAGCAGTTCGTGACCAAGTCGCGGCGCGCCGAGGCCAAGGCTGGCCTGGCCCGCGTGCAGGGGGCGCTGGAACGGTACTTCACGGTCAACAACACCTACACCGTCGATCCGTCGGCGCTCAAACTGACGAAGTGCGATGACGCCAAGACGCCGTCTGGCGACACCTGCGAATCCACCAACTACATCATCACCATCGCGCCATCCGGCGGCTCTATCGCCACCGGTTTCCAACTGACCGCCACGCCAGTGGCCAATCGCCAGGACCCCGTGTGCGGCAATTTCACGGTCGACAACCTGAACGTCAAGACGTCGACGGGCACGGGTGCAGCCGGCACCTGCTGGTAGCGGACTCGCAGCAAGGCTGCCGAGCGGCGTCGGAGGTTTCGGAGAGCCGCTCGGACACACATTGACGCAACTCCGTCACATCCGGACACGTTTTAACCCCCTTCCTGCCGCTATCGTGGCCATCCGTTCCCGACGAACCGATGTGCCATGCCTTGCTCGGCTTCCTGTTTTCCGTTTCGATTGATCCGCCGCCCCGCTGCGGCCCTTGGCGTTTCGCGTCATCAGGCCCGTGGCGACGTTCTTGTCGAATCACTGGTCTGCCTGGCCATCGTGGGCCTGGGCGCGGTACCGCTGGCCACGCTGGGCAGTGCCTGGTTGCGCTGGGGTGGCCACCACGAGCGGCTCGGCGCCACGCTGCGGCTGGCGGCGGAACAGGCTGAGGCGCGCGACGAAGGTTGGCGGCTGGTCAGCGGCGATGCAGACCGTGCTGCGCTGTGCGGGGGCACCTTCGCCGATGGTGGCTGCCTGCACGGCGACCACATCGCACTGGCCACCTTGCCGCCTGATGCGCTGACGCGCCCGCATGACCGGGCAATGTCCGTGACGCACATTGCCCTGTGGGTGCGGCCATGACGTGCCGCCGCCTGACGCATGGGAACGCACGAGGCTTCACGCTCGCCAGCCTGATGGTAGGCATTTCCCTGGGCCTGATCGCCACATTTGCCGCACTGGCCAGCTTCCAGGTCATGCGCACCGCGTATGCCACCGTGGTTGACGGCGTTTTGATCGAGGAACGGGGGCAGCGCGCGTTGTTCATCCTGGCCCACTCGATTCGGCAGGCAGGATGGATTCCCGCGCATGTCGCGCTCGCGCCGGCGCATCCGGCGCCGGTGCCGCCCATCGAAGGACGCGACGACTGCGCGCAGCCATCGCTCCACACGCAAACGCAGACACCATCGCGGACGCAATCCCCGATGCAGTGCGCGCGGGGCGGTGTGAACGGCAGCGATGCGCTGCTTGTGCGCGTATCCGGCAGCGGCCTTGCCGCCGACCCCACCTTGCCTGACGGCACCATGAGCGACTGCGGCGGCTATGCACTGCCGGCCCGCGCCATCGTCCGGGCCAGCGGGGCGGCCCTGCCTCACCACGCCTCGACCAACCTGTTTTACGTGGGCACGGGCGGTGACGGCGTGCCACAGCTGCTGTGTCGCTATCCGACCCGCCAGGGCAGCCGCCTGCTGGCGGGCGCCCACACGGCCGGCACGCTGGTGCGTGGTGTGGAGATGTTGCAGCTGCGCTACGGCATGGACTTCGACGGCGACGGACGGATCGACCGATTCGTGCCGGCGCGTGAATTGCCCACACAGGGCTCCGCCGGCTGGCATCGCGTGCACGCAGTGCAGATCGCCGTGGTCATACGTGGCGAGCGCCCTACGCTCGCGCCTGGCACCACGCAACGGCTCACGCTGTTTCCAGGCGACGGCGCCAGCCACGCCGACGACCAGGTCTTCATGCCGGCCAGACATCCGCACCTGAGGCGCCGGGTGTTCGCCACCACGGTTCGCCTTCGCAACCCGTCTCCGTGCCAGGGGATCATATGCTGAGTCGTCGCAGGCCTACAGGTGCCGCGCTACTCGCGTTCGTCGCCACGCTGATGCTGCTGATGGGTGGCATCTGCGCCGCTGCCACACACTTTCTGCTGGCAGGCCGGCAGCTGGCAAGCCAACCGCTCGACCGCGAGATCGCCTTCCGCGCCGCCGAAGCGGCATTGCACGATGCCGAAGCCGACCTGATCGCCGCCATCGCATCGGGCAGCGCGCGTCTGGCCAGCTGGCCCGCGCCGGGTACCTGCGCGGAGGGCGCGCAGCGTGGGATCTGCATGGCCGACGGGGATCACCGCGTGTGGCAGGCATGGCTGGACGGCGACGTGGGCGGTGCGGACGCTAGCATCGGTGTCGCGCTGGGCACCTTCACGGGCGCACAACTGCCGGTACTGCCGGCAGCCGTGATCGGCGCCACGACATTGCCCCGCTACCTGATAGAGATCCGCGACGACCCGCCGGCGGCCGGCATGTGGCCACGCATGCGCATCGTTGCGCTGGGCATGGGACGGGACGCGGAAGTCCGCGTGCTGCTGCAGACGGAGTTTCAGCCATGAGCATCGCCTATCGTGTCGTTCGATTGCTTCTCACCCTGGTCGTGGCGGCATGCTCGATCCCCGCAAGCTTCGCAACGCCCGGTCAGCTTCCGCTGGGATATCGCGTCTCCAGTGGCAACTATCCCTGGACAGGCCGCCTGCATGCCCTGGCGTTCCGGACGGCGGCACTGTCTGTCGCGCCCGTACAGATGCCCTGGGAAGCCGGCGATCAGCTCGATCGCCAGGACTTGCACGCGCGGCGGCTTTACCTTGGCGGCGGCCAGATCGTTCCGTTGCGCTGGCCGGCCATCGATGACGATGCCCGGTCCGTACTCGATGGCGTCACACCGCAGGACGCCGGGCAAGCGCGGCTGGCATGGCTGCAAGGCGACTTCCGGAATGCTGCCCTGCGGCAGCGCGATACCCGCCTGGGCAATGCTGCGGGCGCGCGCGTGCACGTCATGGCGCCCCCCGCCTGGTTGCCGATGCAGCCCGGTCACACGGATTTCCGTCAACGCCATGCCAGGCGGCCGACCATGGTCTGGCTGGGCACCCGTGACGGCCTGTTGCATGGCTTCGACGCCGTAACCGGGCAGGAACGGGTCGGCTACCTGCCGCGCGCGGCCCTCGCAGGCGCCGCCCTGCTGACCCAACCCGCCGGGACTGTGCCATCCGCGCCATGTCCGCGCCCCGTCAGCATCGACGCCGACCCATCGGGCACATGGCGCACGCTGCTGCTGTGTGGAATGCCGGCGCGCCAGACGTCGTCGTTTGTCCAACCCGGCGCGGTATTCGTGCTCGATGTCTCGGCGCCCGACGCGCCAACGCCGATCCGCCTGCTGTGGGAAGTGCAAGCCAATGACATGCTTCGTCTGTCGGGCAGCGGCCCCATCGGTGCGGCCATGTGGATGGCACGCGGCGAGCGGCGCTGGGCGGCGGCGGCAATCGTTTCGTCCGACGCCGGCACGCATGCGCGCGCGGCGCTGGCGCTGCTGCCGCTCGACCGGCCCGCGCAGAACTGGGCGACATCCGCAGACGTCCCACGTATCACGTTGCCCGATGCCGGCTGCGCGGCGACCACCGCATCGATCCCCTTGCTGGCCGTGGCCATCCGCAGCACGGCCAGCGGCATGGCGCACGCGGCGTATGCCACCGATGCGGCCGGCAGGCTCTGGCGCTTTGACCTTGGCCACTTGTCCACAGGTGCCCCGGCGCCGTCGGCCACCTGCATGCACCGGCAGAGAGGCATCGCCGGTGACAACACCGACGCCCCGGTCGTCGTGCAGACGGGCACAACGCCGCTCATCGTCTACGGCACCGGCAACGAGGTGTCCGCGATACCAGATGCCCCCGGCGGCTCGCAGGCACCGGCCAGCATCGCGGCATTGGCGAAGGGCGATGGCGTCGTCCTCCGGTCGGCACAACCCGGCGCCGCTTCCGCAAACGGCTGGACGCTGACCCTGCCCCGCCCCGGCGAACGCGTGGACACGCTCTACAGCGCCAGCCCGGTCCACCTGGGATTTACTACCGTGGACGAAGCGGGAACACGGCGCAGCTATCTTGTCGATGCCGCCCGCGGCGAGTCGGTGACCACCCTGGGCGGCGACGGCAAGCCGGTCCACGCCGTGACCGGCCTGCCATGGGCCGGCGGCATGCCGGCACCCATCGGCATCACGTCGATACTCGCCACCGGCCAGCCGACCACTCCTGCTACCGCCACGCGGGACACATTGGGACTCGATCTGTGGCAGGTGGACGGCGACACGGCCGCGCTGTTGCAGCAGGCACGCTGGCACAGGCGGCGAGGACGCCTGGGCTGGCGCGAACTGGTGAGGTCGCCGCAATGATGTCAAATCGACCCGATCGCGCACCCCGGACCGCCGGCTTCAGCCTGGCCGAACTGCTGGTCGTGGTGGTCATCGTCACCATACTGACGATGCTGGCCGTGCCTGCCTGGCAGCGTCAGGCCGAGCGCGGCTGGCGCATGCAGGCACGTGCGGAACTGGTCTCGGCCATGCTCGCGCTGGAGCGCCATGCGCTGGCGAACCTGACGTTCGCCAGCGCAACCGATGACGCGACACCGGCCGGCAACTGGCCGAAAGCCGTCCCACCGCCACCGGCGCGTACCCGTCACTGGCTTACCGCCACCAGCTGCGACGGCATCTCGCTGTCACGCTGCGTGGAAGTGCGCGCCGTCCCGGTACGGCCCGACCCGCTTTGCGGCACCCTGGTGCTGCGCAGCAGCGGGGAGTGGCTCTTTCTGCCCACGCCAGACGGTGGCGCAAAGCGGTTGCCCCCGGAGTGCTGAACATCATGCCGAGGCGAAAGAGGTGGCAGCAGCATGGCGTGACGCTGACCGAACTGCTGGTATCGCTGGCCGTATCGGCTGTGCTTGCGGTGGCCGCATGGCCCACCATCGGCACGCTCGTCGCCGAACAGAGTGCCAGCCACGCCGCAGACCGCCTGGCGGCGTCGCTGGCGCTGGCACGCACCACGGCGTCGGCACGGCGGTCCGACGTGCGGCTGGCGCCGATCCACGGCGCAGACACGCTGGATCGCGGCTGGCAGTTGACGGCCCTGGGAGACACCGCTGGCGAGCAAACCCCGCCGTTCTCGGTGGTGGCATTGCATGAGCGCTACCTTCGCATCACGCTGCGCGCCACCGCCGGCACGGCAGCCACCCAAAGCCTGCGCTTGACACCTGTGGGATACTCACGGTCGGAGCGTGGCGGCTTTCTGGCCGCCACATTCCTGGTGCGTTGCCACCAGGCGCAACGCCAGGTACGGCTCGGCGCCCAGGGACGCATCCGGATCTGCCGCCCCGGCGCCGATGCCGATTGCGACTGACCATGCCGCAGGCGCCAGGGCACCGGTCCGACGCCCCTGATTTCCCAGATTTTCGATTGACCGGACATACCACTTCAGGCCCGACTCGCCACACCATGTTTTCCGATTCCGACCACACCGCCATGGCGCAGGCCCTGGCACTCGCCGCACGGGGCATGTACACCACCACGCCAAATCCTCGCGTCGGTTGTGTCCTGATGAAGGACGGACAGGTCATCGGACAGGGCTATACGCAGCCGGCCGGCCAGGATCATGCCGAAATCCAGGCCATGAAGGACGCGATTGCGCGCGGTCATGACCCGGCGGGTGCCACCGCCTATGTCACGCTGGAACCGTGCAGCCACTTTGGCCGCACGCCGCCATGTGCCGACGCGCTGGTACGCGCGCGCATCGCCCGCGTGGTGGCCGCCATGGAAGACCCGAACCCGAGCGTGTCAGGGCGGGGCCTGCAGCGGCTGCGCGACGCGGGCATCGACGTACGCTGCGGGCTGCTCGAAAAGGAAGCGCGCGACCTCAATATCGGCTTTGTCTCGCGCATGACGCGCGGGCTGCCGTGGGTGCGCGTCAAGGTGGCGGCCTCGCTCGATGGCGGCACGGCCTTGCACGACGGCACCAGCCAATGGATCACGAGCCAGGCCGCGCGTGACGACGGCCATGCCTGGCGCGCCCGCGCGTGCGCCATCCTGACCGGCATCGGCACCGTGCGGGACGACAACCCCGCGCTGACCGTGCGGGCCGTGGACACGCCGCGCCAGCCACAACGCGTACTGGTCGACTCGCGGCTCGAAGTGCCGCTCGACGCGCAGATCCTGCATCGTGACACGGGCGATTTCGCCAAACCGGTTCTGGTGTTCTGCGCCGTCGAGGACAAGGCGCGCCAGCGCGCGCTGGAAGACCGGGGCGTCGAAGTCGTGGTGCTGCCCAACCGGCACGGCAAGGTGGAACTGCGCCGCATGCTCGAGGCGCTGGGCCAGCGCGGCATCAACGAACTGCATGTGGAAGCCGGCTACAAGCTCAACGGATCGCTGATCCGCGAAGGCTGTGCCGACGAACTGCTGGTCTACATGGCACCCCGGCTGCTGGGGGACGCGCAGGGCATGTTCAACCTGCCGCCATTGACCCGGCTGGAAGACGCCGCGCAATTCCGCTGGCACGAAGTGCGGCAGATCGGCGACGACCTGCGCCTGATCGCCCGCCGCGCCGACAGCAAGGACTGACAACCGTATTCATCGTATTCAGACAGAGGCAAGCATGTTTACTGGCATTGTGGCGGCCGTGGGCCGCATCGAAACCGTTTCGCCGCTGGGCGATGCCGATGCGGGCGTGCGCCTGCGCGTGGCCGCCGGCGACCTGGACCTGTCCGATGTGGGCATCGGCGACAGTATCGCCATCCAGGGCGCCTGCATGACCGTGGTCACGCTGGAAGCGGGCCACTTCGACGTGGATGTCTCACGCGAATCGCTCGACAAGACCGTCGGGCTGGACCAGCCGGGCCGCGTCAATCTCGAAAAGGCACTGCGCCTGGCCGACCGCCTGGGTGGCCATCTGGTGTCCGGTCATGTCGATGGCCTGGGCGAAGTGGTCCGTTTCGCCCCGGTGGGCGAGTCGCACGAGCTGCGCATCCGTGCCCCGCGCGAGCTGGGCCGCTACCTGGCTTACAAGGGGTCGGTGGTGGTAAATGGCGTATCGCTGACCGTCAACACCGTCAGCGACGAAGCCGACGGCTGCGTGTTCTCGATCAACCTGATTCCGCATACCGTGGAAGTGACCACGCTCAACGAACTGGCTGCGGGCAAGCGGGTGAACCTGGAAATCGACCTGATCGCGCGCTACGTGGAGCGGATGCTGTCGGCGTCCGACGGCGTGGCCAGGCCGGCGCTCTGACCGGCGCGCGTCGCCGCCGGCACGGCATGACGGGCCGCTCCCGGCCCGCTGCATAAGTCCCCTCCTCGACGTATTTTTCCTGGTTTTGATCGACAGTCCGATCGACAAACGCAGCGTCAGGCGTCGGGCGCCAGAAACCGGGGCGCGCCAGCGGTATCGAGCGTGCCATCTTCCCGCTCGACGAACAGGCCCCGCGCCACGTTGTGCGGATGGCGGGCTGCCTCGGCGATGCTGAGCACCGGCGCATAGCACACGTCCGTACCCCCCAGCAGGCTGTCCCAGTGGGCGCGCGGCTGACTCAGGAACAGCGCCGTGAAGCGCGCTTTCAGGGACGGCCACGCGGTGCGGTCATACTGGCTGGCGGGATCGACGTCGTCTAGCCCCAGCTTCGTCAGCAGCAGCGCATAGAACTGCGGCTCCAGCGCGCCAATCGTGATGAAACCGCCATCGGCGCAGGCATAGACGTCGTAAAACGGCGACTGATGGAACGGGCTTGGCTCGTCTCCGTCCAGCTGGCCGTTGTTACGGACCCAGAGCGCGATGCTGCCGAGCATGCCGACCATATCGACGATGGCGCCATCCACCACGCGACCCCGCCCCGTGGCGCGGGCGTCGAGCATGGCGCAGACCATGCCGAAGGCCAGGCCCAGCGCACCGCCGGCATCGCCGAGCACCGTGGGCGGGGTGATCGGCGCCTGTCCCGGCCGGGCGGACAGCGACAGCATGCCGGTGAGCGCCACATAGTTCAGGTCATGGCCCGCCGTCTGCGCCAGCGGCCCGGTCTGGCCCCAGCCGGTCATCCGCCCATAGACCAGCGCGGGATTGCGGGCAGCGCAGTCGGCCGGGCCCAGCCCCAACCGCTCCATGACGCCGGGCCGGTTCCCTTCGATCAGCCCATCGGCCGTGGCAACCAGGCGCAAGGCCTCGGCCAGGTCGCCCGGCTGCTTGAGGTCCAGCGGCACGATCGTCTTGCCGCGCCGCAGCGGGCTGGGCTTGCTGCCGCCCAGTCGGTCGGCCACGGCCGTACGCTGGCGCCTGGCGATGACCGTGACCTCGGCGCCCATGTCGGCCAGCATCCGGCCGGCCAGCGGCCCGGGACCCAGGCCCTCGAACTCGACAATACGGATGCCCTGCAGAGGTGGATGCATCTGATATCTCTCCGTGGTCTGGCCGGCTGTCCCGGCGGAAGCGGCGTATGGCAACGCAACGGTTCCGATATGCCGCCTCATTCACATTCCCGCAACCCGGGCGAACCCGGGCCCTGTCGGCGGCCGCCCGGTCCGCCCCCGAACCCGGGGCATCGTCGAACGGCATGGCGTACAATAGCGGCCTTGATTTCGCCGGTCTCGCGACATCCGCGCCGGCCCTGCCCGCCTGATTGCCTGTCCGATTGCTCGCATCCCGCGCCCGCCCTCATTGAACGCCGTTCCAAGCCATGACTATCGCCCGTACTGAAGACATCATTGCCGACATCCGCGCCGGCCGCATGGTCATCCTCGTCGACGAGGAAGATCGTGAGAACGAAGGCGATCTGGTGCTGGCGGCCGACTTCGTGACGCCCGAAGCCATCAATTTCATGGCCAAGTATGGCCGCGGCCTGATCTGCCTGACGCTGACGGCCGAACGCTGCCGCCAGCTGGAGCTGTATCCGATGGTGTCGCGCAACGGCACCGTGCATGGCACCAACTTCACGGTGTCGATCGAGGCCGCCGAGGGCGTGACCACGGGCATCTCGGCCGCCGACCGCTCGCGCACCGTGCAGGCCGCCGTGGCCCGCGACGCCAAGGCTTCGGACCTGGTGCAGCCGGGCCATATCTTCCCGCTGACGGCCCAGCCCGGCGGCGTGCTGATCCGCGCCGGCCACACCGAAGCCGGCTGCGACCTTGGCGCGCTGGCCGGCCTGACCCCGGCGGCGGTGATCTGCGAGATCATGAAGGACGACGGCACGATGGCCCGCCTGCCCGACCTGATCGAATTCGCACGCGAGCACGACCTGAAGATCGGCACGATCGCCGACCTGATCCACTACCGCAGCCGCACCGAGAGCATCATCGAACGCACGGGCGAGCGCGACATGCAGACGCCGTGGGGCAAGTTCCACAGCGTGATGTACCGCGACAAGCCGTCGGGCCGCGCCCATCTGGCGCTGGTCAAGGGCCAGCCGCGTCCGGATACCGCCACGCTGGTGCGCGTGCATGAACCGCTGTCGGTGCTGGACCTGCTGGAAGCCGGCCGCACCACGCACTCGTGGAGCCTGCCGGCCGCGCTGGAAGTGCTGCACGGCGCCGAACAGGGCGTGATGGTGCTGCTGAACTGCGGCGACGCGCCGGAACAGATTTTCGAACAGTTTGCCGCGCTGGACGCCCCGCAGGACCGCCCCCGCCGCAAGCCCGACCTGCGCACCTACGGCGTGGGCGCCCAGATCCTGCGCGATATCGGCGTGGGCAAGATGCGCGTGCTGGGCTCGCCGCGCAAGATGCCGAGCATGACCGGCTACGATCTGGAAATCGTCGGCTGCCAGCCCATGGACGGCGAGCCGAACTGCGATTGATGCGATTGGAACGGGATTGAACCAGGCATCCGCCTGCGGTACGGAATCACACGGCGCCGGCATTCCTGCCGGTGACTGACCGAATGAATGGAGAACTGACAATGGATCACGGCTTCTACGAGAGCAACCTGGACGGTGAAGGCCTGCGCATCGGTATTGTGCAAGCCCGTTTCAACGAGCCCGTATGCGACGAGCTGCGCGAAGCCTGCACGGCAGAACTGGAAAAGCTCGGCGTCGAGGGCGAAGACACGCTGCTCGTGACCGTGCCCGGCGCGCTGGAAGTGCCGCTGGCCCTGCAGAAGATGGCCGAAAGCGGCCAGTTCGACGCACTGATCGCGCTGGGCGCGGTGGTGCGCGGCGAGACGTACCATTTCGAGCTGGTCTCGAACGAATCGGGTGCCGGCATCACGCGCGTGGGCCTGGACTTCAACGTGCCCATCGCCAACGGCATCCTGACGGTCGACACCGACGCGCAGGCCCATGCCCGCACCCGCGAAAAGGGCCGTGACTGCGCCCGCACCGCAGTGGAAATGGCCAACCTGGTCGTCGCGCTGGATTCCCTGCGCGAGAACGACGGCCGCGATGAAGATGACGAGGAAGATGATGAGTAATGCCCCCGACAACGGCGACGCGCAAGACGCCGCCGGCAAGCCGGCCGGCGCCAAGGCGCGCACCGAACCCAAGGCTCCGCCGAAGAGCGCGCGCCGGCGGTCCCGGGAACTGGCCCTGCAAGGCCTGTATCAGTGGCTGCTGAATCGCAACGATATCGGTGCAATTCAGGCCCACCTGCACGACGCGCAAGGCTTCAACAAGGCCGACCGCGAACATTTCGACGCGCTGCTGGGCGGTGCCGTGCGCGAGGAAGCGCGCCTGACCGCCGCGTTCGAGCCGTTCCTGGACCGCACCGTCGACGAACTGTCGCCCGTGGAGCGCGCCGCGCTGCTGGTGGGCAGCTACGAGCTGGTGCATTGCCTGGACATTCCGTACAAGGTCGTCATCAACGAAGCCGTGGAACTGACCAAGACCTTCGGCGGCGTGGAAGGCTACAAGTACGTGAACGGCGTGCTCGACAAGCTGGCCGCCCAGGTGCGCGCACCCGAGGTTGCCGCGCGCCGCTGACCCGCATCCACCCGACTGGATGTTGCAATCCGGCGTCCGGCATCCCATGATGCCAGTCACCGGCATGACACCCGCTCCGGCGGGTGTTTTTGTTTCCACCCCGTGCTTCTGTCCCCATCGCCATGGACTACCAGCGTATCGCCACCGCTTCCCGACTTGCCAACATCGAGGCCTTCCACGTGATGGAACTGGCCAAGCAGGCCGCCGAACTCGAACGTGCCGGCCGGCACATCATCCACATGGGTATTGGCGAGCCCGATTTCACCGCCGCGGCGCCGGTCATCCACGCGGCCGAAGCCGCGATGCGACGCGGCGTGACGCAGTACACCGGCGCCCTGGGCATCCACGCGCTGCGCGAAGCCATTGCCGGTTACTACAAGACCGCCTATGGGCTGGACATTCCCGAGCGGCGCGTGATCGTCACGGCCGGTGCCTCCGGCGCGCTGCTGCTGGCCTGCGCGGTGCTGGTGGAAATCGGTGCCGAAGTGCTGATGCCGGACCCGAGCTACCCGTGCAACCGCCATTTCGTGGCGGCGTTCGATGGGCAGGCGAAAATGATCCCGAGCGGCCCGGCGGAGCGATTCCAGCTGACGGCCGCCCAGGTGGCGGCCCACTGGGGCGAAAAGACGCGCGGCGTGCTGCTGGCGTCGCCATCGAACCCGACCGGCACGTCGATCCTGCCGGACGAACTCAAGGCGATCCTGGCCGAAGTGCGCGAGCGCCGGGGCTTTGCCATCCTCGACGAGATCTACCAGGGGCTGTCATACGATGCCCCGCCCGTCTCGGCGCTGGCGCTCGACGACAACGTGATCACCGTCAACAGCTTCTCGAAGTACTTCAACATGACCGGCTGGCGGCTGGGCTGGCTGGTGGTGCCCGATGCGCTGGTGCCGGCGTTCGAAAAGGTGGCGCAGAACCTGTTCATCTGCGCGTCGGCCGTGGCCCAGCATGCGGCCGTGGCCTGCTTCTCGCCGGAGGCGCTGGCGATCTACGACGAGCGCAAGGCCGAGTTCCATCGCCGCCGCGACGCGATCCTGCCCGCGCTGGAAGCGTTGGGGCTGCGCGTACCGGTCAAGCCCGACGGCGCGTTCTATGTCTATGCCGACTGCCGGCACGTGAACCACCCGGCCGCTGGCAACGCCGACAAACTGACCCAGGCGATCCTGCACGATGCCGGCGTGGTCATGGTGCCCGGCACGGATTTCGGCCCCCACACGGCAAACGACTACATCCGCATCTCGTATGCGACGTCGATGGCCAATATCGAAGAGGCCATGGATCGCATGCATCACTTTTTGCGCTAGGCGCCAGGCCCACCCGGGCGACGGCCCGGCAGCCGGAAACGGAACGAAAACGAAAAGGCACCCCGAGGGGTGCCTTTCTTCTTGCCGGTCGAACCCGCCCCGAAGGTCAGGCCGCCTGCGCGGTATTGCCGGAGGCTTCCAGCTTTTCGCCGTTCTGGTGATGCTCGGCCTGCGTCTTGGCGTCGCCCGCCTTGTCCGCGGCCGGCAGGCCCAGCAGGGCACGCAGCCGTCCACGTTCGGCCAGCACCTTGGCGCCATAGCCGCCGTCCGTGTTGGTCGTGGCGCCCACGTAGTATTTCAGGCCGCCCTCGATCGAACCGGCGCGGGCGATGCAGTCCTTCAGCACCAGCGCACCGATCTTGATGTTGGCGTACGGATTCAGCGCGGCGGTCACGCCGCCCACGGCTTCGTACTTGTCCTGGTGGACCTTGGTCATCACCTGCATCAGGCCCTGCGCCCCGACGCCGCTTTCGGCGTACGGATTGAAGCTGGACTCGATGGCGATCACGCCCAGGATCAGCAGCGGATCGATACCGACCTCGCGGCCGGTCATGTAGGCAGCCTTGACCAGCTGGGCGGTAGCCTGGCTCGCGACGCGGTACTTGCGTGCGATGTACTCCGCCACGGCGGCCTGCTCGCGCGCCGATCCCAGCGCGCTGGTGTTGCGCGCGTCCAGCGCCACGCGCTGCACCGGAATCTGGGCAGCCAGGTGCGCCACCGACGGCACCTTGCCCGCAGGGGTCTGGCTCCATTCGTCGACGCCCGACACGGTCGGCAGGCCCTTGGCCTTGGACGTCGCGGTAGCCAGCAGTCGTGCTGCGGCCGCGTCGGCCGATATCGCCGGCACCGACGCGCTGGCGACGGCGTGAACCGTGTTGGCCGCTTCGGCGTTGGCCACGGCGGCGTCTACCAGCACGGCAGGCGCTTCATTGCCCGCCAGTGCCCCGGCAAGCGATGTCCGCCATTGCTGGCTGACGGTGAGGGTGACCGCTGCGGCCACCGACAGCACCCCGAGACTGTTCAGGGTGTACTTCAAGGTTGTGCGGCCGCCGCGCAGCAACGCGCGACCTGCCACCGGATGGGCCAGTCGCACTTGCAGTGCGCGGCTCACACCGGGTACCGGCTGTCTGAGGCGGACCTGCAATGCCCGCCCGATGCCGGGAAGATGAAGGGTTTTCCAACCGCTCATGCTTACCTCCATCCGTCGCCCGCTGCGCGCGCCCGACAACTGCGCGTGCCCGATCTCAACGTATTCAAGTAAGGATGCTGCGCCACCTAGCAGGGGTGTCCAGCATCTGTTGGCGGGCGCTCCCCATGCGCCCAACGAGAAACAGGGCACAGCTTGGGGAGCCGCACCCTGCCACTAAGATCACTCATCGACTCCGGCATCCCGCCAGAGGACTGCGCACCGGGCTCCTCCCTGGGGCCGCTTGATGGACAGTCGATTCGGAAATGTCGCCGTTGCTTTTTTCGCCACACCCACTTGACAACCGGGGCCCAAGCTATGTTGCAACGCAACACTCCTGAGAGCAGACCGGATTGTAGGAACGCTTTTATAACCCGTCAAGCATAAGACAACGAAATATTCCTACTTTCAGCAATATGTAACAACGCCTTTTACGGCACTCTTGGGCTAACCGCCGCCCCTCAATCGCAAGCCACGCCTAGCCTCGCAATTGTCTGAACAAATGACTAAAGTCATCAGTTACTTACAATTTTGCGGCGTCCGCAGGCACGATTTTTTTGCGCCTTTGAGATGGCGTGTGTATCGTCACACACATCGAAGCAGCGCGCCCCGGCATGGCGCGATGCCACATCCCTGAACCAAATTCACTATGCAATACAAAGATTTGCGCGATTTCATCGGTCAGCTGGAGCAGCGCGGAGACCTCAGGCGCGTGAGCGCGCCGGTATCGCCGAACCTCGAAATGACCGAGATCTGCGACCGCCTCCTGCGCGCGGAAGGCCCGGCAGTCGTATTCGAGCAGCCGCGCCGGGACGACGGGGATATCTATAAAGTACCGGTCCTGGCAAATCTGTTCGGGACGCCACAAAGAGTCGCCTTGGGCATGGGCGCGTCGAACCTGGAAGATTTGCGCGATATTGGCCGCGTGCTGTCGGCGCTCAAGGAGCCCGAGCCGCCCCGCGGGCTGCGCGAGGCCGGCAAGCTGTTCACGCTGGCCAAGTCGGTATGGGACATGGCGCCCAAGCGCGTCAGCAGCCCCGCCTGCCAGGAGATCGTCTGGGAAGGCAACGATGTCGATCTGGCGCGCCTGCCGATCCAGACCTGCTGGCCCGGCGACGCCGCGCCGCTGATTACCTGGGGCCTGGTGGTGACCAAGGGTCCGCACAAGAAGCGCCAGAACCTGGGCATCTACCGCCAGCAGGTCATCAGCCGCAATCAGGTGATCATGCGCTGGCTGGCGCATCGTGGCGGTGCCCTTGATTTCCGCGAGCACGCGCTGGCCAACCCGGGCAAGCCGTTCCCGATCGCCGTGGCGCTGGGGGCCGACCCGGCCACGATCCTGGGCGCGGTCACGCCGGTGCCCGATACGCTGTCCGAGTACCAGTTTGCCGGCCTGCTGCGCGGCAGCCGCACCGCGCTGGCCAGCTGCATCACGCCGACGCTGTCCGAACTGTCGGTGCCGGCGTCCGCCGAGTTCGTGCTCGAAGGCCATATCCAGCCTGATCCGAACCACCCGTCCGGCTACCAGCACGCGCTGGAGGGTCCGTACGGCGACCATACCGGCTATTACAACGAGCAGGACTGGTTCCCGGTCTTCACGATCGACCGCATCACCATGCGGCGCGATCCGATCTACCACTCCACCTACACCGGCAAGCCCCCCGACGAGCCGGCCGTGCTGGGCGTGGCCCTGAACGAAGTGTTCGTGCCGCTGCTGCAGAAGCAGTTTCCGGAGATCACCGACTTCTACCTGCCGCCCGAAGGCTGCAGCTACCGCATGGCGGTGGTGCGCATGAAGAAGCAGTACGCCGGCCACGCCAAGCGCGTGATGTTCGGCGTGTGGAGCTTCCTGCGCCAGTTCATGTACACCAAGTTCATCATCGTGGTGGACGACGACATCGACGCGCGCGACTGGAAGGAAGTGATCTGGGCCATCACCACGCGCGTGGACCCGAGCCGCGACACGGTGATGGTCGACAACACACCCATCGACTATCTCGACTTTGCGTCGCCCGTGTCGGGCCTGGGCTCCAAGATGGGCATCGACGCCACCGACAAGTGGCCCGGCGAAACCACCCGCGAATGGGGCACCCCGATCAGGATGGACCCGGCCGTGAAGACGCGTGTCGACGAGATGTGGGGCACCCTCTTCGCGTCCCCGAAGTAGCCGTTCAGCCAGCCGCGCACCCGCGGCGCGGCGGTCCGCTATCATTTGCGGACCGCCCATCACGCCAAGGGCCCGCGTCAGACGGGCCGCGGAGGAGACACATGACCGTTGCAGGGACACTGATGTGGACGCCCACGCAGGCGTTCGCCGACGGCAGCCAGCTGGCCGCCTTCATGCACTGGCTGCGCCGCGAGCGCGCGCTGGATTTCCGCGACTACGCCAGCCTGTGGCAGTGGTCGATCGCCGATATCGAAGCGTTCTGGCAAGCCATCGTCGATTATTTCGACGTGCGCTTCGACACACCGGCCAGTGCCGTGCTGGCCCAGCGCACCATGCCCGGCGCACGCTGGTTCCCGGGCGCCACGCTCAACTACGTGCAGCAGGTCTTCCGCCATGCCGGCACGGGCCCGGCCCGCGCACGCCCCGCCATCCGCCATGCCGGCGAGGCGCAACCGCTGGCCGATATCAGCTGGGATACCCTGGAAGCCCAGGTGGCCTCGCTGGCGCACGCGCTGCGTCAGATGGGCGTGACGCGCGGCGACCGCGTGGCGGGCTATCTGCCGAACATCCCTGCGACGATCGTGGCCTTTCTGGCCACCGCCAGCGTGGGCGCCATCTGGTCCGGCTGCGCGCCCGACATGGGCCAGGTGGCGGTGATCGACCGCTTCCGGCAGATCGAGCCCAAGGTGCTGATCGCGGTGGACGGCTACCGCTATGGCGGCAAGGCGTACGACCGCGCGCCCGTCATCGCCGATCTCGTGGCTGCCCTGCCCTCGCTGACCGATATCGTGATCGTGCCGACGCTGGGCAGCCAGGTCGACATCGACGGCGCCGTCGCCGGCCGCAGCGCAAGCCTGCGGCGCCACGCCTGGGCCGATGTGCTGGCGCACGACGTGCCGCTCCAGGTGGAGCCGGTGCCGTTCGACCATCCGCTGTGGATCGTCTACTCGTCCGGCACCACGGGCATGCCCAAGCCCATCGTGCATGGCCATGGCGGCATCGTGATCGAGCAGCTCGAGCTCATGGCGTTCCACAACAACCTGGGCCCCGACGACGTCTTCCACTGGTACAGCAGTAGCGGCTGGATCATGTGGAATGCCCAGGTGGCCGGGCTGCTGCTGGGCACGACCATCGCGCTGTACGACGGCAACCCCGCCTGGCCAGATGCCGGCGTGCTGTGGCGTTTCGTCGACGATGCCCGCGTGACGATGTTCGGCGCCGGCGCCGCGTTCTTCACCAGCTGCATGAAGGCGGGCGTGGAGCCGGCGCGGATTGCCGATGTCTCGCGGCTGCGCGGCATCGGCTCGACCGGCTCGCCGTTATCCGAAGATGCCTACGCATGGATCTACGCGCACGTCCGCGAAGACGTCTGGCTGGCGCCGATGTCGGGCGGCACCGACTTTGCCGGGTCGTTCGTGGGCGGCTGCCCGGTGCTACCAGTCTACGCCGGCGAGATGCAATGCCGCTGCCTGGGCGCCAAGGTGGAAGCGTTCGACGCGCACGGCCATGCCGTGATCGACGAAGTGGGCGAGCTGGTCTGCACCGAGCCGATGCCGTCGATGCCGCTGTTCCTGTGGGGCGATGCCGATGGCAGCCGCTACCGCGACAGCTATTTCGACGTGTACCCTAACGCCTGGCGCCATGGCGACTGGATCCGCATCACGCCGCGCGGCGGGGCCATCATCTACGGGCGCTCGGACGCCACGATCAATCGCCATGGCATCCGCATGGGCACCAGCGAGCTGTACCGCGTGGTGGAGGAACTGCCCGAAGTGCTCGACAGCATGGTGGTCGATCTCGAATACCTGGGCCGCGAATCGTACATGCCGCTGTTCGTGGTGCTGCGCGACGGCATGGCGCTGGACGATGCCCTGCGCGACACCATGCGCGCGCGCATCCGCGCGGCGCTGTCGTCGCGCCACTTGCCGAACGAGATCGTGCAGGTGCCCGGCGTGCCACGCACGCTGTCGGGCAAGAAGATGGAAGTCCCGATTAAGAAGCTGCTGCTGGGCCACGCGCCGGACCGGATCGCCAATCCCGATGCGATGGCGAATCCCGACTGCCTGGCGTGGTACTTCGCCTACGCCGCCGACTACCTGGCGCGCCAGCCGCGCGTGGCCTGAACGGTGATCCGAGCCAGGGCACGCCCGGCGTCAGAACTCCACGTCGAGTTCGCTGATTTCGTCGGGTTCCTCGCGCGCCGCGCCAATCCATTCCTGCATTTCGGGCATGGCCAGGATGGTCTTGCAGAATTCCACCAGCGGTGCGTCAAGCTTCACACCGTAGGTGACAAAGCGCGTGACCACGGGCGCATACATCGCATCGGCCACGGTGCGATGCTTGCCGAACAGGAACGGGCCGCCGTAGCGTTCCAGGCATTCGGTCCAGATCGCGGTGATGCGATCGATGTCGGCCTGCGCCCGGGACCAGACCTTCAGGCCGGGGAAATGGCCCTTCAGGTTCATCGGCAACGCCGCGCGCATGGCGGCAAACCCCGAGTGCATTTCGCCGCAGATGGCGCGGCAATGTGCACGCGCGGCCAGGTCGTCGGGCAGCAGCCTGGCTTTCGGCTTGATCTCGTTGAGGTATTCGGCAATCGCCATCGTGTCCCATACCGTCACGCCCTGATGCCGCAGGCACGGCACCAGGATCGACGGCGAGAGCAGCAGGATTTCGGCGCGCACGGCGGGATCGTCGGGCGGCACCAGCACCTCCTCGAACTCCAGCCCGGCAAAGCGCGCCAGCAGCCAGCCCCGGAGCGACCACGATGAATAGGTCTTGCTGCTGATCGTCAGCGTTGTCTTGGCCATCTTGCCTCCTCCGCCCCCCGGGGCGTGACGTCCGCTTGCAGTATCGGTGCCACGGACGCGTTCCGCCAGTACGCACCCGGGCGGTGCGGCCGGCGGGCACGACCGGCACCAGTCCGAAGCGCCCGCCGCTTCGCGCACGATGGGCGCGCGGTGTTTGCGCCACTCGGTGCACCGCGTGTGATCCGGCGCACCGAACCGATTCCCGATCCGCAACCTGCGTGCCAACATGAACCGCGATGGCACATAAATTGCGGTGCCAAGGCTTGGATGTGGGGAGATCGAGCGATGCTTTACCAGGCCTACCAGACATACGCAGACTTGGTGCAGCCAGCATGCTCGCTCGCCGACATCACGGCCACGCTGCTGAGCGCATGGCGCCATGGCGACCAATCCGAGCCGCTGCGCTCTCTGCGCGGCGCCTGCGAAGTGCTGGCGCTGGCCCGACTGACCCACTACCGCCCGCCCTTCGGCATCGACAGCGTGCGCATTCGCGGCCAGGACGTGCCGGTGGTCGAGGAAGTGGTCACGCGCACGCCGTTCTGCACGCTGCTGCGCTTTCGCCGCGAAGGCGTGCCGCCGCAGCCGCGCGTACTGCTGGTGGCGCCGATGTCCGGCCACTTTGCCACGCTGTTGCGCGGCACCGCGGAAACGATGCTCCGCGACCATGACGTCTACATTACCGACTGGCACAACCCGCGAGACGTCCCGCTGTCACGCGGCCGCTTCGGCTTCGACGAATTCGTGCAACACCTGGTCACCTTCCTGCACGCACTGGGCGGCAACACCCACGTGGTAGCCGTCTGCCAGCCGACCGTGGCCGCACTGGCGGCCGCCGCGCTGATGGCCGAGGACGGCGACCCGATGCAGCCGCCCAGCCTGACGCTGATGGCCGGCCCGATCGACGCCCGCGTGAACCCCACCCGCGTCAACGAACTGGCCACCAGCCGCCCCATCGAGTGGTTCGAAAACACGCTCATCGGCTATGTGCCGTGGCGGTTTGCGGGCGCCATGCGGCGCGTGTATCCGGGCTTCGTGCAGCTGATTGCCTTCATGAGCATGAACCGCGAGCGGCACGAGCAGGCGCTGCGCGACCTGTACGCACTGCGCACCCGTGGCGAACACGCCAAGGCCGATGCCATCCAGGCGTTCTACACCGAGTACTTCGCCACGATGGACCTGACGGCCGAGTTTTACCTGGAAACGGTCAGCCTGATATTCCAGCGGTTCCTGCTGGCTCAGGGCCTGCTGGACGTGGGCGGGCGGCGGGTGTCGACGCGTGCCATCCGCCGCACGGCGCTGCTGACCATCGAAGGCGAGCGCGACGACATCTGCGCCATCGGGCAGACCATGGCGGCACAGGACCTGTGTTCGAGCCTGCGCCCGTACCTCCGCATGCATCACATCCAGACCGGGGTCGGCCACTATGGCGTATTCAACGGCAAGCACTGGGAGGCGCAGGTGTATCCGCTGGTGCGCGAAACCATCTATACGAGCGACGAGATGCGGCGGTAAGGCGCCCGTGCGCGTCCTGCCGCACAAGCCCGACGGCCCACATGCGCTACGCTTGCGGTTTTCGACGCGCCACGGATGCCGACGATGACCACCACTCAACGATTCCAGGGCCAGGACCTGCTGCGGGTCGGCCATGACGACAACTACCTGCTGCTGGCGCCCGCGCACGGCGGGCGGCTTGTGCGCTGGGTGCATCGCGGGCAGGACATCCTGTACTGGCCGGACGATGCCGACTGGACCCGCGTCGCCAAGATACGTGGCGGCAATCCGCTGCTATTTCCGTTTATCGGCCGGCATTTCGTCGACGGCGAAGCGGGCCGCTGGCGCGACGGTGCGGGCGCGATCCACGCACTGCCCCAGCATGGCTTTGCCCGTGACCTGCCGTTTGCCGTCTCCGAACTGTCGGCCGACGCGGTCAGCGTGTCGCTGGCATCATCGGCCCAGACCCGGCCCGGCTATCCGTATGAATTCGTATTCACGGCCACCTATCGGCTGGTGCCGGATGGCATCGCGGTCACGCTGCGCACGCGCAATACCGGCGACGCCGCGCTGCCCCCGTTGCCGTATTACGCCGGCCATCACTTCTACTTCGCCCTGCCCCATCCTGCCCGCACGCAGAGCCGCATCGTCATGCCACCGGCATCCCGTGTTCGGCAGCTTGCCGATGGCGGCCTGACGGCGCCCGAGCCGGGCGAGCCCGCCTATCGGCTGGACGATCCGCGGCTGCAGGACACCTTCCATGTGCTGCAAGCCCGCGGGAATGGCGATGCCCGGTCTGTCTGCGTCGAACTCCCGACGCGTACCATCGACATCGGACTCGATGCCGCCAACACGGTGCCCTGGTACGCCGTGACCACCTGGACGGAGCGCGACGATTCCGACTTCTACTGTGTCGAGCCTTGGCTCGGCCTGCCAAATGCCATCCACCATGGGCAGGGATTGCGATGGATACCCGGCGGGGCGGAAGACACCGCCACGTGCCGGCTGACCATCCGATAGCCATCGGCCGCGCTCCGCTCACACGGCGCTCATCGCACCAGATGCTCGAAATCGAGCCCGCCGATCAGCACCGTGGCCTCGGCCTGCGTGCGCGAGTTGAAGTCGATCTGCCGGGGTTCCTGCCAGGCATCGAGCTTGGCCGGCAAGGCATCCAGATACGCGTCGAACCGCTCGACGCCGCCCGAGGCAAACAGGCGATCGACCTCGAAACTGTCCCACGACAGTGTGATGTCGATCGGATAGGCATAGCGGCCGCCGTTCGGCCTGGACTCCGCCCAGACGCGCAGGCAAGCGGGCAGGTCGGAGGCGGCCGGCGACTGGATTTCCGCATGCAAGGTGCCACGGGACAGGCGCTGCACACGCTCGATAATGCGCGGCAACAGCTCGGAATTGAATCGTTGGGCAGGAACGGGGTGCACGGGCGGGGGCATCTCGTGTGGGGATCGGGTATTGTGCGCCGGTTGGGGCGGCGTCGCCACCGGGCGAGTTCCGCCGCACAACCATGCTACAATCCGCCCCCAGTAAGCCATGGCGGGCGTCGTATAATGGCTATTACCTTAGCTTCCCAAGCTAAAGACGTGGGTTCGATTCCCATCGCCCGCTCCACTTCCCAGATCTGACAAGCCGCCTCTGGCACCCGGTCAATGGATGACCGGCGATCCGCCCGGCGGTTTTTTGTTGCCATGCTTCCCCAAGACACGAACACCGACACGCTGCCGGGCGACGACGCCGACGGCGCCAGCGGACAACCTGCAGACGCCACCCCTGCCAACCCGGGTGACGAGGTCGCGCATCCGCGCCGTATCCGCTCGTTTGTCAGGCGTGCCGGGCGCACGTCCACCGGCCAGCAGCGCGCCATCGACGACCTCGGTCCGAAGTTCATCGTGCCGTATCAAGGCGAACCACTGGACTGGACGGCCACGTTCGGGCGCGAGGCACCGTCGATTCTTGAAATTGGCTTTGGCATGGGCGAGACGACGGCGCATATCGCCAAACTGCGCCCGCAGGACAATTTCCTGGGCTGCGAAGTCCATGAGCCTGGCGTTGGTGCACTGCTGAAGCTGATTGGCGAGAACGATCTGCAGAATGTGCGGATCATGAACCACGACGCGGTGGAAGTCATCGCGCACATGCTGACCGAGCAGTCGCTGGACGGCGTGCATATCTTCTTTCCCGATCCCTGGCACAAGAAGCGCCATAACAAGCGCCGCCTGGTCCAGCCGCCGCTGGTCAAGGTGCTGGCCAGCCGCCTGAAGCCCGGTGGTTATTTCCATTGCGCGACGGACTGGGAAGAATACGCCCACCAGATGGTGGAAGTTCTGAGCGGCGAACCGACCCTGGAAAATACCTCGACCGCTGCCGGTGGCTTTGCGGAACGCCCGGATTACCGTCCTGTGACCAAATTCGAAAAACGCGGCGTGCGGCTGGGCCACGGCGTTTGGGACGTAGTATTCCGCAAGAAATAAGAAAGGGGCCCGAGGCCCCTTTTTCATGCTGTCGCCAATTTGCGCTCGCGTCGCAAATCAGGCGTGCCAGGACACCATACCCGTCCAGGCAGTCAGCAGCACGATAATCCCGAAGGCAATCCGATACCAGGCAAACGGCTTGAAATCGTGCGTGGCCACGAATCGCAGCAGCCATCGTACGCACAGGAACGCCGACAGGAACGCGAACACGAAGCCGATGCCGAAAATGCCCAGGTCGTCGGCCGACAGCACCGCCCGCGCCTTGTACAGTTCGTAGACCGTGGCGCCGAAAATGACCGGGATCGCCAGGAAGAACGAGAACTCGGTGGCCACCTGACGCGACAGGCCGAACAGCATGCCGCCGATAATCGTCGCGCCCGAGCGCGAGGTGCCCGGCACCAGGGCAAAACACTGGGCGAGACCCACCTTCAAGGCGTCGCGCCAGGTCAGGTCGTCGATCGACTCGATGCGCGGCGCGCCGGCCTTGGCCGCTTCCAGCAGCGCATTGCCCTGCGGATGCGACACGGTACCGCGCCGCCCCTCGCGCCACTCCGCCAAGAGAATCACCACGCCACCGACGATAAACGCCAGCGCCACGGTAATCGGATTGAACA
This sequence comes from Cupriavidus sp. 94F1, assembly GCF_057798875.1. Classification (NCBI taxonomy): domain Bacteria; kingdom Pseudomonadati; phylum Pseudomonadota; class Betaproteobacteria; order Burkholderiales; family Burkholderiaceae; genus Cupriavidus; species Cupriavidus sp. 94F1. Next base: position 688,642 of record NZ_JBYOJT010000001.1, read on the forward strand.
GATGGGCCTTGATCCATTTGCCGAACACCAGCGCCAGCACGATGGCCGGCACCGTGGCAACAATCACGTTGATCGCAAAACGTTGCTGCCGGGGGTCCGAGACCAGCCCGCCCAGCGCGGCGCCGATGCGCCGGCGGAATTCCCAGCACACCGCGAGGATCGCGCCGAACTGGATCACGATCTCGAAGATCTTGCCTTTTTCGTCATTGAAGTCCAGCAGTTGTCCGGCAAGAATCAGGTGGCCGGTGCTGGAGATGGGAAGAAATTCGGTCAGTCCTTCGACGATGCCGAGAATCACGGCCTTGAGGGCGAGTGCAATATCCATGTGGACTCAAAAAGTAGGCGCGAATGGCGGCTGGTCCGCCAGCGATGCCCGAAGGCATCGCATTATTGTTGCTGTGAATTTACGGCCGATTAATCTTGACGTTGATACCGTCTGGCAGGACCGTGATTGTACCGGGCTCCACGCTAGTGCCGGCCAGCCGCAACTGCTCCGGCTTGAACGTATAGAGCGGATAGTTTTGCAGCAACTGCTCGGACAGGATGCCGCCCAGTGCATTCAACTGGCGTGAAAACTGGCCAGGCAACCCCTGCACGTCGAACTGCTTGACCTCGGGGTCCTGCAGCACCAGCGAATGGCTTGGGGGGTCATAGCGCAGCGCGCTGTCCAGCGCGAAGCGGCCGGTGAGCGGCTGACGGAAAAACAGCCGGTTGTCGATCGTGGCATCGAAGCTGACCAGCACGCGATTACGGGTGGCGTCGAGCGCCAGCTGCGGGTTGGCAAGCTGGATATCGAACACCTCCATATACCGCTTGTTGAACGGGAATTTCTTCGCCAGCGCGTCCTGCAACTGGCTTTGCGAGAATGTGTACTCGCTGCGGAATACGCTGCAGCCCGCCAGCCAGCCCGTGGCCACCAGCGTGGCTGCACCCGCGGCCGCCAGCCAACGCCGGCGCGTCATCGCAATCATGCAAGCCTCTCCATCAAACAGTAGGGTCAGCGCACCGCTCCGGCCGGCGCCGTCGCCTGCTCGAGCCGCGTCAGCCATACCATGGCCGATTCGCGGGAATCCCCGCACATTTCGGCTGAGGGACGCAGTCCGCCGCAGAACGCCGGCCGCTGTGGCTGTCCGAAGACCGCACACCGCATGTCCGCCATCAGTTGCGCGCACCGCTGGCCCGCCGGCTTGCCATGCGGCATCCCTGGCAAGGGCGACGTGATGGACGGCGCGATACAGCAAGCGCCGCAGCCGGCACGGCAAGTGGGTTCAGACTGGCAGGACATGGTGAAGGTTCAGCGGCAGATGCCGACAATACAGGGGCGCCGCCGATGCGCGGTGCCAAGCCGGCATTGTGCCTGAGCCGATCCGCGAGACCCGCAACAAAGCGCAACTTGCGTATCATGCGTCACTTATACCGTTCGTCGCACGCCGCTTGACCCCGCAATTCCGGTCCTCTACATTACTGACCGACAAGTTATTAATACTGCGATGCATCCCGCATGGATCGCCTTGGCGCCTGTCCCGTGAGCCCTGCCCTGCCCAAGAAAGACCCCGACACCCGCCGCTGGAGCCGGCGCAAGGCCGCGCGCCCGCAAGAGTTGGTTGCCGCCGCGCTGACGCTGTTCGTGGAACGCGGCTACGCCGCAACCCGGCTGGAGGACGTTGCGGCCGCGGCCGGCGTGTCGAAGGGCACGGTCTACCTGTACTTCGCGAACAAGGAAGAACTGTTCAAGACAGTGGTCCGGGAGAACATGGTGCCCGCGCTGGCCAAGGGCACCGATCTTGTGGACACCTACGAAGGGTCCACCCCGGAACTGCTGCGCGAACTGCTGCTGGGCTGGTGGGGCCTGATCGGCGCCACGCCGGTGGCAGGCCTGACCAAGCTGATCATTGCCGAATCGGGCAATTTTCCCGATATCGCCCAGTTCTACCAGGACGAGGTCATGGGGCCCGGCGACGCGCTGTTTGCCCGCGTGCTGGCGCGCGGGGTGGCACGCGGCGAGTTCCGCCAGGTGCCGCCCAATCCCGCGACCACGCTGCTGTGCGCGCCGCTGGTGTTCCTGATGCTCTGGCGCAGCGCCTTCAGCCAGGTCAATGTGCCGGCCATCGACCCCAATGCCTTTCTGGACCAGCTGCTGCATATGCTGCTGTTCGGCCTGACCACGGGTCCGGCGCGCGATACCCCGCTGCCCGCCCAGCAAGGGCCTTATGTCTGGGAGCGGATTCGTGACGAACTGATGGCGGAGCGCGCGGCGGCGGATTCCGAGCCAGATTCCCGGAATGACACCCGGGCGACCGTCCGGACATGAAGACACCCCAGGCCGCGCACGGCCCCGCGTGCCACGGCGCAACGCTAACCGTTTGTAAACATGCCAGCCCGGTTGGCGAGGGTAAAATAGCGGGCTTTTGCGTAACATCCCGGCATGCGGCGGCTCTGGCGCCCGACGGGACAAGGCAAATCCGGCACTGATCGATACAACAGCGCAGACGGTGGGGTGAACAGCCCCGCCGGCGGCGCAACCCCGCAAGCATCTCGAAGGAAAGGCAAGATGGATCTCGAAAAAGCCCGATTCAACATGATCGAACAGCAAATCCGCCCATGGGACGTGCTGGACCAGGAAATCCTGGACCTGCTGGCCGTGGTCAAGCGTGAGCAGTTCGTGCCGCAGGCCTACGCCGCGCTGGCTTTCGTCGACATGGAGATTCCGCTGCCGGGCGGCGAGAACATGATGCCCCCGCGCGTGGAAGCCCGCATCCTGCAGGACCTGAACGTGCGCAAGCACGAGAACGTGCTGGAAATCGGCGCCGGTTCGGGCTACATGGCCGCGCTGCTGGCGGCCCGCGGCCGGCACGTGGTGACCGTCGACATCCGTCCGGAACTGGTGGCACTGGCTCGCCAGAACCTGGCCAATGCCGGCGTGACCAATGTGGAAGTGGCCGAAGGCAATGCCGCCGACGGCTGGGCCGTGGCCGCGCCGTACGACGTCATCTGCATCTCCGGCTCGCTGCCGGAACTGCCGCAGTCGATCCTGTCGCAGGTCAAGGTCGGTGGCCGTATCGCCGCCATCATCGGCACGGCGCCCGTGATGGAAGCCCGCATCATCACGCGCGTATCCGAGACCGAGTACCAGGTCGTGAATATCTTCGAGACGCTGGCCAAGCCGCTGCAGGGCGCCGCGCAGCCGTCGCGCTTCAAGTTCTGAACCGGAGCCAGCCATGCAGGTAATTACCGCCCCCGAACTGGCGCAATGGCTGGCCGATGCCGGCCGCGCCAAGCCGGTGTTGCTGGATGTGCGCGAGGATCTGGAAGTGCGCACCGCCGCGATGCCGGGCATCACGCATATCCCGATGGGCCAGATCCCGGCCCGTCTGAACGACATCGACGAGGACGCCGAGATCGTCTGCATCTGCCACCACGGCGCACGCAGCATGCAGGTGGCCAGCTTCCTGGAGCGCCAGGGCTATGCCAAGGTCTGGAACCTGACCGGCGGCATCCACGCCTGGTCTACCCAGGTCGATCCGTCCGTTCCGCAGTATTGATCCGGAACCGGCCCCGGCAGCACGCCGGGGCCGTGCCACCGCGCAGTATCCCGGCCGTACCCGCAGCATCCGCAGCATCCGAAGTACCCCGTCCTGGCAGTACCACCCGTCGCAACCTATCGATCGTTGGCCGCGCGTGCCGCTGGCCGAGCTGGAGATGTCATGAGTTTTGCGCTTTCCGCCGTGTCCGTTGCGGCCAGGAAACCCCTGGTGCTCGCGGCTGCCCTGCTCGCCTGGCTCCCCATGCCGTCCGCGCTGGCCGCCGACCTGCTGCAGGTGTATCGCGACGCGCAAGCCAACGACGCCCAGTTCGCCAGTGCCCGCTCGCAATTGCTGGCCACGCGCGAGAAGCTGCCCCAGGGCCGCGCCGGCCTGCTGCCGCAGATTGCGGGCACGGCGGGCGCGCAGCGGACCATGGCCGACTACAGCTCGCCGGTGGATACCACGCGCTACTTCAACGCCAACACCTGGGCGCTGCAATTGACACAGCCGCTGTTCCGCTGGGACCGCTGGGAAACCTACAAGCAAGGCGAACTGGCGTCGCTGGCGGGGGAAGTCACGTTCCAGCAGGCCCAGCTGGACCTGATCACGCGTGCGTCGCAGGCCTACTTCGACGTGCTGGCCGCGCAGGACAACCTCTACCTGGCCGGCGCACAGAAAAAAGCCATCGGTGAGCAGCTGGAACAGGCCAAGCGCAACTTCGAGGTGGGCACGGCCACGATCACCGACGCCAATGACGCGCAGGCCCGCTACGACCTGGCCACGTCGACCGAAATCGCCGCCCAGAGCGCGCTGGAGGTGACGCGGGCGACCCTGCAACAGATCACCGGCAAACCCGTGGACGAACTCATGGGGCTGCGGCCCGAAGCCCAGATCCCTGGGCCTCAGCCGCCCGATGTGAACGCGTGGGCATCGCAGGCCGAGCAGACCAATCCGCAGGTGGGACTCGCCAGCTACAACCTGGAAACCGCCCAGCGCGAGACCAACAAGGCCAAGGCGGGCCACCTGCCTTCGGTGGATCTGGTGGCGTCCTACGGCTACACCAACGCCCAGGGCACCGCCACCCAGCTCAGCAACGTCGGCAGCCGCTACAACTCTGGCGTGGTGGGCGTGCAGCTGAATATCCCGATCTCCACCGGCGGCCAGATCCAGTCGCGGGTGCGCGAAACCCTGGCGCTGGCGGACAAGGCCGCGAGCGACCTGGAATTCGCCCGCCGCACCGCCGCGCAACAGGCACGCCAGACGTACTCCGGCGTCTTCAACGGCCTGGCCCAGGTCAAGGCGCTGGAAGCGGCGGAACGCTCGGCGCAGAGCGCCGTGGAATCGAACCAGCTGGGCTACGAAGTGGGCGTGCGCATCAATATCGACGTGCTCAACGCCGAAGCGCAATTGTTTTCGACACGCCGGGACCTGTCCAAAGCCCGCTACGACACCATCATGAACGGCATGCGCCTGAAGGCGTCCACCGGCACGCTGTCGGAGGACGATGTGGTGCAGATCAACACGCTGCTGACGCAGATGCCGGGGGCGATGTATAGGGTGCCGGGGAAGGCGCGGGTGGGGGCGGCTGGACCGTCACCAGAGCTCGGCAAGGACGGGCGTCGAGCCACCAGTGCCCCGACGCGAGCCCCACATTCGTAATGCGCCTCTAGGCGTTGCCTGTTGTGGAAACATGCGGGCCGGAACATCTGCCGATCTCTGCACTCGAGCGTCGGCCAGCCCGCGCCTCACACACGGCCAATCCCAGAAGCAGCCCGATCACGCCTGCATAAAACACAATGTTGGCCTGATGCGCCAGCGTAACCTGCGTCAGTCCCGACAGCAGGGACGCCATCACGACGGCCAGCCCTGCGGCGCCGAGGCTCTGGCCGCGCTCATTGCCGATGGCACGGCATGCACGCATCGCTCGCAGGAACAATGCCCCGGGGATCAGGAACAGTCCGAGCAAAGTCACCAAACCCGGAACGCCGGTCGTTGAAGCGGCTTCCACGATATCGTTGTGTGCATGTTCCAGCACACAAACTACCGACTCCTTACGGTGCTCACAGTAAGGGGCGGCCTTCAGCACCTCCGCGAATTGACCCACGCCAACACCGGTCCAGGGATGGTTTATGAAGTACTGCAGCCCGATGTCCCACATTTGCAGCCGTGCGCCCACCGATGACTCGGCGTTCCCCTCCTGGAATTGTTCGACCTCGTGAACTGCCTGGCCAACACGTTCGGCAACCGGGCTGCCGGGTGCCATGTACAACGCCACCACCAGCGCGGCAATGCCTGCACACGCAACAAGGAACATCCGGGCGCTGAACCGCTTGTACCGAATCAGCAACACCGGGAAAAGCGTCAACATCATCGCCATCATTCCGCCACGCGTACTGTTCATGATCAGAATGGGGACGGCGCAAATCACGTTGAACCACGCTTCAGCGTGTGCGCGGAAATGGTCGCCGGGACGGGCAAAGCCCACCAATGCCAGCGCGGCCACCATATTCGCAAATGCGATCGGCTGAACCCATGCGGCCGGACGACCGTCATGCATTACCAGCAACTGGTAGCTCACGATCAACAGCGCACCGAACAAACCTACAGTAATCCCCTGCCACAGCCGATCGGGGTTGGGAGCGGCACGCACGATCATCCAGCAGGTCAGTACTGCCAGCAGTGCGCGTGACGGATTGTCGATCACGTTCCAGGGCACGTGGTGGTACAGCTTCGACGCCAGGCAAACACCTAAAAATGCCGCCACCGAAATCGTCAATGGACCCAGTACGTCAGCATATTGCCGCCACGATTGCCCAAGCCCGCGCCAACCCACAAAAAACAATAGGCCAACCCCGGCAAGAAATACCCCTGCCCCACGTGGCACACATAAAACCAGGATAGGAAACGCAAAAACAAGGGCATCGGCCATCGTGGATAGCCGGCTGTTGCGGATAGTCATAGGATGCGAAAGAGTCACACCGCCGCCCGATGAATTCACCCCCGGCCAGCGTCAAATCAACCCGCCATTCTAATCCATCCCCCTTTCACTTCCCCCTCCGCCGCTCCACCACCTCAAGCAACTGCCATCGAATGGCCGTCGCGTCCGCCGGAGGATTCGGCACCTGGTACTCCCTCACCCGCAGCTTGTACGTGACGCCCGGTTCGAAATCGAGGCCCTCGATCGGCCCGTACCAGAGTTGCCACGGCGCATCGGCCGATTCCCGCCAACGGTAGCACTGCAGCTTGCCGGCTCCAGTGCATTCCACGCGTTGTGAATCGATATAGACGATTTTCTCCCGGCCCGGCACGGCGCCCGTTGCGGGATCCACCTTGTCGCCGCGTCGGCCTACGCCTTCCCGTTCGACAAACTGCAACAGATCACCATCGGCCGTCTTCCAGATGATCTGGCGGCCCGTGGCGCCGGCGGACGGCTGCGTGCCGACAGTCGTAAAGGGCGACTGCATGGCCTTGAGCAGGGCCGACTCCGTTTCCATCCGGGGGCCCGCACACGCCATGCGCGTGCCCGCCACGTGGTCGAACCGGATGCCGGTCTGTGTCTTGCCGTAGCCGCCGGTAAAGCGGTTGCAGCCGCTGGTGCCGTTGACGATGCCCTGCGACGAATCAATGCCGTCGCTGAAATTGAAGACAATCGGCTCGCCGTTGTCGCCGTGCGGAATGTCACGCACCGTGCCATCCGGCATCTGCCAGCGCACCAGCTCCCAGCGGCTGGGGCCGCTGGAGCGGGTTTCATTCAGGGTGGCACTGGCCGATGGATTGTCGGGTGGCTGGCCCGTGGCACAAGCCGACAGGATGGCGGCCGCGCCAAGCAGCAAAGTCATGACAAGGGGACGCAGAACGCTTTGCATGGGTCGACTCCTTCAGACTGCCGCGCGACAAGCGCAGCAACATCCACAATATCGATCAGTCTAGCGTCCCGAGCGCCGTCTGTATGTCAGCGCAACACTGGCGCAAGCGCCCCCAGCGTCCGCGCCGTCGCGCCCCGATGCAGCCCCGCGAAAGTCAGCGCGTTGGCGCGCATCTCGGCCAGGCGGGCAGGCTCGCGCAGTACGCCGGCTGCCGCGGCCATCAGTTCGTCGGCGTTGCCGACGCGGAGGCAGGCGCCGGCGGCGATGGCATCCTCGGTGGCTTGTGCGAAGTTGAAGGTATGCAGCCCCATCAGCACCGGCGTGCCGGCCGCGCAGGCCTCGATCAGGTTCTGCCCGCCCAGCGGGATCAGGCTGCCGCCGATATAGGCGATGTCCGATGCCGCGTAGTACATCGCCATTTCGCCCATCGAATCGCCGAGCACGATGTCGGCAGTGATCGGTTCCGCCACCTGGTCGATGTCGAGTGCGCTGCGGCGCTGGACCGAGAACCCGGCGCGCGTGGCCATGGCGGCAACCTCATCGAACCGCTGCGGATGGCGCGGCACCAGCAGCAGCGCGGGACGCGTCTCGCCGGGCCAGCGCGAGAAAGCCTCCAGGATCAGCGGCTCTTCGCCCTCCCGCGTGCTGGCCGCCGCCAGTACCTGCCGGCCGCCAAAGGCGTGCCGCAACTGCTGCCCGCGCGCCATGCCGGCTTCCGACGGCTGCATGTCGAACTTCAGGTTGCCGGTGATCTGCACTGCTTTTACGCCCAGCGCCCGATACCGCTCGGCATCGCCCGGCGTCTGGGCCAGCACCATCGTGAAATCGTTGTACAACGAAGCCGCCGCACTGCCGAAGCGCGCGGTACGCCGAAAGCTGCGCGGCGACAGCCGGGCGTTGACCAGAAACAGCGGCACGCCGGCGCGCCGGGTCACATGCACCAGGTTCGGCCAGACCTCCGTTTCCATGATCAGCCCGGCGTCCGGCCGGAAATACGCCAGGAAGCGCCGCACCATGCAGGGCACGTCATAGGGCAGGTAGCACTGCTGCACGCGCGGGTTGCTGCCATAAAGCTGCCCGCCGGTCTGCCGCCCGGTAGGCGTCATGTGCGTCAGCAGCAGCCGGTGCTGCGGATAGGCGGCCAGCAAGGCGTCGATCAGCGGCTGCGCGGCGCGCGTTTCGCCGACCGATACGGCATGGACCCACAGCCACGGGCCATCGGACGGCAGGTCGTCATAGCGCCCCAGGCGTTCGCCCACGTGATGGAGATAGCCGGGTTCCTTGCGCGACCGCCACGTCAGGCGCAGCAGCGCCAGTGGCAGGATCACCAGCCACAGCAAGGTATAAACGATTCGAAGCATCAGATGGAGACTCCGCGCACGCGCCGTGCGGCGGCATAAACCTCATCGACGTCGGGCACGATGCCGTCGTCGCCCACGTTGGCGATCTGGTCCGACCAGTAGCCTTCGGTCTTCCAGCGCCACGTGGCGGTATAGATTTCGACCGTCGGCCGGCACAGCGCCGCGGCGATGTGCACCAGGCCGGTATCGACGCCGATGACCACCTCGGCCCTGTTGATCAGGCCGAATCCCTGCATTACCGAGAAACGCGGCAGCACCTGCGCGCCGGGCATGCCGGCGGCCAGCGCCTGGGCGTCGCGCCTTTCGGATTCGCTGCCCCATGGCAGCAGCACGGTGAGCCCTTCGGCATGCAGCTTCTGCCCCAGCGCATGCCAGTTCGCCACCGGCCAGCGTTTCTGCGCGCCCGCCGTGGCGTGGAAGCAGACCGCGTAGCGTGCCGGCAGGCCGGCCCAGAGCGGATCGTCGACATGCAGCGTGCTGGCGGTCGGTCCGAAGAAGCGCGGCGGCTCCGGCGGTGTGGTCCCCGTCAGCGCAGCCCCGAGCAGGCGCGAGCGCCGGACGGAATGGGTCTGCCGGGGCACCGTGACGGGCGCGGTATAAAACAGCCGGGCAGCCGGCTCGTAGCCCGAACCTTGCGTGGCATTGCCGAGCCCGATCAACGGGGCGCCAGCGGCGCGCGAAGCCGTCCGTGCCACGATGGCGGTCTTGAGCAGGCCCTGCGTCTCCAGCACAGCGTCGTAGGCCTGTTCGCGGATGGCCGCGCGCAGCGCGCCCACCTCGGCCCAGGTCTCGCCCTGCCAGAACCGCTTGCGCCAGCGCCGCAGTGCGAACGGGATCACGCGACGCACCTCGGGCAGCAGCTTCACCAGGTCGACGTAGCCCTCTTCCACCACCCAGTCGATCTCGGCCTCTGGCCAGCGCGCGCGCAGGTCGTGCACCAGCGGCATGTTGTGCACCACGTCGCCCAGCGACGACACCTTGACGATCAGGATGCGTGGCCGGGCAGGCAACGCGAACGCCCCCGCCGCCGCCAACGGCTGCGCGGGGGTCTTGCCCGCCGGCGGCACGACCTCAGAACGGGAGCTTTGCATCCGGTTTTTCCGCCAGGATCACGCGCTTGAATTCGGCCTGGATGCGCGCGAGCGCAGCATCGTTGTCGGCCTCGAAGCGCATCACCACGACGGGCGTGGTGTTCGACGGCCGGGCCAGGCCAAAGCCGTCCGGGTATTCCACGCGCACGCCGTCGATCGTGATCACTTCCTTCGCGCCCTCGAACTTCGCATTGGCGCGGATCTTGTCGAGCAGCGTGAAGGCTTCCCCCTCGGCGACCTTGAGTTGCAGCTCCGGCGTGCAGTTCGAGTTCGGCAGCGCGTTCAGCACGGCGCTCGGGTCGGCGTGGCGCGACAGGATTTCCAGCAGGCGCGCGCCCGTGTACAGGCCATCGTCAAAGCCGTACCAGCGGTCCTTGAAGAACACGTGGCCGCTCATCTCGCCGGCGATCGGCGCGCCCGTTTCCTTGAGCTTGGCCTTGACCAGGGAATGGCCGGTCTTCCACATCAGCGGCTCGCCACCGTGCTGGCGAATCCACGGCGCCAGCTTGCCCGTGCATTTCACGTCGTAGATCACCTGTTGGCCGGGGTTGCGCGACAGGATCTCCTCGGCAAACAGCATCAGCTGGCGATCCGGGAAGATGACCTGACCATCCTTGGTGACCACGCCCAGACGGTCGCCGTCGCCATCGAACGCCAGGCCCAGTTCGCAATCGGTCTCGCGCAGGCACTTCATCAGGTCCTGCAGGTTTTCCACGTGCGCGGGATCGGGATGATGATTCGGGAAATGGCCATCGACGTCGCAGAACAGCTCCACGACCTCGCAGCCCAGCCCGCGGAACAGGTCGCCCACGAACGCACCGGCCACGCCATTGCCGGCGTCCAGGGCAATCTTCATCGGGCGCGCCAGCTTGACGTCGCCGATGATGCGGTCCAGGTACTGCTGGCGGACGTCCACCAGCTTGTAGCTGCCGCCGCCCTTGGTGAAGTTGCCCGCGTCGATGCGCTGGCGCAGGGCCTGGATCTGGTCGCCATAGATGGCCTTGCCGCCCAGCACCATCTTGAAACCGTTGTAGTCGGGCGGGTTATGGCTGCCCGTCACCATGATGCCGGACGTGGCGCGGCGGCCATCCAGCTCGATATTGGTACCGAAATACACCATCGGCGTGGCAACCATGCCGACATCGATCACGTCCAGGCCGGCGGCGCGCAGGCCTTCGACAAGCCCGCCCAGCAGATCCGGCCCCGACAGGCGGCCATCCCGGCCCACCACCACGGTTTTCTCGCCAAGTTCGACGGCGGCCGAGCCGAACGACAGGCCGATGAAGCGGGCCACTTCCGGGGTCAGCGTCTTGCCGACGATGCCGCGGATGTCATAGGCCTTGAAGATCGAGGGATCAATTTGCATGTGGCTTCCTGGAGACAAGGTTCATCGTGCGATTCCACCCCGTGGCGGGACGCCTCGGGAGGGGCGCGGGCAGGGCGCCAAAAAGCCGTATTGTGCCGGATTGCGCGTGGCGCAGGCGCTATAATCGCCGTCAGCCGCCCCTTCAGGGGAATTTTTCGGCGCTTTTTGACTGCCATCGGTCTGCCCGCGCACGTTTTTCCGGACAACCGATCCAACAGACAGTCTGCAGGCGCATGTCTGAAGCACCTGCCGCGTGCGGCGCCGAGCTGCTAATTGGACCAACGTCCACCATTACCTTTGCTTACGTTGCCGGATTCGCTGCCAATCAAGCCGCGTGTCGCCTATCTGATCACCAATTCTGAGATCGGCGGCGCACAGACCCATGTTGCAGACTTGCTGTGCGCCATGCGCGGCCAGGTGGATGCCGTATTGCTGGCCGGGGGCGACGGTCCGTTATTTGAGCTCGCCAGTCGTTTGGGCATTACCGCTATCCGTCTTGGAACCATGGACAACGCCTTGTCCCCTTTCAAAGCCATGATGGCCTTGCGGGAGTTGCTGAATGCGCTGCGTCAAGTTACTCCGGACGTTATCCATACTCACAGCGCCAAGGCGAGTGCGATCGGCCGTTTGGCTGGGTGGCTGCTCGGCATCCCCGTCGTCTACACCGTCCATGGATTCGCATTCAAGCGTGCCGCACCGTGGAAACAGCGTACTGCGGCGCATCTGACCGAATGGCTGCTTGCTCCGCTAACGCACCAGCTGATCTGCGTGTCCGAAGCGGAGCGCAGCATGGCCATGCGCCTGCCGATGATTCCCGACAGCCGAATCAGCGTGATTCCGAACGGTATCGCCGATATCGACACCAGCGCCCGTGCGGACGCATCAAGACCGTTCCGGCGCATCGTAACGGTCATGCGGCTTGCGCAGCCCAAGCGCGCAGACTTGTTGATACAAGCGCTTGCCGCAGCAAGGCTGGAGAACTGCGAACTCATCATTGCCGGCGACGGCCCGCAACGAGGAGCGCTTGAACGGCTGGCCAACCAACTTGCTCCTGGCCGTGTGCGTTTCGCCGGTAATGTCGACAACGTTCCCGCCTTGCTGTCGACAGCCCAGGCATTCTTTCTGGCTTCCGACCACGAGGGCTTGCCCATATCGATCTTGGAAGCTATGCGGGCCGGACTGCCAGTCGTCGCCAGCGACCTGCCAGGTATTCGAAGCCAGCTTGCCCATGGGGAATGCGGGATCCTGTTGCCCAACGATCCGCAGGCCTTTTCAGACGCACTCCGGAATTTGGCCAATGACGCTGCACAGCGAGTCAGGCTGGCAAGGGCAGCACGGGGGCGCTGGGAGGACCAGTATGGATTGGAGCCCATGGTGCGCGCAACGCGCGAGATCTACCAAAAGGTCCTGACTGATGGGCGGCAGATGAGTACTCGAGTATCTCAATCATGAGCATTCTACGTAGCCAGTTTTTCAGACGACAAGGCATCCGCCTGCATATGGTGCGTTCCGAGACCATCCGGCGCGCCAGTCGCATGATCGGTTGGGCCGTTATTGGACTTACGCTGTTTGGCATCAACGCCGGTCTTTCAGAAATGGCGCACCAGGCCGGCTTCGTCACCCACGTGTTTCCCCGCACGGTGCTGTGGTGCTCACTGCCTTACCTGGCGGCATTCGTGCTGCTGCATCGGTCGCTTCACCTGCCACCTATAGAGGGTGGAAGCATAGTGGGACTGGCGACGACTTTACCCTTTGCCCTCGGATTGATTGTCTTTGCCGCGTTCCATATCGAGTACTCCCGCGGCGCAGTTTTGATTGGCTACATCACGACGCTTGCATGGATCTGGTTTGGCTACCGCCGGTACGTCCAGAAATACATACCGGTATTCGGGTACCTGGAACCTGAAACGATGCATCAGCTCGAGAAGATCATCTCGATGCCGGGCGCCAATCCCCCTAGCGTCACGCGATTCGAATACATTCGCTCTATTGACGACGCGCGGGACTGTGACGGCATCATGGTTGAGCGCGGCCTCACAGCTGACCCGGCGCGTACGCGTCAATTGACACAATACAAGCTCGGCCATTTGCGGATGTACTCCGTGGAGCGCATCGGCGAAATGCTTACGGGCCGAGTTGGACTCGCACACATCGACGAGAACTTCTTCGACGACTACGCGGAGCATTACCTCTATGGCTATGGCAAGCGATTGATCGACGTCCTGGGAGTCGTACTACTGGCTCCCCTGGCCTTGCCACTCGGCATTGCGGTTGCCATCGCCGTGCGACTGGAAACCAGCGGCGGCGCGCTGTTCCGCCAGCGGCGCGTAGGTTTGTTCGGCAAGACGTTCACGATGCTGAAGTTCCGCAGCATGGGCGTGGACAAACACGCGACTGCCCAGTTTGCGGCGCGTCATGATCCCCGCGTCACCCGGGTGGGGCGAGTCATCCGTAAATACCGTCTCGACGAAATTCCGCAGCTCTGGAACGTGCTCGTGGGCGACATGAGTTTTATCGGTCCGCGCCCCGAACAGGTTCCAATGGTTGATTCATTCACCGAGTCGATTCCGTACTACCCTTACCGTCACCTGGTTCGGCCCGGTCTTTCCGGATGGGCACAGGTGCGCCAGGGATATGTGGGTTCCCACGAGGAGACCGTGACCAAGCTCAGCTATGACCTGTACTACGTCAAGCACTGCTCGCTCGCGCTCGATCTGCTGATTGCCGTAAAGACGCTGCGGACTCTCGTGACCGGTTACGGCGCACGATGACGAAGCAACTCGTCCGACGGCAAGACCACCCTTTCCCGCCGATGCGTATCTTGTTGATCTGCACCGGCCTCAAAATGGGTGGCGCGGAGCAGCAGGTAGTGGCACTGGCACGGCAGTTTCTGGCCAAAGGTCATGCCGTGGCAATCGTCAGCCTGACCTCAGGCCAGGAAGTGGAAACACCCGTAGATGCCACGGTACACAGTCTCGATATGCGCAAGGGCATTGCATCGTTCATCACTGCCTTGTGGCGGCTGCGGCAATTCGTCAAGCGTTGGCGACCAGACGTCATGCACGCGCATATGATCCATGCCAACCTCCTTGCGCGGACTTTGGCATTCCTATACAGGGCACCGCCCCTCATCTGTTCCGCCCACAGCGCCCGCGAAGGTGGGCGCTTTCGCATGCTGACCTATCGCCTAACGGACAGATGGGCTTCACTGACAACACATGTCAGCGAAGCCGGACGTGGGGCAATGATCACGGCCGGTGCCGTTGCTCCTTCAAGAATCCGCGTCATGCCAAATGGCATCGACACTTCGCGCTTTTGCATCGATGAGGTCGCCCGTGACAAAGCCCGCGGCGCGCTGGGACTCGGCCCCGAAACGCGTATGGTCGTAAGCGTAGGCCGACTTGTCCCCGAGAAAGCCCAGGCCGTCCTGGTGGAAGCGTTTTCCCGCGTAATAGCATCGAATACCGATGGCGACATCCGGCTCTTTATCGTGGGTGAAGGTGGGGAACGTGCGCGACTGGCCGCGCAGATCGACCGTCTTGAGCTTGCCGGATCGGTGTCACTGCTCGGCCTGCGCCACGACGTACCGTCCTTGCTTGCGGCGGCGGATACGTTCGTGCTTTCGTCCAATGTCGAAGGCATGCCCCTCGTCATTGGGGAAGCCCTTGCCACAGGTTGCCCGGTCGTAGCCACCGACGCAGCCGGCGTCCAGGAACTTCTCGGCCCCTGCGGCATCGTCGTCGATTGCGGCGATGTGGCCGCGTTGGCCGAAGCCATCGCCAGCACATGTGCGACTGGACGAGGGACCGGATCCCAACAGCGCGTACGCCGCCAATGGGTGATTGACCGATTCGGCCTGGAATCCGTGTCTCAGCATTGGATCGCATCTTATCGCGAGCTGACACTGGCGAACCAGTCGCCAGTATTGCCAGAGGTTCCCCGATGAGACACAAGGTCGTGGGCAATCTCTTGTGGATGTTGACGGAACGCGGTCTTCAAGTCGCCGGCGGCATCGCTGTCGTTGCCATGCTGGCCCGCAGCCTGGGGCCGGAAGGTTTTGCGCACTTCCAGTATGCCCAGGCGGTCGTCTACATTGCCGCATCGATTGCATTGATCTGCGGCGGAGAAGTCGTCATTCCCCAGTTGGTTGCCACTAACAAGGCCACTGAACAGCATCACTTGCTCGCCCATGCTTTCATTCTGCGGCTCGGCGCTGGCGTGCTGGCATATGTGCTGATTTGCGTTTTTCTGCTCGTGACGGGGCAGGAAGCCGCCGTTTGGACCCTCGCGCTGGTGCTTGGCATTGCCGTGATGCTCCGTGAGCCATTTGGCCTCGCGACGGCATGGATGCAGGCACGTACGCATACCCGCCCGAATGCCGTATTCAATATTACTTCGCTGGTCGTAAAGGCTGCAGGCGTGGCAGTTCTTTTCTGGACAGGCAACAAGTCTCTCATTGCGTACGCTGCCCTCTTCGCCCTAGAACCGCTCATCGCTGCCGCGCTGCTGGCCCAGTATTATCTTTCGCGTGCGCCGCGGGTGAAGTTCACCCTCGAATGGGACTTGTTGCGGAGCCTGTTTTCCAATGGCGCCCTGTTCTGGGTTAGCTTCATGCTAATGATGGCTTCGCGTCGCATCGATCAAATCCTGTTGAAGCCGTTTGTGAGCCTTGACGAATTCGGCGCCTATGCGGCATCGATGCAAATCCTTGACAACTTCACCACGCTGGCCACGATCCTCGCAGCAGGCATTGCGCCAATATATGTCTACGCGCAACCTACGCTGGAGCAGGCCAGGCGGAACATCGTCAAGATAGCCATCTTCATGTTTGCGATCGCGCTGACGGGAGGCGCGATAATTGCCGCCTGTGCCGAATGGATCGTCCATCTTCTTTACGGCGCGGCCTACGCCCCTGCGGCCGGACTGCTTCGACTGGCAGCCATGGCATCCACGCTCGTATTTGCAGATGTGGCACTGACGTTGCTGCCCGTTCATCTGCGCCGCCCGCGGATTGTGGCGTTCAAGTGGGCTATCGTGTTCGTCATGACTGTCGTCATAGACATCCTCGTCATCCCGCGGTATGGCGCGTATGGCGCAATTCTTGGCTACGTTCTGGCCAACCTGCTGGCGGTGGCGTTCGGCATCTGGATCCTGAGGCGGATCGGGAAAAACCATACAAACGCCCAGGGTGTCCCCGCATGACAGCGCCGCGCCATATCTGTTTCCTGACCGGTACGCTGAATGCCATGGCCGGTGCCGAACGCATGACGGCGGTAATGACCAATGCCTTGGCCGAGCGGGGATTCGCCGTGAGCATTTTGAGCCTGTGGGACGCGGCAAGTTGCTTTCCGTTGGATCCGCGCGTCCGGCACATGACGCTCTTCGCGAAACGTCCCTCGTTCAAACGTGCCTACGCGGCAACGGTAGCTGGAATTCGCCGCCACTGCAGCGTTCATCGTGTAGATGTGCTGATCCAGGTTGACACGATGCTGAGCCTGTTCGCACTACCGGCAACGTTCGGCCTCCCCGTCGAACATATTGCCTGGGAACATTGTCATTTTGACGAGGACCTGGGGCGTCGATCGCGCCGCTTCGCCAGGAGACTGGCCGCCCGCTATTGCTCGCATGTCATTGTGCTGACGGATCGTGACCGACAGCGTTGGAACGCCGCACTGCGCCCAAGCGCTGCCGTGCTGGCATTGCCCAATCCCTTGCCATTCCCCATTCCCGCCGAACCGGCAAAGGGGGCATCACAAACGGTTATGGCAATGGGGCGGCTTGTCAATGCCAAGGGCTTTGATATCCTGCTGCGCGCATGGCAGTTGGCCGTACCGCGCATGGCGGGGTGGCGACTCAAGATTTTTGGTGAAGGTGAGGAACGTGGGGCGCTTCTCACACTGACGCAGCAACTCGGCATCGCGGATACCGTCGAGATGCCTGGCGTATGCCCGGACCCCACGCAAAGTTTCGCGCAGGCGTCGATGTTCTGCCTGAGTTCGCGGTACGAAGGTTTTGGGCTCGTGCTGATCGAAGCCATGGCGTACGGACTACCGATCATTTCCACTGACTGCGAAGCAGGCCCCCGATCACTGCTTCGCAATGAAGAAAATGGCCTGCTCGTTCCCGTAGACGATCCATCGGCTCTAGCCGACGCACTGGTACGCCTGGCTGATGACAAAGCTTTGCGTTCGTCTCTTGCGGAGTATGCTAGAGCGCAGTCCGCCCAGTTCGCGATCGAAACGGTTGCCGAACAGTGGCAGGCCATACTGACCGGCCTGCCACTGTCAAGAACCTGAAAGCAGCGACTGCCCCGCTTTGGCTAACGCGGCGCGTCGCGGTACATGCCCACGACCCCCGTCAGGCCATCGCGCAGCCCTTTCCAGATCATCCTGCGTTGCGCGGCGCCATTGCCAACGAAGAAGGAATAAAACACGCCCTTCAACAGCAAGCGGTAACCATCATTCAGGCGCCAGCGCAATGGAATATAGGCTCGGCGATAGAGTGCCAGCGCATTGCGAAAGTGGTAGTAATGCCGCAACGGCGAATGCATCGGAACGCGCAGGCGTCCATTCAGATACCGGCGCGGCTGATCGCCGAGGTCGTGCTCCATGTTCGCCCCGAACACTCCCAGGTTCACGTATCCTCTGGCGCGCGCGCGGAGGCCCCATTCAATGTCGATGTAGTCGATGAACAGGCTGTCTTCCATCCCTCCGATTTCATCGAGCGCATCCATGGAAATCAAACAGCCGGACGTGATGAGGTAGTCGGCCAGGCACCACGTATGCTCGTCAGGCTCGCGCACCCGCTCGATCCTCCATCCGCTCAGGCGTATAAATGGGTAATACATGCCGTCGCGCGGGTCATGGAAATACGGTCCGGCACTGGCCACACGCAAGCCACGGCCCGATGCATCTTCCACGGCGGCAAACAGCTGGTCGATCATGTCGGGAGCCGGCAGGCTGTCCTGGTCAAACAACACGACATGGCTGGCACCGCGCTTTCGCGCGGCGCGGATCCCTTCGTTGTGCCCCGTCGCGACTCCGACGTTGCCATCCATCGGCACATGGACACAACCACGTGGGCGTGTATTCGCCAGCCAATCTCGCAGCGTCGTATCCGGACCGTTATCGACGACGAGGATGCCTTCGACCTGGTCCTCGATCGCCATCAGCAAGGCGTGCAGCTGAGACAGCGTTGGCCGGAAACAGACAACCACGGCCCAGACGTTTTCTCTAGCCATTAGCGCAGGCTCTCCAGCACATAGCGGCCCAGCCGCAAATTGCGCGCCACTGGCCGAGGCACGCGGTCAAGCATTGCGTCCAGCCGGTACCGCCACTTGACGCCCGGTGTCTGCGCCAGGCGTTCACGTTCACCTGCGGCGTACTCGTCCATCGCGATACGATTCAGCGACTCGATATCGGCGCGATTAACCCGCGGTGCATCCATAAAGGCCACCAGCGCATTCAGGAACTCGCGCGACGACGTATCCCAATCAGGCCACGCGGCCGCCGTTTCGCGCGCACCCCGTTTTAGGTCTGCCAACATATCGCGGTTATCTTGCAATCGCCGCACCGCGTCAATGACCCCTTGTTCGTCGTCGCGCGGCACAACCAGCGCGTTCTGCTTGTCGACGATGTACTCGTCATGTCCTGTCACGTCATAGACCACCGCCGTACCGCCACAATGGAACATCTCCAGCGGGGGCCCGAACATGCCCTCGACATAACTGAGTTTGACGATCACATCGCATGATCGATAGATTTGCGCAACACTCTCGATGGGTACCCGTGAGAACAATCGGTCGACGTTCGGATACCACGACACCTCCGACGACGTGAGTAGCCAGGTTTCGCTTGGGCGCGCCTTGCGCATCAGCTTCAACGAACGCCCAACGTTCTTGAAGAACACGCCAAAGGGGCCTTCGACGAGTACCCGCAGCTCGCCACGCGGCAGTCTGGGCGCGGCCGCCGGCCCGGCCTCGCAATAAAGATCCTTGCGAATGCCGTTGCGCGCAAGATGGTATGCGTGGCCAAAGTTTGCGCCGACGTAATGCTGGATCCAGGTCGCTTCGGTGACACCCGGAAGCGGAAGGCGATAGGTGCTGTCGACTAGGCGTCGCAGTGGACCTTCGCCCTCTCCATAAAACCGGGATTCGATCGATTGCACGAAATAGGCGTACTGCCGCGCCTTGAGCCGATGAAGCTCGGTGGCTGTCTTCCACCACGTGGCAATCACCAAGTCGAATTCGTGCGCCGGATCGAGCTGATCCACATGGACAATCGTCAGTTCGCGCGTAGCCGAATGCCAGGTCAACTGGTGCGGCTGGTAGGCGTACTGCGCGACAATCGTCACGTCATGACCCTGCCGACGAGCGTAGAGTGCGTGCTGGTAAATAACATACGAGCCGCCACTAATATCGACAGACCCCAGAAAGAAAGCAATCTTCATTTGATCCTTGTAACCTCAGCGCATGCGGTACATGCGGTAGGCGCGTGCAACCAGGCGGCCGCCGCGCTGGCGGCAACTCAGCCAGGGCCAGAAACCCAAGTCCATCCGACTTCGCCTTCGCAGTAGCGCCAATGCAAATCTTGCTCTCGCCATCCACAGACTAGATGAAATGGAGTGATCGAACTCGGATCGCTCGAAAACTCCAAAATTCTCGACATGGTACACACCGGTGAACCACGCAATCTCGGCTTCTGTGGGCTCGA
The DNA here is from genome assembly GCF_057798875.1 of Cupriavidus sp. 94F1. NCBI lineage: Bacteria > Pseudomonadati > Pseudomonadota > Betaproteobacteria > Burkholderiales > Burkholderiaceae > Cupriavidus > Cupriavidus sp. 94F1. Next base: position 708,561 of record NZ_JBYOJT010000001.1, read on the forward strand.
ACACCATCCGCGCATGGTGCCGCGCCGTCACGGCAAGTAGCCACCCTTCGCTGCAGTAGCGATGGAACAGCAAATCATCAAGCTTGTCGAATGCGGCAAGCAGCCGCACCTGTTCCGGCTGCACCTTCGTCCTGAACAACGTGTGCTCGCTGAATTCGCCCAGCACGGCTTCGGCCGTGCCGTCCGGCTTCAGCCTGTAGCCCGCCGCCGATCCATGATCCGCGGCAAGCATGACCTCGAACAGGGCACGATTCTCGTTGAAAACCGCGAAGTGAGGCGTGCGCCCTGATGCGCCCGAGAAGATCAGGCCTTGCTTGCTGTTGCCCTCCCCCGCCTCGCCGGTACTGACCAGCCCCAGGTAGAAGCCGTTGACGTCCACCGCCTGACGAGCGCTTTCGCTCTCCTCGGAAAGCAGCATGCGCCGGATATTGTCCTGAATCGTGCCCTTCCAGCCGACATCGACGATGGTCAGGGCCCCTCCGGGCGCCAGTCGCGGGAATGCATCCAGATAGGCCAGCATGGCCTGCCGCCCTGCCTTGCGGGCCGATTCATAGGCCGCGCGGAATGTGTCGCTGGCCACGATGGCCCGGAACGTGCTGCTGCCCGGAAATTCATCGATGCGCTCTTGCAGCGTGTGGCCGCGAAGCTCGTGCTGCAGCTCGGGCAGCAGTGACTCCAGTCCGAGATTCAGCAGGAATTCTTCTGCCGAGATCCGGCGGTACTGCCGGAACAGAATGTCGAATGTCTCGCTCTCGATCGGTCCCAGCGATGGCAGGAAGGTGGCTCGCCTCGATACCTCGAGATAGTGCGACCGGATCTGCAGGTCCGATGTCGGCGTCCGTCGGTTCTGGTAGCGATCGAACAACAGCTTCAGGAATTGCCCTTCCCGTGCCATGAAGAACACATCGCGGACCCCCGAACCCAGCAGTCGCGCATGCAGACGTTCCGTGAACGTATACAACGTCAGCGCCAGTTCCGGAAACACCGAAACCGGGTCGGCCGTCAGGGAGGCTTCGATCTCGCCCGCCGTCACACGCTTGTCGGCCGCCTGGCGGGCCAGGCTGGCGTAGTGCGCGTGCCGCTCGGCACGGTCCAGCAGCATGGCCGCGATATTGTGCCGCTGCGGCTGGCGATAATCGGCTTCGGCGTTATCGCCAATCATCAGTGCCTGTTCTGCCTTGATGCCGAGTGCATTGAGCACGTTGGGATAGGTCCTGCCCGACCGCTTCGTCAACAGCGTGTCGGCAGAAACGAACACCCGCTCGAACAGGGATTCGATGCCATGGAACCGCAGCATCCTGCGGAACGCAGTTTCAGGAATATAGAAGTCACTGATCAGTGCCAGACGCAAGCCTCTGCTGGCCGCGTCGCGCAGCAGATGAACCACTGACTCGTCGAGTCGCTGCACCGCGCACTCGATCGAGATCTCGAGTTCCAGAGCCAACGCCATGAAGGCTTCCTGCGACGGACGATCGGTCGCAGGCAGCCCACTCCACAGCGTGCGGTAGCATTCCAGCACATTGAACTCGGGGTCCTTTCCCGCCGCTTCGTTCTGTTTGCACAGGGCCGCTTCGAGTCGCGAGCGCCGCGCATACAGTTCGTTCTCGCCAAGGCCCAGGCTGAAGGCGTGGGACAGCCGCTCAGCCCACTGACGCTTGACGTCCTCGGGATGGATGGCTCGAGACACAATCGTATCGAAGTAATCGCTACAGACCACCGTTACGTGGGCGGGGATCCGCTCTTCCGGACCCCGCGTGCCTTCGACCGTAAACACTTCAGATTTCGTCATCAATAGTGAGGGCAATCGTTTCGGAATACCGGCTGATGCCCGGCAGCGGCGCACGCGGGATCGTCTCCCGCGAATGCCCCCCGCCGGCCCCGCGACCACTCCAAGGCGGCAAGCGGCACCAAAAGGTATCCCATGAAATGCATATCAAATAAATACAGAAAAACGTCAGCGGGCGCCATCGCAAAGAACACACTGGCACGCGCAAGCAGCGCCAGCGCCATCACGCCAGACAGGGGCACGCGCCGGATAAGGCATACGAGTACCAGGCAAACCACAAACTGTGGGAGGGTCGTGGCGTAGCGGGCGTACCATTCGAATACCGCGCGCGACAACGGGACCGACAAGCGCCTTTCCAGATTGAGACCAAGGAGCCGGTTCATGGCCACGGTATCCACGCTCGCGGTCATCCACAAGCGGTCCACGAACTTCTCGATCTCCTGCCCGGACGTCTGCGCCTCACCCCTCGCCGTCAGCCAGCGATGGCCAAGCGTCGAAGCAAGAACCGCCGACCGCATTTCCAGGAAACGCATCGGATCATCCAGCGCGGCCCGAATCAGATCCCGACGCATGCTCCCGATCAGGGCATCCGTCGGTGCCGGTCGTGTCTCGATCTGCTCATGCCACCAGATGACATTGTACGGCGTCCATTCACGGACCGATGCCGGAACATCGACGGCCCGGGCCAGATCGTGTTCCAGGCGCTGCCTGGTTCCGGGAGTGATGCGACCTGCGGGATCGGCAAGGAATCCAACCAGCGGGCTGACCAGGCTGGCCTCGACATACCGGTTTTTCTCGTCCTTGGAGAAGCCCTGCTTGCCAACGATCACGCGCTCGGCAATCGGGTTGGCCACGACCACCGCCAATAGCAACAGGCCCGCATACGTAGCGGTGACGATCCTGCTGCCCGGTACCAGCACCGGTATCGCAAGAACCAGGACCGTCAGCGGGATGACGTTGTCGACGCGCAGCAGGACGAGGCAGACCGCCAGAACCGCGATCACCGTACCTGCGCTACGGTGATCAAGCGGCCTCGCCTGACGCAGGCGCCACATGAAGATCATCCACATCGTGCCGAAGGCCGCCAGCAGGATACCGTTCAACGCATCTCGCGAATAGGTGGTTGCCGCAAACGGAATCACTGTCAGGGGCAGGCACAGACACGCCAGGGCGGCGACACCGCTCGTCAGCTTGCCATCTTCCACGCAATGCACCATCACGAACTGCACGATCAGCGCGGCGGCCAGGCACTGAAGTAGCGCAATCGTGGAGGGTTCGGCGAGAAGAAGCACCGCGGCCGTGATCATCGGATAGCCCACGCCATACCAGAGGGTGATGGTTCCCGTCTGCGCTTGGACAAACGGTGAGTAGGCATCCCAGGCCACCGTGCCCGGCCACTGGATCAACGCACACAGGGCTATCCAGCCCAACGGCGCAAGGTAGAGCCATGCGACCAGCATGCGCTTGCCGGGGTGCCAGTTCCGACGTGCCGCACGCACGTTCATCGCCGCCACCCAGGCCACCAGCGGAATCGAGAATGCCAGGCAGGCCGCCAGCACTTTCTGAATGAATGACGCCCCGGTACCGGACCGGTCCAGTTCAATCCGTTGATAACCGGTATCGCCTTTCCGCAATGGCGCAAAGCCCCGGGGATTTCCGGATGAAACCTGCAACAGCGGGAGTTGATGACCGCCGTCATCCAGTGCCTTGACAACCTTGACGCGTCCATGAGGGAACGACCAGGCGGAGATGGACAGATAGGCCTGGCTGTATGTAACGGACAGGGCAGCCCCATCGCATCGCACCACGACATACCGCTTGCCGCCCGGGTCGTTCTTCAATACGAGTCGACGTTCCGCGCCCGCTTCCCCGCTATTCGCAGACAAGCGCAAGGCGTGGGCCCCATCCCCGTCGACATGCTCGAACACTTCGAAGGTGGCTCCCGTTGCACAGAGGTTGAGTGCCGATGCGCGCGCACTCGCCGCGGCGCCGACCGTGTCAGGGCCTAACTGATTGAGCGGCCGCAAGCGGCCGCCCTCCACTTCCAGACGCATGGCTCCTTGCCCAGCGCGCGGCAGTGAGACTTCCACAGCCGAACGATCGCGCCTGTCGTGGATGGGGAAGGGAAACAAGCCGTCACCAGTATCGACCTCGAACCGTGACAGACTACCCGTGCCATATGCCAGTAGTTCCAGCTCGCCCGGAAAGGACGTGTCACTCACCATCAGGGCCGCAGCAGTTCCCAGAATCGCCGCACCGCCCAGAACTACAGGGCCGGGGGCCGTCCAGCGGACCATCGCCGCGCCAAGCGCCGCCGCGAGGAGAACAACCAGCAGACGGGAGACCTGCCTCGACACGCCTGGTACGCTAGCACCGGGAGCCGGCAACTCGAACGTTGCCGCGATCTGTTCTGGTGCAAACAGGTCGATACGCTGCTCCGTGTCGCCAATCCGCAGGATGGCGATACCGGAGTGCGGATGCTTCATGAGCTGCACGACGTCGCCCGCCTTCCAGCGGCCCTTGAGCATGGCAACGTTCGGCTGTCCGGCGTACGACACGACGCGATTCTCACGCCGCTCCCAGCCAGGCCCTTCAAAGTAGACGCGTCCCGGTACAACATCCGGTGCCCAGACTTCGGTGCCATCGCTCAGTGCGCCGTGCTCGCCTGTCGCAATCAGCTTGACCTCGGGATACTGATCGTGGACGACCGGCACGAGCGATGCCAGTGCAATGCCGCATGCGGTCCAGATCAGGATCAACAGCCGGCCTTTCCGCTCCACGAACGCCCTGCCAATCTGAAGCATGCCGCCCCCGGCCAGACACGCCAGCATTTCGAGCGCAAGTCGCGGCGCGTCGATGCCATAGTCTTCCGCCATAGACCGTGCCATGAAAAACACGGGCACGGCAATCACCAGCGCGGCAAGAACACGCCCGGCGCGCGTAAACAGAGCCCCTCGCATCGGCCATGTATTGCGCATTGTCACGTCGGTGCCGCCCTCACGCATCGAGACCGGCAATGGCGTGGCCGTTTTCCCTGGCCAGGAACGCCTCCACATCTGCCGGGGTACCCAGTGCAATCACACTGTCTGCGGGCACGCGATGAATAAAGACATCGCGCCCTTCAGCGATCAGCTGGTTGTAGAGCGGTGCGATGTACTTCTCGCCCTTCGTCATGTTGGCGGGATCGGCAAAGAACGCGTGATAGGCGCGACGGTACAGGTCGAACGATGAGAACCAGTACAGTCCCACCGTAGCGTCGTCGGAAATCCGCTCCTTCTCCCTCAGCTCGGACACACGTCCATCGGCGTCGCCCCTGGCGAAGCTCCACGCCGCGCCCGGCCCCGGGAAGCATGGAATCCAGCCATCGCCCCGTACGGCATCGGCCGGCAGGACTGACGGATGGACGAACGTGTCGATGTTGAAGACCAGCATCGGCTGATTCACGTCCGCAATAGCATCTTCGGCCAGCATTGCGGAGGTGGCCTGACCGTCGGTAAGCTTATCGATCTCGACGATCTCGAAACGGCTGATGCCCAGCGCCGCGCACTGCTGCGCGATGAATGCTCCGGCATCGTCTTCCCTGCGCACCACGAACACGAACGGCGATCCTTCGCGGATGAAACTGCGCAGGCTGAGCATGGACCAGCCAAACAACGAACGCCCGTGGGCTTCGATGCGGTACTTGGGCACCGTATAGCCGGCATCCCGAAAACGTTGGCCCATGCCGGCCATGGTGATGATCACTGTCGATGTCATGATTGGTTCCCTTCTGCGGCGTTACTGCCCGCTTTCGTCCGGCGATACGATCGCCAGCACCTCGTCGTAGCTGAGCTTACGGAACTCGTCCGGGCGGATCGCCTTGTCATCCACGTAGAAACCGCCCCGTCCCACCCATGGCTTTCCAACATGCAGTTCGTCGTGCGGAATGTCATGCTTGTCCAGCCAGGCGAGCAGAACCTTGGTTGTGTTGGCATTGATCAGACCGATGTTCCCGTCATAGGTCTTCATGTTGCGCGACGTTTGAAGGATGATATAGAAGCCCATCTCGCGGTATTCGCGGATTCTCTCCACCACATCCGGAAACGGCACGAGATCCTCGTAGCGTTCGTCCGCGCGCTTGGTCGGCACGATGGTTCCATCGATATCCAGAACCAGGCATCGTTCCTTGCAGATCATGTTCTCGCCCCTGAAACTTTACTTTGCTGAAGTCAGCCCTTCGCGGAGGGCGTAATGCCGTCGAGAATGCTCGCCGCATTCAGCACGAAGGCAAGCACTTTCTTCGGAATGTCGATATGCAACGGCAACATGCTGATAAACAGCGACGCCTCACAGAGACGTACCAGCCCGGGGTCGAAACCATGCCTGCCCAGCATCTCGTGGAACGCAGCACGCGCCCAGTGGCGGTCGCTCTCGTCCGTCTGCAGATGCATGGAAAGATCCGGGCCCATTTCGATGCTGAAACGGCCGCTGTTGATGAAGTCGTAGCCACCCTGGATGGAATGCGACAGCTTTGCGACGTCGTAGTACGGGTCCGTATAGAGATCGTCCTCCACCAGTGCGCCACGTGGGTCGATGAAGCGCAGCAACTGCGTCGACTTGCTATACAGCATGTTCGAGAAGCACAGGTCGCCATGGCCCACGGCCAGTTCGGCCAGCGCAAAGCGCGAGCGCGCCGCGGCAAACGCCGTCCGGTAGCGTTCCAGCAGGTTGTCGATGCCGCCCACGGCCTGATGGATCAGCGGCTCGAGTTGTGCGTACTGCGGCATGACCTTCAGCGCCTCGACACGCTCCTTGACCTTGTCCCAGTACATCTGATCGAGCACCGCGCCAGCGGTATCGCGGCTCACCTTGCGCTTGGGACGCACCTCGATGAAGTGGAAAATGCGCTGGAGCAACCGGTCAAACTCGTCGCGGTCGATCGCACCATGTACCCACTGGATCGCCATGTCGGGCAGGAACAGGCGCTCCATGCGATAGCTCGCATACCCATCGTGCTCCTCGAAATCGAACGGCTGCACGAAGAACATCTGCACGTTGGCTGGCAGCAGGCTGTAATACGTGAACTCCTTGCGCAGCTTGGCAATGTCCGAGGAACGCTTCACGATGGTGAAATTCTCGTTGACGATGGCATTGAAATGTCGGACATCGAAGTTGCTCGTCAGGAAAATCAGGAACTTTGCCTGATCGCGCAGATCGACGAACTCGAGATCGTTTTCGATATGCGCGAGGTCCCTGCCATGGTTCGACATGAAGTCGCCCGGGCAACCGGTGTCGCTGAGCGACGCCAGATAGCGTTTCGTCAGCGATGCATCCAGCAGCGCCAGGCCAGACCATTCGCTGCCCTGAGTAACGGTCAGCGCCACATTCTGCGGCACCAGTGCCAACTGCCGCAGCAAAGTGACAAGCTTTGCTCTCGGCGTCAGCGCCACGATGTTGGCGGGGAAAACCAGATAGCGGCCCGCGTCACCGTCCTGCACCAGCTTGTCCGACATCGTCAGCAAGCTCGGCCGCCCGGACAGAACGACGGGCGGGTTGATGCCGGCTTCGCGGGCAGCCGACTCGATGTGCTGGATCAGGGTCTGCCTGCGGTACAGCAGCCGGCCGAAGCTTCTGACGCCGGTCAAGGCAGCAATGTCGTCGGGTACACGGACCGTATCGTCGATGATGAGGTTCAGCATGGGGTCTCGATATTTCGGGTCGGGCTAGCGGACGGAAGGCGAATGGATGTGCCTGTCACGCGCCAGCCTTGCGGGTGCGTACGTGAGGCCGGCCGCCACACCCGCCATCAATAGCGACATGCGCACCACGACACCGTAGACCAGAAGCGGCGGTACCAGCGCCAAAAGCCTGTAGGACTGCACCGAGGTCGCGGAGATATAGCCGAGGAATCCCTCCAGGATACCGCCGACGCCTGCGTCGAATGCCACCAGCACGGTCGCCAGGGAAGCCAGCTCTAGCGTCCAGATCACGACCGTCGTCGTCCCGATGACCATGAACTTGCCGGTCATGATGCGGCGCCCCTCCTTGAGGAACAGCAGCACGGCATGGACGGCACGCATCGCCATCACGGCACGCTCCGAGCGGTATCGACGCAGAATGAACAGCGACAGCGATTGCAGGTTTTCGGGCAGAACGATCAGCGCGACAACGGTCAACGCCAAAAACACGGCCGAAACCGCCGCCAGCGGCACAAACGCCCCCGCAGCCACACCATTGCTGCTCAATGCGAGGATCGTCAGCCCCAACAGAGCGCCCACGTCGAACCCTCGCTCGATCCAGACCGTCACCATCGAGCGTCGCAGGTCACCGATTACCGTGCGAAGCTCAATGACGCGATAGACTTCTCCAAGCTTGAAGGGCAGCAGTAGGCTGACACCGGACGTGAAGTAGTGCACCAGCGTCAAGCGTCGCAGGCTGATTTCATGATTGCCAGCCAGCATCGTCAGCCGCAAAGCGCGCAGCAGATGTGAGCTCAGATAAAGTGCGACTGCCAGCGCAAGCAACATGCCCGAGAGGGGCCACGTGCCAAGGACGCGCCACGATGGAACAACGGTGGCCGCGCCGAACGCGCAAAGGCCGAACAGCGCCAGCAGGAACAGCACCAGCGCGATGACACGCCACTGCCGCAAGAGCAACCCAAAGCGGCGCTCGCCATGGTGCGCGTACGCCGCACTCATGGCGTCGTCGCGCGCGCCGCCGTATTGCTCGCGATTACTTCGGAACGATAGTCGGCGTCGGGCTTGCCACTGTGGTCCGTTGCCAGGAACGCGCGCTTGCCGATGTAGAAACTCGCTACGATGCCCAGCGTGCGGCGCGCCTGCCTGAACAGCTTCACATTCGAAATCTGATCGTCCTCGCGCCAAGAGATCGGCACAAAGCGGATATTCCACTTCGCGTGAACGGTGGCCAGGATCATGTAGTAGTTGAACGTCAGATCATTGGCAAATCGCAAGTACCCCAGGTTCTGCAGGGACTTCACCGAATACATGTTGAGGCCCGACCCCAGATCGTAGAGCCGCTTGCCAGCCGCCACCGAGAAGATCCAGTTGAACACTTCGTTGCCGAAGGTGCGGAACGTCGAATAGTTCTGCAGCCTGGAGCCCGGCATGAAACGCGCGCCCAGCAGGCAGTCCGCTTTCGTGTAGGCACGCTCCTTCAGCAACGGCAACAGGTCGTGGATGTCGCCCTGGTCGTCGCCGTGCAGCACGATGAGATAGTCGAATCCGTTGCGCGCCGCATACTGGAATGCCACCTTGTGCGAGCCCCCCAGCCCATAGTTGCCAACATTCTCGAGCAGGCGAGCCGGTACTTGCGCAACCTTGTCGAGCGCCGCCCGTGCGGCAGCCTGGCTGCCGTCCGTGCTACGGTTGTCCACCACGATGACCTCATCGATCTCGTATGCGACCTGCGCATCGATCTGACCGAGTACGCGGCCGATCTGGTTCTCGCAGTTGTACATCGGGACAAACAGCAACACCTTCGGTTTTTTGGCTCCGCTCATGCTTCTCTCTCACAATTTGGCGTCGCTGCCGCGGACGCCCGTACGTATCGTTGATATGCGCAGCCTAGCCCACACACTCCGGCGAAACGTCAGAGACTGAGTCGCTCGGTGGCAAGCTTGCTGACCGCGAAATTGCACAGCATGACTGCCGGCGTGATCAGGATCTTCGCTGCGATGATTGCGTGCCCTCTTGTCATCAAGGCCGCCAGCCAGACAGTCAGCCCCTGCATGACCCAGGATGCCAGCAGGATCATGCAGGCGTTGTACACGAGATAGAACGCCAGCTTCCGATGCAGCAAGCCACTGTTGCGGTCAAAGACAATGTGAGCGGTAATCAGGAATGCCGTGGCCGCGGCAATTGTCGAGCTGATGATATTGCCGGCCAACGGACTCAGGCCCGCCCATCCGGTCAGCATCAGCAGGATGGCGAAGTCCATCAGCCAACACAGCCCGGATACGCTGGCAAACGCCCAAAACTGCCGCAGGAGCCGCCTCAGGACGGCACCAGTCGCTTCCGTCATCTCAGGAGCCATCCCCGACCAGCAAGCCGTCGAAGAAGGCACCGAACTTGCGCGCCTTCGCCTCCCAGGACCATTCCGTGATCGAGCGCAGGTTTTCCTGCGACAGTTCACCCAAGATCGCAGGATTGGCCAGCAGTTCGATCAATTTTTCCTTCAATGCCGCCCGGGACCGCTCCGGCAGGATGAACTGCTTCTGCCTGGGTCCGAATACCTGAGGCACGATGCCGACATCGGTGGATACGACTGGCACACCGCATGCCATGGCCTCGAGCACAGGATTTGGCGTGCCTTCGATCTTCGACGGACAGACGTAGATGTCGATCGCGTTATAGTAGGCCGGCATCTCATGGTGCGGGATGAACCGTTCCTGCCGGTCCGCAAAGCGTGCCTTGATCCTCCAGCCTTCCGCCTGCAATTCTTCCAGGACCGGCCTCAGGATCGAATGCAGTCCCTTGAAATCCTCTTCGAGATCCGACGCCCACTTGCTGTTGCCTACCCAGCCGATCACGATCTCGCGCTCGCCAACCGTCTCGAACCGATCGAGGCCTTCAGGCCTGAACACGTTCAGATCAACACCGTCTTCCGTCACGGCTGCGGGCTGCGGATACCCTGGCACATTCCTGTATATTTCCCGAAGCTTCTCCGATGCCACTGTGTATCCAGCCACCAGCGTGCGGAACATGTCCTTGCGTTCGGCCAACGCGCTCTCGTCCAGCAGCAGATGATCGTAGATGCTGGTCGAGATCTTCTTGTTCGCGATGAAACGCGTCTCGAACTCCTCATACGGAATACCGATCTCCTCGATACGCCCGCGGTAATACGGCGTTCCGATCAGGCGCAAATGCTCTCGCCAGAAAAAATGGACGATCTGGCAACCCTCGGTCATCATCAGGATCTGGTTGATGTTATCAACCACGTCCATCGGAATGATTTCAATTTGGTATCGATCGGCCAGGTGCTTCTGAAGCTGGCGCGCGATATTGCCGAAAGCCCAGTTGTCGGTATCGATGATCAGCGCAACACGGGTACGCGCCGCAGCGGCCACCCCGGCATCCGCGCCCACGTGCGAGCCGGCCTCGTTCGCCACGATTCCCAGCTCTTCATGCCGCGACTCAAGCCAGACATCGATCGCATCGCTCCAGACCTTGAAGCCGTGTTTGGATTCCAGGTGCAGCGCAGATTTGTGCAGGATGTCGCGCGAAAAGCGTTCGCGTTCGTAATCCCTGTCGGTGGTCGTTTCCGGCTTTGGGTGATCATGCACGAAAGCCAGCACGGCCGTCGAGCCTACCTTGTAACCCTGCTGGAAGAGGCGAATCGAGAAATCAATGTCCTCGAAACCGACAAACATGCCTTCGTCGTAGCCGCCAGCCGCCTGGAAGGTGCTGCACTTCACCACGCACGCGCCACCGAACAGGAATGTCGACAGGAACGGGGTGGCATCCGTTTCATCACCGACGACCTCCTGCCGGCACGCGCTGCCTGCGCCGATATACGGTTCGCCACCTTCGTAATGCACGTACAGATGCCCGCCGAACGCAAAGATCGTCGCATGATCGGGGTCCAGTAGCGGCAGACTCATGAAGTGGCAACCCAACTGGGCAAGATCCCTTTGGATCTGCGGCAGCGGGTTGTCGATCATGTAGATGTCATTGTCGAGGCACATCAGCCAGTCAGTATTGACCAGCGGGATGGTGCGGTTCCGCCCCCCTGCAACACCATAGTTCTTGCCGAGCTCGACGATGCGGCTGCGGTATGGCATCTCCGCACAGATAGCGCGCAGGTGCGCCAGCTCTTCGGCGGAAGAGCCGTTGTCCACGATCAGTACTTCACCCGCGAACGATGGGATGTGATTGGCGATGGAACGCAGCAGCTTCTCGGAAAGCTGCGAACGGTTCATCGACAGAAAGCTGATCGTGAGGTTGTGGCCAGATACACCGATATTGGGACCGTTGTGCTGATGCAGGTCATTTGCAAGCCATGCATGGCGTGCATCGAACACATAGCCGAGCTGTGAAAGCCCATCGACGAGCTTCTCTTGTCTACCCACGTACGATCCTCCTTACCCTCCTTGCCACACGCAGCAAAGGCATGCGAATGAAAGCAGGCATCAGGTTTCTCAATTTGACATAGCGGGCGGCCGCCACGGACAAGCGTACATTCTCGGCCTGCAATTGTGCGAGTTCGCTGCCGCGGCGGGCAAGCCCTTCCTTCATCAATTCGTTCTCCGCGCTCAATGCATGATTGCGAAGCTGGAGCTTGCGGACGTGTCCTTCGTCAGCGGCCGCCAGACGGCCGCGAAGGCGATCCACTTCACTTGTCGCCTCCTGCAACTCACGTTTCAGCGCCTCCGCATCCTGAAGGTGTCCCTGGAAAATGCCTTCCTTGAAGGCGTCCATCGACAACGGCAACACGGCAGCGGAACTCATATCGACATTCTGGTGCGCCCACACCCCGATGAAGTAGCTGGCATTCCTGGCCTGCGGGCCGGCTTCCAGTTCCGCTGGCACAGCGAGCGCTTCGATCGGACGGGCTTCGCACATGAGAATCTGGCTGCTGTTCGATTGCGCACGCACGTAGCCGTCCATCTGCAGGTTCGAGAATCCCGCGATGGGCCCACCAAGATACCAGCCACTGGCTTCGCCAAGCACCTGGTGCGTCAAAGCCCGGAATTCCGTGAAGTGATATTTGCGGCGATGGAACGGATTGCCCTTGTTGGCCTCCGGAAAATACCACCAGTCATTCGGGCAGCTCACCACGATCAGACCGTCAGGCTTCAGCAAGCGCTTGATCGCCGTCAGGAAGGCAACTGGATCCTCGACATGTTCGATGGTTTCAAGGGAAACGACCATGTCAAAGCTGGCTGGCTCAAACAGCGCGTCAACAGTTTCCGCGGGGTGCTGCGTGAAGTTGATGTTGTCACCGCCGAACGAAGCCTTTGCATGAATGATGGCTTCTTCGGATATGTCGACGCCTTCCACCGCTACCGCGCCCCAGTTGGCCATCAGGCGCGATCCGTAGCCTTCGCCGCAGGCGATGTCGAGTACACGCTTGCCCGCACAATGCTTTTTCACGAACGCGTAGCGCGCGATATGAATTGCAGCTTCCAGGCCGTCATAGCCAGCACTCTGCTCGAAGCTCAGTCTTTCGATATGCATGTTTTTACTTATCCCTTTACTTCGTCGATCGTCGAGATTTTCCATTCCCGATCGAGATGAATCAGTCCCACCGACTTGAAGTCGTCCATCACCCGAAATGCGCAGACATCCTTGGCTTCGGCATGAACCACGAAACCACCATCGTCATTGATCGCAACACGCCACTTGTAGCTGCCACTCAACAAAGGAAATTTCGGAAACCGGATTTTGAACTCGCCATGCCGGCTGGACTGATGCGGCGCGTAGCCATCCATCAATGTCGTCGATCCGCACAGGTACATGCCGTCATGCCTGTAAAGATTGAAAACGAAACTGATCTTCTCGGGTACCTTTGGTGCCTTGGCCTCGAATCGGACCCGCAACTGAAGATCGTCCCCCGAAGCGACTTCCTCCACCTGCACGCCGTCCTCGTCGAGCAACGACACTTCCGTAATGGCGAACAGCCTCTCCGGCTCAGGGCCCTGCATGTCGGCCACCTCGGGCGGGGTACCATCGTCGATGGCAGCTGACTTGCCTGCTGCTGGCGTGGGCCGCCCGCTTTCCGCCTGGTTGGCGATCATCGCTGCGGCCATTTCCATGTCGATCGAATATTGATCGATGACGCGCCCCGCCTGGCCGAACATCTTCTGTACGCCGCGGTCCAGATAAAGCGCTCGCTGGCAGATCGACTTGACTTGATACTGGTCATGCGAGACGAACAGGATCGTGCAGCCCTTCTCGCGGACCTCGTAGAACTTCTGCAGGCAACGACGCTGGAATGCGGCGTCGCCCACTGCCAGGATCTCGTCCACGATCAGGATATCGGGATCTACGTGGATGGCGACCGAGAAGGCCAGGCGCGCAAACATGCCGCTCGAATACTGCTTGACGGGCTGGTCGATGAATTGGCCGATATCCGCGAACGCGGCAATCCGGTCGAACCGCTCGTCCACTTCCTGCGATGTCAGTCCCAACAGCGAGGCATTCAGATACACGTTTTCGCGCCCCGTGAATTCGGGATTGAAGCCAGCGCCCAGCTCCAGCAGCGCCGCCACGCGACCAATGGTACGAATCGATCCCGTCGTTGGCGTCACCGTGCCGCAGATCATCTGCAGCAGCGTCGATTTGCCCGACCCATTGCGACCGATAATGCCTACCGTTTCGCCCTTGCGCACGTCGAACGACACGTCGTTCAGCGCCCAGAACTCGCGTGCATAACTATGCGGCGCAGCGCCCATCATCCGGCGCAGGCGCGGCATGATGGATTGCTTCAACCTGTCCTGCGGACGGTCGTAGATGTTGTAGCACTTGCCCAGGCCTTCGACATGGATAGCCAGATCGTTATAGGACATCGGCAAACCCCTTTCGCGTCTTCTGGAACCAGAGCAGTCCCAGCAGCGCAATGGACAGTCCGAATGCCAGGTACACCACCCATTGGACCCAGTTCATCTGACGGCCGAAAATCACCGTGTTACGTGCCTCCTCGATGACATAGGTCAGTGGGTTCAGCCGCATCCAGATCTGATACTTCTCGGGCAGCGCCGAAATCGGATAGAAGATTGGCGAGATGAACGCCAGGATTGTCGTGAACAGACTGGTCGCCTGGGCGATATCGCGCACATAGACCCCCAGCGCCGCGAGGAACCATGCCACGCCAACGGTGGCAAGCACCAGCGGCAGCAGCACCAGCGGCAGATACACCACCGTCCACGGAATACGCCCCATGATAAGCAGCTCCGCAATCACCAGCACGATGAAGCTCACGGCCATGTGGAACAGCGCCGAACCCATTGCTACCAGGGGCAGAATCTGCAGCGGGAACACAACCTTCTTCACGTAAGTGACGTTGTTCAGAATCAGCGTCGGCGCCCGGTTCACGCATTCGGCGAACAGACCATGCACCATCATTCCAACGAAGAGAATGACAGCAAACTCGGCATGCGAAGAGGAATCACCGCCGCCACTCCAGCGAGCCCTGAAAACCACCGCGAAGACGAACGTATAGACAACCAGAAGCAGCAACGGATTAAAAAACGACCAGGCAAGTCCCATGACCGAGCCACGGTATCGGCCCAGCACCTCGCGTTTCACCATCTGGAGCACCAGCCCACGATGCTGCTTCAGCCCCAATACATTGTTCATTACAGCATTCACACTATTTTCCTTCCTGGCGCGACTTGCGATACCACGCCAATTGCAATGTTCCTGTCCCGCCTTACCCCTGGGTCCGCCGCCGCGCCATAATGAACTTGCGTCCGAGCCGGATAAAACGCCAGGCGTTCTTCATGACCAGAAGATGCGCGCCGGTCACCACCAGGAACATCAGGAACAGCCCTTGTTCGGACATGCCGTATTTCCATCCCATGACGCCGATCAATCCCATCAGCGAATTGCTCAGGATAAGTATCCAGACGATATTCTCGGGCTTCAGGTCAAGTCGCAGCAGAATGTGATGTAGGTGAGTGCGGTCGGCCGCAAGGGGATTGCGCCCTTTCATCATCCGCCGGATCACCACGGCCAGCAAATCGATCAGGACGAATCCGAGCACCCAGAGCATGACCACTGGCGGGGCGTGCCGCGCAGCCTCCGTCGATGTCTGCGTCAACTCAACCGCGAACCAGACAATGGCATAACCAAGCATCAGGCTGCCGGCATCTCCCAGAAACACACGTAGCTTGCCGCGCAATGGGTTGCGAATGTTAAAGATCAGGAAGCCCAGCAAGGCGCCACAGAAGATCACGCAGATTCGCTGCGTCACGCCGTCCCCAATCTCGCCGGCGATATAGGCGTACCAGCCAAAGATCGCAAAACTAAGGCCGCCGGCGAGACCATCCATGCCATCGCACATATTCATGGCATTGACGACGGCGACAACTGCGAATAGCGTGAGCGGGATACCCCAATTCGCAAGTTCGATCTCGCGCCTGCCAAAAAGGTCACCGAGCGACGTCAGGTAAATACCACCCCATGACGTCATCAGGATCGCGGCAAACAACTGCACCACGAGCTTTGTTGTAGGCGGTACGTCCTTGATATCGTCAACAAAACCCATCGTCGCCAATAAAGCAATGCCGGCGAGCAATGCCGAAAACGAGCCCTGAAGTCGCACGAAAAGAAATGCCGTGAGCGTAACGGCCACGGTAATGGCGATGCCACCGATCAGCGGGACCTCCCCCTCATGTCGCTTGCGCGCGCTCGGCCGATCAACCAGGCCAACCATGACAGCGACCGGCCGCAACAGCAAAATTGCGAGTACGCATACCAGGAACGCGAGTGCCGGCACCCAGAAATAGTCAAACATAGTCAGGTCGCCCCCAGTTCGCGCGCCCGCGCACCTAGCCGGAATCGCCAGTATACGGGCGAGGTCATGAGACGAACCAGGCTACCGACATGCCAGAACAAGTAGCGCCATTTGCGATGACTCGCGCGTTGTGCATCGTGTACGACAACGGCCTGCTGACTCCATGTCACCGCCAGACCCGACAGATGGCTCCGCAGGCAAATGTCGACATCTTCGCAATAGAGGCGGAACGCCGGATTGAATCCACCCAATTGTCGAAAACTGGCGCTATCGAAGGCGAGGCACATGCCCGCGAGCCAGTCGACCTGCTGCTCCGCGCGCACCGTCGTATAGTCGACAACGAAAAGGCGCCGGGCCCATCGGTTCAGCAGGCGTGTTAGGGTCGGGACATGGCGGGCGCTATCTTCCACCGCGCCTTCGGATGACACAACGCGGGGCCCCGCGACACCCGGCAACCGGCGCACGCAGTCTCGCAGCACTATCAGGCTGGAGGCATCGAGCCGCAGGTCTGGATTGACAACGAAAAAACATGGCGTCTGGCAGCGCTCGAAAGCGTTGTTATGGTTTTCGCCGAACCCCAGCGGGCGGGAATTCACAATCCACTCCACCCGGAACCGTTCGGTCTGCTGGATTGCCGGCTGCCGTTCGGGCAAATTCTGAGTAACGATGACGTGGATGGGCAGTTTCGCGGACGCCGTCGCAAGCTGGTCGAGCAATGGCATCAGGAGGCCGATCTGGCCGTGGCTGACCACCGACACCGTCACCGCGCCCGGCGCTGCCGCGCTAGTGAGCGCCGTCATGCTTGCCTCCAGTCTTCGGCATACACCCGTGCGTCGCGCAGGCAAGGCGCCCCGGCATCCTTGCCGGACAGCACCGGCGGCACATCGAGCGGCCAGTCGATGCCGATCTGCGGATCATTCCAGACAATGCCGAATTCGTCGCCCTGGTGCCAGTAATCGGTTGTCTTGTACAAGACCTCGGCGGAATCGGAGAGCACCTGGAATCCGTGCGCAAAGCCTTGAGGTACCCATAGCTGCCGCCGGTTCTCGGCCGACAGCCTGACGCCCACCCACCGCCCAAATGTGGGAGAGGCCCGACGGATATCGACGGCCACATCGAATATCTCGCCCACGACCGCTCGTACCAGCTTCCCTTGCGGCCGGGCGAGCTGATAATGCAGCCCTCGCAAGACACCTCGCATAGAGCGCGAGTGATTGTCCTGGACGAAGGTCGGCGTGAGCCCTGTGGCTTCTTCAAAGTCCCGCGCGTTAAAGCTTTCGAAAAAGAAACCTCTCTCATCGCCAAACACGTTGGGTTCGAGGATGATGACTTCCGGCAATTCCGTGCGCGTAATCTGGAACTTCATGTTGTTCCTCAGCGGATATCGTCGGAAAGGATGCGCAGCAAGTACTTGCCATAGGCATTCCGAGCAAGGGCGCGTGCCTGCTCGGCCACCGTATCGGCAGAAATCCACTTGTTGCGATATGCAATCTCCTCCGGGCAAGCCACCATCAGTCCCTGACGGTTCTGCAACGTCGCAATGAAGCTCGAAGCCTCGAGCAAAGACTCATGCGTACCGGTATCGAGCCAGGCATAGCCCCGCCCCATGATTTCGACGTTGAGCTGCCCGGCTTCCAGGTAGCGCCTGTTGATATCGGTAATCTCAAGTTCGCCCCGCGCCGACGGCCGGATATCCGCCGCGATATCGCAGACCTGGTGGTCATAGAAGTACAGACCCGTAACCGCATAGTGCGAACGGGGGGTCGCTGGCTTCTCTTCGAGCGACACGGCCTGGAACTTTTCGTCGAACTCGACCACGCCATAGCGTTCGGGGTCATGCACGTGATACGCAAAAACCGTGGCGCCCGTCGGATTGGCCGATGCGCTGGCAAGCTGGCGCACAAGATCGTGGCCGTGATAGATGTTGTCACCCAGAATCAAGGCGCTTGGCTGCCCACCGACAAAATCCTTGCCGATGACAAACGCCTGTGCCAGGCCGTCCGGCGATGGCTGCACGGCGTATTGCAGGGAAATGCCCCACTGGGAACCGTCCCCGAGCATTTCAGCAAACCGCGGCGTGTCTTCGGGCGTCGAAATCACGAGGATGTCCCGAATTCCTGCCAGCATCAGCGTGGAAAGCGGGTAATAGATCATCGGTTTGTCGTACACAGGCAGAAGCTGCTTCGATACCGAACGCGTGATCGGGTAAAGCCGTGTGCCGGAACCGCCGGCAAGGATAATGCCTTTGCGCATGGTGCCGTCTCAGCAAAGAATCTGGTCAAGCAGGAATCGCACACCCTGCTGCCACTCTGGAAGGTGGATATCAAACGTTTCACGCAACTTGCGTGTGTCGAGCCGTGAGTTGCGCGGACGCTGCGCAGGCAACGGATATTCTGTCGTTGGTATGGCCTCTATATCTTCTGGCCCGAGCCGCAGATTTGCGCCTTTGCTGACTGCATAGCGCACAATCTCCGCTGCATAACCGTGCCACGAGGTTTCGCCCGCCGCGGCCAGGTGGAAGACACCTGATGTCCACGCTCGACGATCGCCGTGTAACCAGGCTCGGTTGACAATATGGGCAGTGACGTCGGCAATCAACGATGCCGTCGTCGGCGCTCCGAACTGGTCGGCGATGACTCGCAAGCTGTCACGCTCCCGGGCAAGACGCAGGATCGACTTTGCAAAGTTGGAACCGTGAGAACCTGCCACCCAGCTTGTGCGCAATACAATGGCCTGCGCACCGCTCGCGGCGACGGCTTGCTCACCGGCCAGCTTGCTCGTGCCATACACCGAGAGCGGACCGACGCTGTCCGTCTCGACATGTGCGGCGTCACCCGCCCCAGAAAACACGTAGTCCGTCGAATAATGCACGAGCAGACTTCCAAGGTTCCGCGCCTCTTCAGCCAGTACGCCAGGTGCCACGCCGTTGACAGCGAACGCCAGGTCAGCGTCGTTTTCGGCACGATCCACGGCAGTGTAAGCCGCTGCATTGACGATGACATCGGGGCGCAATTCACGAACCAGGTTGCGCAAGGCATCGATATTGCGCAAGTCACACTGGGCGCGGTCAAGTGCAACGACATGGCCAAGCGGTACCAGGCTACGTCGCAGCTCAAAGCCGAGCTGGCCGTTGCTTCCTGTTACAAGAACGGTCGGGGCCCCCACGCTGTCAGGCTCCATATTGCGTCGCTACCCAATTAAGGTACTCGCCGGAAATCACATCCTGGACCCATGCCTGGTTTTCGAGATACCAAACGACCGTCTTTCTCAAGCCCGACTCGAAAGTTTCCGCCGGACGCCATCCAAGTTCACGCTCGATCTTGCGAGCATCAATGGCGTACCGTTGGTCATGGCCGGGGCGATCCGCCACGAACGTTATCTGGTCTCGATACGACCCCGCCGCCTTTGGACGCAGCGAATCAAGCAGATCGCACAATACTTGCACGACCTCAATGTTCTTCTTTTCGTTCCAGCCACCAACGTTGTATGTCTCACCCACGCGCCCGCGCGCCAGTACTTCACGAATCGCGCTGCAATGATCACCTACGTAAAGCCAGTCCCGAACGTTTTGTCCATCGCCATAGACTGGCAGCGACTTGCCGGCCAGGGCGTTCGTGATAATCAGCGGAATTAGCTTTTCGGGAAAATGATAAGGGCCGTAATTGTTCGAACAGTTCGTCGTTACGACCGGCAGCCCATAGGTATGGTGGTAAGCACGTACCAAATGGTCCGACGCCGCCTTCGAAGCGGAATACGGACTATTTGGCGCATAAGCCGTGGTCTCAGAAAACTGCGGGTCAGTGGGCCCCAGGGAACCGAAAACCTCGTCAGTGGAAACGTGCAAAAAACGAAAGGCCGCCCGGGCGGGGGGATCCAGTGCGTCCCAATAGCGCCGCACGGCCTCGAGCAGGGTGAATGTGCCGACGATGTTTGTCTGGATGAATTCGGCCGGTCCATGGATGGAGCGATCGACATGGCTTTCCGCTGCGAAATGTAGTACCGCACGGGGTCGGTATTTACCTAGCAAAACGTCGAGTGCGGTACCGTCGCAAATATCGGTCCGAGAAAAAACATGGCGGGCGTCGCCTTTCAGCGATGCCAACGTCTTCAGATTGCCCGCGTACGTGAGTTTGTCGACATTGATAACGTTGTCCGCGCCCGGCTGTGCCAGCCAGTCAAGAACAAAATTCGCGCCGATAAAGCCCGCCCCGCCCGTAACCAAAATATGCGACAAAACTCTTGCTCCCCTGCCTTCGATATGTTCCGATGCCCCGACAATAGCCGGTCGTCCACCTGATCCCTTTGGGGCTGGCGGATTCCTTAAGTCCTCTTGGAGTGGCCGTATTCTATCTGACCCCGGACACCAACCTCAGCCCCATCTTGAACTTTTTGTAGCGTCTTGTAACGCTTGACTGGATACATTTCGGGTGCACGCAAGAGCGGACTCGATGCATTTGCTCCCTCCTCTATCCCCATACCAATGTCGAATTTTGAGCCTTTTACGTCACCTGAAGTTCATTTCGCTGTCGGCGACCTCCAAGGCTGTGCCCCCTGGTTCGCCAAGCTGCTGAAGGAACTTCCCGCAGACGCCGCCCTTCGCTTCGTCGGCGACCTCGTCAACCGTGGTCCGGCCTCCCTCGAAACGCTGCGTACAGTCAAGGCCATGGCACCCCGGGCGAAAACCGTCCTCGGCAACCACGACATCCACCTGCTCGCGGTAGCTGCCGGGGTGCGCAAGAAGGGGAAGTCCGACACCCTCGACGACATCCTCAACGCCCCCGATCGTGAGGATTTACTCACCTGGCTACGTCACCAACCGCTGGCCATCAGGGAAGACAACTTCCTGATCGTCCACGCCGGCGTCCTCCCCCAATGGACCGCCAAGCAAGTCATCGACCTGGCGCACGAAGTCGAAGCCGAGCTGCAGGGGCCCAACTGGCAAGGCTTCCTGGCGGATATCTTCGGCAACGAGGCGGATCGCTGGGATGACAGCCTGCGCGGCATCGAGCGGCACCGGGTGGTCGTCAATGCGCTGACCCGGCTGCGATTCTGCTCCGCAGACGGCGTCATGGACCTGAAGACCAAGGAGGGGCTTGGCAAGGTGCCTGCTGGCGTGATGCCTTGGTTCGACGTCCCGGGACGACGGACAACCGACACCACCGTGGTCTGCGGACACTGGTCGACGCTAGGTCTGGTAATGCGCCCCGACCTGATGGCGCTCGATACCGGCTGTGTCTGGGGAGGCAAGCTGACCGCTGCCCGGCTGGCTCACGATCCGGACGCGCGAACGGTCATCCAGGTGGATTGCCCGCAGTATTCTGATCCGCTAGCCTGAAAATGCGAATCCCCGCGACAGCGGGGACGACCACAGACTCAGGACGTGGCAGGCGCGGGCTGGACGACCGTCATTGGTGTTTGATGTAGCTTTTTCGCCACATTCGATGCAGCGTCGGGGGAGCCTTCCAGCAGGTGCACCACCACCTCCCTCGCCGCCTCCGCCAGCTCCCGCCGGCTCGCCGACTGCGCCAGCAATGGCGGCCCCAGCGTCAGCCGCACCTTGATCGGCGGCGACTTCAGGACGGCGTTCAGGCAATCCACCAGCGAGATGTCGTCGATATACGCCGGTGCCAGGGTCGGCTGGCCGGTGGCCGCGTCCAGGTAGCTCAGGCCCACCGGCTGGACGGGCAGGCCGCCCACCAGGGGGGCCTGCATCAGGTTGGCGTGGAACGGCAGCACCTTGCTGCCGTCGGTCGTCGTGCCTTCCGGAAACACACACACCAGATCGCCCTGCCGCATGACATCGGCGATGTGGTGCAGTACCCGATGCGCGTCACGTTTGCTGGCACGTTCGATGAAGATGGTGCCAGTCTTGTCACAAAGCCAGCCGATCACGGGCCAGCTCCGGATTTCCGATTTGGCGACGAAGCGCACCGGCTGCCAGCTATGAATGACGTAGATGTCCAGCCACGAGATATGGTTCGACACCAGCATCGCGCCGCGCGGGGGGGATGCGCCCGGCGCCAGGCCCTGTACTTCCACCTCGATGCCGCAGATGGCCAGCAGCTTGCGCGACCAGCCCCGGATCAGCCGTTCACGCAGGTGAGCACTCGCCCACGGGAAGACCATTGCGCAGACCAGCATCCCGCGCAACAAATGCAATCCCAGCCGCAGCTTGCGTAACCAGATCATCTTCAAACTCCGGTAGCTTTCGAGGCAAATGGCAAGCCGGCGGTCAGCGCTGCTCGTACACAACCTGACCGTCGACCAGGGTCATGCGCACGCGCCCTTCCATCTCGTAGCCCAGCCATGGCGAATTCTTGCCCTGGCTCTTCAGTGCCGAACGCTCCACTTTCCACATCTGCTTCGGATCGAAGATGCAGATATCCGCGGCATTGCCCGCGGTCAGCGATCCGGCGTGCAGGCCAATCACGCGCGCCGGTTCGCTCGTGATACGGGCCAGCGCCTTGACCAGCGGCACGTTGTGCTCGGCGGCCCAGCGCAGCGTCAGCGGCAGCAGCAATTCCAGGCCGGTGGCGCCCGGCGTGGCTTCGGCGAACGGCAGCAGCTTCTCGTCGTCGTCCACCGGAGTGTGGTCCGAACACAACGCATCGATCGTGCCATCGGCCAGCGCCGCCACGATGGCGTCGCGGTCGCGGCCGCTGCGCAGCGGCGGCGTGAAGCGCATCTGGCTGTTGAAAAAGCCAATGTCCATGTCGGTCAGCGACACGTGGTGGATGTTCACGTCGCAGGTGACCGCCAGGCCTTCCTTGCGAGCCTGGCGCACCAGCTCCAGCCCGGCCGCCGAAGACAGGCGGCACAGATGAACGCGCGCGCCCGTGGCACGCATCAGTTCGAAGATCGTATGCAGCCGCACCGTTTCGGCGATGACCGATACGCCGGACAGGCCCAGCCGCGACGCCACCGCGCCACTGGCCGCCACGCCGCCACCCAGGAACGGGTCCTCGGGACGCAGCCACAGCGTGAAGCCGAACGTCTGCGCGTATTGCATCGCGCGTTGCAGCACCTTGGTGTCTTCGATCGGCACCTCGGCCTGGCTGAAGCCCACGCAGCCGGCCTCCGTCAGCTGGCCCATCTCGGTCAGCGTCTTTCCCTTGAGGCCCACCGTCAGCGCGCCCAGCGGATAGACGTGCGTCTGGTTCAGCCGGCGCGCACGGAACTTGAGCATCTCCACCAGGCCCGGTTCGTCGAGCACAGGGTCGGTGTCGGGCGGGCACACCAGGCTGGTCACGCCGCCGGCGGTGGCTGCGGCCACCTCGGATTCGAGCGTCGCCTTGTATTCGTAGCCCGGCTCACGCAGGCGCGCGGACAGGTCCACCAGGCCCGGACAGACGATCAGGCCGCGGGCGTCGATGGTCTTGTTGGCGTTGAAATCGGCAGGCGCCTGGCCCACGCCGACGATCTTGCCGGCGGCGATATACAGGTCCTGTTCGGCGTCGACGTTCGCGGCCGGATCGATCAGGCGGCCACCCTGGATGCGGATCTTCATGTCTTCTTGCGATGTGCGGTTCGTTATATCCAAGGTACTGCTCAGTCGTTGTTGCCAGCCACAATGCCCATCACAGCCATCCGGACGGCGATCCCAAAGGTCACCTGGTTCAGGATCACCGATTGCGGGCCATCGGCCACGGCGGAGTCGATTTCCACGCCGCGGTTCATCGGGCCCGGGTGCATCACGATGGCATCGGGCTTGGCCAGCGCCATTCGCTCCGGCGTCAGGCCGTAGGCCTTGAAGTATTCCTGGGCGGACGGCAGCAGCGCACCGCTCATCCGCTCGTTCTGCAGGCGCAGCATGATCACCACGTCCACGCCCTTCAGGCCCTCTTCCATGTTGTGGAAGACGCGCACGCCCATCTGCTCCAGCCCCGATGGCAGCAGCGTGCGGGGGCCGATCGCGCGCACTTCGGGTACGCCCAGCGTGGTCAGCGCGTGGATGTCGGAACGCGCCACGCGCGAATGCAGGATGTCGCCGACGATGGCTACCGTCAGGTTGGTGAAGTCCTTCTTGAAATGCCGGATCGTGTACATGTCCAGCAGGCCCTGCGTCGGGTGCGCGTGGCGGCCGTCGCCAGCGTTGATCACGTGGACGTGCGGCGCCACGTGTTCGGCGATCAGGTATGGCGCGCCCGAACTGGCATGGCGCACCACGAACATGTCGGCCGACATCGCCGACAGGTTGTTGATGGTGTCCAGCAGCGACTCGCCCTTGCTGGTCGACGACGCATTGATATTGAGGTTCAGCACGTCCGCCGACAGCCGCTTGGCGGCGATCTCGAACGTCGTGCGCGTACGCGTGGAGTTCTCGAAGAACAGGTTGAACACGCTCTTGCCGCGCAGCAGCGGCACCTTCTTCACGTCGCGGTCGGAGTCGGACAGCGAAACGAACTGGCTGGCGGTGTCGAGGATGTGCGTGATCATGTCACGCGACAGCCCCTCGATCGACAACAGGTGCTTGAGCTCTCCGTTCCGGGTGAGCTGCGGGTTGCGGAACATCTTGGTCATGGCAGGTGGGTCGGGCGCGGGTTCGGTCTGGCGGATTCGGTCTGGATACGGCTTCGGTGCTTGACGTTCTGGCGGCGTCTCGGGTTGACACTCAGGTGCGCGCTTCGGTGGCAAAGGCAAAGCGCGTCGCCGCGCCTTCGCCCTCGCGCGACAGTACCAGCGTCTTGTCCTGGGGCAGCTCGACGGTGGCCGCGGCATAGTCGGCGGCAAACGGCAGTTCGCGGCCGCCACGGTCCGCCAACACGGCCAGCGCCACGCGCGCCGGCCGGCCATAGTCGAACAGCTCGTTGACGGCGGCGCGGATCGTGCGGCCGGTGGCCAGCACATCGTCGATCAGCAGTACGTTGCGGTCGTCCACGGCAAACGGCAGCGTGGTTGGCTGAGCCTGGCTGTGCAGGCCCTTCTTGGCGTAGTCGTCGCGGTGGAAGGCCACGTTGATCACGCCGTGCTCGCCCAGCTTGAGGTCCGCCGCCAGCCGCTCGGCAATCCAGGCGCCACCGGAATAAATGCCTGCCACGGACCAGCGCGCGCGGTCACTGGACGGCATCAGGGCCTGGGCCTGGTCGCGCAGCGCGTGATATAGCGCCTCGGCATCGGGGGTAGAGGTCTGGGTCATAGCGGGATTTCGTCGAAATACTGTTGCAGGATGATCCGGGCGGCCTCGGCGTCCAGCGCGCCGCGCTTTGCCCCGGCCATCGAGGCGGCGCGCGACGAATAGCGTTCGTCCACCCAGTCCACGGGCAGGTTGTAGCGCCCGTTCAACTGATTGCCGAAGCGGCGCGCAAGCCGCATCGAGGCCTGTTCCTCGTCATCGGGGCCGGCTTCGGGGTTGACCGGCATGCCGACCACCAGCCGCACCGGCGACCATTCCTGGATCAGGGCACCCACGGCAGCGAAGCGCGCCTCGACCGTCACATTGGGAAGGATGGTGAGCGCGCGGGCCTGACGGGTGATGAAATTCCCGAGCGCCACGCCGATCTTCTTCTCGCCATAGTCGAACGCGAGCACCGTGCCGTCGCGGGGCGTCTCGCGCCCCGCCTGCTCAGGCATGCCCGGCCTCGCCCGACAGCATTGTCACGTCGATGCCGAGCAGGCGCACGGCCGCCGCGAAACGCTCTTCGGGCGGCACGCTGAAAATGATTTCGGGGTCGGCCTGGACGGTCAGCCAGCCGTTGCGGCTCAGTTCTTCCTCGAGCTGCCCGGCGCCCCAGCCCGCGTAACCGAGCGTCAGCAGGAACCGGTGCGGGCCGCTGCCGTTGGCTACGGCTTCGAGCACGTCCTTGGATGTGGTCATTTCCAGCCCGCCGGGCACCGCCAGCGACGACACATAGATACCGACCGGGTCATGCAGCACAAAGCCGCGCTCGGTCTGCACCGGGCCGCCGAAGTAGACCGGCTGGTGGGCAACAGGCTGGATTTCGAGCTTGAGATCGATCTTGTCAAACAGCGTGGCCATGTCGATGTCGATCGGCCGGTTGATCACCAAGCCAAGCGCGCCACGCTCGTTATGCTCGCAAAGGTAGACAACGGAACCCGAAAACGTCGGATCGGCCATGCCGGGCATGGCAATCAGGAACTGATTGGTGAGATTGATAGATGCTTCGGGCGTCGCCATGGGTTGCATTCTACCAAATCGCACCCCGGCTGCTGCGGAAAACTTCCGCCTCCTAGCGCACTTTTCGGCGCTCCAGATACCGGGTTCAGTCGCCCGCGGACTTCAGCGCCACCATGTCCTCGGGCGTCAGCCAGCGCCATTCGCCAAGCGCCAGCGCCGGGTCCAGCCGCAGGCCGCCGATGGCGCTGCGATGCAGGGCCGTCACATGGTTGCCTGTGGCCGCCACCATGCGCTTGACCTGGTGATACTTGCCCTGCAGCAGCGACAGCCGCAGGCTGCGCTCGCCGGTGGCCTCGCAGGCATGCGCGGCGATCGGGGCCGGTTCGTCGTCCAGTTGCACGCCGGCGCGCAAGGCTTCCACCTGCTCGGGCGTCACCGGATCGAACGTGGTCACCTCGTACACCTTGGGCACCTGCTTCTTCGGCGACGTCTGGGCGTGGATGAACTGGCCGTCGTCGGTCAGCAGCAGCAGGCCCGTGGTGTCGTGATCAAGCCGCCCCACCGCCTGGACCTCGCGCTGGCGCAACGGCACCGGCAGCAAGTTGTAGACGCTGGGATGATGACGCGGGCGCTGCGAGCATTCATACCCGGCCGGCTTGTTCAGCATCAGATAGGCCTTGGTGCAGGCCAGCCATTCCTCGCCATCGACGGTCAGGCGCAGGCCGTCAACTTCGAAGCGTGCACCCGGGTCCTCGCACAATTCGCCGTTCACTTCCACCAGCCCGGCCTCCACCAGGTCGCCACAATAGCGGCGGGTGCCGAAGCCTTGGGATTGCAGGATGCGGTCGAGTGTAGTGGCCATGAGTGATCTGGAAACGGCTTGTAAACGGTAGGGAAGTATCTGGAGGCTATGTTAGGTTATGGCGATGCCTAAATCACCTTCCCCTGCGCCCGCACCGGGCTCACGTACGCCTTACCGGATTGACCGGGATTTCGCGCGCGGCCTGGTCTGGTTCCGGCGCGACCTGCGCATGGACGACCACGCGGCGCTGCATTATGCCCTCAAGCACTGCCAACAGGTATGGTGCGTGTTCGTGTTCGACCGCGAAATCCTCGATCCGCTGCTGCAACGTGGGCTCAAGGCCGACCGGCGGGTCGAATTCATCCTGAAATCGCTGGACCCGCTGCGGCAGGCCCTCACGGACGCCGGCGGTGGCCTGATCGTGCTCGACGATCAGGCGCGCACGGACATCCCCCGCCTGGCGGCCGAACTCGATGCCGAGGCGGTGTTCGCGAACCACGACTACGAGCCCAGCGCCAACGACCGCGACGCCACCGTGCGCCAGGCGCTGGCGGCGGACGGGCGCGAACTGTTCACGTTCAAGGACCAGGTGATCTTCGAGGCCAGCGAGATCCTGACCGGCCAGAACCAGCCCTTCAGCGTGTTCACGCCTTACAAGAACGCGTGGCTGAAGGCTCTGCGGCCGTTCGACCTGCGGCCCTACCCGATCGACCCATACCGGCACGCGCTGGCCCCGGTGCCGGCCGCGCGCCGGAAGGCGCTGCCCACGCTGGAGTCGCTGGGCTTTGCGCCCAGCAACCTCCAGGACATCGAGATGCCCACGGGCATGGACGGGGCCGAGATGCTGTTCCAGGATTTCCAGACCCGCATGGGCGATTACGGCCAGCGCCGCGACTTCCCGTCACTGCGCGGCCCAAGCTATCTGTCCGTGCATCTGCGTTTTGGCACGATTTCGATCCGCAAACTGGCGCGCACCGCGCACGAGATCGTGCAGCAGGGCGGCGTTGCCGCAGCAGGCGCCGCCATCTGGCTGTCCGAACTGATCTGGCGGGATTTCTATTTCATGATCCTGCATCACCACCCGCGCCTGGCCGAGGGCAAGTCGTACCATCCGGAATACGATGCGATCCGCTGGGTCGACATCCATACCGGAAACGAGTATTTCGAGGCTTGGTGCCAAGCCCAGACCGGCTACCCGCTGGTGGACGCCGCCATGCTGCAAATCCGCCAGAGCGGTTACATGCATAACCGGCTGCGCATGGTCACCGCCAGCTTTCTGGTCAAGGACCTGGGCGTGGACTGGCGCCGCGGCGAGCAATATTTCGCCGATCAGCTCAACGATTTCGATTATTCGGCGAACAACGGCGGCTGGCAATGGGCCGCCTCGACCGGCTGCGACGCGCAGCCCTACTTCCGCATCTTCAACCCGGTCACCCAATCGGAAAAATTCGATCCGCAGGGGCGCTTCATCCGGAAATACCTGCCGGTGCTGGCAAAGCTGCCGGACAAGTACATCCATGCGCCATGGACGGCCCCGGACCACGTACTGGCGTCGGCGGGGGTGAAGCTTGGGGAAAACTACCCCCGCCCGATCGTGCAGCATGGCGTTGCACGGATGGAGACGTTGGAGCGGTATGGGGCGGTGAAATAGTCGGCTACGACTCGGCCTCGGAGGCCAATCGCCTGACATGGCGTTTGGGCACGACAATACCAAATGCGATGACCAGCATGGCCAACATCATGGATGGCCATAGATACCGGAAATCCTGGGCACCGATGATCGGCAGCAGGCTGCCGGCGTTGAGAAACGCCGGCATGGCAATCAGCCAGAGCCGACGTTCCACGGTGAGCACAAGGACGGCCACGACAAGGGCGGCCGCGAACATCCATGTCGCGGGGCGCGCCCACCAGTGCCCACTGGCCCACGCCTCCTGCACTGCGCTCAGTCGCGGCTTCAATGCTTCCCACTTCGGCTGCATCTTCAGTCCCAGCCCGCGGAACTGCTCGACGTCCGTAATTTCCAGGGTCGAGATCGGCAGCCACTCGCCGCGCGGCGGCCGAATGCGCCAGATCAGACGTGTCACACACGCCTGATGATTCAGGAACACTCCAGGATGGGCGAAGATGAGTTGCAACGCAATACGATTGATTGCCATTGCATTGGTGCCCATCAGGTCGCGATGAAGCTTGGGATTCCAGAAAATGGGCACCACATTCTCACACCGATAGCTGTGTGCCCACTCGTCCAACGGCAATATGGTATCGAGCAATGCTCGATCCGCCGTCGAAAGATCGGCTTCCACCGAGAGCATTGCACCCACGACATGAGCCCCCACGATAGCCCGGTACTGGGGTGCTATTGGCCGGACATCGAGACTCGTAAGCACCACCGTCTTGAGCAGGAGGAATGCAACACACTGCAACACCACCAGACCACCAAAGCGCACCCTGTCGTTACCACGCGCGCAGCAGCAAAGGGCGATGAAAAAAAACACGCTGATGATGATGCCGTTATGGCGCAGGCCGGTGACGAGCAGGCCTGCCGCCGCGAGGCCGACATAGTCGCCCACACGCGGCCTGAAGCCCTGGCGCACAAGCCGGAGTGACCCCCATGCAAGCCATATCAAGCCTGCGGCATAAGGAACGTCCTTCCACAGCGTCGTTGCGATAAGAAAATTGGCTGGAAAAGCCGGCACCAGGCAGGCAATGACCCACAACGCGCCGTTGCGGATTCCCCACTGACGCATCTCCGCAATCAACAGTCCGGTCATCAACGCCAGAAACACGTACTGAATGGCAACCGCCAAGGCGGGGCTATCCGAAAACACTCGCGCCGCGGCATAGATGCCTGTGGCAAGAATGGGGTGCGCATCGGAAAGCTGGCCGCCATGCAATTGCCCCCATTGATCCAGGGAGTCCGGCGACATCTGTCCAGGCCAGACGGCTAGATGCACTCCCGCATACATCAGGACACTGGGCAAGGCGTACAGGGCCGCCTGTATGAGCGTGCTGTGCCGACCGGGTACCGCCGCCATCCCGGCCCAAGCGAGTACACGGACCAACAACAGGATCGCCAGCACCGCGCCAACGAACTGCAAGGCTAGCTTGGCCATCGTGGCCGGCCAGTCGATACCCCCGGACCCAAATTGTCTCAGGTCGATGCGACGGATACCGGACCCGTCGCTGTATAGGTCTTCGTGAAGATGCACCCCCTGAACACGGATGACTGCCTTGCCTGCAAAGGCATGCGTCGCCAGCTCCAGTGCCGGATGTTCCGCGACATCCACGGCAAGGCGGATCGTCGCCGGCTGTGTACCAAACGAGCCGAGCATGGCATTTTTTTCCTGCCACATACCCGTATCACCCGTCGCCTGCACGGTGTCCGGTGCGGGCTGCACAATCCACACTTCGCTCGATCTGGCCTGCGCATTCCGTTCCCCGGTTGCGGTGATCTCAACGGCCAACGACGCCTTGCCGACGGGCTGAAATGGCAGCAGCAGCAGGATCAGAACGGCGAACACGATGGCCGCCGATAGCATCGCGCGCCGGCTGAGCGATGCCTCGGTGAGCGTGGCCAGCCGACGGCGGGCATTCGAAAAGGAATAGCGGCTGTCGCGCAATGATTCACCCATGGTAACGATGGCTCGATATCAGGAGCGGATCACGACAATAATGCCGATGGCAATGAGTGCAACGCCCAGGAAATAGGATTGCTGGAACCGCTCGCCGAAAAGAAAATGGCTACCCAGCGGCACCAGCACAAATGCCAATGCCATCAACGGGTACACCCTGCCCAACTCCACCTTTCGAAGCACCCATACCCACGCGACAGACGTCGTCGCATAGAGCGCCATCGCCGCGCCAAGCGTCAGTATTGCGCGGGGCGCCAGGAACGTACCCGCCTGGGTAATAGCCGTGGCGCTCATCTTGAACAGTATCTGACCGATGGCAAGGCCGATGACGCACCCGACAGCCACCACGTAAACCACAAACATTGCTGCCCCT
The DNA here is from genome assembly GCF_057798875.1 of Cupriavidus sp. 94F1. Taxonomy (NCBI): domain Bacteria; kingdom Pseudomonadati; phylum Pseudomonadota; class Betaproteobacteria; order Burkholderiales; family Burkholderiaceae; genus Cupriavidus; species Cupriavidus sp. 94F1. The sequence continues at coordinate 739,686 of NZ_JBYOJT010000001.1, forward strand.
TATTTGTTCACCACGACATGCGCGGCGAAGAACAGGTTCATATCAATCGACGGGACAGGAAAGGGCCACCAGGCCTCCTTGCGTTCCGGGAAATAGTGACGGAGCAAAGCAATCAGGTTATTGCACGAGTTCACGTGTTCGCGCGCCATGACGTAGTCATAGGCAATGCCTTGTGCCAACGCATTCTTGCGGGGACCCAGATGCCGACCCAGGCGCCAGGCGATACCGGGATCGGTGGGAATGAGGATCGACAGCACACCGCCATTCCTCACCACACGACGCCACTCCTTGATCGCCAGGTGAGGTTGGTAGATGTGTTCAAGCACGTGGCTGGCCACGAGCCGGTCGAATGAGTCGTCAGCATAGCTGAGACCCTCGCCAGCCTGAGTATCGAACGCGATCTTGCCCGCCAGCCGCATATCCATTTTGCCTCGAGCAACGTCAAGCGTCTTGGGATCAAGATCCGTCAAGGTGTAGCGTTCGAACTGATGATTCACGAACGGCACATGCTCGCCAGTACCCGCACCGATCTCCACCACGCGGTCAAAGCGCTCGCCGGCGCCGAACGGCTTCTCGAGCAACCAGTGACTCTTGCGCATGACCCACGCCTGCAACGGGCTGGCGTAGTTCGCGTCGTCATACACTTCGGCGAAGCGGGACCGGTAGTCCAGCCACGCCTTGTCTTCTTCAGTCATGCTCCATCCTCAACGCAGTGGCCTTGCCCTTTACCGACCGCCGCAACACGTGTATCACCCGACGGGGTACCGATCCGACATCGTAGCTGATGAACGCAAGGATCAACTGCAAGCCGGTCAGGACGGGAAGCGCGGCAAGCATCACCGTCCCGGCCGGTGTCACGATGCCCGTGCTGATCGATTCCACCCAATGAACAACGCCAAACAGCACACCGAACACCAGCAGCAAGACGCCGACCGGCAGTTCTATCGACGCGATGGAAAGATCGCGGAGGTAGTAATTGTAGAAAATGCGCTTGATGAAATTCCGTGCGTGCTTTCTCAAAAACTCGCCGACGATACGCGAGATCTTCAGACTGCTTTCCTCGTCGTCGTATCGAGCCACCATCGGGATATCCACGACGACGGCCCGCTGGATATTCAGCCGGAACAGAATGTCGGTTTCGAAGAAATATCGGCAACTGATCTTTTCGAACGGCAGCATGCGGGCCACCTCGGTATGAATCGCGGTGTATCCGTTCGTCGGATCGAAAATATTCCAGTAGCCGGATGAAAACTTGGTCAGGAAGGACAAGATCGAATTTCCGAACAGCCGGACACGGGGCATCCGACTGACACCTTCCAGGTCGTAGAAGCGGTTGCCCTTGGTGTAGTCGGCCTCGCCGGCGAGAATGGGCGCCACGAAATCAGGGACGAGCGCAGGATCCATCTGACCGTCGCCGTCGATCTTCACAATCACCTCCGCACCAGCGTCGATGGCCGCGCGATATCCCGCCATGACCGCGCCGCCCACCCCAAGGTTCACCTTATTCCAGATGACCTTGACCCGCGGGTCTTGCGTAGTCTCCGCCACAAACTCGCCCGTTTTTTCGGGACAGCAATCATCGACGACGTAGATGAGACTGACCTCTGGGCCGATCCTGGCCAATACGTCAACGACATGCCGCCGAACCTTGAAACACGGCAACACCACCGCGATGATCGCCTCGGAAGTCAACGCCACCCCTCAATTGGTAATTTTTTGTCGGACGAATATTAACAGGGGCGATAAAGCGACTGCGAATGGAGGAAGCAATTGTCGCAAAAAGCGCAAAAACTGGCGTTCCGGGTGCAGACGGACTCAAGCCGCCAGCATCGCACTCTCCCGATAGTGCTTCTGCGCATCCTCGGGGCGGTCCGTTTCCTCGAACAGCCGGGCCAGCGCCAGGTGGGCACGCACGCAGATGCGGCGCTGCGTGTCCCGGTCGGCATACCGCAGGGCGCGTTCGAAGCTCGACTGCGCCTTGCCCCACAGTTGCTCGCCCAGGCACAGCACGCCCAGCGTGTAGTACAGGTCGGCATCGTTCGGATGGTCGACCAGCCACTTTTCGGCCTGCTGGATCTGCGGCAGCGCCTTGCCCGGCTCGGCGCAATCGGCGTAGCGCTGCACCAGCCGGCTGTCCCAGTTGACCTTCAGGGCTTCCTCTACGATCCGGCGCGCCTCGTTCTGGCGGTTCAGCGCCGAGAAATAGCGTGCGGCCTGTTCTGCGATCCGCACCGCGTGCCGTTCGTCGGCCGACAACGAGCGCCAGAAGTGGTAGAGCGACTCCGCGTCATGGCGGCGTTCCTCCAGCATCGCTTCCACGGCCATCTGCTTGAGGCGCAGCGCCAGCACCGGGTGCAGTGCATTGCGCTTTTCCAGCGATCGGGCCAGGCGCAGCACCTCGGTCCAGTTCTTCAGATGCTGGTGCGCACGCAGCGCGATCCGTTGCACGTGAATCTGGCGCCCGCCTTTTTCCTGCAGCAGGGCGATGGTTTCCAGCGCGCCCTCGGGATCGCGGGCATCGACCAGCAGTTCGGCCATCGACACCAGACGGGCCTGTTCGCGCTCCGGATCGGTCACCTGCGACATCCATGCGTCGCGACGTTCCGATTCCTGCATCCGGTGCGCGGCGCGCGCGCCCACCAGTGCGGCGGTCTGCGCCTGCTCGGGCCACGTCTGCGCTTCCTTGGCCGCGCGCTCGGCGCGGGCAAAGCGACCGGCGAACAGGTTTTCGATGGACTCGCGCAGCGCGGCCTGGGCCTTGCTCATGCGGCTGCGCTCCCGGTACGCGGCGGCCCGGCGCGGCATTTCGGACAGATGCCGCATCGTCGACATGACGGTCCAGACCACGAAGAACACCAGCAGCAGCAGTGCCAGCGTCAGGTTCAGCGACATCTCCACGCGGTACGGCGGATAGAACAGCACCAAGTTGCTGTGATTGAACTGCGTGAACAGCGCCAGCCCCACCGCGCCGCCGAACAGGACGGCCACCCAGAAAAGCAGTCGCATACGGCTACTCCTTCTTCAGGGCGCGCAGCGCGCCAAGGCTTTCGGCCATGGTCGGCAGGGACACGCTCACCGCGCTGGCCTGCGACTGCTTGAGCAGCGTCAGCACGCCCTGCACGCGGCGCGAGCGGGTATCGAAATAACGGCCGATCATGGCCTGCGCGGCGGCCAGGTCGTTGCGGAAGACCGGTTCGTTGCGCGACAGCAGCGCCAGCCGTGCGTTGAGCAGCCGCAGCTTCACGTTCTCGCGCAGGAACCAGCCCTGGTCGCCGGACAGCAGCAGCGCGTTGGTGTCGTCCACCTTGCGCACACGGATCACCTGGCCCAGTTCGGACAGCACGTAGTCCCACGAGCGGGTCAGGAAATTGCCCGTGGCGGCAGGGGCCGACGCGGCGCCCTTGGTATCGGTCCTGGCCGGCTTCTCGTTCTCGCCCGGCACGCGGTCGAGCATGCGTTCGCCGGACAGCAGCGGCAGCGCGTCGATCTGGTTGATCGATTCGTCCAGCTTGATGGCCGCGCCGGTCAGGTCCGTATCGGGCACCGCCTTCATGCGCGCGATGTCGCGGGCGATGGCGCGGCGCAGCTGGTTGTACTGCGGCTTGTCGGCGCGTGCCAGACGCGCGTCAGCACTCTGCAGCGCCGACAGCGCCACCTGAACATTGCCCGTCAACTGGAGCTGCTGGCCGGCATTGGTCAGCAGTTGCTGGATTTCGGCGATTTCCCAGTCATCGCGGTTGCGCATCAGGTCCTGGTAGACCTGCTCCAGCGCGGCCTGCTTGTCGCGGGCTTCCACCACCTGACCATCGAGCGCGCCGACCTTGGCCTGCAACTCCTTGACCGTGTCCTGGGCATTCTTGGACAGCACGCGCGTTTCCTGCACCAGCGCATCGTTGCTCTGCTGGCGCCGTGCAAGTTCCTGGGTCAGGTGTTCCACGCGCATCTGCAGCCAGAAGGAGCCGCCAGCGATGGCCAGGACCAGGACGACGGCGACCACCCACCAGGCGGCCATGCCGCGACGGGCACTGGCGTGCCCAGCGGGCGCATGCGTAGTAAAAGACGTGCCGGCACCACCGGATGGTGCGGCCTGGCTAGACGAGGGGGACGTAGTCTCTGGCGTCACGCGTTCGACCTTCGTTGTCGTGGGTCCTGTGGACCCTGTTGATTCTGTGGCTGCCGGTGCGGGCGCGGGCACCGGTGCGACCCGCACCGGCGGCTCTACCGGGACAGGCGCCGGCACCACTGGCTCGGGCGCTGCAGGGCCCGCGTGGGCATTGCCCCATTGCGTACATGCGGCCAGCAGGCCGGCATCGCCGGGCGCGGCGGGCATCACGTGCGCAAAACCCAGCGCCTGGGCCTGCGCCGCAATTCTCGCATGCGGCGCAATGCACTGCATCTGCTTCAGGCGTTCGTGTTGCTGGGGCGACAGGTGCAGGCGCGCCAGCGCATCGAGGTTGCGGACGGCTTCGGAACTGGTCAGCAGCCAGGCATACGGCGGCGCGTCGGGCTTGAGGCTGTCGCGCACGGCCTGCCACTGCATGCCGGTCGGCTCGGGCAGCGTGCGGCTGTAGGCTTCCACGGCATCCACCGTAGCGCCAGCTTCGCGCAGGCGGTCGCCCAGCCAGTCGCGGCCGCCGTTGCCGCGGATGATCAGCACGCTGCGACCCGCGAACGCGCCCGGCGTGGTGTCGAGTTCGGTCCAGAGGGCTTCGGAGTCGAAACGGGGGGCATCGGCGGGAGCATCGGCCTCGCCCTGCGCGCCAGCGGGGGCAATCACGCGATGGGTCGGCGGGGCGATGCCGCGCTCGGCCAGCGCCGCCACACTGGATGGGCCGACCACGGCCACGGGAACGTCCGATGGCCATTGCGCCGGGCCGGCGGTGTTCTGCACCTGCGCCAGCGCGTCCAGCGCGAACGACACCGCGTTGGGGCTGACGAACACCACCAGCGCATAGTCGGCCAGGCACGCCAGCGCCGCGCGCAGCGGTGTGTCGTCGGCGGCCGGGCCGATGGCCAGCAGCGGGAATCCGAGCACATCGAGACCGGCGGCATGCAAGGCCTCGGTCAGTTGCCGGGACTGCCCGGCGGGTCGCGTGACTACGACGGTCGGGCGAGGCATCGGGCGTTCCTCAGGCGGGGCCGGCGGTCGACAGTGCAGCCAGTACGGCGTCGGCGCCCTGACCCAGCAGGTCGCCCGCCACGGCGGCGCCCAGTTGCTCCGCTGTCTGCACCGATTCCACGGGCGCCGTGGCATGGGCGCGCACGCTGCGGGTGCCATCGGGCAGCGCGACGAAGGCGTCGAGCTGCAGCGTGGCGCCGTGCCAGCGCGCGTGGGCGGCCAGCGGGACCTGGCACGACCCGCCCAGGCGGCGCGATACGGCACGTTCCGCCGACACCGCCAGCAGCGTCGGCACATGGTTGAGCGGCGCCAGCCATTCGGCCAGTTCGGGGCGGTCCGAGCGGATCTCGATGCCCAGCGCACCCTGCCCTGCGGCCGGCAGCGAGCTGTCGGGCTCGATCAGCGCGCGGATGCGGTCGCCCAGGCCCAGGCGCTTCAGGCCGGCTGCGGCCAGAATGATCGCGCCATATTCGCCACGGTCGAGCTTGCCCAGACGCGTGTCGAGATTGCCGCGCAGCGGCTTGATCACCAGCTGCGGATAGCGGCTGCGCAGGGCTGCCTCGCGGCGCAGGCTGGAAGTCCCCACCACGGTGCCCGCCGGCATGTCGTCGAGCGAGGCGAATTGCGCGGAAACCAGCGCGTCGCGCGGATCTTCTCGTTCCATGACGGCCGTCAGCGCAAACCCTTCGAGCAGCTCCATCGGCACATCCTTGAGCGAATGCACGGCCAGGTCGGCACGACCCTCGGCCATGGCCACTTCAAGCTCCTTCACGAACAGGCCCTTGCCGCCTACCTTGGACAAGGTCTTATCGAGAATTTGATCACCCCTTGTCGTCATGCCGAGAATGGACACATCGCACTGGGGATAGTATTGTTGCAACGCAGCACGCACGTGTTCAGCCTGCCACATCGCCAGCCGGCTTTCGCGCGACGCGATGACGAGCTTGTGTGGCATGCTGCGTGACGCTGCAGCGGACGAAGACGACGGTTGGGCAGGTGCTTGCATGCGCGCATGTTAGCACGCACCCCCTCGCAAAACCGCCAGATTGCCAGACCAGAAGTGACTTTCCGGCACGCGATTGATGCCGGTCGAATCCCCTGCCACGTTGTATGGGGTTCGATACATATAAGCCATGCAGTGAGACGAGGAGATAAGTCAATGACGCAGCCTGCTGCGCGCCCCACCGGTCGTGTCCGTTCCACCGGCCGCAAATCAGTTACGCCAGCCTCAGGCCAGCATGACGCGAAAGGCACGACCCCGGGCATTACCCCGAAGAAATCCCCCGCCCGCAATGCCAGGGCATCGGGCAAGCCAACGCTGTCTGTGGTGACGCCGGAAGGCAATACCGTCGCCCCGGCCCGCCGCACCGCGGACAAGGACCTGCCGCTGCGCGAGGACATCCGATTCCTGGGCCGCCTGCTGGGCGAATGCGTGCGCGAGCAGGAAGGCGACGCCGCCTTCGACCTGGTCGAGACCATTCGCCAGACCGCCGTGCGCTTCCGCCGCGAGAACGACCGCGCCGCCGGCGCCGAGCTGGACCGCCTGCTGAAGCGGCTGTCGCGCGACCAGACCAACTCCGTGGTGCGCGCCTTCAGCTATTTCTCGCACCTGGCCAATATCGCCGAGGACCAGCACCACAACCGCCGCCGCCGCGTGCATGCGCTGGCCGGATCGCCGCCGCAGCCAGGCAGCATGGCCCGTGCGCTGCAGGCCATCGACGCCGCCGGCGTCACCGGCAAGCAGGTGCGCGACTTCCTGGACGGCGCGCTGATCATGCCGGTGCTGACGGCGCACCCGACCGAGGTGCAGCGCAAGTCGATCCTCGATGCCGAGCGCGAGATCGCCCGCCTGCTGGCCGAGCGCGACCTGCCGATGACGGCGCGCGAACGCGACCACAACACAGCGCAGCTGCGCGCCCGCGTGACCACGCTGTGGCAGACCCGGATGCTGCGCAACACCCGGCTGATGGTGGTGGACGAGATCGAAAACGCCCTCTCCTATTACCGCACCACGTTCCTGCAGGGCATTCCGCGCCTGATGGCGGAAATGGAAGAGGACATCGCCGAGGTCTTCCCGCGCCGCGGCAAGGCCGGCGTCGCGCCCGCCCCGCTGGCGCCGTTCCTGCAGATGGGTTCGTGGATCGGCGGCGACCGCGACGGCAATCCGAATGTGACGGCCGAAACGCTGCAGCATGCCGCACAGCAGCAGTCCACGCTGATCATGCTGTGGTATCTCGATGAAGTCCACGCGCTGGGCGCCGAGCTGCCGCTATCGTCGCTGATGGTCGACGCCAGCCCCGAACTGCTGGCGCTGGCCGAGGCTTCGCCCGACCATTCCGAGCACCGTGCCGACGAGCCGTACCGCCGCGCGCTGATCGGCATCTACGCCCGCCTGGCCGCCACCACCGAACGTCTGACCGGCCATGTGGCCCAGCGCCACCCGGTGGCCGACGTGGCACCGTACGACAACGCCGAGGCGTTTGCCGCCGACGTGCAGGTCGTGCTCGATTCGCTGCGCTCGCACCACGGCGGGGCCCTGGCCCGTGGCCGCATCGATTCGCTGGTGCGCGCCATCGCCATCTTCGGCTTCCATCTGGCATCGGTGGACATGCGCCAGGTGTCCGACGTGCATGAAGCCGTGGTGGCCGAGCTGTTCAAGGCCGCCGGCATCGAGGCCAACTACGCGGGGCTGTCCGAGGAGCGCAAGCAGGAACTGCTGCTGGCCGAACTGCGCCAGCCCCGCCTGCTGATGCTGCCCTGGCACGACTATTCCGAGCAGACCCGCAAGGAACTGGCCATTTTCGCCATGGCGCGCGACCTGCGGGCCCGCTACGGCAACCGCGTGGCGCGCAACTACATCATTTCGCACACCGAGACGCTGTCCGATCTGGTGGAAGTCATGCTGCTGCAGAAGGAAACGGGCATGCTGCGTGGCACGCTGGGTAGCAAGACCGATCCGGCCCGCATGGAGCTGATGGTCATTCCGCTGTTCGAGACCATCGAGGATCTGCGCAACGCGGCCGGCATCATGCAGTCGCTGCTGGACCTGCCGGGCTTCGATTCGGTGATCCGGCACCATGGCGTCGAGCAGGAAGTAATGCTCGGCTATTCGGACTCGAACAAGGACGGCGGCTTCCTGACGTCGAACTGGGAGCTGTACAAGGCCGAACTGGCGCTGGTGAAGCTGTTCGAAGAGCGCCGGGTGACGCTGCGCCTGTTCCACGGCCGCGGCGGCACCGTGGGCCGGGGCGGCGGCCCCACCTACGAGGCCATCCTGTCGCAGCCGCCGGGCACCGTGAACGGCCAGATCCGCCTGACCGAGCAGGGCGAAATCATCAATAGCAAGTTCGCCAATCCGGAAATCGGCCGGCGCAACCTGGAAACGGTGATCGCGGCCACGCTGGAAGCGTCGCTGCTGCCCACGCAGAACGCACCGGCCGGGCTGGCCACGTTCGAGGGCATCATGCAGCAGCTGTCGGACCACGCGTTCCGCGCGTACCGGCACCTGGTCTATGAGACACCGGGCTTTAAGGATTACTTCTTCGCCACCACGCCGATCACCGAGATTGCCGACCTGAACCTGGGTTCGCGGCCGGCCTCGCGCAAGCTGATGGACAAGAAGCACCGCAGGATCGAGGATCTGCGGGCCATTCCGTGGGGCTTTTCGTGGGGCCAGTGCCGCCTGCTGCTGCCGGGCTGGTACGGCTTCGGCAGCGCGGTAAAGGCGATGCTGGACGCGGCGCCGGACGAAAAGTCCCGCAAGGCCTGCGTGGCCACGCTCAAGCGCATGGTCAAGACCTGGCCGTTCTTCCGCACGCTGCTGTCGAACATGGACATGGTGCTGGCCAAGACCGACCTGGCCGTGGCCTCGCGCTATGCGGCGCTGTGCGACGACCCGGCGCTGCGCAAGACCGTGTTCTCGCGCATCAGCGCCGAGTGGCACCTGACCTGCGACATGCTGTCGCTGATCACGGGCCGCGCGGAGCGCCTGGCCGAGAATCCGCTGCTCGCCCGGTCGATCAAGAACCGCTTCGCCTACCTGGACCCGCTGAACCACCTGCAGGTGGAACTGCTCAAGCGTTACCGGGCCGGCAAGGATGCCGACGACGTGCGCGTGCGGCGCGGGATCCACTTGACGATCAACGGCGTGGCGGCCGGGCTGCGCAATAGCGGTTGACGCCGTGTGATCTTTTCGCTGGTTTTCTCCCGTCTCCCGCTCGCGGGAGACGGGTCGGGGGAGAGGGCGCGGCGGTTCAAACTGCGCCCGTCGCATCCTGAGCGGCCTGCCCTCTCTCCCCAGCCCCTCTCCCGCGCCCGAGGAGAGGAGAGCCAACCGCCAGCATTTGTCCCGCTCCCAGGCGATATAATCGCCGTTTCCGATTTTCCGCCCTGCCCCTGACATGACCTCCCAACTTGCCAAGAAAGGCGAAGCCTGGTCCGCCCGCTTCTCCGAACCGATGTCCGACCTGGTGAAGCGTTACACCGCGTCGGTCTTCTTCGACAAGCGCCTGGCGCTGTTCGATATCCAGGGCTCGCTGGCACATGCGGCCATGCTGGCAAAGCAGGGCATCATCGCCGACGCCGACCGCGCCGAGATCGAGCGCGGCATGACGCAGATCCGGGGCGAGATCGAGTCCGGTGCGTTCGAGTGGAAGCTCGACCTGGAAGACGTCCACCTCAATATCGAAGCGCGCCTGACCGCGCTGGTCGGCGATGCCGGCAAGCGCCTGCACACGGGCCGTTCGCGGAACGACCAGGTGGCCACCGACATCCGCCTGTGGCTGCGCAGCGAGATCGACAATATCATCGGCCTGCTGGGCGACCTGCGCGGTGCGCTGCTGGACCTGGCCGAAAAGAACGCCGACACCATCCTGCCCGGCTTCACCCACCTGCAGGTGGCGCAGCCGGTAACGTTCGGCCACCACCTGATGGCCTACGTGGAAATGTTCACGCGCGACGCCGAGCGCATGGCCGACTGCCGCCGCCGCGTCAACCGCCTGCCGCTGGGCGCCGCCGCTCTGGCCGGCACGAGCTACCCGATCGACCGTGAATTCGTTGCCCAGCAGCTGGGCTTCGACGGCGTGTGCCGCAATTCGCTGGACGCCGTGTCGGATCGTGATTTCGCCATCGAATTCCTGGCCGCCGCCTCGCTGGTCATGACCCATATCTCGCGTTTCAGCGAGGAACTGGTGATCTGGATGAGCCCGCGCGTCGGTTTCATCGACATCGCCGACCGCTTCTGCACGGGCAGCTCGATCATGCCGCAGAAGAAGAACCCCGACGTGCCCGAGCTGGCGCGCGGCAAGACCGGCCGCGTCTACGGCCACCTCAACGGCCTGTTGGTGCTGATGAAGGGCCAGCCGCTGGCGTACAACAAGGACAACCAGGAAGACAAGGAACCGCTGTTCGACACGGTGGACACCGTCGTTGACACGCTGCGAATCTTCGCCGACATGGTGCCGGGCATCAGCGTCAAGCCCGACAACATGCGCGCCGCCGCGCTGCAGGGCTACGCCACCGCCACCGATCTGGCCGATTACCTGGTCAAGCGCGGCCTGCCGTTCCGCGACGCCCACGAGGCCGTGGCCCACGCCGTACGCGCCTGTGACGACCGCCGCTGCGACCTGGCCGACCTGACGGTGGAGGAACTGCGCCAGGTGTCCGGCCTGGGCGACAAGGCTTCGCTGATCGGCGACGACGTGCATGCCGTACTGACGCTGGAAGGCTCGGTCGCATCGCGCAATCATATTGGCGGCACCGCGCCGGACCAGGTCCGCGCCGCCATCGCCGCCGCTCGCAAGGCGCTGTAAGTTTCGCGTAAGTCTTCGTGGCAAAAAAGCCGCTGTGCCAATTGGCCAGCGGCTTTTTGTTTGGCCATGGGTGCTCTCCCCTCTCCCGCATGCGGGGGCGGGGCGCGGGAAAGGGCCAGCGGCTCTGCTTGCTGCCATGTCGCAGTTTGAACCGCTAAAACCCTGTCCCCCGGCCCCGCTCCCACCGGTGGGAGCGGGGAGCAACCATCGTGTTTGCCAAACCTTCTAGGACAATCCCCTAGCGCCCACATAAATTGTTACAGATACACTAATCGGCGCATAAAACCGGGGGAGACAACCCATGAACTACTTGCTTGGTCTGTCACGACAGATCGACAGGTTGAATCAGCACACGGGCAGGCTTGCAAACATCATGATCCTGCTGTCGTGCCTGATCAGCGCAGGGAACGCCCTGCTTCGTTACGGCTTCAACCTTAGCGACAACTGGCCGCTGGAACTGCAGTGGTACATGTTTGCCATTGCCGTGATGTTCGGCGCGTCATACACGTTCCAGCGCAACGAGCACGTGCGCGTGGACCTGATCTACGGCAACGTGTCCGAACGCGCGCAGCACTGGATCGACATCTTCGGCATCATCGTGTTCCTGCTGCCGTCGACGATCCTGTTCACGTGGTTGTCGTGGGAATCGCTGTTCCTGCCTTCGTGGCGCATTCTCGAACAGTCGGGCAACTCGGGCGGCCTGCCCCGTTATCCGATCAAGCTCGTGGTGCCCATCGGCTTTGCCCTGCTCACGCTGCAGGGGATTTCCGAACTGATCAAGCGCTTTGCCGCCCTTAAGGGCCTGGTGCGCATCGAATCGAAATACGAAAGGCCGGTGCAATAATGATTCCATTGGAATATATGCCGCCGCTGATGTTTGGCGGCCTGGTGGTATTCATGCTGATCGGGTTCCCGGTCGCATTCTCGCTCTCGGCGGTGGGCCTGGCCTTCGGCTTCCTGGCCATCGAATGGGGCTACTTCCCGCTGCAGTTCCTGCAGGCCGTGCCCAGCCGCGTGTTTGGCAGCGTGCTGGCCAACGAACTGCTGCTGGCGATTCCGTTCTTCACCTTCATGGGCGCGATCCTTGAGAAATGCGGGCTCGCGGAGGACATGCTCGACTCGATGGGCCAGCTGTTCGGCCCGGTGCGGGGCGGGCTGGGCTACTCGGTGATCATCGTCGGCTTCATCCTGGGCGCGATCACCGGCACGGTGGCCGCGCAGGTGATCGCCATGGCGATGATCTCGCTGCCCGTGATGATGCGCTACCGCTACAACATGAAGTACGCCACCGGCGTGCTGGCCGCATCGGGCACGATCACGCAGCTGGTGCCGCCGTCGCTGGTGCTGGTGGTACTGGCCGACCAGCTCAAGACGCCGCTGGGCAGCGCCGACGTGGGCAGCATGTACCTGGGCGCCTGGGGTCCGTCGGTCGTGCAGATTGCGCTGTTCGCGCTCTATACCTTCGTTTTGACCCGCATCAAGCCCGACTGGCTACCGCCGGTGCCGCCCGAGGCCCGCACGCTGCGCGGCTGGGCGCTGTGGGGCAAGTGCCTGCGCGGCATCATCCCCTGCGCGGTGCTGATCTTCCTGGTACTGGGCACGATCATGCTGGGTATCGCCACGCCGACCGAATCGGGCGCGATGGGCGCCGTCGGCGCGCTGGTGCTGGCCGTGATCCGTGCCAAGGGCTTCAACCGGATCGACCGCAACATCTACCGCATCGGCATTGGCGCCACGCTGGTGGCGGCGGCGGTGGGCGTGTTCGCGTTCGGCTCGCATGTGTTCCGGATTCCGCTTGCCGTGGCGTACCTGGTGGTGCTCTGGCTGCTGATCCGCGCCGGACAACTGACCGAACTGCGCCTGCTGATCGTCGAGGCCTACCAGTCCACCGCCCGCATTACGGCGATGGTGGTGTTCATCCTGATCGGTTCCACCTGCTTCTCGGTGGTGTTCCAGGGCGTGGACGGCGGGGCATGGGTGGAGCACCTGTTCACCTCGCTGCCAGGCGGCTGGATCGGCTTCCTGATCGTCGTCAACCTGTTCATCTTCTTCCTGGCGTTCTTCCTGGACTTCTTCGAGATCGCGTTCATCGTGGTGCCGATGCTGGCCCCGGTGGCGGTCAAGGTCCTGGCGCCGGTGGTGGCCGATTCGATGGGCGGCAACCCCGAGGCCGCCGCCACCGCCGCGCTGGTCTGGTTCGGCGTGATGCTATGCGTGAACATGCAGACGTCGTTCATGCACCCGCCGTTCGGTTTCGCGCTGTTCTACCTGCGCGGCATCGCGCCGAAGGAAGTCAAAAGCTCGGACATCTACTGGGGCGCGCTGCCCTGGGTCGGCCTGCAACTGATCATGGTGCTGCTGGTGATGTTCTGGCCGGGCATGGTGACCGGGCTGCTCGACAAGGGATCGCTCAAACATAGTAATTCCGCCGAAGTCAGTATTCCGCTAGGCGGGCAGGAAAGCGAGAGCAAACCAGGCGGGCCGGCATCGACACCGGGCACGCTGGAGCTGCCGGGCAGCAGCAGCGAAAGCGAACCCGCCGCACCGCAATTCCAGTTCGAGAAGGGCAAGTAATGGCGGGAAGCATGGTCGGATAAGGATGCGCCGGGCAACGCTGCTCCATCCCGACCACGGCAAAACAAAAAACCCCCGGCCTCGCGGCACGGGGGTTTTTCGTTTGGATCGAACGAAGCCTTACTGCTTCACGCAGTCCACGAAGTACGCCGTCTGGCCATCGACCTCGTCTTCCACCAGGCCGTGGATATCGGTTTCGAAGCCCGGGAACAGCTTGTTGAACTCGCGCGCGAACTTCAGGTACTGCACGATGGTGCGGTTGAAGCGTTCGCCCGGGATCAGCAGCGGAATGCCCGGCGGGTACGGCGTCAGCAGGATGGCGGTCACGCGGCCTTCCAGCTCGTCCACGGGCACGCGTTCGATCTCGCGGTGCGCCATCATCGCCCAGGCGTCCGACGGCTTCATCGCCGGCTCCATGTCCGACAGGTACATCTCGGTGGTCACGCGGGCCACGTCGTTGGCCTTGTAGACGCTGTGGATGGCGTCGCACAGGTCGCGCAGGCCCATCCGCTCGTACTGCGGATACTTGCCGACGAACTCGGGCAACACGCGCCACAGCGGCTGGTTCTGGTCGTAGTCGTCCTTGAACTGCTGCAACTCGGTCACCAGCGAGTTCCAGCGGCCCTTGGTGATGCCGATCGTGAACATGATGAAGAACGAGTACAGACCCGTCTTCTCGATGATGATGCCGTGCTCGGCCAGGTACTTGGTGACGATGGCGGCCGGGATGCCGCGTTCGCTGAACTCGCCATCCACGTCCAGGCCCGGGGTAATGATGGTGGCCTTGATCGGGTCCAGCAGGTTGAAGCCATCGGCCAGGTCGCCGAAGCCGTGCCAGCGCTCGTTGGCCTTGAGCATCCATTCGTCGCGGTCGGGCACGCCTTCCTCGGCCAGCGTGTCCGGGCCCCAGACCTTGAACCACCAGTCGCCGTTGTTCACGACGTCGTAGTCGGCCTCGACCTTGCGCACGGCGCGGCGGAAGTCCAGCGCCTCGGCAATGCTTTCCTCGACCAGCGCGGTGCCGCCCGGTGCTTCCATCATGGCCGCCGCCACGTCGCACGACGCAATGATCGAATACTGCGGGCTCGTCGAGGTGTGCATCAGGTACGCCTCGTTGAAACGGTAGCGGTCCAGCTTGCGGGTCTCGGAATCCTGCACCAGGATCTGCGAGGCCTGCGACAGGCCGGCCAGCAGCTTGTGCGTGGACTGCGTGGCGAACACCAGCGCGTCCTTGCTGCGCGGCCGGTCCCGGCCGATCGCGTGCATGTCACGGTAGAAATCGTGGAACGCGGCGTGCGGCAGCCAGGCTTCGTCGAAATGCAGCGTGTCGATCTCGGACGTCAGCATTTCCTTAATTTGCTCGGCGTTGTACAGCACGCCGTCGTACGTGCCCTGCGTGATCGTCAGGATGCGCGGCTTCTGGTTCTTGGCCTTGCTAGCGAACGGATGGTTCTCGATCTTCTTGCGGATGGTCTCCGGATCGAACTCGCTCTTCGGAATCGGGCCGATGATGCCGTAGTGGTTGCGCGTCGGCATCAGGAACACCGGGATCGCGCCAGTCATCATGATCGCGTGCAGGATCGACTTGTGGCAGTTGCGGTCCACCACCACGATGTCGCCCGGGGCCACGTTGGCGTGCCAGACCATCTTGTTCGACGTCGACGTGCCGTTGGTCACGAAGAACATGTGGTCCGAATTGAAGATACGCGCGGCATTGCGCTCGGACGCCGCCACCGGGCCGGTGTGGTCCAGCAGCTGGCCCAGTTCTTCCACGGCGTTGCAGACGTCGGCGCGCAGCATGTTCTCGCCGAAGAACTGGTGGAAGACCTGCCCCACCGGGCTCTTCAGGAACGCCACGCCGCCCGAATGGCCCGGGCAGTGCCACGAGTACGAGCTGTCCTGCGCGTAGTCGATCAGCGCCTTGAAGAACGGCGGGGCCAGTGTGTCCAGATACACCTTGGCCTCGCGGATGATATGGCGCGCCACGAATTCGGGGGTGTCCTCGAACATGTGGATGAAGCCGTGCAGTTCGCGCAGGATATCGTTCGGAATGTGACGCGAAGTGCGCGTTTCGCCGTACAGGAAGATCGGCAGGTCCGTGTTGCGGCGGCGCACTTCATTCACGAACGCGCGCAGCTTCTCGATGGCGGCGGCTTCGGGCTGGTCGTCGGCGCGCACGAACTCGTCGTCGTCGATCGACACGATAAACGTGGACGCCCGGCTGGCCTGCTGGGCGAACGATGTCAGGTCGCCATAGCTGGTCAGACCCATCACTTCCATGCCCTCGCGCTCGATGGCCTCGGCCAGTGCGCGAATGCCCGAGCCGGAAATGTTCTCGGAACGGAAGTCTTCATCGATGATGATGACGGGGAAGCGGAATTTCATCGGGCAATCCTTGATGAGGGTGCTTGTAAAGACTTGAGCCACATGGCCGCCGGGAGGTTCCCGCAACAGCGACATGTGGCTCGTTCGTCAGGTCCGGCGCTCGGGCTGTCGCGCCCGGTGGCGCCGCCGGCGCGATGCACACGCCGGCATTGTGAGACAGGAAAATGACAGGCCGTCAGGTCTTCGGCAGCGTGACACCGTGCTGGCCCTGATACTTGCCGCCGCGGTCCGCATACGAAGTCTCGCAGATCTCGTCCGATTCGAAGAACAGCACCTGGGCGCAGCCCTCGCCGGCGTAGATCTTGGCGGGCAGCGGCGTGGTGTTCGAGAACTCCAGCGTCACATAGCCTTCCCATTCGGGCTCGAACGGCGTCACGTTGACGATGATGCCGCAGCGCGCGTACGTGCTCTTGCCCAGGCAGATGGTCAACACGCTGCGCGGAATCCGGAAGTACTCCATCGTGCGGGCCAGCGCGAACGAGTTCGGCGGGATGATGCAGACGTCACCCTTGAAGTCCACGAACGACTTCTCGTCGAAGTTCTTCGGATCGACGATGGTGCTGTTGATGTTCGTGAAGATCTTGAATTCGTCGGCGCAGCGGATGTCGTAGCCGTAGCTCGACGTGCCATAGGAAACGATCTTGCGCCCGTCCGATTCCCGTACCTGGCCGGGCTCGAACGGTTCGATCATGCCGTGCTGTTCCGCCATGCGGCGGATCCACTTGTCGGATTTGATGCTCATATAGACGTGGCAGGAGGGTCGGACAGCTGGCCGGCCATTGCCCGGCGCCGCTGGAATGGGGCGCATTGTACAACCATTCGCCGGGCGGACCCCGGGGGAAACCCGACGTACCCCCGGCGACGTCAATTCAGGCCGGACACCCTTCTCCCGTCAGGCCGAAGACGGGCCGACCGGGGCTGCCGGCGCCCGCCCCAGGGCGGCGAATCAGATTGCCGCAATCACGCCGCACGCGATGCGCCCACCGGCATTGCCCGTGGGCTGGGTGCGATAGTCGTCCGGGTCCTTGTGGACGATCACCGAACGGCCCACCACGCTGTTCGGGCCGGCGCCCACGGTCACGTCGCTCATCACGAACTGCGCGCGCGCATTGCCGGCGGAGTCGGCCGTCAGGTTGTTCATGTCGCCGGCATGGTGTTCAGGCATCGACATCTGGCCATGCGGCTTGGCGCCCGGATTGAAGTGGCCGCCCGCGCTCATGCCGTCCGGCGCCGAGCAATCGCCCTTTTCGTGGATATGGAAGCCGTGCGTGGTGCCCGGCGGCAGGCCGGTCACCGCCACCACCACCATCACCCCGCCGCCCGGCTGCTGCTCGAACGTGACGCGCCCACCGGTATTGGTGCCGCTTTTGGACGCCAGCGGCGCGGCGGCCCGGGTGGCGCCCGGAGCCGCCATGGCCACGCTGGCCGTGGGCGCTGCCGACGGGCTCTTGTCAGTCTGCGCACAACCGGCCGCCAGCACCGCGGCAGCAGCGACGGTCAATCCGAAAAGTACACGTTTCATGCGTTCCTCCTCTTCTTGCTTGTGTGCGCGATGCCCGCGCGTGAACGTCGACGCCTTGCCGTGTGGATTGTAGGACAGGCGCCCGGCACGACAATGTCGGACAGCCTCCCATTTTTTGCGGCCCGTCAAACGCTTCAGGTGTTCTGAACCACGATGCTCGGGAACTTGTTGCTCATGTCGGGCGCCTTGTCGGCGACCTTGATGGCCACCTTGCGCGCCACTTCGCGATAGATGCCGGCGATCTGGCCATCGGGGTCGGCCACCACGGTCGGATGGCCCGAATCGGCCTGCTCGCGGATCGACAGGTTCAGCGGCAGGCTGCCCAGCACGTCCACGCCATAGTCCGCGCTCATTTTCTGGGCACCGCCGGCACCGAAGATGTGTTCGGTATGGCCACAGTTCGGGCAGCAGTAGACGGCCATGTTCTCGACGATGCCGAGAATCGGGATGCCGACCTTTTCGAACATCTTGAGCCCCTTGCGGGCGTCCAGCAGGGCGATGTCCTGGGGCGTGGTCACGATCACCGCGCCGGTGACCGGCACCTTCTGCGACAGCGTCAGCTGGATGTCGCCGGTGCCGGGCGGCATGTCGACGATCAGGTAATCGAGGTCCGTCCAGTTGGTCTGGCGCAGCAGCTGCTCCAGCGCGGAGGTCACCATCGGCCCGCGCCAGACCATCGGGTTGTCCTGCTCGATCAGGAAACCGATCGAATTGGCCTGCAGCCCATGGCCCTGCAGCGGCATCATGGTCTGGCCGTCGGTCGATTCCGGGCGGCCGCTGATGCCCAGCATCATCGGCAGGCTCGGGCCATAGATATCGGCATCGAGCATGCCCACGCGCGCGCCCTCGGCGGCCAGGGCCAGCGCCAGGTTCACGGCCGTGGTGGACTTGCCCACGCCGCCCTTGCCGGATGCCACGGCGATCACATTGCGCACGCCGGGCAACAGCTTCACGCCACGCTGCACCGCGTGGGCGACGATCTTCATCGACACCGCCACGCTGACATTGGCGGCGGCGTCCAGCTTGCGCACGGCATCGGTCACGAGGCCGCGGATCAGGTCGAACTGGCTCTTGCCCGGGTAACCGAGCTCCACCTCCACGGACACGTTGCTGCCATCGACCCGCACGTTGCGGGCCGACCGCGTGGAGACGAGGTCCTTGCCCGTATTGGGATCGATGACCGTACGCAGGACTTCGGTTACCTGTTCAGTGGTGAGGCTCAAGGCAGACTCCGCTCTGGGAATGAAATAGTGGGGGGATGCGAGGCGCGTAATGTAGCAAAAGACGTCGCAACAGAACGTCTACCGGCAGCAATCACGGTAGCAGGTCCGCATGCACCGTGGGACGCCGCCTGATTTAACCCTTGGTTAAGTGTGGATTTACATACATTTACATCTCTCACACTCCTGGGCTTGTGCGGCTGGCGCCATCTGCCTATTGTAGTGCGCCGGCCTTGCGGCGCTTCGGCCCTGTGCGTCAGCGCACGGCACGGCCTGAGCGTTTTCATACGCATGTTGAAACTTGTCGCGCCCCGACTGCCCTTCGGCGGCAGGCGTTACCATGCGACATGCCGTTGGCCAAACATTTACGGGTATCACCAGAAGGAGAAAGCATGAACCTCAAGCTCGTTACCGTCTCGATCGTTGCCGCTGCCGCCCTGGCAGGTTGTGCCACCGAACAGCAGACCCATACCGCGGTCGGCACCGGCGTGGGCGCGGCCGTGGGGGCTGGGCTGGGCAACCTGATCGGCGGCAACACCACGGGCACGCTGGTCGGCGCGGCCGTGGGCGGCGCCCTGGGCGGCACAGCCGGTTACAACTGGAACGCCATCCGCGGCAAGCTGAACAAGGATACGGCCGGCACCGGCACGCAGATCACCGAGCAGCCGGACGGCTCGCTGAAGGTCAATATCCCGAGCCAGGTGACGTTCGATACCGACAGCGCCACGATCAAGCCGTCGTTCCGCACGGTGCTCGACCAGGTTTCGCAGACGCTGGGCCAGCACCAGGACGTGTCCGCCAACGTCGTGGGCCATACCGACAGCACCGGCAACCCGAGCTACAACATGCAGCTGTCGCAACGCCGCGCCCAGAGCGTGGCCGCGTACCTGGGTGACCATGGCGTGGCGCGCAACCGCCTGACGGCCGAAGGCCGGGGCCAGACCCAGCCCGTGGCGGACAACGCCACCGAGGCCGGACGGGCGCAAAATCGTCGCGTCGAAATTTTCTTGAAACCAATTTCGGGGTGACCAGTCATAGAGTTCAGGTACCGCTTGCCACCGTTGCTGGCTCGCGATGGGTGGCTGACCTCCCGGGCGGTACCTGATTTCTCCTCCTTTTCCGTTGTGGAAAGCTGCGCCGGTACCTAACCGGCGCTTTTTTTTGCCCGTTTCTCTGCGGATCGTGCCCTCCACCATGTCATTTCAGCGAGATTGGGCGCCAATTGTGCCGCGTTCGACGCCATTCCGAGCAATCTGGCCGGGCAGTTGCTAAAATAGCCGGTTCCTTCGTCCGGCCGCCGCCGGGCGCGCATCGACACCCCACTGAACGGCTCTTTTCATGACCGCACGCCGCATTCTCGTTACCTCTGCCCTGCCGTATGCCAACGGCCAGATCCATATCGGCCACCTGGTGGAGTACATCCAGACCGACATCTGGGTGCGTTTCCAGCGCATGATGGGCAACGAGGTCTACTACGTCGGCGCCGACGACACCCACGGCACCCCCGTCATGCTGCGTGCGGAAAAGGAAGGCATCACGCCCAAGCAGCTGATCGACCGCGTCTGGACCGAACACAAGCGCGACTTCGACAGCTTCCTGGTGTCGTTTGACAACTACTACAGCACCGACGCCGAGGAAAACAGCGAACTCTGCGAAAAGATCTACCTGTCGCTGAAGGACCAGGACCTGATCGCCGAGCGCGATGTCGAGCAGTTCTTCGACCCGGTCAAGAACATGTTCCTGCCGGACCGCTTCATCAAGGGCGAGTGCCCGAAGTGCGGCGCCAAGGACCAGTACGGCGATTCGTGTGAGGTATGCGGCACTACGTATGTGCCGACCGACCTGAAGAACCCGTACTCGGTCGTGTCAGGCGCCACGCCGGTGCGCAAGTCGTCCACGCACTTCTTCTTCAAGCTGTCCGACCCGCGCTGCGAGACATTCCTGCGCGAATGGGTGGCCGACCTGGCCCAGCCCGAGGCCAGCAACAAGATGCAGGAATGGCTGGGCGCGGAAGGCGAGGCCTCGACGCTGTCCGACTGGGACATCTCGCGCGACGCGCCGTACTTCGGCTTCGAGATTCCGGGCGCGCCCGGCAAGTACTTCTACGTGTGGCTGGATGCGCCGATCGGCTACTACGCCAGCTTCAAGAACCTGGCGGCGAAGCGCGGCATCGACTTCGACGCGTGGGTGGGCCCGCACTCGACCGCCGAGCAGTACCACTTCATCGGCAAGGACATCCTGTACTTCCACACGCTGTTCTGGCCCGCGATGCTGAAGTTCTCGGGCTATCGCACCCCGACCAACGTGTTCGCGCACGGCTTCCTGACCGTGGACGGCGCCAAGATGAGCAAGTCGCGCGGCACGTTCATCACCGCGCAGAGCTACATCGACACCGGCATGAATCCGGAATGGCTGCGTTACTACTTCGCCGCCAAGCTCAACGCGAGCATGGAAGACCTGGACCTGAACCTGGACGACTTTGTCGCCCGCGTGAACAGCGACCTGATCGGCAAGTACGTGAACATCGCCAGCCGCGCGGCCGGCTTCCTGGTCAAGCGATTCGACGGCAAGGTGAACGAAGCCGCGCTGGCCAATCCGCTGCTGGAACAGCTGCGCCAGGCCGCGCCGCAGATCGCCGCATATTACGAAGGCCGCGAGTACAGCAAGGCGCTGCGCCTGGTGATGGAGCTGACCGACGCCGTGAACGCGTTCGTCGACACCAACAAGCCGTGGGAACTGGCCAAGGACGAAAGCAAGCGCGATGCCCTGCACGCTGCGTGCTCGGTTTCCCTCGAAGCGTTCCGCCTGCTGACGGTCTACCTGAAGCCCGTGGTGCCGACCATGGCCGCCGGCGTGGAGTCGTTCCTGAACATCGAGCCGCTCGACTGGCGCGGCATCGACCGCCAGCTGTCAGCCGACCGTCCGATCCAGGCCTACCAGCACCTGATGACGCGCGTGGACACCAAGCAGATCGAGGCGCTGCTGGCTGCCAACAAGGAATCGCTCCAGGCCTCGGGCGCAGCCCCGGCCGCCGATACGGCAGCCACCGCATCGATCGAACCGATTGGCGAAACCATCACGATCGACGACTTCGCGAAGATCGACCTGCGCGTGGCGAAGATCGTCGAATGCCAGAAGGTGGAAGGTTCGAACAAGCTGCTGCAGCTGACGCTGGACCTGGGCGAAGGCAAGACGCGCAATGTGTTCTCGGGCATCCAATCGGCTTACACGCCCGAGCAGCTGGTGGGCAAGCTGACCGTGGTCGTGGCCAACCTGGCGCCGCGCAAGATGAAGTTCGGCATGTCCGAAGGCATGGTGCTGGCCGCCTCGGCCGCCGACGAGAAAGCCGATCCGGGGCTGTATATCCTGGAGCCGCATAGCGGCGCCGTCCCCGGCATGCGGATTCGTTAAAGCCCCTGACCACTCCCCTCTCCCGCATGCGGGAGAGGGGTTGGGGGAGAGGGTGCAGCGGTTCAAATTGCGGCAGGTCGGCAAGCAGAGCCGCGGGGGGGGGGCCCCCCCCCCCCCCCCCCCCGCCGGGGGGGGGGGGGGGCCACCCCCCCCCCCCCCCCCCCCCCCCAAACACTCCCGCCGGGCGGGAGAGGGGTTGGGGGAGAGGGTGCAGCGGTTCAAATTGCGGCAGGTCGGCAAGCAGAACCGCGTTGCTCTCTCCCCCGCCCCTCTCCCACAAGTGGGAGAGGGGAGACAACCAACGCGGCATCAACCTCCCCCCATCTTCGACGGATCGTCGCTGCGCGACGTGGTGGTCACCATCCCATCGTTGTTGAAGTGCACGTTGAAGAAGGCCCGGTCCGTCGGGCTTTCGAACCAGCGGTAGCCCCACACCTCTTCCTGCTTGAGGCGAAACGCCTCGACCTTGGTCGGCTTGCCCAGCATCCGGCGGATCTGGTCCTTGTTCATGCCGGTTCGTACTTTTGCGAAATTGTCGGCCGTCAGCACCTGTTCGATGGCGCGGACGGTGCCGTCGGCGTTGGTCGTCACCATCCATGTGGTGGCGCCTTCGGGGCCGCGCGGGTATTCCAGGCGGCGGCCGCCGTCCGGTTCTTCCCAGACGATCTCGGGCTTGCCGGCCTGGCGCCGCACATCGTCCTCGGTGGATTTGCCGATCTCGATGCCCTTGAACAGCTGGCTGTCGGGCTTTACGTTGTTCCAGGTGTCGGTGGCCACCGATTTCGCCTTCTTCATGGCTTCGTCGACCTTCTGCTGGTCGCATCCGAACAGGGCAAACAGGCTGGCAATCAGTCCCATGGCGGCAAGGCGTCGGCGAGACGCGTGGTGGAAAGGTGGCATCGCAAGCCTCGCAAGGATTGGATTCATCGTTTGATGGCTTCGACGGGATCGCCGGCCGGTGCGCTGGCGCCGTCCGCGGCGGCATCGGCCGCCGCATTACGGCGCCGGCGCGAATCGCCGGCAAACAGCGTATCCCAATTGTTGAACCGGCGGTTGAACAGCACCGACAGGCCGTTGATCGATCCGCCCTTGGCAATCAGCGACCAGCGCCGCGAGAACGCCCAGGTCAGCTTCACCACGTTCGATGCCGACGTCAGGCTCTGCTCGTAGCCGACCGAAATCTGGTCGGACACCGCCTTGCCGATGCTGACCACCTGCTGGTCGTTCAGCCCGGCCGTGCTGGGTCCGATCGAGAATTCGTCGATGCCGAAATGCGACACCACGCTCTTGCCGGCCTTGCCGCCGATCATGCCCAGCGCCGCCCCGCCGATGGCGCCGCCGCTCAGCTGGCGCTGCTGGCTGGACCCCGCGCTTTCCGCGCCGTAGCCGAACATCAGCCACGACAGCTTGTCCTCGTCGGGCACATTCGGCTCCGACACCAGCCGCACGCGCGGCAGCCGTACCGTGCCGGTGACTTCCACGCCCGCTTCCACCTCCTGGTTGCGGCGCAGGGCGCGGATGAACATGTTCGGGTTGTCCACCGGACCGTTGAAGTTGATCGTGCCCCGTTCGATATCGAGCTTGCGGCCAAACGCCTCGTAGGTGCCTTCCACCACGCGCACCGTGCCCGTGGCCCGCATCGGCGCCAGCGGCTCGCTCTTGATGCCAAGCTGCCCGGCCAGCAGGATATCGGCGCCAGCCCCCCGGAAGCGGAAGTTGTCCCCAAGGTCGATCGTCACGTCGATCAGCGGACTGAAGCGGCTGGCCGGCCTGGACTCAGGCACCACCGGCGTGGCAGCGGTCTTCAGGGCACGCTCGTCCTTGCGGCGCACCACGACCACGTCGTCGCCCAGCACCGGCGCGCTGGCCTTGGGCAGGTCGAACAGGCCGCGATCCACGCGGAACTTGCCACGGATGGCGATCAGCTTGTTCTCGTTGGCGATGCCGGCCTCGCCGGACACGATCAGCGTGCGCTCCGGGCTGGCAAACAGCTGCAGCTTGTCGGCAACGATGCGGCCGGTCAGGTTCGGATCGGTCTCGCCCAGCTTCACCGCGCCAGTAGCCGTCAGCGTGCCGTCGCCGCCCCGGAATCGCACCTGCTTCAGTTCCACGGTGTTCTGGTCCAGCACCACGTGCACTTCGCCGTCGGTCAGGCGGATACCCAGGTCGTACAGCGTGACGCCGATCCCGTTGCCGTCGATGGCGCCGGTCAGCAGCGGTTTGCCCACCGTGCCGGCCAGTTGCAGTGCCGCGGCCAGCTTGCCTTCGAGCGCGTACTGCGGGCCGCTGAGCGCCTCCAGCGATTTCAGGCGCGGGATGTCGGCCGTGACCGTGCCGCCGAGCGTCGATCCGGGCCCCACCGTCAGCAGGCCCTGTTCGCTGACCAGCCCCGCCGATGCATCGACGGTCACCTTGCCGATCCGTTGCGACGTGCTGCCGCCGCGCAGTGTCACGCGATTGCCGCTGAACTCGGCCCGCAGCGCCGTGTCGCTCAGGCCAAGCGTGGTCCAGCCCCGGCCCGCATTGACCGACGCATCGCCGCTGCGGCGCCGGACTTCGGCAAATCCGGCGGCGGTTTCGGCCAGCGTCAGGTTCCAGCCGCCATCGAGCACGAGGTCCGAGCGCACCGGCTGCGATTCGCCGGTGAACGTCTCCACCAGCTTGATGATGTTGCCCACCTCCACGCCGTTGAACGCGCCCTGCGTGCGGATGCGGCCGTGATCGAACTCGAAACCTTCGATATTCATCGTCGCGCGCTCGAACTGCAGCCGCGTCTGCCCCAGCCGGATATGGCGATCCGCCACCATCAGCTGGGTGGGCGAGACAAGCCGCACCTTGGCCGTGCCGCTTTCCTCCAACGTGCGGATGGTGCCGGTCCAGCCCTTGTCGCCGCGCCATGCGCCCTGCCCCGACAGCGACAGCTGCAGCGGGCGCTCGTGCATCGTGCCGGCTGCCTTGGCGTCGAATGTGTGATCGGCCTGGGTGCCGCTCAGGTTGGCGTCGAGCGTGCGGACCGTGGCCTGCGGCCCGTGATAGTCGCGCGCGGCCAGTTGCGCCGACAGCGTGCCGTTCAGCCCGCCGCGCAGTTCCACATGGCCGTTGGCGCTGGCCACCTTGTGCGGCCCCACCACCAGTGACTGCGCGCTGTAGTCGCCCACCACCTCGGGCTTCTTCAGCGTGCCCGTGACCACCGCGTCCACCTTCGCACGCCCACCGACGCCGAACTTCAGGCGATCCAGCTGCGGGGCGTCGATGTTGACCTTGAGGCTGTCCCCGCGCGCGCCGAAGCTGCCATTCAGGTTCACCTGGTTGCCAGCCATCAGCAGCGATGCCTGGCTGGGCAGCAGGCGCTCGCCCTCCAGCCGCACCTTGCCGTTGCCGGTCATCGGCAGCCCTGCGTATTCGCTCTCGCCCAGCGCGAAGTCAAGCGCCACACGTAGCACTTTCTCCAGCGAGCCCTTCGTCGAAAACTCGGCGTTGATCCGGCCCGGCGCCACCTTGGCCAGCCGCGCCGGGTCGAAATTGGCGAGCTTGCCCTTGAAGTCGAACGGTTGCTCTTCCTTCAGCCCGAGCTTGCCGTCGGCGGTCAGCGTGCCGCTGCCCAGGCCCGCCCGCAGCGCCTTGAGCGTGACCGCGTCTTCGTCGATCCGGGCATCGGCGAACAGCTTGATCTCGCCGCCGGCCACATCGAGCGCCACGCTCTGGCGGCCGGGCTCCAGCCGCAGGATCACCGGGCCGGACAGGTTCGTGGCCACCATGCCGGTATGCAGTGCGGCGGCATCGAGGTGCCGGACATCGAGATCGAAGCCGCCCCGCCCTTCGCGCAGCGTGCCCTGCCCGACGATCTCGGCGCGGCCCGGCAGCTGGATCCGCAGGTCGCGCAGCGTCTGCGTCAATTCGCTCAACTCGACGCGCGCCTGCACGGCATGCACGGGCAGGCGTTCCTTGTCGATCGGGCCCGGCTCCAGGTTGCGCACGCTGACGTTGCCGGCCACGGCCAGCGGGTTCCTGGTGGGGGCGGCCGGTGTGGGCACGGGCGCCGATGCCGACGCGGCCGATGCGGCGGCCACGGCGCTGGCGGTCGATTCACCGGGCTTCGGTTTGGCCACCTCGGGCGGCGGCGGCACCGATTCCACCGGGCGCAGTTCCGCATGGACGGTCAGGTTGGCCTGCGGCGCGGTAGGGCTGAACAGGCGCGGGTTGATACGCTCGCCATCGACAATCAGGTGCGTGAACGGCACCTTGCCGAACGGCGTCACATCGGCATTGCCGCGCGCCCGGATACGGTCGCCGCTGGCTTCCAGTTCGGCCCGCAGTTGTTCCAGCGATCCGCTGGCCGTGGCGGACACCGCGTAGGTCTCTTCCTTCCAGCGGCCCTCCAGCAGCGCCTCGGCCGTCAGCGGGAACGGCGTCTTGCCGCCGATCTGCGCGTTGGCCTGCAGCTTGCCGTACGGCGTGACGACCTTGTCGACGACCACGCGATGGCGCTGGCCGTCGCTATGCAGCGCGCCGGACAGGTCCGACAGCACCAGCGGGGTCGACGTGGCGGCCGGCCCCTGCAGCAGCGACAGCTCGCCGACGGTCAGCGTCTCCACGTCGACAGCCAGCGGCAGTTCCAGCGACTGCGGCATCCTTGCCGGCTCGGTGCTCGGCCGGGAAGCCGGCAGGCGCGCGTCGATCCTGCCCAGCTTCAGCCATGCCACATGCAGCCGCGCGGGCGACCATGACACGTCCCACCTTGCGTCGATCCGGTCGATGGTCACGCGCGTGTCGCCCGTGGCGAATACCACGTCGTGCAGTCGTAGCCCGCTGGCCACGGTGCCGCCATCAAGCTGGCCGGCAAGCATCCCCGCGGACAGCCGCGTGGCCACGTTCCACAGATGGCGCGTGCCGGTCTCGGTGCGCAACGCCGCCACGGCCGTGGCGACCAGCGCGATCAGCAGCACCAGCAGGATGCCCAGCAGCCGGGCCAGCACCTTCCACACGCGGCGGCCGCGGCGAGGCTTGGGCGGCGTGTCGCGGCCCTCGCGCGGCACGGGGGGCATGTCCGGCATGTTCATCAGAACGCCACCCCCAGCGAGATATGCGGCCGGAACTGCTTCTGCTGGATGCCGTAGCCGACATCGAGCTGCACCGGCCCCACCGGACTGCGCCACCGCGCGCCCACGCCCACGCCGTGGTAGATCTTGATGCCGTTCAGGTTGTTGGTGGCGGTACCCATGTCCCAGAACACGGCGGCGCCCCATTCGGGCTTGAACCAGTACTGGTATTCCAGGCTGCCCGTGCCCAGGTAGCGCGCCGGCAGCACACTCTTGCCGGACGGCGTGCCGATCGACTGGTAGCTGTAGCCGCGGATCGAATCGGTGCCGCCCGCGCGGAAGCGCAGCGTGGCAGGAATCAGCGACGGATCGTTCGACGTCATGTCGGCGCCCAGTTCCAGCCGCGCCACGAACAGGTCGCGGTTGCCCACAGGCACGTACTGGCGGATCCGGCCATACATGCGAAGGAAGGTGGCGTCGCTGAGCACGCCCTTGGCGGCCACGCCGATCTGGGTGTTGATCACGTTGCCCCGGCGCGGGAAGACCGGGTTGTCCACGTCGCGGCGCGTCCACGCGAATGCCGGCACCAGCGCCTTCGAGTACTGCGACGGCTCGCCGTACGGCGTCAGCACGTCGTAGTAGAAGTCGAGCGACACCGTGGTGTCGTACTTCTCGCGCGACCGCGAACGCTTCAGGCCGGCGCGCCAGCTCTTGGTGTCGGTGCTCTCGACGTCGATCAGGCGTTCGTAGCTGGTATAGATGCTGTTGCGGTACGTGTGCGGATCTGGCGGCATCGCCATTTCCACAAACCCGTACTGGCGCTTCTGTTCGATCCGGGCCTGCGAGTCGAGCACCCAGGCGCGGTTGAACAGGTTGTAGTACGAATAGCGGCCTTCCACCTGGGCGCCGGTATCGGTGGTGAAACCGACGCCGGAACTGAGCCGGTGCGTCGGATATTCGCGCACCTTCACCTTGACCGGCGCCGTCACGGTCTGCTGCTGCGCGGCGGCCTCGGCCGAAGTGGCGGCGGGCGGCTCCTGCAGTTCCACCTGCACGTTCGAGAAATAGGGCTGGTTCTGGACCGCCCGCTGGAATTCCAGCAGCCGCTCCACCCGGTACGGCTCGCCCTCGTTCAGCGGATTCACGTTGCGGATGATCTGGGCCGGATAGCGGCGCGTGCCTTCGATCTCGAGCGGCCCGAGCACATAGGCCGGGCCGCTCTCGTACCTGGCCCGCAGGTCGGCGGCCTGCTCGTCGGGTTCGATGCGCGCCTGCGACGACGCGAGCCTGGCGCCGTAGTAGCTCTTGCTCTGCAGTTGCACCAGGGCGTCTTCCTTGGCCTTGTCCCAGTCTGCCTGCCGGAACGGCTGCCCCACCGGCAGGCCCCATTTCTGGCGCATCTGCTCCACCTGCTCCGGCGACAGCGTGGCGGCAGGGCCACTTACCTCGACATCCGCGCGCCGGATCACCGTGCGCGCGCCGGGGTCCACGCTGATATGCACCACGCGATGGTCGCCCTCCCCTTCCACCGTGGCCTTGGTGACCGGGTCGAACCAGCCTTCGGTGGAAGCAAACTGGCGCACCTGGTCGCCCACGGTTTCCACCATGTACTGGAACTGGTCGTCGGAAATATCGGTGCGGGTGGTGTAGCGCGACAGGTCGAGGTGTTCTTCGAGAATGTCCTTCAGCGCCTTGGGCGCGTCGATCTCGACCTTGTACTGGGCTTTGGCGGCATGGGCGGGCTGCCAGGGCGCCACCAGCAGCATCAGGGCGATGGCCAGGGTGGCGGCATGGGCGGTGACGTGGGCGGCGACTATACGCGAGAGCCGGCCGGCACCGCCGGAGGTGCCTGGCGCCTTGGCTGGGGCGGGCTGTGCGGCCAAGCGGCCCAAAGCAATCGTCATCCGTCCTGGTGGCTCCCGAATCAAGTCGCTATTTGACCACACCACCGGCGCCGCAAGGCCATCCCGACGCCAAAATTCGGGTTTCCGGGGTCCGCACCGGCAGGCGGGCTTGCCGATACGGTAAAATCTTGCCCCGTCATCCCCAACCCCGCCCAAAGGGCACAGGTTTCATCATGGCCATGTACGAATCGGATATCACCCAGTTCCTGAAGACGCTCAAGCAGGAGCGCCCGTCGCTGGAAGCGGAGCAGCGCGAAGGCCGCGGCCTGCTGTGGGACAAGGCCCCGATCGACCTCGAGGAACGCGCCCAGGCCAACGCCTCGCGCGTGGCGCAGAAGCCGTACGTCTACTCGTCCGACAACTGATCGGCCATCCGGCCACGCCGACGACCATCCCGATGCATCCGAGCGATCCGCTGGACCCCGGCGCGCAGGAAAAACTGACGCTGCCCGTCGAGTTGCCCAGCGTGGCGCAGCCTGTCGGCGCCAGCGCCAATCCGGCCGACATGGTCGACGGGATGGCCTTCGCCCGCCTCTATGGCGAGCCGCTGTTCAAGCTGCCCCAGGATCTGTACATCCCGCCCGATGCGCTGGAAGTCTTCCTGGAAGCCTTCGAAGGCCCGCTTGACCTGCTGCTGTACCTGATCCGCAAGCAGAACTTCAACGTCCTGGACATCCCGATGGCCCAGGTGACGCGTCAGTATCTTTCGTACGTCGACCAGATCCGCCAGACCAATCTGGAACTGGCGGCCGAGTACCTGCTGATGGCGGCGATGCTTATCGAGATCAAGTCGCGCATGCTGCTGCCGGTCAAGAAGGCCGACAGCGACGAGGAAGCCGAGGACCCGCGTGCCGAACTGGTGCGCCGCCTGCTCGAATACGAGCAGATGAAGCTGGCCGCCCAGCGCCTGGACACCGTGCCGCAGCTGGGCCGCGATTTCCTGCGATCGCAGGTCTATATCGAACAGAGCCTGGTGCAGCGTTTTCCCGATGTGGAAACGGTGGACCTGCAGTCCGCCTGGGCCGACGTGCTCAAGCGCGCCAAACTGAACCAGCACCACAAGATCTCGCGCGAGGAACTGTCCGTGCGCGAGCATATGAGCCAGATCCTGCGCCGCCTGCAGCACGCCCGCTTCATGGAGTTCAGCGAGCTGTTCGAGGACGCGATCCGCTCCGGCAAGGGCGTGCCCGTGGTGGTGGTGAACTTCATCGCCATGCTCGAACTGTCGCGCGAGGCGCTGGTCGAGATCACCCAGGCCGAGCCATTCGCACCCATTTATGTGCGATTGGCGTACACGCCAGCCTGATCCTTCCCCCCCGCGGAACAATTCCCCGCCGGCGCCGGGCCCGAACCGGCGCGGATGCTCTACAATCCGCCGACAGCCGGCCAATGCAATCCCAGAGAGCCGGCACGCCAGCTGCCACGCAGCGGCACGCTCCAACCACGACGGCACACCACATTTCATGAAAGTCATTCCTTCCATCCAGGAATTGCGGGACCAGTTGCGCGGCCAGAACCGCGTGGCGTTCGTTCCCACCATGGGCAACCTGCATGAAGGCCACCTGTCGCTGATGCGCCTGGCACGCCAGCATGGCGACCCCGTGGTGGCGTCGATCTTCGTCAACCGCCTGCAGTTCGGCCCGAACGAGGATTTCGACAAATACCCCCGCACGCTGCAGGACGACGTGGAAAAGCTGCAGAGCGAAGGGGTGTACGTGCTGTTCGCGCCGACCGAGGCCGACATGTACCCGGTGCCGCAGGAATACCGCGTGGAACCGCCGCACGACCTGGGCGACATCCTCGAAGGCGAATTCCGCCCCGGGTTCTTCAAGGGCGTCTGCACCGTGGTGATGAAGCTGTTCTGCTGCGTGCAGCCGCGCGTGGCCGTGTTCGGCAAGAAGGACTACCAGCAGCTGATGATCGTACGGCGCATGGCGCAGCAGTTCGCGCTGCCCGTGGACATCATCCCGGCCGAGACCGTGCGGGACGAAGACGGCCTGGCGCTGTCGTCGCGCAACCGCTATCTCGGCGAAGCCGAGCGCAAGGAAGCGCCGGTCCTGTACAAGACGCTGCACGAGGTGCGCGACGCCGTGCTGGGCAACGGCCACGTCGATCTGCTGGCCGTGGAGGCCGACGCGCTGGGCCGGCTGCAGGCACGCGGCTGGAAGCCCGACTACGTGTCGATCCGCAAGCGCAGCAACCTGCAGGCCCCGACGCGCGAGGAATTCGCCGCCGGCGAACCGCTCGTGGTGCTGACCGCGGCCAAGCTGGGGAATACGCGGTTGATCGACAACCTCGAAATCTAAGTCCCGTCCCGATAGTTTGCTCCCCTCTTCTGCCCAGCGGGCGAGGGGTTGGGGGTGAGGGCATTGCGCTTCAAATTGCGACTGGTCGCGGATTGATACCCTTGCCCTCTACCCCGCCCCTCTCCAACAAGTGGGAGAGGGGCGAAAACCTCTCCCGCCTCACATCCTCAGGCCCGCTTCAGCCGCGCCTTTTCCCGCTCCAGATGGCGCTTGTGGCCGCTGCGGCGTTTCCACCAGATCAGCACGCCGGTCACGGCGAACGCCAGCGGCATCAGGCCGAATGCGGTGATGAACGCGCGGCCGTAGGTGCCGAACGCCTCGCCGGTATGCAGCGGGAACAGCCACAGGATCAATGCGTCGCCGGACCGGGCGTCGCGCGGATCGCGCGCGCCGAGCGGCCGCCCGGTATAGGCGTCGAGCCAGAGCCGCGTGGCGCCGCTGTCTTCCTGCAATTCGCCCTCCTGGCGCAGTCGCACCTCGTAGGCATCGCCGGGCTTGCGCGGCAGGCTGATACGCGTGACCTGCGCCCCCGGGAACTGCTGCTGCGCCGCCGTCATGGCCTGGGCCGGGGTGATGGCGTGGGCGCCGGCCGGCGGCGTATCGGACTGGTGCTTCACCTGCGGGCTCACGGTCATGACCGTGCTGATGATCGGCGTCACCCATTTCGGCAGGTTCAGATACCAGCCCGAAAACGCGATGGTGGCCAGCACCGGCGCCGCAAAGATGCCGCCCGCGCGGTGGAAGGTATAGACACAACGCGACCACGAACCGCCGTGCGCGATCCGCACCGACTGCTTCAGCGCCCGTAGCTTCATCTTGGGCCACCACAGCACCACGCCCATCAGCACCGTGAAGCACAGCACCATCCCGGTCACGCCGACGATGGTCTTGCCCGTATCGCCGGACAGCAGGTAGCGATGCAGGTGAAACAGCGTCGGCATGATCTGCTGGCGCGACAGCCCCGGCACGCCGAACAGGCGCTCGCCCTTCACGGCCAGCGTGATGGGGTCGATCATGACCTGCCGCGAGCGGCCCGGCATCGCCTCCGGCCCCTTGATCGGGTAGTAGGCGATGAACACGTCGTGTTCGTCGACCGGCAGCATCAGCAGGTTTGGCTTGCCATACTTCGGATCGGCCATCAGGCTGGCCGTGACCGCTTCCACGGTGGCAGCGCCCACCGGGATGCGCGTGGCCGACACCCCTTGCAGCAAGTCTGGATTGAGCCACTTGTCGATGTCGTCGCGCCATGAAATCAGCGTGCCGGTCAGGCCCATCATGACGAACAGCAGGCCGAAGACCAGCCCGATATAGCGGTGCAGCTTGACGAAAACGGTACGCAGACGACCGGAGACCATGGGAGTCTTTCTTTTTAAATGCAGCGCTTGACGCACATTTTGTAAGCTTTCGCAAAGTATCTGTGCGCCACCGCCCAAATGCAAATGCGAAGAATTCGCGATTCTAGCAGCGTGCCGTTAAGATCGTGGGCGCGCCATCCCCTTGCGCGCCCCATCCGGTCCGCCCCGCCATGCCCCTGATCGAACTGGTTCCCGCCACCCCGGCCGACGCCGATCTGTTAGCCGCCATGCACGCCGAAAGCTGGCGCGATGCCTATGGCGGGCTGATTCCCGCCGATTACCTGGAAACCTATGCGCCGGCCGAACGGCTGGCCACCTGGCGCGCCCGGATGCTCGAAGGCGCCGAGGCCCCGCTGGAAGCCACCATCCTCCGTGTGAACGGGCAGCCAGCCGGATTCTCGTGCCTGATGCCGCTGGCCGAACCCGGCTATGGGATCTATCTGGACAATCTCCATGTGATGAAAGCGTTTCACGGTCGTGGCTATGGCAGAACGCTGATGGCCCACTGTGCCGCGCGGGTGGCCAGCCAGTGGCCCGGCAAGCCGTTGTTTCTTTATGTGCTCGACGGCAACACGCAGGCGCGCGCGTTCTACCGGCGCCTGGGCGGCGTGGAATCGGAGGCCTTCAACGACCCGTTCCCGGGCACCGATCTCATGGTGGCCATCCGCCGCGTCAGCTGGGACGACGTGGACGCGCTGGTCAGCCGGCTGGCGCCGGGGCCGTAGCCACAAGCGGCCCGAACATCGCGCGCAGGTCGAGGTGCGCGGCCATGCTGTCGGCCAGCCGGTCGATCGACGCCTCGCGCAGTGCATCGAGCGCAATGCCCTCGGCCCGCGCCAGACCGGCCCAGCGCAGCAGCGCGCCGCAGGCGTCCGGATGGTCGAACAGGCCGTGGACATAGGTGGCCATCACCTGGTTGTCATCCGATACGGCGCCGTCGGGCCTGCGATTGCCGCCCGCATCATCCGAACCATCCGCACCATCCGAACCGTCCGCCGAGTCCAGCCACAGCGCAGGGCGCGCCAGTGCCGGGCCGTGGGTGACGCCCAGATGGATCTCGTACCCCTCCACCGCTGCCCCGCCAGTTGCCGCATCGAGCCGGCCGGCGACGCGCCGCAACTGCTTCTCAGGCGCCAGTGTGGTGTCGAAGTCGAGCAGGCCCAGCCCATCGCTGGTGCCGGCCGGGCCTTCGCGGCCGTCGGGGTCGTGGATCAGCCGACCCAGCATCTGCATGCCGCCGCAGATGCCCATCAGCTTGCCCCCGTAGCGCAGGTGCCGCAGCAGCGCCGGCTGCCAGCCGTTGGCGCGCAGGAAGGCCAGGTCGGCGCGCACGCTCTTGCTGCCCGGCAGGATCACCAGGTCCGCCGGCGGAATCGGCATGCCGGGTCCGATGAACTGCAGGTCGACGTTCGGGTGCGCCCGCAGCGCGTCGAAATCGGTATGGTTCGAGATGCGCGGCAGCACCGGCACGATCACGCGCAACACATCGCCATCACGGCTGGCCACCTGCGCGCTGGCGATGGCGTCCTCTGCATCGAGATGCAGGCCGTGCAGGTATGGCAGCACACCGAACACGGGTTTGCCGGTGCGGGCCACAAGCCAGTCAAGGCCCGGCTGCAGCAGCGCGATATCGCCGCGAAAGCGGTTGATGATGAAGCCCTTGACGCGCGCCCGCTCGGATTCGGACAGGCAATCGAGCGTG
Source organism: Cupriavidus sp. 94F1 (assembly GCF_057798875.1). Taxonomy (NCBI): domain Bacteria; kingdom Pseudomonadati; phylum Pseudomonadota; class Betaproteobacteria; order Burkholderiales; family Burkholderiaceae; genus Cupriavidus; species Cupriavidus sp. 94F1. Next base: position 774,033 of record NZ_JBYOJT010000001.1, read on the forward strand.
CCCACCAAATGGGCGAACACGCCGCCGCGGTCGATGTCGGCCACCAGCACCACCGGGCAGTCGACGCGCTCGGCAAAGCCCATGTTGGCGATGTCGCGGTCACGCAGATTCACTTCGGCGGGGCTGCCCGCGCCTTCCACCAGCACCACGCCGTACGCCTGGCTCAGCCGCGCGTGGCTTTCCAGCACGGCGGCCATCGCCTGCGGCTTGTAGGCGTGATAGGCCTTGGCGTCGAGATCCATGCGCGCGCGACCGTGGATGATGACCTGCGCGCCAATGTCGCTGCTGGGCTTGAGCAGCACCGGATTCATGTCGGTATGGGGCTGCAGGCCGGCCGCCTGCGCCTGCAGCGCCTGGGCGCGCCCGATTTCGCCACCATCGACGGTGACCGCGCTGTTCAGCGCCATGTTCTGTGGCTTGAACGGGGCCACGGCCACCCCGGCGCGCGCGAGGATGCGGCACAGGCCGGCCACGACGGTACTTTTGCCCGCGTCGGACGTGGTGCCCTGAACCATCAGGGTGCCGCGCAAGGCACGCGGCGCAAACGGAAAGGGATTGGCAGACGGATCGTTTCGCATCGCGCGATTATGGCAGCAGCGGCCCGCCATCCGCACAGCGCCTTTGGCCGGAAAACTCTGCAGATTCATGCATGCGGCCGGGGGATGCGACGGCTACAATACGCCGGATGAAGACCCAAGCCCCGCCCCAGGCGCTCAATCTCTCGGCCATTTCCGAACCGGCTTCGGCAGGTGCGGTCACGGACGCCAATCCGGTGACCGAGGCGGAACCGCAGCCGCAGGCCGGCACCGCCGCGCCGCGCGAACTGACGCTGGTGCTGGGCGGCGCGCGCTCGGGCAAGAGCCATTTCGCCGAGCAGCTCGCCGCCGATCATGCGGCCCTGACGCGCGGCCCGGTCACCTATATCGCCACGGCCCGGCACGACGCCGAAGCGGCCGATCAGGAAATGGAAGTCCGCATCGCGCTGCATCGCGCGCGCCGGCCGGCCGACTGGACGCTGGTGGAAGAGCCGGTGCATCTGGCCGACGCGCTCTACGCGCATGCGCGCCACGACGGCTGCATCCTCGTCGATTGCGTGACGCTGTGGCTCAACAACCTTGTCTTCGGCGAGAACCGCGAGTATCCCGAACACGGCGTCATCACGCCGCCGCCCGCCTTTACCGAGGAAATCGACGCGCTGATGACCGCGCTGCCGATGCTGCCCGGCCATGTGATCCTGGTGTCGAATGAAATCGGCTTCGGCGTGGTGCCGATGGGCGCCATCACGCGTTTCTACGTCGACGAACTGGGCCGGCTGAACCAGAAGCTGGCCGCCGCCGCCGATCGCGTGCGGCTGCTGGTCGCCGGCATCCCGGTATCGATCAAGGACCCCGCTCCGTCCCAGGCTCGCGGCACCCACACACGATGATCATGCTGTCCTGGCCTGCCTGCGTGGCGGCCGCGCTTGCCGGCGTGCTGCTGGACCGCTGGCTTGGCGAGCCGCGCCGCTGGCATCCGCTGGTCGGGTTTGGCCGTCTCGCGTCGGTCGTCGCCAACCGTCTCAATCGTCCCGAACGCAGCGCCGCGCGTCAGCGCCTGGCCGGACTGCTGGCGTGGGCGCTGGTGGTGCTCGGGCCGGCCGCGCTGGCCGCATGGCTGGTCTCGTGGGCGGCCGATGTGCATCCGATGCTGGCCTGGGCGCTGCACGCCGTCGCGCTCTACTTCGCGCTGGGCGCCTGCAGCCTGACGCAGCACATCGCCCCGATTGCCGACGCCCTGACCCGCAACGACCTGCCCGCCGCGCGCACGCTGACGGCACGCATCGTGTCGCGCGACACGGCCGATGCCGATGCCGAAGCGCTGGCGCGGGCCGCCTGCGAATCGGCGCTGGAAAACGGCAACGATGCCGTCTTCGGTGCGCTGTTCTGGTTCCTGATCGGCGGCGCGCCAGCCGTGATCGTCTTCCGGCTGGCCAATACGCTCGATGCCATGTGGGGCTATCGCACGCCGCGCTGGGAAATGTTCGGCTGGGCTGCTGCCCGCATCGACGATGGGTTGAACCTTGTGCCGGCGCGGCTGACCGCGCTGTCGTACGCGCTGCTGGGCGCCACCGCGCAGGCGATGCGCTGCTGGCGCACGCAGGCACCGGCCTGGTCGAGCCCGAACGCCGGCCCCGTGATGGCGGCCGGTGCCGGCGCGGTGGGCGTGGCGCTGGGCGGTGGCGCGCGCTACCACGGCGAGTGGGAAGAACGCCCGCCGCTGGGCGTGGGCGACGCCCCGCGCGCCGCGCACGTACACGCCTGCCTGCGGCTCGTGCAGCGCACGCTGTGGCTGTGGCTCGGCGTGGCGATGCTGAGCGTGCCGCTGGTGGCAGGCCTGGTTGCGAAATGGGGAACGGCGTGACTGAAGTGAGCGGCGTGCGCGGCGTGAGCAGCGCCCCGGCCCCGATCCGCCATGGCGGCAACCTGCTGGCCGCCGTGCGCTGCTACGGCCGTGCGGTGGAAGACTGGCTCGATCTGTCCACCGGCATCAATCCGGCCGGCTATCCGGTGCCCGCGCTGCCTGCCGACGCCTGGCAGCGGCTGCCGCAGGACGACGACGGCCTGTCGGAGATCGCCGCGCAGGCCTATGGCGCGCCGCACGCGCTGCCGGTGGCGGGATCGCAGGCGGCCATCCGCACGCTGCCCACCTTGCTGCGACCGGGGCGCGTGGGCATCGCCGCGCTTGGCTACAGCGAATATGCGCCCGCGTTCGCGCTGGCCGGCCACACGGTGGTGCCGCTCGACGAACAGGACTTCGCCCGCGACGACCTGCCAGCCGGGCTCGATCATCTGGTCGTCGTCAATCCGAACAATCCGACCGCACGGCTGCTCTGCGCCGACCGGCTGCTACGCTGGCATGCGCAGCTGGACACGCTGATCGTCGACGAGGCGTTCCTCGACAGCACCACCGCGCCATCGCTGGCCGCGCACACCGGCCAGCCCGGGCTGGTCGTGCTGCGCTCGATCGGCAAGTTCTACGGGCTGGCGGGCATGCGCTGCGGCTTCGTGCTGGCCGAATCCGGCCTGCTCGATGCCCTGTCGCGCCGGCTTGGACACTGGACCGTCTCAGGGCCGGCCCGCGCCGTGGCCCGGCTGGCGCTGACCGATACCGCGTGGCAGGCCGCCACCCGCACGGCGCTGCATCGACAGGGCCAGCGTCTGGCGATGCTGCTGCGTGACCACGGGCTGACGCCGGTATCGCAGCCGCTGTTCAGCTGGGTGCCCGATGCCCGCGCACCTGCCCTGCACGAGGCGCTCGCCCGGCAAGGTGTCTGGACGCGCCTGTTCGACGCCGCTGGCGGCTGCCCGGTCAGCCTGCGTCTGGGCCTGCCGCCCGATGCCGAGGATGCCTGGCAGCGCCTCGATGCCGCGCTGGGCGCGGCACGATCCGACTGGCAAGCCGGCGCCACAGACCACCCCATCCTCACCGGACCACGATGAAGGCCTCCTCGTTCCTGCTCGCCACGGCGCTGCTCGCCAGCCCCTGTGCCCACGCCGCCGTCACCGTCACCGACGACGCCGGCCAGACCGTCACGCTGGCCCAGCCCGCGCGGCGCATCGTCTCGCTGGCCCCGCACGTGACCGAACTGATCTACGCGGCCGGCGGTGGCGATCGCGTCGTCGGCACGGTCAGCTACAGCGATTACCCGCCGCAGGCGCGCGACATCCCGCGCGTGGGCGACAACAAGGCACTGGATCTGGAGCGCATCGCCGCGCTCAAGCCCGACCTGATCGTGGTCTGGCGCCATGGCAACGCCCAGAAGCAGACCGACCGCCTGCGCGCGCTGGGCATGCCGCTGTTCTTCAGCGAGCCGCGCCGCCTGGAATCGATACCGGAAAATCTTGAAAAGCTTGGCACGCTGATGGGGACGGAGGCCGTGGCCAACCGGGCCGCCACCGACTTCCGCCAGCAGGTGACGACGCTGCGCAAGACCTATGCCGATCGCCCGCCGGTGACGGTGTTCTATCAGGTATGGCAGCAGCCGCTGATGACGCTGAATGGCCAGCATCTGGTCAGCGATCTGCTGACGCTGTGTGGCGGCCGCAACCTGTTCGCCCGGGAGTCGCCGCTGGTGCCCACGGTATCGGTGGAGGCCGTGGTGGCTGGTAATCCCGAGGTCATGCTGACGGCCGGCATGGGCGCCACGCGCCCGGACAAGCCGCTGGCGGATTTTTCGATGTGGGAGAAATGGAAGCAGGTCACCGCCGTGGCGCGCAACAACCTGTTCATCATCGACGGCGATCTGGTCAACCGCGCAGGCCCGCGCGTGGTGCAGGGCGCGGCCGAAATCTGCAAGGATCTCGAAATCGCGCGCTCGCGGCGCGGCAACTAGCCGGCCACGCGATTCCACCAGTCCAGCCTCGGCGCGCCATCGCCCAGGCTGAACTTGCAAGAGGCGCCGAATCCGAGCGGCCAATTCAGCGTCTGCGCCAGTGCCATCCCCAGCCAATGGGCGGCCAGCATGCGCATCGGCCCGGCGTGGGTCACCACCCACAACCGCGTGTCCGATTCGACATCGAGCGTATCGGCCCACTCGGCCACGCGCGCCGACACCTGTGCCGGGCTTTCGCCGCCGTGCGGGCGGGCGCCCATCAAATCGGCGGCCCACAGATCCAGCGCATCGCGCGGGATCTCGGCCCAGGACTGCCCTTCCCACGTGCCGAAATCCATCTCGCGCAGGCGCGGCTCCACATCGGCAACGCGCAGCTCCGGCAGGCAGGCCACCAGTTGTGCGGCCGTGTCGCGCGCGCGCAGCGCGGGGCTGGTCACGATGCGATGCGGCGATGCCAGACCGGCCACGACCCGCGCCGGGTCGGGCGTGACGGGCATCGTCAGCGCCAGGTCGAGACTGCCGTAGCAGATGCCCGCCGCCACCTCGGGCTGCGCGTGGCGAATTAGTAGAACTTCCATGCCGCGGCGACCAGGTAGATCGACAGCTCGGCAAGCTGCTGGGACATGCCCAGGCAATCGCCGGTGTAGCCGCCGATGCGCCGCACGAAATAGGCCCCGAGCGCGGCGCGCAGGGCGGCCAGCACCAGCACGGTCACGATGGCGAACCATGGCGAGACCCAGAGCAGCGGCAGCACGCCACAGGCCAGCGCGAAGAGCAGGCTGCGGGTTTCCAGCCGCTGGGCCACCGGCTTGGCCTTGCCTTCGTGGCGCACGTAGTCGTGCGTGGCCAGGAACGTGATGGCCATGGCGCGGCTGGCGCCGTGGCCTGCCACCAGCACCGCCAGCAGCATCGCGCCGCCGTGGGTTTCGCCGACGGACACCAGCAGTTGCCATTTCAGCAGCAGCGCCACCACGATGGCGATGGCACCGAACGCGCCCACGCGGGAGTCATGCATGATCCGCAGCACGTCCTCGGGCCGGTAGCCGCCGCCGAAGGCATCCACGCAGTCGGCCAGCCCATCCTCGTGGAACGCGCCCGTCAGCAGCAGCGTGGCAGCCATGCCCAGCACGATGGCCACCGACGGCGACCAGAGCTGCCATGCCAGGCCCGTCACCAATGCCCCCGCCACGCCCACCAGCAGGCCCACCGCCGGAAAATAGCGTGCGGCGGCGTTCAGGTAGTGCGGCGCGAACCCCACCCACACCGCCAGCCGCTGCGGCATGGGCACGCGCGTGAAGTAGCCCACGGCGGTCAGGAAGAAGCGGAGTTCGTCGGCCATGGCGTCTGCGCGGTCTAGGCCGAAGCGTTGCTGATGCCGGCGCCGCTGAACGTGGCCATCTCGCGCAGGAAGGCAACGGCCGACGCCACCAGCGGCCAGGCCAGCGCGGCGCCGGTGCCTTCGCCCAGACGCAGGTCCAGTGCCAGCAGCGGCTCGGCCTTGAACTCGGCCAGCAGCGCGCGGTGGCCCTGCTCGTGGGAACAGTGCGAGAACACGCAGTACTGCAGCACGTTCGGGTCGATGCGCGCGGCCACCAGCAGCGCCGCCGAGGCGATAAAGCCGTCCACCAGGATCACCATGCGGCTGGCGGCCGCGGCCAGGTAGGCGCCGGTCATCGCCGCGATCTCGAAGCCGCCGAACGTGGCCAGCACGTCCAGCGGGTCGGTGGCGTGCGGATGCCGCGCCAGCGCCTGCGCCAGAATCTCGCGCTTGCGCGCCACGCCGGCGTCGTCCAGCCCCGTGCCGCGCCCGGTGCAGGCTTCCAGCGGCAGGCCGGTCAGCCGGCTCATCAGGCAGGCCGCCGCCGACGTATTGGCAATGCCCATCTCGCCAAAGCCAATCACATTGGTGCCCTGCTGGGCGTGGCGCAGCACCCGCGCGATGCCGGTGTTGATCGCCGCACCGGCCTCGGCCGGGGTCATGGCCGGCTGCTCGACGAAATTGCGCGTGCCATTGGCCACGCGGCTGTTGACCAGCCCCGGCGACGCCGGCAGCGGCGCACGCACGCCCACATCGACCACTTCGAGCACCATGCCATGCTGGCGCGTGAAGACGTTGATGGCGGCCCCGCCGTTCAGGAAATTCAGCACCATCTGCGCGGTGACTTCGGCCGGGAAGGCGCTGACGCCGGCATCGGCCACGCCATGGTCGCCCGCGAACACGATGATCGCGGGCCGGTTCAGGTCGGGCACGGTTTCGCCACGGATCATGCCGATCTGCAGCGCCAGCGATTCCAGCCGGCCCAGCGACCCGGGCGGCTTGGTCTTGTCGTCGATGGCCGCCTGCAGCGCGCCGCGCAGCGATTCGTCCAGCGGCGCGATCGGCGGCAGGGTCAGCGCAAAGTCGGAAATATGGGTCATCAGTCTTCTTTCGATCCTCGGGGAACGCCAGCCCGGCGAAGCGGAAGCGGGGCTGGCCGGCGTTCTCCTACATTTCTACGCCACGTTGGGCCTTGATGCCCTGCTGGAACGCGTGTTTGACGGGCGTCATGTCGGTCACCGTGTCGGCCGCTTCCACCAGTGCGGGCGGTGCACCCCGGCCCGTGATCACCACATGCTGCATCGCAGGACGCGCGCGCAGATCGGCGATCACGGTCTCGACATCAAGATAGTGCAACTTCAGCGCAATGTTCAGTTCATCGAACAGCACGAGGCCGATCGACGGGTCGCGCAGCATGCGGCGGGCCACCTCCCACGCGGCCTCGGCCTTGGCCACGTCGCGGGCGCGGTCCTGGGTTTCCCAGGTGTAGCCCTCGCCCATCACATGGAACTCGCATTGGTCCGGAAACCGCCGCAGGAACATTTCCTCGCCGCTCGGAATGGCACCCTTGATGAACTGGACCACGCCCGTGCGCATGCCATGCCCCATCGCGCGCACCACCATGCCGAAGCCCGAGCTGGACTTGCCCTTGCCGTTGCCGGTGGTGATGACGATCACACCGCGCTCGGTCTGGGCGGCGGCAATCCTGGCATCGACCACCTCCTTCTTGCGGACCATGCGGTTCTTGTGGCGCTCGTCGCGGCCGTCGTCGCTCGGGCTCGGGTGTTCGGTATCGCTCATGGTGTCTTTCCGTCGGGGATCAGCGCGGTATGGATGCCGTCGCTGATGCTGATAATGGGGGTGCGCAGTGCGTGCGAGCACCGCGCGGGCGTCAGGACCTCGTGCGCCGGGCCGTGCAGCGCGACGCCGTCTTCGGCCATCAGCAGCGCATGGGTGGCGTGCCGGCGCGCGAGCGTCAGGTCATGCAGGATCACCACGGCGGCGTGGCGGCCGGCATGGGTCAGGCGGCGCAGCAGGTCGAGCACCAGGATCTGATGGCGCAGGTCCAGGTGCGAGACCGGTTCGTCCAGCATCAGCAGCGGCGCCTGCTGGGCCAGCACCGCGGCCAGCGACACGCGCTGGCGCTCGCCGCCGGACAGGGTCAGCACATCGCGCGCGGCCAGGGCGTCGAGATCGCACTGGGCCATCACATCGCGCACCACGCGGTCGTCGTCGCGCTTGCCCCAGCCCCAGCCGCTCATGTGCGGATGGCGGCCGATGCGCACCGCATCCTCCACCACCATCGAGAACGTGTCATGTATGGCCTGCGGCAGATAGGCGCGCTGGCGGGCCAGCGTGGCCGGCGCCACCTGCGTGGCGGCCACGCCGCCGATTTCCACGGCCCCGCCATCGGGCGCGCGCAAGCCGGCCAGCACGCCCATCAGCGTGGATTTGCCCACGCCGTTCGGACCCACGACGCACCAGAGCTGGCCCGCCTGGATGGACAGCGACAGGCCATCGACCAGCACCCGCTGGCCCGCGCGCAGGCGCACGTCGCGCAGCGACAAGACGGGACACGGCGCCAGCGGCTCGGACCATGCGTTCATCGCGGCCTCCGCAGCAGCAGGTAAAGGAAGGTGGGCACGCCCAGCAGCGCGGTGATGACACCCACCGGCAACTGCGCTGGCGCGATCACCGTGCGGGCGATCAGATCGGCCGCCATCAGCAGCGTGCCGCCCAGCAGCACCGACGCGGGCAGCAGCTGGCGCTGGTCGTTGCCCCACGCCAGGCGCACCATGTGCGGCACCACCAGTCCGACAAAGCCGATGGACCCGGCCGTGGTGATGGCCGCAGCGATGGCGAACGAGGCAATCAGGAAGGTGGCCAGCCTGACGCGACCCACGCGCACGCCCAGCGACTGCGCCACGGTCTCGCCAAGCAGCATCACGTTCAGCGCACGCGCCATCGGCATCGCCAGCCCCAGCGCCACGACCAGCGTGGCCAGCGCCCAGCCGTAGCTGGCCGTGCCGCCCAGGTCGCCGGTCAGCCAGAACAGCATGCCGCGCAGCCGCGATTCCGGCGCGATGGCCAGGATCAGCGTGATCAGCGCGCCCCAGCCGGCCGCCAGGATCACGCCGGTCAGCAGCAGCCGCGCGCCGGCCTCGTGGTGGCCGCCCTGGACTTGCGGATGCAGCAGGTCGCGCCGCGCCAGCGTGGCCACCAGCAGCATCGAGCAGAGCGCGCCGCCCGCCGCGCCGGACTGGACGACCCACAGCGGCAGCGACAGCAGCATCGCCAGCAGCGCGCCCGTGGAGGCGCCGCCGGACACGCCCAGCACATAGGGCTCGGCCAGCGGATTGCGCAGCAGCACCTGCATCAGCGCGCCGGACAGCGCCAGCAGGCCGCCGCAGGCAAACGCCGCCGCCGCGCGCGGCAGCCGCAGTTCGCGCACGATGGCGCCGGCCGTGCCGGTATCGGCGCCGGTCAGCGCCTGCCAGACCTGCGCGATATCCAGCGCGACGCTGCCGGCCGCCAGCGACAGCGCGAACACCGCCACCCCGGCCAAGGCCAGGACGGTCCAGACGGTCAGCGCGCGGCGCAGTTCGGTCATGACGTGACGTCAGGCCCTACTTCTGGCGCCAGCCGAGCGTGATGAACCCGGCGCGGCCCTGCGTGTTGTAGGGCCAGGCAAGCTGGTAGTTTTTGTCGAACAGGTTTTCCACACGGGCAGCCACGAACCATTGCTTGTCGATGTTGTAGCGGGCATTGAGGTTGACGATACCGTATCCGCCCAGGACGCGCGCGCTGTTGTCGAGCCGCTCCGACGACAGCAGCCATTCGCCGCCAAAGCGCCAGTTGCCGAAGTTGCGGCCCACGTCGAACGACGCATGGCGCCGCGCCCGGCGCAGCAGCTGGGTGTTGCTGCTCTGGTCCACGGGATTCTGGAAGGTCACGGCGGCGCCCAGGTCGGTACCCCAGATCGTGGCGCGCCACGAGGCCTCGATGCCCTGCACCTTGGCCTTGTTGACATTCTGTGCCAGGAACACGCCGCTGCCCACGGCAGTCGACACGATGAGGTCGTCATAGCGCGTCTCGAACGCGGTCACGCGCAGCAGGCCGGCGCTGGCCGTATCCACCTGCACGCCCGCCTCGGCGGACTTGGCGCGTTCGGGCTGCAGGTTCGGCTGGCCGAAGCCCGGGTAATACAGCTCGTTGAAGGTCGGCGCGCGGAACGCATTGCTGACATTGGCGATCAGCTTGACCTGATCGGTCACGTTGAAGCCATAGCCGGCAAAGAAGCTGCCCTGATTGCCGAAGTCGGAATAGTGGTCGTTGCGGCCGTTCAGCTGCAGCTGGTGCCGGCCGATCCGGCCTTCATAGCCGCCGTACACCGAGAACACGTTGCGCGACGGCGCGTTGTACGCACTGGACGCCAGCGTCTGCTGCAGCCAGTCGGTGCCGAACAGCAGCTTGTGATCGGGCGTCAGCGCGTATTCGTTCTGCCAGTTGAACTGGCGGTTGCGCGTGCTGAACAGGCTGTCGAACAGGCCGTTCTTCGTGCCTTCGCTGCGGTCTTCGCTCTGCGACAGCTTGAAATGCGTGGTCCACGCCGAGGTCACCTTGCCGTTGACGAATGCCGACAGCGTGTAGAGCTCGCTGTTCATGCGGAAATCGTCGGTCGGCTTGCCGCTGGTGCTGTCGTACGACAGGTCGCTCTTCGAGTAGTACGCGGCGAAGCCGGCATCCCAGTCGGACGTGAACTTGTGGCGGATCTGGCCCGACACGCTCTTGTTCTCGTACGGGTTGTCGCCGGGGTTCGGCCCGTTGCCGCGCCGGACTGCCGCGGCATTCGCGGCGGCCCACTGGTTATAGTTGATCGACGAAAAACCGTCGGTCTTGAAGATCGAGCCGGTCAGGTTGAACGACGTATCGCCAATCTGGCCGCCGTAGCCGACGGTGCCCTGGCGCGTGTTGTTGCTGCCGTACTCCACCTGCGCATTGGCCGCCGGTGCCTGGCCGGCGCCATTCTTGGTGAAGATCTGCACCACGCCGCCGATGGCATCGGAGCCATACAGCGCCGACACGTTGCCGCGTACCACCTCGATATGGTCGATCTGGTCGGGCAGGATGTTCGCCAGCTGGGCCGTACCGCCGCTGACGCCGGCCACGCGCACGCCATCGATCAGGATCAGCACCTGGTTCGAATTGGCGCCGCGCATGAACAGCGACGTATTGGCGCCCATGCCGCCATTGGCGGCGAATTCGACACCGGCCTGGCCGCGCAGCAGCGAACGCAGGTCGGGCGCCTGCGAATTGACGATGTCCTCCTGGGTCACCACCGTGGTGTGCGGCAGCGCCTCGGTCACACGCTGCGCGGTGCGCGAGGCGGTGACCACCACGGGTGCCAGCGACGGGGGCTGGGCCGCCGCCGGTTGTGCGGCGGGTGCGGCAGGCGCGGCGGATGTGGCTTCGGCGGGTGCGGCAGGCGCGACGGGAGCCGCCCCGGCGGGCGCCTCCTGGGCAAATGCCGGGATATGGGACGCGCAAAGAACGGCAACGGCCGCCATGATGGCGGGCACGGACGGGCCAACCGGCGGCTTCACCGCGACGGTCGACCTGGATAGCGTGGAACGCATGAGCAGGATGGATGAGAACGGCCGGGCCCGTTCCCCCGCGGACCTGATGGCGAATGGGCGTGCCGCATGGGGTGCGGACGCCCGCGTTCTTCAGGCCGGTATCCGGGCTGACGACATCAGGCAGGCCGCCTTCCCGATGGGCTCCCCGCAACTTCCGGCGAGTCCGTATCAGTGGCCTTGGCCCGCCCTGCGAACGACGCTTGGCGTGTTCGCGGTCGCTTACCGTTGCGGGGGCAGCACAGGTTGGCCTGCCCCGCTCGCGTCCAGCCTGGCCGATCGACGTCGCGCCGGGCTGGCGGGCGGTACCCGGCTCCCTGTTTCCCGTTGAACTGCAGCCCCTGCGTAAGGCGGCCGCGAGCACCTGGAACGTGCGCGAGTGTAGGGAGTTTCAAAGTTGGCGTCAATGCGAGGGGTCAAGTTGCCGATATCCGTGATTGACACGCGAAATCGCGCCGTTCGCCGCAGATCGGTGCAACTTCCGTGCGGCAGCAAAGTCTCACCGGTCGCATTGACGGTAGCCCCCGCGTGTGCATCGGCTAGAATCCCCAAACCTGACCCTTACTCCTACCGGACACGACAGGCACTATGCTCAACGAACTCGAACAACTGGCCGCCAAGATCGGGCGCGTGCTGCATCATGCGGACACCCTGGCGGCGGAAAACCAGCGGCTGCGCGCGGAGATCGACCGCCTGCAGGCCGAGGCGAGCACGTTGCGCGCGGACCGCGAAGCCATGGCGGCCGACCGCGAGCTGCTCAACATCAAGATCGAGGAGGCGCAACTGCGCATCCAGTCCATCCTCGACAAGCTGCCCACCGCCAGCGACGCGCGCCAGCTCGACCTGCTCGGCGACGGCCAGTCCCGCGCCGCATCGGAAGGTTCGCAGCAAGCCCCCGGAGAACACGCATGAGCAACAAGCAAGTGGAACTGAACATCGCAGGCCAGCCCTACCGTTTCGCGATCTCGCCGGAGAACGAGGCCGCGCTGCTGGAAGCCGCGGCGCTGGTCGACGACAAGATGAACAAGCTCAAGGGCAGCGTGTCGGCCAAGGGCGTGGAGCGCGTGGCCGTGATGGCGGCCATCAGCATTGCGTCGGACCTGCTGGCCATGCGCCGCAAGCAGGAAGAGGACGGCACGATTCCGGTGGACGCGGTGCGCGCGCGCATTCGCGAGCTGAACGACCGCGCCGACGAGGCGCTGCGCCAGTACGCGCACGTGGGCACGCGCTGAGCCGCCGAAAAAAAACCCTGACGGCAACACTTGAATTGCGCGGCGTCGGCCAGATATGTCGTCCATGTGAAGCCGGTGCCGCGCCCGGCCGCATGATGTGCATGGATATGCCGGTTGTTGTGGAAAATGTAACGCCCCGACGTATCCGGCTTGGTATCACTGACGTCGCGGTGTATAGTGGAGCCACTGCGCGGCGAGACTGACCGACGCAGTTGGATGGTCGGGTTATCGGGCCTGGCCGCCGTTTCCATCCCATCCTAGTTTGAAACGGCAAACGTCTGACATCCCAAGCGTGTTGCACGCACAGGAACCCAAGTCAGACGTTTGACAGTTTCCCTGCCTGGTTCGTGAGGGTCATAAACTCCTTGAACCGATATGCATTGCATGGTGCGGGATCATGTCGTGTGGGCGAGCGCGTTACCGCATTCATAGTCCTGGCTTCGGTCCGGACTCCCTGAGTGGGCGATGTACCCGAAATACGACTTCCGCAGCCACTCTGAACCTCACTTGGGTTCAGGATGCCGACCCAGCGGCCGAGGCGGGGACCCCCTTCAAGTGGTGAAGAGGCGGTGGTTTCAACGAACCACCGCCTTTTTCATTTCAACGCCTGACCTGTCACGGATCCATGCCCGACGCGCGCGCCCGCCAGTACTGGCTGATGAAGTCCGAACCGGATGAAGCCAGCATCGACGATCTGGCCCGTGAAGGCACGCTGCCATGGACCGGCGTGCGCAACTACCAGGCGCGCAACTTCATGCGCGACCAGATGCGCATCGGCGACGGCGTGCTGTTCTATCACTCGTCGTGTCCAGAACCCGGCATCGCCGGCCTTGCCGAGGTCTGCTCGCAGCCCTATCCCGATCCCACGCAGTTCGACCCCAAGAGCGACTACTACGACAAGGCATCCCGGCAGGAAGAGCCCCGCTGGTCGCTGGTGGACGTGCGCTTCGTCAAGAAGAGCGCGCTGATCCCGCTGCCGGCATTGCGCGAGCATGACGCGCTGGCCGACATGGTGGTGCTGCGCAAGGGCAACCGGCTGTCGATCACGCCGGTCACGCCGGCCGAATGGCGCTTCATCACCGAAAAGCTGATGAAGTAGCATCTGCCGCTGCAGTCTTCTGGCCGCGCCGCATTTTTTTGCCCGCCTTAACCCCGATCCGGCCGCCCGGCCGTTAGAGCTTTCATGCAGGAGCCCGCATGGAACGAAATGCGAGGCTTCGCATCTGATAGCCATCACATTGATCGGAGAACAATATGAAGAAATTGCTGGTCGCCTCGCTGCTGGGCACTGCCGCCGCCGTGGCCTCGGCCCAGACCGTTGCCGTGCCGCAGCCTTCGGGCGTGCTGTCGTTGTCCGCCGAAGCCGTGACCGAAGTGCCGACCGACGTGGTCACGCTGGTCCTGGCCACCGAGCAGGAAGGCCCTGAGCCCGCCGCCATTTCGAACGCGCTGTCGTCGCGCACCCAGGCGGCACTGACGCAAGCCAAGCGCGTGTCGGGCGTGGAAGCGCAATCGGGCGGCTTCACGATTCATCCGAATACCGACCGCAACGGCAAGATCAGCACGTGGCGCGGCCGTTCGGAGATCATCCTCAAGTCGAAGGATTTTGCCGCCGTGTCGAAGCTGGCTGGCGAGCTGGCCAACCAGATGCAGGTGCAGAACGTCGGATTCTCGCTGTCGCGCGAGGCGCGCCGTGCCGCCGAGCAGAAGCTGGCCGACCAGGCCGTGGCGGCATTCCGCGACAAGGCGCAGGCCACGACCAAGCTGTTTGGCTTCAGCAGCTTCACGATCCGCGAAGTCTCGGTCAATGAATCGGGCGGCGTGATGCCGCCGGTGCCGCGCATGTACGCGGCCAAGGCCATGTCGGCCGATGCCGGCGCGCCGATTCCGGTGGAAGGCGGCAAGACCCAGGTGACCGTGTCGGTCAACGGGTCGGTGCAGATGGTGAAGTAAGCGACAACGCAACAAGAAACAAGGAAACAAGGAAAAGCCCCGCTCCATTTTCATGGGGCGGGGCTTTTTCTCGGATGGCTTCGGATTACAGCGTCGCGAACTGCTGGCGCAGCACGTTCTTCTGCACCTTGCCCATCGTGTTGCGTGGCAGTTCGTCCACCACGTGCACGCGCTTGGGCACCTTGAAGTTGGCGATGCGGCCCTTGAGCGTGCCGATCATGCCGGCCTCGTCGATATCGGCGCCGGGCTTGCGCACCACCACGGCCACCACGGCCTCGCCAAAATCGGCATGGGGCACGCCGATCACGGCCGATTCCACCACGCCGGGCATCTCGTCGATAAAGCTCTCGATTTCCTTCGGGTAGACGTTGTAGCCGCCCGAGATGATCAGATCCTTGCTGCGGCCGACGATGGTCAGGTAGTTGTCCGGCACCTTGCGCTCGCCAGCCTGGCTGACGATGGCACCCCCGAAGCGGCCCACGTCGCCGGTCTTGAACCAGCCATCGGCGGTGAATTCCTCGGCGGTCTTTTCCGGCATGCGCCAGTAGCCCTTGAACACGTTGGGGCCCTGAACCTGAACATTGCCGATCACGCCCGGCGGGCACAGGTTGCCCTCGCCGTCCATCACGCGCACCGAGACGCCCGGCAGCGGCATCCCCACGGTGCCGCCGATACGTTCACCGAGCGCGGTGTCGTACGGGTTCGAGACCAGCATCACGGTTTCGCTCATGCCGTAGCGTTCCAGGATCGTATGGCCGGTACGCTCACGGAAGGCGTCGAACGTTTCCAGCAGCAGCGGCGCCGACCCCGACACGAACAGGCGCATGTTCTTGCAGAGGTCCTTGTCGAAACGCGACTCCTGCACCATGCGCACGTAGTAGGTCGGCACGCCCATCATCACCGTGCAGCGCGGGATGAATTTCAGAATCTGGCCCATGTCCAGTTTGGGCGCCCAGATCATCTTGGCGCCGGCCAGCAGCGCGCCGTGCGACGCCACGAACAGCCCGTGGACGTGGAAGATCGGCAGCATGTGCAGCAGCACGTCGTCGCTGCGCCAGCCCCAGTATTCGTTCAGCGTCAGCGCGTTCGAGGCCAGGTTGCGATGCGTCAGCATCGCGCCCTTGCTGCGGCCGGTAGTGCCCGATGTGTACAGGATGGCCGCCAGATCGTCGTCCGCGCGCTGCACGGTCTCGAACGTGTCCGGCTGTGCCGCCGCGCGCTGCAGCAGCGATCCGGTACGGTTGTCGTCCAGCGTGAACACGTGCGCCGTGTTGTGCGCAAACGCCACCTTCGACACCCAGCCGAAGTTGCTGCTGCTGCAAACCACCACCGCCGGCTCGGCATTGCCGACGAAATAATCGATTTCGGCTTCCTGGTACGCGGTGTTCAGCGGCAGGTACACATAGCCGGCCCGCAGCGTGGCCAGGTACAGGAACAGCGCCTCCGGCGACTTTTCCACCTGCACGGCCACGCGCGCGCCGGCCGGCAGCTTCAGCGCGGTCAGCAGGTTGGCAAGCTTGGCCGTGGCGCGGTCCAGGTCGTCCCACGTGTAGTACAGGCCGTCATGCGTTTCGATGCAGCAGGCGCTGCGGTCGGCAGGAAAACGGGATTCGAACAGGGCGAACAGATTGGCGTTCATGGTACTGAGCAAAAGGGAATGGCATGCCCGGGGACGGCAGGCGAATGCGCTGGGGCAGCCGGCCATGATAGCCGGCCGGCCGACATATTACTCCCCGGTGAAATCCGGAGGCCGGTGCGCCAGGAAGGCGGCTACGCCCTCGGCGTGGTCGCGGCTGCCGGCATAGGCGAAGTGGGCGTCCAGTTCCGCGGCGGTCAGCGGCGCCGGCGCCGGCGACAGTCGGCGGATGGTTGCCTTGTTGATGCGCGCGGCCAGCGGCGCCCCGGCGCAGAGACGCTGCACCGTGGCGGCCACCTCGTCGTGCAGGGCCGCCTCGGGCACCACGCGCGTCAGCAGCCCCTTGGCGGCCGCCTCGGCGGCGTCGAACACGCGGCCTTCGAGCAGGATTTCCAGCGTCACCGCGCGCCCTGCCAGGGCCAGCAGGCCCTGCAGTTCGCCGGGCGCCATCGGAAACCCCAGCCGGTTGATCGGCACGCCGAAGCGGCTGCCCGCCGCAGCGACGCGCAGGTCACAGTTGCACGCGATTTCAAGTCCGCCGCCCACGCAGACGCCTTCGATGGCCGCCAGCGTCGGCAATGGACATTCGGCGATGGCCCGCAACGCCGGCGCGATGATGGCCGTGTGATAGCGGCGCACCGCGGCCGCGTCGCCCCGCACCACTGGAAATTCGGCGATGTCGGCCCCGGCGGCGAAGTTGCCGTCGGCGCCGCGCACGACCACGCAGCGCGGCGGACGGGCCGCGGGGTCGGCCGCGCTTGCCACCTCGGCCGCCAGCGCGTCAAACCCCGTGGCCAGCGCCTGCCACATGCCGGCCGATATCGCGTTGAGCTTGCCCGGATGCGACAGCGTGACGGTGACCACCTGGCCATCGCGGGCGAACGTGACAGTGCCGCCCATCAGTCGATCTTGGCGCCCGAACGCTGCACCACCTCGGCCCATCGCTTGATCTCGGCGCGCTGGAACTGCGCGAACTGTTCCTGCGTGAACTGCGGGATGTCCGAACCGTTCTGCAGCCAGATGGCCTTCATTTCGGGGCTGTTCAGCGCCTTGGTGGTCTCGGCGTAGAGCTTGTCGACGATCTCCTTCGGCGTGCCCTTGGGCGCCCACAGCGCGTACCAGGTGGACACCTCGTAGTTCGGCACGCCGGCCTCGGCCGCCGTCGGCACGTTCGGGAACGCCGCCGAGCGCGTCTTCGACGCCACGGCCAGGGCCTTGATACGGCCGGCGCGAATATGTTGCGCCGATGAGCCGAGGCCGTCGAACA
The DNA here is from genome assembly GCF_057798875.1 of Cupriavidus sp. 94F1. Lineage (NCBI taxonomy): Bacteria > Pseudomonadati > Pseudomonadota > Betaproteobacteria > Burkholderiales > Burkholderiaceae > Cupriavidus > Cupriavidus sp. 94F1. Next base: position 791,444 of record NZ_JBYOJT010000001.1, read on the forward strand.
TCAGGTCCACCTGGCCGGCGATCAGGTCGGACAGCGCCGGGCCGGCGCCCTTGTACGGCACATGCGCCAGATCGGTCTGGGTCTGCAGCTTGAACAGCTCGCCGGCCAGATGGTGCGCCGAGCCGTTACCGGCCGATGCGTAGTTGAGCTGGCCCGGATGCGCCTTGGCATAGGCGATCAGGTCCTTCAACGTGTTGGCCTGCACCTTCGACGGATTCACCACGATCACCTGCGGCGGCTGCGCGATCACCGTGATCGGCACGAAATCCTTCTCGATGTCGTAGTCGAGCTTCTTGTAGAACGACGGCGCGATGGCGTGGTGCGCGCCGCCGATGAAGACCGTGTAGCCGTCCGGCGCGGCCTTGGCTGCCAGGCTGGCGCCCACCGTGCCGCCGGCGCCGCCGCGGTTGTCGATCACGAACTGCTTGCCCAGCTGCTTGGAAAGCTGCGCGGTCAACGGCCGCGCGAACGCGTCGGTGCCGCCGCCGGCCGGGAACGGCACGATCACGGTAACGGGCTTGTTCGGCCAGGGGTCCGCGGCCTGCGCGGCCGGCGCATGGAGGCTGGCCCCGGTGCCGGCCACCAGGCCGGCGATTGCAAAGACGCGTGCGAACGCGGTCAGTTTGCGCTGACGACTCATGTACTGTCTCCTCTCTCTACTCACTGCGTGGAAAGTCAATCGAAGTACTGCCTACTGCCACCCACCCGACAAGAAACCTGCCTGGCGTCCGCGCCCGACCCGAGGGCTACAGCAGCTTGGCCACCGCGCGGCTGACGCGGGGGTTGCCATCGCCAAGGCGAGCCAGATTGTCATCCAGCGCCTCGGGCACGTAAAGATAATTCACCATCACCCCGCATGACTGTGCGCGGCCTTTTCGCGACAGGTCGGCGCCCCAGTTCACGCGCTCGACACATGCCCCGTTACCCAGGTGGAAACGCGCCACCGGATCGGCCGGCACGCCCTTGCCGCCCTGGCGCACCAGGTAGTGCGCCACCAGCGCCAGCGCCGTATCGCGGATGACAGGGTCCTGCGCGTCGGCCGGCAGCGCGGCAAACCAGGCCGCGCCATCGGCCGGCGCCTCGCCATGCCGTTCGCGCCAGCGCGACACCCGCTTGTCACCCAGGATGCGTGCAACCGACTCGCCGTCCTGCTTGCGCAGCCAGTCGGCAAAGCCCGGAATTGGCGACAGCGTGGCGAACTGCTTGAGCTTCGGGAATTCACGCTGCAGTTCCTCGATCACGCGCTTGAGCAGGAAGTTGCCGAAGCTGACGCCGCGCAGGCCCGTCTGCGTGTTCGAGATCGAATAGAAGATGGCCCATTTCACGCGGCGCAGGTCTTCCAGCGGCGCGGCCTCGTCCAGCAGCGTCTGGACGTTGGCGGCCATCTCGGGCACGAATGCCACTTCCACGAAGATCAGCGGCTCGCGCGGAATGCGCGGATGGAAGAACGCATAGCAGCGGCGGTCCGAATCGAGCCGGTTGCGCAGGTCGTTCCACGACGAGATTTCGTGGACGGCTTCGTAGCGGATCAGCTTTTCGAGCAGCGACGCCGGCGAATCCCAGGTGATAGGCTGCAGTTCGAGCAGGCCCACGTCGAACCAGTTCGAGAACAGTGCCTCCAGGTCTTCGTCCAGCGCCCGCAGGCCGGGAATGCGCTTCTGCCAGCGCAACATGTCCGAACGCAGCTGGATCAGGAAGTGCAGGCCGCAGGCGCTGTCGCCACGCTTGCCGTGATGCGCGGCAATGCGCTTGAAGAAGCGGATGCGCGCATTCGACAGGGCCTGCGACAGCCCCGAAGCCGCGCCCGCCGATGCGCCGGCCGGCCCGCTGCCGGACGCGCCGCCCGGCGTATCGCGCCCGGCCGCCACGTCGGCCAGCACGCCGAGCATGGCCTGGCGCAGCGGCTCGGCCGCCGCCTGGTATTCATCCTGCCAGGCCAAGGCGGCGGCATTGGCAGCGCCGTCGGTCAGGCGCGCCTCGAAGCACTGGCGCAGCTGTTCGCGCTGGCGTTTGACGGCGCGCGTGGACAGCGCCTGCTGCGCCGGGTCCGGCGCGTCCGTCGCGGCGGGCCTGGGCGCGTCGTCCTTGCGGTTCCACCAGCGCCCAAAGCGCGAGAACAGCGAGTCGCTGACGGGCTCGCTGGCATCGAGCGGAGCACTGACTTTCAGTGGGTCGGCGGGATCGAGGGCAGTCATGGTCGTGTCCTGCGAGGTCGGTGGAGGATGGGCAAGCCGGGTCGGTCGGACGTCAGCCCTGCCCGGCCAGGCGCAGCGGCGCGGCCGGCGGGGCGGCGGCTGCAGGGGTGGGCTCGGCCGCGTCGAGCATGCGCAATGCGCCGCGCTGACGCAACACGTGGGTCTTCATCAACGCCTCGGCCCCTTCGGGGTCGTGGGCCTTCAATGCCGAGAACACCGACAGGTGTTCGGCACACGACTCGTGAATGCGCCCCGGCAGCCGCAGGCTCTTGTGGCGCGACAGGCGCAGCACCTTGCGCAGGTCGCTGACCACGCCCGACAGCCAGCGATTGCCCGCCAGCCGCTGGATCGCTTCATGGATCTGGTAGTTGGTTTCGTAGTAGGCATCGATATCGCCAGCCTGCGCGTAGCGCGCCAGGTCGGCGTGCAGGCCTTCGAGCGCGGCAAGATCGGCCTGCGTGGCATTGCGCGCGGCCTCGTAGGCGCAACGCCCTTCCAGTAGCGCCATCAGCGGGAAGATGTCGTCCAGGTCCTGCTCGGTCAGCGCGTTGACGAAGCAGCCACGCCGTGGCTCCAGCCGGACCAGCCCTTCGGCGGCCAGCACCTTCAGTGCCTCGCGCAGCGGCGTGCGCGACGTGCCCAGCGACGCCGCCAGCGCCACCTCGTCGATCCAGGCACCGGGCACCAGCGTGCGATCGTCGATCATCGCGCGCAGCCGGTCTGCCACCTCCAGGTACAGCGCCTGCCTGACGATTCGCATCATGCCTTCTCCCTGCGTTCGCGATGAGGGGGGAAACCACACGGGAACATGCCATGCCGATGCGGCGTCGCGAGAGGCGATTAAGCCGCAATAATTCATAATTATGGATTGTGGCGGCGACCGCAAGCGGTTTCGATGCTGCGGGGCAGCAAGCGTGGCGGATTGGGAACTCGGGGAAAGCGAGAGGTGCTGCGGGCAATCCTCCTGCCTCCCTGCAGGAAGATTGCCCGCGCATGAAAGAACCGCTTTGGGTCTTCGACTTGGGCGTCGGGCGCGAGATATGCCGGACGCTTGCGGGTCAGATTCATTTGCCGGCGCTGGCCCCGCGCCTACCCCGTTAAAGCACTCGTCGTCGAGTGCGGATGGTTCCCGTGCCTTTTCCCGTTTGGCTTTTTGTCGTTGCCACGGCGCCGGCGCATGGTCGTGCGCACCCTCCCCATTCGGGCCGTGTCGGGGCCGTACATGGCGTGTCCCGAGCGATCTTGTAACAGGCTGCATAGCGAGGACCGTGCCACCAGCCCTAAGTCTTTGATTTCACTGGGGAGGACGAAACACGACTTGTGACAGTCGGCTGACGATGTAACAGGATGTTTCTTTGTCGTTACGACCCAGTTACCCTCGCCCTCGTAGCCAACGCGAGCCGCCCCAAGCATTTGTGACCGCAGCGGTACACGTGAGTGCGAGAATGTGTGGTACCGCGCACCAAAGCCGCGTGCCAACTGGTTGCAAACCTGAAACAGGCGCCAGCCGCAAAAAAGCGCCCCGTCACAACTGGAGAGGTCAATTCAATGAACTGGGAAGATCAAAACGGCCTGAAGGCCGACGTCGTCGCGCCGGACAGCCAGGTGCCACGCCACCTGAAATTTGCATTTACCGGGTCGGGGTCCGAGTATTTCCGGATCTGGATCGTCAACACGCTGCTGACCATTGTCACGCTGGGCATTTATTCCGCATGGGCCAAGGTGCGCACGCAGCAATATTTCTACCGCAGCACGCAACTGGACGGGGCCACCTTCGACTACCACGGCAATGCCAAGGCGATCCTCAAGGGACGTGGCATCGTCTTCGGCCTGTTTGCGGTGTATCAGCTGGTCCTCGAATTCTCGCCGCCGCTGGGTGCGGTGCTGGCGCTGGCGCTGGCTGTGGTATTTCCGCTGCTGCTGGTGCGGTCGCTGCGCTTTCGCATGGCCAATTCCAGCTACCGTGGCCTGCGCTTCGCGTTCACGGGCACCGACCGCGACGGCTATACGGTCTTCCTGCTGTGGCCGCTGCTGAGCGGCCTGACGCTGTGGCTGCTGGCGCCGATGGCCCACCAGCGCCTCAAACGCTACCAGCACAACAACACGCGCTTCGGGACCGCGCAATTCGCCTTCGACGGCACGGCCGGTGATTTTTACCGCGTCTACCTGGTCACGGCCGGTGTGGTGCTGCTGTGCCTGGTGGCGGGCGGCCTCGCCGGTGGGGCGCTGGCAGCCGCGACGGGCGGCAAGGCGGGCTTTGTCTTCGTGGTCATGCTGATGGCACTGGCGATGTATGCGGGTTTCCTGCTGATCGCCCCGTTCTTCCAGGCCAGGCTGCAGAATGCGGTGTGGAATCACACCACCCTGGCGCCCCACCACTTCCGCAGCGACGTCAAGGCCCGCAGCCTGTTTCTGATCTCGCTCACAAACCTGATCCTCACGGCGCTGACGCTGGGGCTGTTCTACCCGTTCGCGCGCGTGCGGTCGGCGCGCTATCGCGTCGAATCGATGACGATGGTCGCCGTGGGCGCGCTCGACGCCTTCGTGGTCGGCGAAAAGCAGCACGTGGGCGCGCTGGGCGATGCCGCGGCGGACTGGTACGACATCGACATCGCGCTGTAAGCCAAGGAGCGGGCCACCATGATTGCCGCGCAATACTTCGATGGCCGTACGTCGCGCGCGCACCCGGTCGTGCTGCAAGTCCGGGACGGCCACGCCGTGCTGCAGGATGCCGGCGGCGACGAACTGCGCCGCGCGCCGCTGGCATCGTTGCGCGTCTCCGAACGCATCCGGCGCGGCCCGCGTCTGGTGACGTTCGCCGACGGGGCCTACTGCGAGATCACCGACCACGCCGGCTTTGACGCCATGCTGGCCGCCACCGGCCATCGGGAAGGCTGGGTGTCGCGCGCGCAGAACAGCTGGCGTCTGGTCGGGCTGTCGATGCTGGGGCTGGTGCTGTTCGTGGCAGTCTCGTACTTCTACCTGCTGCCGTGGACCGCGGTTCTGGTTGCACGCACGATACCGGCATCGCTCGAAGCGCAACTGGGCCGCACCACGCTGGACAGCCTGGACCAGGGCATCGTCAAGCCGAGCACACTGCCGGCCGCCGACCAGCAACGCATCCGCGACAATTTCGCGGCGCTGCGCCGGCCGGCCGATCCCGGCCACGACTACCAGATCCTGTTCCGCCACGGCGGTGGCATCGGTGCCAATGCACTGGCCCTGCCCGGCGGCACCATCGTCGTGACCGACGAACTGGTGAAGCTGCTGGGCACCGGCCCGGCCATGATGGGCGTGCTGGCGCACGAGGCCGGCCACGTCACGCAACGCCACGGGCTGCAGCAGGTGTTCCAGGCGTCGGCGGTGGGCGCATTGACCGCGTACTTCCTGGGCGACGTGTCGTCGCTGCTGGCCACGGTGCCCACGGCGATGCTGGCCATGCGCTACTCGCGCGATCACGAGCGCGAGGCCGATGCGTTTGCGGTGGAAGTCCTGCGGGAAAACCGGCTGCCGCCGTCGGCGCTGGCCGACGCGCTACAGCAGCTCGAAGACGCCCACGGCGGGCGCGGCAAGCGGTCCGGCCGGGACGATGGGGAGGATAAGGAAGGATTCTTCTCGACGCACCCGCTGACCAGGGAACGGATCGACGCGATCCGGAACGCGCGGTAGTTTTGTGCTCTCCTATCCCGCCTTGCGGGAGAGGGGAGCAAGATCAGACAGCCAGCCTAACGCGCCGCGCCGGCCGCCGCGCCGTTGGCCTGGCGGCGATACGCCCACACCACCATCAGCACGCCGACCACGATCATCGGCAGGCTCAGCCACTGGCCCATCGACAGCTTCAGCGCCAGCAGGCCCAGGAAGCTGTCCGGCTCGCGCGTGAATTCGGCCAGGAAGCGGAACGCGCCATAGCCGATCAGGAAGACGCCCGACACGGCGCCCATCGGCCGGGGCTTGCGCGCGAACAGCCACAGGATGATGAACAGCGCCACGCCTTCGCCGGCAAACTGGTACAGCTGCGAAGGATGACGCGGAATGTTGTCGCCGGCCTGCGGAAAGATCATGCCCCAGGGCAGGTCGGTGGCACGCCCCCACAGTTCGCCGTTGATGAAATTGCCGATACGGCCGGCGGCCAGCCCGCACGGGATCAGCGGCGCGATGAAGTCGGTCACTTCCATCCAGTGGCGGCGCCGCACCTTGGCAAACACCCACATCGCCACCAGCACGCCCAGGAATCCGCCGTGGAAGGCCATGCCGCCTTCCCATACCTTGAAGATCTCCAGCGGGTGGGTCAGGTAGTAGCCCGGCTTGTAGAACAGCACATAGCCAAGGCGGCCGCCCAGGATCACGCCGAGCACGCCGTAGAACAGCATGTCGTCGAGATCGCGCGCCACCCAGCCGCGTGCCGCGACATGGGGCTGCTTGATACGCAGCCGGCCGAACCACAGGAACATGATGAAGCCGGCCAGGTACATCAGTCCGTACCAGCGGATGGCCAGCGGCCCCAGGTGGATGGCAACCGGATCGAATTGCGGATGAACGAGCATGGAGTAGCGGGAGAGTAGCGGTAAGTTTGGAGCGCGCGGCGTGCTGCGCGTTGTTCTATGTCGTTATGCCATGGTCATGCGTCAGCCCGATGGCGCCGGCCAGCCCGGTGGCGATGTCGATGAACGACCGCAGCACCGGCGCCACCCCGGCCGCGCCCTCGCGCCAGGCCAGGCCGGTCTCGATCTCGGGGCCGGCGTCGAGCAAGGTCAGGTAGGACACGCCCGTGCGCCGCAGGTTGCGCAGCGACGCGGGCACCAGCGCCACGCCCATGCCGGCCGACACCAGGCTCACGATCGTCTGCATCTGGATGGCCTCCTGGGCAATCACCGGCGTCAGGCCGTCGCGCGCATAGTAGCCCGTAATGATGTCATAAAACGCTGGCGCACTTCGGCGCGGGAAGATAACCAGCGGCTCGCGCGCGGCATCGCGCAACGCCACTGCCTGCGGCACTGTGGCGCGCCCGGCGGGCCGCCATCCATCGGGCACGGCCAGCACCAGCGGCTCGCGCACCAGCGGCAGGTAGGACAGGCCATGCGGCATCACGGGCAGTTGCGGGCGGATAACCAGCCCGGCGTCGATCGAGCCTTCGGCCAGGGCCTCGAACTGGACATCGCTGGTGGCTTCGCGCAGTTGCAGCTGCACGTCCGGGTGTTGCGCGCGGAAATGCCGCAGCAGGTCAGGCAGGATGCCGTAATCGGCCGTGCTGACAAAGGCCAGCGCCAGCGACCCCACCTCGCCGCGCGCCAGCCGCTGGGCGAGCCCCGGCAGCGCCCCAGCGTCGGCCAGCACGCGCCGCACCTCGGGCAGCCATTGCTGGCCCGCCGGCGTCAGCATCACCGATCGCCGCGTGCGCACGAACAATTGCACGCCAATCTCTTCCTCCAGTGCCTGGATCTGTTGAGACAGCGGCGGCTGGGTCATGGCCAGGCGACGGGCCGCCCGCCCGAAATGCAACTCTTCGGCCACTGTGACGAAGTAACGCAACTGGCGCAGATCCAACGGCGCTGTCCTTTCCGATCGATATGTTTTTCGACTCAATAACGCTCGAATAATATATTTGACACGCTAAAACGCCAAGCGCATGCTTGCCGGCACCACACCAAAAACACGGCCGGCGCAGCGGCGTATCGAGCGCGGGCCCGGCATCCCCCGGAGAGACTTCATGGCCTTCAACAAACGCTCCCAGCACATCACGCAAGGCGTGGCGCGCTCCCCCAACCGCTCGATGTACTACGCGCTCGGCTACAAGAAGGAAGACTTCGACAAGCCGATGGTGGGCATCGCCAATGGCCATTCGACGATTACCCCGTGCAATGCCGGCCTGCAGCGGCTGGCCGATGCCGCCGTGGATGCCGTGCGCGCGTCGGGCGCGAATCCGCAGATCTTCGGCACGCCGACCATCTCGGACGGCATGTCGATGGGCACCGAAGGCATGAAGTATTCGCTGATCTCCCGCGAAGTGATCGCTGACTGCATCGAAACCGCGGCGCAGGGCCAGTGGATGGACGGCGTGGTCGTGATCGGCGGCTGCGACAAGAACATGCCGGGCGGCATGATCGCGCTGGCGCGCACCAACGTGCCGGGCATCTACGTGTACGGCGGCACCATCAGGCCGGGCAACTGGAAGGGCAAGGACCTGACCATCGTGTCGTCGTTCGAGGCCGTGGGCGAGTTCACGGCCGGCCGCATGAGCCAGGAAGACTTCGAGGGCGTGGAAAAGAACGCCTGCCCGAGCACCGGCTCGTGCGGCGGGATGTACACGGCCAACACGATGAGTTCGTCGTTCGAGGCGCTGGGCATGTCGCTGCTGTATTCGTCCACCATGGCCAACCCGGACCAGGAAAAGGTCGACAGCGCCGCCGAATCGGCCCGTGTGCTGGTGGACGCGGTCAAGAAGGACATCAAGCCGCGCGACATCATCACGCGCAAGTCCATCGAAAACGCCGTCACGCTGATCATGGCCACCGGCGGGTCCACCAACGCCGTGCTGCACTACCTGGCCATCGCCCACTCGGCCGAAGTGGAATGGACCATCGACGATTTCGAGCGCATCCGCCGCCGCGTACCGGTGATCTGCAACCTGAAGCCGTCGGGCGACTACGTGGCCACCGACCTGCATCGCGCCGGCGGCATTCCGCAGGTCATGAAAATCCTGCTGAACGCGGGGTTGCTGCATGGCGACTGCCTGACCATCACGGGCCGCACGCTGGCCGAGGAACTGGAGCACGTACCCGACCACCCGCGCGCCGACCAGGACGTGATCATGCCGCTCGATCGCGCGCTCTACAAGCAGGGCCACCTGGCCATCCTGAAGGGCAACCTGGCCGAGGAAGGCGCCGTGGCCAAGATCACCGGGCTCAAGAATCCGGTCATCACCGGCCCGGCACGCGTGTTCGAGGACGAACAGAGCGCGATGGAGGCCATCCTGGGCGACAAGATCAATGCCGGCGATGTCCTTGTGTTGCGCTACCTGGGCCCCAAGGGCGGCCCGGGCATGCCGGAAATGCTGGCGCCCACTTCGGCCATCATCGGCAAGGGGCTGGGCGAATCGGTGGGATTTATTACCGACGGCCGCTTCTCGGGCGGCACCTGGGGCATGGTGGTCGGCCACGTGGCACCGGAAGCCTACGTCGGCGGCACCATCGCGCTGGTGCAGGAAGGCGATTCGATCACGATCGACGCACACCAGCTGGTGTTGCAGCTGAACGTGCCGGACGACGAACTGGCCAGGCGGCGTGCCGCCTGGAAGCAGCCGGCGCCCCGCTATACCCGCGGGGTGCTGGCGAAGTTCTCGAAACTGGCATCGACGGCCAGCAAGGGCGCGGTGACGGACTAACCCTGAAATACCGCTGATCCACCCCCCCCTCCCGCGCGGTGGGAGAGGGGAGAAAACCGGCTACATCCCCGCCCCGTTCGATCTCTAATGGGAGAGGGGAGAAAACCGTCTACATCCCGCCCGGGTCCCGTTCGATCTCTTCCAGCGTGGCGTCGAGCCATTCCACCAGGCGGGCCTCCAGCGCCTGCGTCAGTTCGCTGGCCAACTGGGCCGTCAGCGGCGCCAGGCGCGACTGCAGCGTGGCCTCGGTATGGGCTTCCACCACCTGCGGCCATTCGGTCCGGAAGCGCATCATCACGCGCGTCAGCAGTTCGGTGCGCACGGCACGCAGGTCGTCCTCGCCGGGCAGGAAGGCCGCGGCGTCCACCATCGGCGGCTGCGTGTCCGCGACCGTGGCGGCGTCGGCCAGCGAATCGGTGTCGCCCACTGCCGTGACCACGCCCGACTCGGGCATGTCGGCGGTATCGATGACCGTTGCGCCGGGCCGTGCGGCCATGGGCTGCGCCGCCGGCTGATCCTCGAACGCCGCGTCTGGCAATTCGACGATTTCGGTCAGCAGCGGCACGCTGTCATTGGGCCCCAGCCGCGGAATCACCCGCGATGTCGTGCGTTCGCTCATGCCGATTCTCCTTTGGCCTGCCCGATGTCATGGTGCGTGAGCGGATACCCGCGCTCACGATAGAAACGATAGCGATCGCGGCCGGCGTCGCGGGCGTCGGGGGTGGCGCCCACCACCTCGATCATTCGCTCGAAGCTGGCGAACTGCGCCGGGGCTTCCGGCGCGATATTGACCAGCAGCTGGTGGTGCGGCACCTGATCCAGCGTGGCGGCCAGGATGATCGGCGTCACCGCCGCATTGGGGCTATCCAGCCCGCAATGCGGCAGGAAGTCGAGCGGCGAGAACGACCACAGCCGCGCGTCAAGCTGCGCCAGCTGCTGTGGGGCGCCGAACACCACCACCTTCTGCCCCGCCCCATAGGCCTTGCGGACCAGGCGGCAGACGTAGGCCAGCGTATCCGGCACGTTGCTGTGGAAGTCGATGCGCGTCATCCTGTGCTGCCTTCGATTGGCCGGTTACCCGGCACGGTCCATCAGGAACTGCGTCAGCAGCGGCACCGGACGGCCCGTCGCCCCCTTGGCCGCGCCGCTCTTCCAGGCGGTGCCGGCGATATCCAGGTGGGCCCAGTCGTACTTCTCGGTGTAACGCGCCAGGAAGCACGCCGCCGTGACGCTGCCGGCCGGGCGGCCGCCGATATTGGCCATGTCGGCAAAGTTCGACTTGAGCTGGTCCTGGTAGTCATCGTCCAGCGGCAGGCGCCAGGCGGTGTCCATGGCCTTGCGGCCGGCGTTCAGCAGCTGGTCGGCCAGCACGTCGCTGCGCGCGTACAGGCCGCTGTTCACATGGCCCAGCGCAATGATGCAGGCGCCGGTCAGCGTAGCCACGTCCACCACGGCGGCCGGCTTGAAACGCTCCACATAGGTCAACGCGTCGCACAGGATCAGGCGGCCTTCGGCGTCCGTGTTCAGGATCTCGATGGTCTGGCCCGACATGCTGACCACGACGTCGCCCGGCTTGGTGGCGTTGCCGGCCGGCATGTTCTCGCAGGTGGGCACCACGGCGATCACGTTCAGCTTCAGGCCCATCTCGGCCACGGCCTGGATGGTTCCCAGCACCGACGCGGCGCCGCACATGTCGTACTTCATCTCGTCCATGCCCTCGCCCGGCTTCAGCGAGATGCCGCCGGTGTCGAACGTGATGCCCTTGCCCACCAGCACCACCGGCGCGGCCTTGGCGCTGGCGCCGTCATAGCGCAGCACGATAAACTGCGGCGGCTCCACGCTGCCCTTGGTCACGGCCAGGAAGGCGCCCATGTTCAGCGCCTCGATCTGCTTGCGGCCCAGGATTTCCACTTTGAGCTTGTGCTTCTTGGCGATGCCGCGGGCGGTGTTGGCCAGGTAAGTCGGCGTGCAGATGTTCGACGGCAGGTTGCCGAGGTCGCGGGTCAGTTCCATGCCGTTGGCAATGGCCGTGCCGCGCACCACGGCCTGGGTGGCCGCCTTGGCGTCGGCCGCGTCCACGGCCAGCACGATCTTGCGCAGCGTGGGCTTGTCGGCCGCGCCGGCGCCCTTGGCCGCGCGCTTGAGTTCGGGGTGGCGCTCCAGCAGGCGATAGCCGGCTTCGCGCACGATGCTGATCGTGGTGATCACGGCCCAGGCCACGTCGCGCTGCTGCGGCACCTGCTGAGCCAGGCACCACAGTGCCGATGCGGCGCGCGTGCCGCCCAGCGCACGCATGGCCGTGCGCACGGCCTCGGCAAAGGCCTTGTCGGAAAATTCGGCTTCCTTGCCCAGGCCCACCAGCAGCACGCGGGCGGCGCCGATGCCGGCCACTTCGTGCAGCATCAGATGGCTGCCGCGCTTGCCTTCGAAATCGCCCTGCTTGACCAGGCGCGCCACCAGCCCCTTGGTGGCCACGTCCAGTGCCTTGCCCACACCGGCAAGATTCTGGCCCTCGAACAGGCCTACCACCAGGCAGTCGGTCTTGGTGGCCAGGAAACCATTTTGGCCGGCTTTGCTCAGATCCAGGGCTTTTGTGCTAAATTCCATCGCGCTTCCTTCCAGGGGCTCGTCGAAAAGAAAGCCCCCATTATCCGCGATTTTTATCCGCGATCTGCCGCCGCCGATCCTGCAAGCTGACAGCCCGCGGTCCTGCCAGTCCCTCGGCCCCCGGCATATCGCCCGCGCCGGCCGGAAGCCGGAAGCGATTCACGCATGATTTTTCAACAAGCCCTGCGACGCGAGCTCGCCTACACCGCCGGTGCGGTGTTCCTGGTGATGCTGACGTTCATGCTGACGTCGCTCGTGATCCGCATCCTGGGCATGGCCGCCAACGGCAAGGCCAGCCCCAACGACGTGCTGATGCTGATCGGCCTGGCCACCATTGGCTACCTGTCGATCCTGCTGTCGGCCACGCTGTTCATCTCGACCCTGATCGTCCTGACGCGCTGGTACAAGGACTCGGAGATGGTGGTGTGGTTCTCGGCGGGCATTTCGCTGCGCGACCTGGTCAAGCCGGTGCTGCAGTTCGCCACGCCGTTCTTCATCATGGCGCTGCTGCTGGGCACCTTCGCCTGGCCGTGGGCCAACCAGCAGAGCGCGCTGTTCCGCGACCGCTTCCAGCAGCGCGGCGTGCTGTCGATGATCGCCTCCGGGCGCTTCATCGAGCCCGCCAACGGCAACTACGTGCTGTTCATCGAGGGCATCGACGCCGACATGAAGCACGCCCGTAACGTTTTTGTTGCAAATTCGGAGGCTGGCAAGATCGGGGTGGCGCTGTCGCACCAGGGCCAGTTCGAAACCCAGCCCAACGGTGACCGCCTGGTGGTCATGGAGCATGGCCGCCGCTACGCCGGCATCCCGGGCCAGCTCAACTATCGGATCATCGAATTCGATAAATACGCCGTCAGGGTCGACAACAAGCCGCCCGAGACCGAAGCCGACCAGCCGGCCAAGAGCCGGGACACGATCGACCTGCTGCGCAATCCCACGCGTGAAAACCTCGGCGAACTGCTGTGGCGCGTGTCGCTGCCGATCCTGGCCTTCAACTTCGTGATGATCGCCATCCCGCTGGCCTATGTGAACCCGCGCCTGGGTCGCTATACGCCGCTGGTGTTCGCCGTGCTGATCTACCTGACGTACAGCAACATGATCAACCTGGCCCAGGCCTGGGTGCGCTCGGGGTCGCTCTCGTTCTGGACAGCGCTGGTTCCGATCCACGTCTTCGTGTTCCTTTGCGCGCTGCTGATGTTCCGCTACCGTGCAAACCGCAGCCTGGGCGGCTGGCGGGCGGTGTTCGGCCTGCACCGGCTCGGCAAGGCGAACGGCAAGCGCGGCGGGGGCAAGGCATGAGAATCCTGGCCGTCTATGAGCGTTATTTCGCGCGACTGATCTACGGGGTCTTCTCGTTCATCCTGTTTGCGGTGCTGGCGCTGTTCATCTTCTTCGACATGCTCAGCGAACTGGAGAGCGTGCAGGGCAAATACACGTCGATGGTGGCGTTCTTCCACGTCATGCTGCAAGCGCCGACGCGGATCTACGAGGTGCTGCCGATCGCGGTGCTGATCAGCGCCATCTATGTGTTCTCGCAGCTGGCCAGCCAGTCCGAGTACACGATCTTCCGCGTGGCCGGCCTGAACACGCGCCAGGCGTTGTTCTCGCTGTTCAAACTGGCCGTGCCGCTGGCGGTGGTCACCTTCGTGTTCGGCGAATTCATCGGCCCGGCCGCCGAGCAGTACGCGCAGAAGATCAAGCTGGAGGCGATTGGCGCCACGGTGTCGTCGGGCTTCCGGTCGGGGGTCTGGGTAAAGGACCGCGATCGCGACGCGGCGGGTGGCGGTGAGATCACCCGTTTTGTCAATGTCCAGGGCCTGAAGGCGGATCAGACCATCAACGGCATCACGATCTACGAGTTCGACAGTAACTACCGCCTGCGCGTGATCCGCGTGGCCAAGGAAGGCCGGTACCAGGGCGGCCAGCAATGGCAGCTCAACGACGTCAACGAGACCCGTTTTGCCGAACTGCGCGATCTTCCGGCAGGCCAGGCCGCCCAGCCGGCCCGACCGGCCCAGGCCGGCCAGCCCGCCGCCAAGCGCGATGCACTGGCGCCCGATTTCCGCGCCGAGCAGGCACTGTTCCCGAACATGGTGATGCACTCCGAATTGACCCCGCAGATCCTGTCGGTGCTGCTGGTCACGCCGGAGCGGATGTCGACGCTGGACCTGTTCCGCTATATCCGCCACCTGCGCGACAACAAGCAGGACACGCAGCGATACGAGATCGCGTTCTGGAAGAAGGTGGTCTATCCGCTGACGCTGTTCGTGATGGTGGCGCTGGCGCTGCCGTTCGCCTACCTGCACGCGCGGGCCGGCGCGGTGGGCGTGAAGGTGTTCGGCGGCATCATGCTGGGCCTGTCGTTCCACCTGGCCAATACGCTGTTCTCGCACGTGGGCCTGCTGCACACGTGGCCGCCGATCGTCTCGGCGCTGGTGCCGGGCACGCTGTACCTGACCATCGCGCTGACATCGCTGCGCTGGGTGGATCGGCACTGACGATGGCTGCATCGAAACCCGCCATCGTCCTGTTCGGCCACGGTGCCCGCGACGCCCGCTGGCGCGAGCCGTTCGACCGGCTGCACGGCAAGCTCGTGGCGTTGCTGCCCGGTTGTGCGGTCCGGCTGGCCTTTCTGGAACTGATGGCGCCGTCGCTGGCGGAAGCCATCGATGAGCTGGCCGGAACTGGCGTCAATGCGATCACGGTGGTGCCGGTCTTCTTTGGCCAGGGTGGCCATCTGCGGCGCGATTTTCCGGTGCTGATCGACGAATGCCGGGCGAAGTATCCGGGGGTGACGATTCAGGCCGCCACGGCCGTGGGCGAGGTGGATGGGGTGCTGGATGCCATCGCGGCATATTGCGCGCTGGCCCTCTCCCCCAGCCCCTCTCCCGCAAGCGGGCGAGGGGAGCAAACCGGCAGTGTTTGAACGGCTGCAAGCGCGGCCCCCCTCCCGCTGTCGGCGAGGGGAGCAGACCGGAAGCCTTTGAGCTGTCGTGAGCCGGTCCCCTCTCCCGCTTGCGGGAGAGGGGACAGCGGTTCAAAATGCGAAAAGGCCAGAGTTCACACTCTGGCCTTTTCGCATTTCCACAGGCTACCGGATCACGCCGCCCGCTCGCCCTTTGCGTGTGCTTCGACATGCTCGGTTGCGCGAGTGCCCAACGCCTCGCCAATCATCAGCAGGCTGGGCTGCACCGGGTCCATCCAGCGCGCCGCCTCGCCCGCCGCCATCTGGCGCAGCGTGAATTGCCGGCTGCGTTGATTGGGCGTGGTTGCGGCCTCCACCACCCAGGCGGGCGTGGATGCCGGCTTGCCGCGCGCCATCAGTTGCGCGGCGATATTGGCGGCCTGGTCGCGGCCCATGTAATAGACGATGGTATCGGCCTTGACGTCAGCCTCGACGTCCACGGCATCGGCCGCCTTGGCCTGCGTGGCAAACGCCACGCTGCGCGACACGCCACGCTTGGTGAGCGGCCGGGCAATGGCGCTGGCGGCCGCCAGGGCAGCGGTAATGCCGGGCACCACCTCATATGCGATGCCGGCCGCTTCCAGCGCCTGCAGTTCCTCGTCGGCACGGCCGAACAGCATCGGATCGCCGCCCTTGAGGCGCACCACCCGCTCGTACTTGGTGGCCAGATCGACAATCTGGCGGTTGATGAACAATTGCGCGGTCGACCGCTGGCCGCATCGCTTGCCCACCTCGATCAGCTCGGCCTGGGGACACCAGGCCAGCATCTCGGGCGACACCAGCGCGTCGTGCAGCACGACCTGGGCCTCGCCCAGCAGCCGTGCACCCCGCACCGTAATGAGGTCTGCCGCACCGGGGCCTGCACCAATCAGGTACACCTTGCCGGTCGACGTTGCCTTCTGTGCGTTCATCTCTGCCACCGTTATCCGATCTGTCCAGCGTGGACGATATCAGGCAAACGCACGGATCATGCCCGCCGCCACCGTATGGTTGGTGGCTTCGTCGATCAGCACGAATGCCCCCGTCGCGGGGTTGTCGCCGTAGGTGTCGCAGACGATCGGCTTCTGCAGCGAGATCTGCACCGAACCGATGTCGTTCAGGTTGATCTCGTGGCGGCCGGTCTCGTGCGACAGCGTGTGCACGTCCAGCACGCGATCCACCGTCGACACGCGGGCGAACACGCTGGCCGTGGTGTGCTTGAGCACGTACTTGCGCGACGGATTCAGCGATTCGTCGTCGAACCAGCACAGGTCCGCCGTCAGCTTTTTGGCCGACGCGGCCGTGGCGTCGGCGGCGACGAACATGTCACCGCGCGATACATCCACGTCCTCCGACAGGCGCACGGTCACCGTGTCGCCGGCGTTGGCGGCGTCGGCCGAGCCATTCGGCGTCAGCACCTCGGCCACCACGGCTTCGCGATTGGCCGGCAGCACGCGCAGCTTCTGGCCCACGCGCACCGTACCCGCTTCCACGCGGCCGGCGTAGCCACGGAAATCGTCGGCGGCCGAGCCATCCTGGCGCACCACCAGCTGCACCGGGAAGCGCAGCGCGGCGTCGCCCTCGGGGGCCACGTCTTCCACCGGCAGGGCTTCCAGCAGCGGCAGCAGGGGCTCGCCCTGGTACCACGGCATGGCGTCGCTGGCGTGGACGATGTTGTCGCCCCGCAGCGCCGACACCGGCACATAGGTCACATCCTTCAGGCCGAGCTGCCCGGCCAGCGCGGTGTAGGCCGTGCGGATGTCGTTGAAACGCTGCTCGCTGTATTCGACCAGGTCCATCTTGTTCACGGCCACGATCACGTGCTGCAGTTCCAGCAGCTTCAGGATCGCCGAATGGCGCTTGGTCTGGGCCAGCAGTTCGGCACGGCCGTCGGTCACCGTGACGCGCGTGGCGTCCACCAGCACGATGGCGGCGTGGGCCGTCGAGGCGCCCGTGACCATGTTGCGCGTGTACTGCTCGTGGCCCGGCGTATCGGCGATGATGAACTTGCGGCGCGCGGTCGAGAAGTAGCGGTATGCCACATCGATCGTGATGCCCTGCTCGCGCTCGGCTTCCAGACCGTCGGTCAGCAGCGAGAAATCGATTTCCTCCCCGGCGGTGCGCTTGTTCTTGGCATTGGCCAGCGCGGTCAGCTGGTCGGACAGCACGGCCTTGCTGTCGAACAGCAGGCGGCCGATCAGCGTGCTCTTGCCGTCATCGACGGAACCCGCCGTAATGAAACGCAGCAGGCCTTGGTGTTGGGATTGGTGAGACATTCGAGAAATCCTTTTCTTTCGCCTCATGCCGCTTGGTCCGGCGCATAGACGGAATACAGCGCCAGGCGCGCGAGGGCGACGTGTACATTGGTACACGAGCACTCGCGCAACGACGCGATGTGCCCGTATATGCGTCCGGTGTCAGAAATAGCCTTCCTTTTTGCGGCGTTCCATCGACGCTTCGCTCGTCTGGTCGTCCATGCGCGTGGCGCCGCGCTCGGTGATCTCGGTCACCGCGGTCTCGGCGATGATCTCCACCGGCGATGCCGCAACGCTGGCCACCGGGCAGGTGCAGCTGATGTCGCCCACGGTACGGAAGCGGACCGACAGCACTTCGCTGACATCGCCGTCCTGCTTCGGCGTGATCGGCGTGACCGGCACCAGCAGGCCGTTCTTGCGCACCACTTCGCGCTGGTGCGCGTAGTAGATCGGCGGCAGAGCCAGATTTTCGCGGGCGATGTATTGCCACACGTCAAGCTCGGTCCAGTTCGAGATCGGGAACACGCGCATCTGCTCGCCCTGCGCCATGCGGGCGTTGTACAAGCTCCACAGTTCCGGGCGCTGGGCCTTCGGGTCCCACTGGCCGAATTCGTCGCGGAACGAGAAGATGCGCTCCTTGGCGCGGGCCTTCTCTTCGTCGCGGCGGGCGCCGCCCATCAGCGCGTCGAACTTGTGCGCCTCGATGGTTTCCAGCAGCGTCACCGCCTGCGCGGCGTTGCGCGAGTCGGTTTCCTTGCGCAGGCGCACGGTGCCGCGCTTGATCGAATCCTCCACATGGCCCACCACCAGGCGCGCGCCCAGTTCGGCCACGCGCTGGTCGCGGAAGGCGATCACTTCCGGATAGTTGTGGCCGGTGTCGATATGCACCAGCGGGAACGGCAGTTCCACCTTGCGGTCGCCCAGACGGAAGGCCTTCAGCGCCAGGTGGAGCATGACGATCGAATCCTTGCCGCCCGAGAACAGCAGCGCCGGGTTGCGGCATTCGGCCACCACCTCGCGGATGATGTAGATCGACTCGGCTTCGAGCCGGTCGAGGTGGTCGTTCTGGACCTGCAGCAGGTGTTCCACGTTGGCGGCCACGCCTGCGTCTGCGATGTCGTTCATGATGCCCATGTCGTTCTGGCCTCTACTAATTCTGTTCAGTGCTTGATGTTCTGTTCGTGGAGCCCGCATTCCTTGGAGTCGCGGCCCTCCCACCACCACCGGCCCGCGCGCACATCCTCGCCAGCCTTGACCGCCCGCGTACACGGCTCGCAGCCAATGCTGGGGTAGCCCTTGGCGTGCAGCGCGTTGACCGGCACGTTGTGGCGCGTCAGGTAGGCCCACACTTCGGCTTCGGTCCAGTCCGCCAGCGGATTGAACTTCGGAATGCCGCGCGCATCGTCCATTTCCTCGAACGGCAGCTCGGCACGCGTCACGGCCTGTTCGCGGCGCTGGCCGGTCATCCAGGCATCGGCGTGCGACAGCGCGCGGTTCAGCGGTTCCACCTTGCGGATGCCGCAGCAGCTCTTGCGCAGGTCCACGCTGTCGTAGAACGCGTTCAGGCCGTGGTTGCGCAGGTAGTTGTCCACCGCGTCCTGGTCGGGCGTGAACTGCTCGATCGAGTAGCCATAGTGGTCCTTCACCTGGTCCAGCACCGCCAGCGTCTCGGCGTGCAGGCGGCCCGTGTTCAGCGTGAACACGCGGATGCCGGCGCGCACCGCTTCGCCGCCGCGCAGGATTGCGTCGGTCAGCACCATGTCCTCGGCGGCCAGGCTCGTGGCAAAGCGCGCGCGGAAGAACCGGGCGGCGATGCCCGACAGGCGCTCGGCCAGCTCGCGCTCCTTGGCCTCCAGCGCCTCGACCGAACCCGTGTACGCCGGCTTCGTCCACAGCGCTGGGGGGCGCAGCGGCGAGGCCGATGCCGATGCCGACGCATCGACCACGGGGATCTCGGAAATCACGGAACTCATGCGGCGCCCCGTGCCGTGGCGTCGGTCACGTCTGCACGTGCGCGGCGGAACAGCGGCAGCGGCTCGTCCACCGATGCCTGGTAGGCCACGGTGAACTCGGTAAAGCCCTTGATCGCGTCCTCGATGTTCTTGTCCGCACGCACGGCGAACGTGTCGAAGCCGCACCGCTTCATGAAGTTCAGCTGGTCGCGCAGCACGTCGCCGACGGCGCGCAGCTGGCCGGCCCAGTGGTAGCGCGTGCGCAGCAGGTAGGCCGACGAGAAGCCGCGGCCATCGCGGAACACCGGAAAATCGACGGCAATGGCCGACACGCGGTCGAACAGCGCCTCGGCATCGCCCGGTTCGTCTTCCGGTGCCAGCCACACGCCGGTGATGGCCTTGTCGCGGCCAGCCAGCAGCGCCGCGTGGGCCTTCCACACCGACAGCGGGAACAGCACGGCGTCGGTGCCCTGCGCCACGGCGGCGACATGCGCCTCGTCCAGCGGCTGGGCTTCGGTGGCGCGCAGCACGGTCCAGTTGTCTTCGACGATCACGGGACGGAATTGGCCAGCGTCGTCGCGTTGCAGTTGAATGATCTTTGCCATGTTCAATCTCTCTCGTTCGTCAGGCTTCGGCGCGCTCTTCACGCTGCTTGTCGGCGTACACGCGCTCCTTGAACGGGGCGATGCCGATACGGGCAAACGTTTCGATGAAGCGCTCGTCGCCGGCACGGTTGGCCACGAACGTGTCGATGATGCGGGTCACCACCTCGGGCATTTCCTCGGCGCTGAACGACGGGCCGATCACCTTGCCGATCGCCGAGTCATTGCCCTGGGCGCCACCCAGCGTCACCTGGTACCACTCGGAACCATCCTTGTCGACGCCGAGCACGCCGATGTTGCCCACATGGTGGTGGCCGCAGGCGTTGATGCAGCCGGAGATGTTCAGCGAGATTTCGCCCAGGTCATGGACATAGTCGAGGTCGTCGAAGCGTTCCTGGATGGCCAGCGCGATCGGAATCGACTTGGCATTGGCCAGCGAGCAGAAGTCGCCGCCCGGGCAGGCGATGATGTCGGTCAGCAGGCCGATGTTGGCCGTGGCCAGACCGGCCTTCTTCGCCTCCTCCCACAGCGCGAACAGGTCGTGCTTCTTGACGTCCGGCAGCACCAGGTTCTGCTCGTGCGCCACGCGCAGTTCGCCAAACCCGTAGCGGTCGGCAAAGTCGGCCACCGCATCCATCTGCTCGGCCGTGGCGTCGCCCGGGGGCGATGCGGGGCCCGGCTTGGTCGACAGCGTGACCGAAGCGTAGCCCGGCACGCGGTGCGCGCGCACGTTGCGGCTGACCCAGCGGGAGAACGCCTTGTTCTCCAGCAGGTGCTTTTCGAACGAGGCGTCGGTGTCGGCCAGCTTCTCGTAGGCGGGCGGCGCGAAGTACTGCGCGACGCGGTCGAACTCGGCCTGCGTCAGCGTGCCCGGACCGTCCTTGCTGAACTTCCACTCTTCTTCCACTTCGGCGGCGAACTTGTCGGCGCCGATGGCCTTCACCAGGATCTTGATGCGGGCCTTGTACTTGTTGTCGCGACGACCGTAGCGGTTGTACACGCGGATGGCCGACTCCACGTAGGTCAGCATGTGCTGCCACGGCAGGTCTTCCTTGATGATCGTGCCCAGGATCGGCGTACGGCCCAGGCCGCCACCGGCCAGGATGCGCAGGCGCGTTTCGCCCTGTGCGTTCTTGTACGCATAGATGCCGATGTCGTGCATCTGCACCACGGCGCGGTCGTCCTGGCTGGCCGAGATCGCGATCTTGAACTTGCGCGGCAGGAACGCGAATTCCGGCTGGAACGTGCTCCACTGGCGCAACAGTTCGGCCAGCACGCGCGGGTCCACCGATTCGTCCGGCGCCACGCCGGCAAACTGGTCGGTGGTGATGTTGCGCACGCAGTTGCCCGACGTCTGGATGCCGTGCATTTCCACGCTGGCCAGGTCTGCCAGCACGTCGGGCACGCGCTCCAGGTCCATCCAGTTGTACTGGATGTTCTGGCGCGTGGAGAAATGGCCATAGCCGCGGTCGTACTCGCGGGCGATGTGGCCCAGCATGCGCAGTTGCTTCGAGGCCAGCAGGCCGTACGGAATGGCCACGCGCAGCATGTACGCGTGACGCTGCATGTACAGGCCGTTCTGCAGGCGCAGCGGCAGGAATTCTTCCTCGGTCAGCTCGCCGGACAGGCGGCGGCGCACCTGGTCGCGGAATTGCGCGACACGTTCCTGGACGATGCGCTGGTCGTATTGATCGTACTGATACATGGTGTGGGTCCGTTCAGTATTCGTTGAATGCTTAGGAAACGAGCTTGATGGCCACCAGCGTCAGCGTGGTAGCCAGTGCGGCGCGCACGAGCCGTTCGGGCAGTGCCCGCGACAGTTGCGCACCGAGCCAGATGCCGGGGATCGACCCCACCAGCAGCGCCAGCAACAAATTCCAGTCGACAGTGCCAAGCCACACGTGGCCCAGCCCGGCCACGGCCGTGAGCGGCACGGCGTAGGCGATATCGGTACCCGCCACTTCGGCGGGCTTCATATGGGGATACAGCAGCAGGATCAGGGTGGCGCCTACGGCACCCGCGCCAATCGACGACACGGTCACCAGCACGCCAAGCACGGCGCCGACGATCACCGTGGCCACCGCCTGCGCGCGGCCTTCGAGCTGGAAGTGCGGGTTGCGCTCCAGCCACGCCAGCATCTGCTTGCGGCACAGCAGGGACAGCACGGTCAGCAGCACGGAAACCCCGATCGTCACGCGGATGGCGTGCAGCCACCGGGCATCGAGCTCACCGGCGCTCTTGAGCACCAGGATGGCGGCCAGCGCGGCGGGCAGGCTGCCCAGGCACAGGCGACGCACCACCTGCCACTGCACATGGCCGTGGGCGCGGTGGGCGATGGTGCCGAAACCCTTGGTAATGGAAGCGAACGCCAGGTCGGTACCGACCGCCGTGGCCGGCGAAAAGCCGAACAGCAGCGTCAGCAGCGGCGTCATGAGCGACCCCCCGCCTACCCCGGTCAGACCGACCAGGAGGCCTACCAGCAGACCGGATACGGTATAGGCAAGGGACATCGGGGGCTTCTCGACTGCCGCCTGCTTCTCCGGTGGTCCCCGCGACACCTTTTCAGGCTGGGCGCGGACGCAAGTCGGGCAGGCGAACGTTTAACAAAGTTCGAGAATCGTAATAAACTCGCCTCATATCTCAAACTAATAAGAAGTTGTTTGTTTATACGAGCGAAGTTATATGAATCTTCACCAGTTTCGCTTCGTGCGCGAGGCCGTCCGCCAGAATTTCAACCTCACCGAGGCTGCAAAGGCGCTCTATACATCACAACCTGGCGTTTCCAAGGCGATTATCGAGCTGGAGGAAGAGCTGGGTGTCGATATCTTCACACGGCATGGCAAACGCATCCGTAGCCTCACGGAACCGGGCCGCCGCATCCTCTTGTCGGTCGAAAAGATCCTGCAGGAGGTGGAAAGCCTGAAGCGCGTGGGCAAGGACTACGCCGCGCAGGACCAGGGCAACTTCACCATTGCCACGACGCATACCCAGGCCCGCTACGCGCTGCCGCGCGTGATTGCTGAGTTCACCAAGCGTTACCCCAAGGTGCGTCTGTCGATCCAGCAGGGCACGCCGGCGCAGATCGCCGACATGATCTTGCATGACCAAGCCGATATCGGCATCGCCACGGAAGGCATCAGCAGCGACAAGAGCCTGGTGTCCCTGCCGGGACACCAGTGGCAGCATATGGTGATTACGCCACCTGACCATCCGCTACTGGAAAAGAAGCACCTGACGCTGGAAGACCTGGCCGGTTATCCACTGATCACGTATGACGTGAACTTTGCCGGGCGGCCCAAGATCGACAAGGCGTTCGCACTGCGTCACCTGGAAGCGGACATCGTGCTCGAAGCCATCGACGCCGACGTGATCAAGACCTACGTGGAAGTCGGACTGGGCATCGGCATCGTGGCCGGCCTGGCCTTCGACCCCGAACGCGACCGCAACCTGCGCGGCATCCCCGCCGGCCATCTGTTCGGCACCAATGTGACCCATCTGGCCGTCAAGCAGGGCGCCTACCTGCGCAGCTTCGTCTATACCTTCATCGAACTGTTCTCGCCGACACTGAACCGCAAGCTTGTGGAACAGGCCATGTCCGGCGACCACGAAGCTTACGAACTGTAAGCCCCCCTATATATGTCAGTATCCGATTCCTTCCCCACCCTCCACTGGACCGAGGACGGCGCCGAGCGCAGCGCGCTGTGGCGTTCCGAAGCCGGCCTGCCGCCGCCGAAGCGCGTGGTGATCGCCGACGACCAGACCCCGGCCGACACCGCCTACCGGCTGGCCAGCGAAGGCACCGCCCTGCTCTGGCGCGGCGACTTCCAGAACGCCCGCCAGCTGCTGCAGGCCATGGCGCGGCGCGTGGACCGCAAACCCCAGCGCAAGGCACGCGGTGCCGCCCAGGCGCCGGCCAGCCTGACCGAATCGTTCCACAAGCACCGGCTGGCGCAGTCGCAGCGCGCCCGGACGCTTGGCATGCTGCTGCTGCCGTTCGAGGCCGGTCACGTGGTGCCGCTGCGCCGCGCCCCGGACGTCCACGAAGCCTGCGAGCAGGTCTACGGCAAGAGCGACACCCCCTACGTGGCATCGATGCGCGAACTGCTGGGCCTGATCGGCGCCTACGAGTGGCGCAGGAAAGGCGTCGCGATCCCGGTGCTTGGCGAGCGCATCCACCCCTGGTACGGCGTGTTCTCGCCGGTGCGCGGCGAATATATCGAACTGGTGGCCAAGGAACCCCTGCCAACCACGGCGCTGGCCTTCGACATCGGCACCGGTACCGGCGTGCTGGCCGCCCTGCTGGCACAGCGCGGCGTCAGGCGCGTGGTGGGCACCGACCAGGACCCGCGCGCCTTGGGCTGCGCCCGCGAGAACATCGACCGGCTGGGCCTGGCCAAGCAGGTCGAGATCATCGAGGCCGACCTGTTCCCCGAAGGCCGCGCCCCGCTGGTGGTCTGCAACCCGCCCTGGGTGCCGGCACGGCCCAGTTCGCCCATCGAGCACGCCGTGTTCGACCCCGACAGCCGCATGCTGCGCGGCTTTCTGGACGGCCTGGCCGCGCACCTGGAACCGGGCGGCCAGGGCTGGCTGATCCTGTCGGACTTTGCCGAGCATCTGGGCCTGCGTTCGCGCGACGAACTGCTGGGCTGGATCGATGCGGCGGGGCTCAAGGTGCTGGGCCGCTCCGACATCCGGCCGCGGCACCCAAAGGCCGCCGATGCCGACGATCCGCTGTTCGCCGCGCGCAAGGCCGAGGTCACGTCGCTGTGGCGGCTGGCCGCGAAGTAAGGGCTCTCGAAACCAGGAAGCACGCATGACTACCGTAGCATTTATCGGCCTGGGCGCGATGGGCGCGCCGATGGCCGGACACCTGATCCGCGCCGGCCATACCGTGCGCGCCTTCGTACGCCGCCCCGAAGCGGCCGACGCCGCGCGCGCGCTGGGCGCCGAACCGTTCTTCACGCCGGCCGAGACGGCACGCGGCGCGGCGGTGGTCTTCACCAACGTGACGTCGTCTGAAGACGTGCGCCAGGTGCTGCTGGACCCGCAAGGCGTGATCGAAGGCGCCGCGCCCGGCACCATCTGCGTGGACCACAGCACGATTTCACCCATCGTCACGCGCGAGATCGCCCAGGCACTGGCCGCCCGAGGCATCGAGGCGCTCGACTGCCCGGTGTCGGGCGGCACCATTGGCGCCCAGGCGGCCACGCTGACGATCATGGTCGGCGGCAAGGCCGAGAATCTGGAGAAAGTACGACCGCTGCTGGAATGCCTGGGCAAGACGATCACCCATATCGGCGATCACGGCGCCGGCCAGGTGGCCAAGCTCTGCAACCAGATTGCCCAGGTGGTCAATATCGAAGGCATTGCCGAGGCGATGCGCTTTGCCGGCGCGCAAGGCGTGGATACGGGCAAGGTCTTCCAGGCGCTGTCCACGGGCTTCGCCGGCAGCCGCATGCTGGACCTGCTGGGTCCGAAGATGGTGTCGCGCGATTTTTCGGCGGGGATCGAATCGCGGCTGCACGCCAAGGACTTTGGCCTGGCCGCCGACATCGCCGGAGAAATCGGCCTGGACCTGCCCGCCATGCGCGCCACGGCTGCGCAACTGGGCGAACTGATGGATCAGGGCTGGGGCAAGGACGATACGTCGTCGCTGCTGAAGGTGCTGGAGCTGAAGAAGCCGCAAGCGTAGGCGCGAGGCGCGGGCGGGCGGACGCTAGTCAGACGCCCGCGATCATCCCCAGCAGCGCACGCGACAACTGGCTGTCGTCCCGCATCAGGTCATCCATCACATTGAAATGATGACGGCCCGGCAGCGCGATATCGTCACGCGCGTTATTCGGCCATGCCGCACGGATCAGCGCGTGCTGGCGCTGATACTCGCTGGATTCCAGCTCGCCCACGGCGGTAATCAGCGGCGCGTCGGTCGCCGGCACCATGAACGCCGGCGACAGGCGCGCCACATCGGCTTCGCTGAGCTGCAGGTCGGCCTGCAGGAAATCGGCGCGGCGCAGCGGCTCCAGATCGTAAAGCCCGCTGATCGACAGCCCGCCCTTGATCAGGTCGATCGGCAGGTCGTCCGCGAACTGCGGCCAGAGCGCGGCCATCAGCATCGTCACCAGGTGCCCGCCGACCGAATGGCCGGCCAGGAAAATGCGGTGGCGGTCGTGGCCAAGCCGGTCGGCCTCGCGATACAGCCACGCCACCGATTGCATCACCTGCCACACGATGGTTTCCACCGTGACCGCCGGGCACAGCGCGTAGTTGACCACGGCCACCGACACCCCGCGCCGCGTGGGCACGCTGGCCACAAAGCTGTGGTCGCGCTTGTCCAGCGCCCGGTAGTAACCGCCGTGCAGGAACACCAGCAGCGGTGGCGCATCGTCATCGCGCAGCGCCGCCGGAAAGTAATCGAGCGTTTCCGTATCCGCAAGTGGCGAATTCGCATCGCCATAGGCCAGGTTCTCGAAATACGTCACCATGCCGGCCCGTACCAGTGCCGAATCCGCCGCCCAGCGCGCCATGTGGACGGCATTGTCCGGCACATTGGCGCGGTTGTTGTAGGCCTGGGCGTAGAAGGCGGGGTCTTGCGAGGGCAAGGCCGCCAGCGAGGCAAGGCTGGCGGCAGGCGTGGCATCGAGGGTCGGCTGGGCAGACATGGCTCTCGGCTCCGGTGAAGTCGCGGCGACACGGCATGGGACGGTTGCGCGCTATCCTACCGCAACTGCCAGGGCACCCACTTTTCAGCGAAATTGCGTATGGTCGTCAAGCGCCGGCTGCGCGCCGGCAAGGCTCCACAGCTGGGGCCACCCGATGTCACGCTCGATCCGGCAACCGGTCAGGACCCCGCGCACTGTCCGCTGTGCGGACGGCCGCTGCTCGACGACGCCAGCACCGACCTGCACCACCCCGTACCCCGCAGCCGCGGCGGGCGCGCGGTCATCGCCATGCATCGCGTCTGCCATCAGAAGATCCATTCGGTCTTTACCGAAATCGAACTGGCCACGACCTACCACGACTGGGACGCACTGCGCACCCACCCGGCCATGGCCGATTTCATCCGCTGGATCGCCCGCAAGCCACCCAGCTTCTACGACCGCAGCCGTACCACCAACGCCCGGCGCGGACGCTAGAGGCCGCCCGGCCGCCCCATCCGGTGGGGCGGCCGCTGGTTGTCCGTACTGTGGAATTGCGGCATAATCGGCGGTTCATCAGCGCGCGATGTGGATTTCCGCCCATCGCCCACGCCCATGCCCATGCCCGGGTGGTGAAACAGGTAGACGCAGGGGACTCAAAATCCCCCGCCGCAAGGCGTGTCGGTTCGAGTCCGACCCCGGGCACCAGATTTTCTTCAGATTGGCTTCTTCAGATTGGCCATTCCCCCGGTCCTGGCACCTTCCGCCAGCGCCCCCCCCCCCGCCTCCCCCCTGTCAGACGTCCTCCACTGGCGGCCACGCAATCGCTTGCTTATGCTTCTTGCCTGCGCCTCCATAACAACGACCGACCATCAGGGAACCGAAGATGAATCGATATATTGCTACGGCGGCCGCCATCGGCTGCGCAACGCTGCTCGCTGGCTGTGCCGGCGCCGACATGAACAGCCTGAGCCAGGCGGGTGGCAGCCTGTTCAGCGCCGCCGCGCTCACCGACGCCAACGTCAAGCAACTGTCTGACCAGTCCTGCGCTGACATGGACAAGAAGAACACGGTCGCCGCGGCGGACAGCACGTACGCAAAACGGCTGGTGAACATCATGAGCGGCCTGCAGAACACCGGGCTGCCGCTCGATGCCAAGGTCTACCTGACCAAGGACGTCAACGCCTGGGCGATGGCCAACGGCTGCGTGCGCGTCTACAGCGGCCTGATGGACCTTATGACCGATGACGAGGTGCGCGGCGTGCTGGGCCACGAAATCGGCCACGTGGCGCTGGGGCACACCAAGAAGGCCATGCAGGTGGCCTATGCCACGGCGGCCGCGCGCGGCGCGCTGGGGTCCACCGGCTACGCCACGCTGACGGCGCTATCGACATCGCAGATCGGCGAACTTGGCGAAACCTTTGTCAACGCGCAATTCTCGCAGCGCCAGGAAAGCGAGGCAGACGACTACTCGTACAACCTGCTGACAAAGAATGGCGCCAACCGGCAGGCGCTGGTCTCCGCGTTCCAGAAGCTGGCCAAGCTCGATGGCGGGCAGTCGGGCCTGCTGAGTTCGCACCCCGGCTCCGACGCGCGGGCCAAGCATATCCAGGACCGGATCAACAGCGGCAAGTAACACCGCACGGCGGTATCGTGGCGAACACGTTACCCGGACTGCCGCGCGCCATGTGCGGCAGCCGCTCAAGCCTTGCTGGCACCCCTGCGCCAGAGGCGCTCCGCCCCTCCCTTTCTCCCACTTTCAGACATAGCCGTTTGCTTGATTGCGTTTAACACGCATTCAAAAGCTTTCAGTACGCGCCAACGCGCCCCGTGCGGATAATGCCTCACGCCTGCGGGCCCTCCGCTGGCTTGCCATGAGCCATAGGGAGGCTTGCGCCGCGTCATGGAGTCCGTTTCCGCCCTGCTTGCCGGACAACCGGAGATTGCGCTGTTCCTGGCACTGGCCGTCGGCCATGCGTTGGGCGCGATCCCTTTCGGACCGTTTCAGCTTGGCGGCATCTGCGGCACGCTGATTGCGTCGCTGGTCATTGGCCAGAGCGGTGTGCGGCTGGACAACGACGTCAAGAACGTGGCCTTCGCCGTGTTCATCTTTGCGCTCGGGTTCACGGGCGGACCTCAGTTTTTCGCCAATGTCGCGCGCGAATGGCGGATCGGCGTGCTGTCGCTGGTCGAAGTGTTCGTACTGCTCGCCTTGCTGGCCGTGGCGGTGCCCTTGCTGCATCTGGACCCTGGCACGGCATCGGGGCTGCTGGCCGGCGCAGCCACGGAATCGGCGGTGATCGGCACGGCGTCCGAGGCCATCGCGCGGCTCGGCCTGCCGGCCGATGCCATCCGCGTGCTGCAGACCAATATCGTCACGGCCTACAGCGTGACCTACCTGTTCGGGCTGATCGCGATCGTGCTGTTCACCAGCCAGCTGGCGCCATTCCTGCTGCGTCAGAATCTGCGCGAATCGGCCCACCAGCTCTGGCAGAAGCTGGGCGGGCAGGACGACATGGCCGACAACCAGATGACGGCGCTGCCGATGATCGTGGCGCGCGTACTGCGGGTGGACCATATGGCCGGCAAGACCGTCGTGGAAGCCGAGCACGAAGTGGCGCTTGGTGTCACGATCCGGCGCATCCGCCGCGACGGCAATACCTTTCGTCCCACACCAAAAGACGTGCTGCGCGCCGGCGACATCGTGCTGGCCGTCGGCCGGCGCGACGCGATGGTGCCGTTTGCCGCTGCCCTCGGCCCCGAGATGCCCGAGGAGCCCGGCATGGACGCCGTGGTGCAGGCAGAGCAGTCGGTGCTGCTGACGCGCCGGGAAGTCATCGGCGTGTCGCTGGCGCGGCTGCGCCAAAGCGTGGATGTGGGCATGGGCCGCGGCGTCTATGTATCGCGCATCACACGCATGCAGCACGCGGTGCCGATCCTGCCCGAGACCGTGCTCGAGCGCGCCGACGTGGTAACGCTGTCCGGCCCCGACGAGGCCCTGCGGCGCGTGGTGCCCGAACTGGGCTATCCGGTCATCCCGACGATCCGCACCGACTTCGTTTTCCTGGGCATCGGCGTGTTGCTTGGCATGCTGATCGGGTCGTGGAGCGTCAAGGTCGGCCAGGCCGACCTGACGCTCGGCGTGGGCGGCGGATGCCTGGTGTCGGGCCTGGCCTTCGGCTGGCTGCGCGCACGGCTGCCGGTGATGGGCTCGCTGCCGGCGCCCGCGGCCGAAATCCTCAAGGACTTCGGGCTGGCCACGTTCATCGCCGCCGTCGGCCTCTCGGCCGGCCCCGACGCGCTGCGGCTGGTGCAGAAGTTCGGCCTGATCCTGCCCGTCGCGGGCGTGCTGATATCGGTCATCCCGGCGGCCATTTCACTGTATATCGGTCATCGCTGGCTGAAGCTCGACATGCCGATCCTGCTCGGCGCGGTGGCCGGCCAGCATTGCAGCACGCCCACGATCATGGCGCTCACCAACGCCGCCGGCAACGGCACGCCCGTCATCGGCTACACGATTACCTACGCCATCTCCAACGTCCTGCTGCCATTGCTGGGGCCGATCGCCGTGGCGATGGCCAGCGCGCTGGCATCGGCACCGCAGTAGCTGTGTCTGGCTCGCCGCGGGCCACGAACGCCCGCGTGCGCAGCCGCTGTCACCTGTGTCACGCCTTACAGGAGTTCCCTATGGATTGGTTGCACACCATCTTCCAGAAATCGCCCGAGTCGGCGCTGTTCCTGTCGCTGGCCATCGGGTATGCCATCGGCAAGCTCACCTTCGGCAAGTTCCAGCTGGGCGGCGTCGCCGGGTCGCTGCTTGCGGCGGTGATCATCAGCCAGGTTGGCGTCGAGATCGACAACGGCGTGAAGGCCGTGATGTTCGCGGTCTTCATCTACGCGGTGGGCTACGAAAGCGGCCCGCAGTTCTTCAACTCGCTGAACCGCAATTCGCTGCGCGAGATCGCAATGGCCGTCTTCATGGCCGTGGCAGGGCTGGTGACCGTGGTGGTGCTGGCAAAGCTCTTCCACCTCGACAAGGGGATCGCGGCAGGCCTGGCCGCCGGCGGCATGACCCAGTCGGCCATCATCGGCACGGCCGGCGACGCCATCACCAAGCTCGGCCTGCCGCCGGACCAGGTGAAGACGCTGCAGGCCAACGTGGCCATCGGCTACGCGGTGACGTACGTGTTCGGATCGCTCGGCGCCATCATCGTCTGCGTGAATATCCTGCCGCGCTTCATGCGCGCGGACCTGAAGTCCGACGCGAAGAAGGTGGAGGCGGCCATGCACGGCGGCCTGCCGCAGTTCGGTCCGGGCCAGGCCGGCGCGCTGCCCCGCCTGGTGGGCCGGCTGTTCCGCGTGACGGCTGCCGCGGGCAAGACCATCAAGGACATCGAGATCGGCGGCGAAGACCTGGTCACCGTGGAAAAGCTCCAGCGCGGCGGCAAGCCGATCGACGTCACGCAGGACACCGTGCTCGAAGCCGGCGACCTGGTGCTGCTGGTGGGCCGGCGCGATGCCATGGTACCCACCGCGCTGGTGATCGGCGACGAAGTGGCCGACGCCGAAGGCATGGGCATGGTCATGCAGACGCGCCGCGCCGTGTTCACACGCCCCGGCCTGAACAACAAGCCGCTGGGCGAGATCGTGGCCAATATCAGCCGCGAGATGCGCCATGGCGTCTATCTGGAGCGGATCGAGCGATACGACCATGCGCTGCCGATCCTGCCCGACCTGAAGCTCCAGCACGGCGACATCATCACGTTCTACGGCACCCCGGCGGACACCCGGCGTGCCGCCGAGCGCGCCGGCTACGAGCTGGTACCGAGCGAGAAAACCGACTTTGTCTACTTTGGCGCCGGCGTGCTGGTGGGCCTTCTGATCGGGCTGCTGGTAGTGCGCATCGGGTCGATTCCGCTGACGCTGGGCGCGGGCGGCGGCGCGTTGCTGTCGGGCCTGGTGTTCGGCTGGGCACGGTCCAAGCATCCGATGTATGGCGCGATGCCAACGGCAGCCTGCCAGTTGCTGAAGGACTTCGGGCTGGCCGCGTTCGTGGCCATCGTGGGCATCAACTCGGGACTACAGGCGGTAGATACCCTGCGCCATAGCGGTTTGACGATTTTCCTGCTCGGCGCCGTGGTCACCTTGCTGCCGCTGTTCCTGACGATGCTGTTTGGCCGCTACGTACTCAAGTACGACAACGCCGCGCTGCTGGCCGGCGCGCTGGCCGGCTCGCGCAGCGCCAATCCGGCCTTCGGCGGCATCCTGGACAAGGCCGAAAGCCCCGTGCCGACCGTGCCGTTCGCCATCACCTATGCCCTGGCCAACGTGTTGCTGACGCTGCTCGGCCCGCTCGTCGTCGGCCTTGTCTGACGTCTGCCGCAGAAGGGACCACTACGAACTGCAAGGGGAGCGTCACCGCAGCAAATCGGCCCGTCTGTGACACCGCAGTGCCACCACGGGCCGTTCTTTTGCCGGAACGCCGATGTGTCAGCGCGCTTCCACGAACGCCAGCACGGTTTCCAGCATCTGGCGGATGGCCGGCTGCACGTTGGCGGCCTTCGCCGGGTCGTACGCGAACGGGTACACCTCTTCCATGTACGACGACTGCGTCAGTTCCAGCTGGATGGCATGCACGCCGTCCGCCGGGTTGCCGTACTGGCGCGTGATGTAGCCGCCCTTGAAACGGCCGTTGAGCACGGCCGTATGGTTGGGCACCGCCTGCGCAATCTTGACCACATCGGCTGCCAGGCCGGTGTCGCAGCTCTTGCCGTCGGCCGATCCCAGGTTGAAGTCGGTGAGCTTGCCTTCGAAAAAGCGCGGCAGCACCGAGCGGATCGAGTGGGCGTCCCACAGGGCGATCGTGCCATGCTCGGCGCGCAGGCGCGCCAGTTCTTCCTGCAGCGCGTTGTGATACGGGTGCCAGACCGCGCCACGGCGCAGGGCGATTTCCGCGTCGTCGGGGCCGCTGGCGCCGTCGGCGTACACCGGCGTCTTGTCGAACGTATCGACCGGGCACAGGCCCGTGGTGTCCTGGCCCGGGTACAGGTTGGCGTTGTCGGGCGGACGGTTCAGGTCGATCACGTAGCGCGAGTGCGTGGCCATCAGGATCGACGCGCCCAGCTCGCGGGCAAAGTCGTACAGGCGGTCCATGTGCCAGTCGGTATCGGGCACGGTGCGCGCCTCGGGCGTCAGACGCTCGGCCAGGCCGGCCGGCACATAGGTGCCCACGTGCGGCATCGACACCAGCAACGGGCGGGTGCCGCGATGCAGCGTGAAAGCGGGAATATCGGTGGTGAAGGAGGAGGACATCTTGTCTCGGGGCTGCTTGGTATGGGGCGGGTTCGGGACCCTTCAGTCGGCCAGCAGGCGGGCGCGCGCCTCGGCGAACAACCGGCCCGCATCCCCTTGAAGCGGATGCACGCCGTGCTGCAAGCGGCGCATGCCGCCCGTGCGGACTTCCGCTAGTGTCTCATGTCCGTGGCTGGCGAACACGTACGTGGCCAGCGCAGGGGCCCCGTCGAGCCCGGCCAGCGTGGGATGCTGGCCGTCCAGCACCAGGAAATCGGCCCGCTGTCCGGCCGCCAGGCCCGCCACCGGCCGCGCCGCCGCGCGCGCGCCGCCGGCCACGGCTTCGAGCCAGAGCCGGTCCGCCACCTGCGGATGCCGGTCCGACGCCAGCACATTGCGCCGCTGCAGGCCGAGCCGCTGGCCGTATTCGAACGTGCGCAGTTCCTCGGCCACGCTGACGCTGGCGTGGCTGTCCGATCCGACGCCCCACCAGCCGTGCTGCGCCAGATACGGCGCGGCCTCGAACACGCCATCGCCCAGGTTGGCTTCGGTGGTCGGGCAGATGCCGGCCACGGCGCCGCTATGGGCCAGCCGCCGCCGCTCGTCCCAGTCCATGTGGGTGGCATGGACCAGGCACCAGCGTGGGTCCACCGGCGCGTGGTCCAGCAGCCATTGCACGGGCCGCACGCCGTGGGTGGCCAGGCAGTCGTCCACTTCCTTCTGCTGTTCGGCGATGTGGATATGCACCGGCGCGGTGGCATCCATCGCGTGCAGCGCGGCAACGGCCTGCGTCAGGCTGTGCGGCGGCACCGCGCGCAGCGAATGGGGGGCCAGGCCCAGCCGGGCGCCGTAGGCGGTGCAATGCGGCGCCAGCTTTTCCAGCAACGCCTGCATGGCATCGGTATCGTTCAGGAAGCGACGCTGGTCGGGCTGCGCGGGCTTGCCGGCAAACCCGGCCGTCTGGTACAGCACGGGCAGCAGCGTCATGCCGATGCCCGCGGCCTGCGCCGCGCGCAGCAGCCGCAGCGACATCTCGGCGCGGTCGGCATACGGCTTGCCGTCGGGGTCGTGATGGACGTAATGGAATTCGCACACGCTGGTATAGCCGGCGCGCAGCATCTCGATATAGAGCTGCGTGGCGATGGCCTCCAGCGCGTCGGGCGACAGGCGCAGCGCAAAGCGGTACATCAGCGTGCGCCAGCTCCAGAACGAATCGCCGCCGGCCGGATCGGCGTCGGGCGACACGCTGCGGTATTCGGTCAGCCCGGCAAAGCCGCGCTGGAACGCGTGCGAATGGAGATTCGGCATGCCCGGCAGCACCGGGCCGGCCGCCTCGGGCACCGATGGCGCCGGCGCGGCGCCAGCCGTGATGGCCGTGAAAGCGCCGTGGGCACCCCACTCCAGCAGCACATCGCGTGCCCAGCCATCGGGCAGCAGCGCATGGCGCGCAAACAGCTGGCCAGCGCTCATCGGAACACCTTGCCCTGCCGCACCACCCCGGCACACGGGTTGCGGCCAAACCAGTAGGCCAGTTCGGCGGGCGACGCCACGCGCCACAGCGCGAAGTCGGCGGCGCGGCCAGGGGCGAGCCGCCCGTGGCGATCGGCCGCGCCCAGCGCGCGCGCCGCGTGCGTGGTCACGCCGGCCAGCGCCTCGGGCACCGTCATGCGGAACAGCGTGCAGGCCATGTTCATCATCAGCAGCAACGATGTGGTGGGCGATGTGCCCGGGTTGTGATCGGTGGAAATGGCAATCGGCACGCCATGCTGGCGCAACAGGGCCAGCGGCGGCAGATGGGTATCGCGCAGGAAATAGTAGGCGCCGGGCAGCAGCACGGCCACCGTGCCGGCCTCGGCCATCGCCATCACGCCGGCCTCGTCCAGGTGTTCGAGGTGATCCGCCGACAGCGCCTTGTGCCGCGCCGCCAGTGCCGCACCACCGAGGTTGCTCAGTTGCTCGGCATGCAGCTTCACGGGCAGGCCGTGGCGTGCGGCGGCCGCGAATACGCGTGCGGTCTGATCTGGCGAAAATCCGATGCCCTCGCAGAAGGCATCGACCGCATCGACGAGCTTTTCCTCGGCCAGCGCCGGCAGCATCGTATGGCAGACCAGGTCGATATAGTCATCGGCGCGGCCCGCGTATTCGGGCGGCAGCGCATGCGCGCCCAGGAACGTCGTGTAGACCGTCACGCCATAGGCCTCGCCCAGCTGGCGCGCCACGCGCAGTTGCTTGCGCTCGGCGTCGAGCGACAAACCATAGCCGGACTTGATCTCGATGGTGGTCACGCCCTCGGCCAGCAGCGCCTCCAGCCGCACGGCCGCCTGCGCGAACAGCGTGGCCTCGTCGGCCTCGCGCGTGGCCCGCACCGTGGACACGATGCCGCCTCCGGCGCGCGCGATGTCCTCGTAGCTGGCGCCCGCCAGCCGCATCGCGAATTCATCGGCACGCTGGCCGCCGTACACCAGGTGCGTATGGCAGTCGATCAGGCCGGGGGTGATCCACGCGCCGCCGGCATCGTGCCGGTCGAGATGGCGATAGCTGTCCGGCAGGTCGGCCAGCGCCCCGAGCCAGGCGATGCGGCCGTGTTCGATC
This sequence comes from Cupriavidus sp. 94F1, assembly GCF_057798875.1. Lineage (NCBI taxonomy): Bacteria > Pseudomonadati > Pseudomonadota > Betaproteobacteria > Burkholderiales > Burkholderiaceae > Cupriavidus > Cupriavidus sp. 94F1. Next base: position 826,901 of record NZ_JBYOJT010000001.1, read on the forward strand.
ACCAGCGCGCCGTCGCGGACGGCCCGTTCGGGGTCCGCGTCGGGCAGCAGGTGGCAGTGATGCCAGACGCCATCGGCGGCGGGCGCGTCGTGGAAGTTCATCGGTCCGGCTCCCTATGCAGTATCACGCGCAGGCACAGCGCGGAAAGTTCGGTGTGGGCGCATGTGACGGCCGGCGAACCGGCCGGCATCAGTATGCCCTCGCCCGCCGACAGGTGCTGGCCGTCGCCGCCGCGGCTGTCGCTGGCGTCCCAGTCGCCGCGCAACGCCAGGACCAGCACGGTGGCGAAGGTAGGCACCGCCGTGAACGGCTGGCGCATCAGGCGGACTTCGGCGCGGCAGCGGCCCCGGCGCGTCATCACGTTGAGATCGCGTGTCGGGCCATCGACGAGCGCGGCATGGATAGCCGTATCGCCAGAAAACGCGTATGGCTCGCCCACGCGCACGAGCTTGTGGCAGAACGAGTCGTCGTGGGCCTGCAGATGCACGCCGGCGCCATCGATCAGCACGATCTGGCGGTCGATGCCCGGAAAGGCCGAGAACGGCCCGTCCGTGGCGATATCGGCCACGCTGATGCGCCAGTCGAACGTGTCCATGCCGGCGCCCGGCGGCCACACGGCAATCTCGCGCGTGGTGCCGCCGCCGTTCTTCCACGGCGTGGGGGCGATGGCGTCGAGCGCGAACCGCGTGACGGCCATCAGCGCTTCACCATCGGCAGGTTCAGGCCCTTTTCATGGGCGCAGTCGATGGCGATGTCGTACCCGGCGTCGGCGTGGCGCATCACGCCCGTTGCCGGATCATTCCAGAGCACGCGCTCGATCCGCCTGGCCGCCGCGTCGGTGCCGTCGCAGACGATGACCACGCCCGAATGCTGCGAAAACCCCATGCCCACGCCGCCGCCGTGATGCAGGCTGACCCACGTGGCACCGCCGGCCGTGTTCAGCAGCGCGTTGAGCAGCGGCCAGTCGGACACCGCATCGGAGCCATCGCGCATCGCCTCGGTTTCACGATTCGGCGATGCCACCGAGCCGCAGTCGAGGTGATCGCGCCCGATCACCACCGGCGCCTTGAGTTCGCCGTTCTTCACCATCTCGTTGAAGGCCAGGCCGGCGCGGTGCCGTTCGTCCAGGCCCACCCAGCAGATGCGCGCCGGCAGGCCCTGGAACGCGATACGGTCGCGCGCCATGTCCAGCCAGCGGTGCAGCGGCTTGTCGTCCGGGAACAGTTCCTTCATCTTGGCGTCGGTCTTGTAGATATCCTCCGGGTCGCCCGACAGCGCCACCCAGCGGAACGGGCCCTTGCCGCGGCAGAACAGCGGGCGGATATACGCCGGCACGAAGCCCGGGAAATCGAACGCGTTCTTCACGCCTTCCTCGAACGCCACCTGGCGGATGTTGTTGCCGTAGTCCACCGTTGGCACCCCCATCTGCTGGAACGCCAGCATGGCCTGCACATGCTTGACGATCGACTGGCGCGCGGCGGCTTCCACGGCCTTGGGGTCGCGCACGCGCAGGTCTTCCCACTGGTCCACGGTCCAGCCTTCGGGCAGGTAGCCGTTGATGACGTCGTGCGCCGAGGTCTGGTCGGTCACGATATCGGGCCGCATGCCGCCGGCCTGCGCACGACGCGCCAGTTCGGGCACGATTTCGGCGGCATTGCCGAGCAGGCCCACCGAGATCGCCTGGCCCTGCTTCGTCGCGTCCTCGATCATGGCCAGCGCCTCGTCCAGCGTGGTGGCCTTCTTGTCCAGGTAGCGCGTGCGGATGCGGAAGTCGATGCGCGATTCCTGGCATTCGATGGCCAGCACGCATGCGCCGGCCAGCACGCCGGCCAGCGGCTGCGCACCGCCCATGCCGCCCAGGCCGGCGGTCAGGATCCACTTGCCGGTCAGGTCGCCGTTGTAGTGCTGGTTGCCGGCTTCCACGAACGTTTCGAACGTGCCCTGCACGATGCCCTGCGTGCCGATGTAGATCCACGACCCCGCCGTCATCTGGCCGTACATCATCAGGCCGGCCCGGTCGAGTTCGTTGAACTTGTCCCAGGTGGCCCAGTGCGGCACCAGGTTGGAATTGGCGATCAGCACGCGCGGGGCGTCGGCATGGGTGCGGAACACGCCCACCGGCTTGCCCGACTGCACCAGCAGCGATTCGTCCTCGCCCAGGCGGCGCAGGCTGTCCAGGATGGCGTCGAAGCATTCCCAGTTACGCGCGGCCTTGCCGATGCCGCCATAGACCACCAGGTCCTGGGGGCGTTCGGCCACATCGGGGTCCAGGTTGTTCTGGATCATCCGATAGGCCGCTTCGATCAGCCAGTTCTTGCAATGCAGCTGGCTGCCGCGCGGGGCGCGGATTTCGCGCTGGCCGCGCGGGGTGTCGGTGAATTGGTGTTCGTTGGCGTTCATGGTGTGTCCCGGTATGTTTGATGACTGGTCGGATCTGGATGCGCTTGCCCTCTCCCCCAACCCCTCTCCCGCGGGCGGGAGAGGGAGCAAACCGACGGCATGTCAACCACCGATTTAGTGTCCCGTTGCGGGAGAGGGCCAGCGTCTCAAGCGGCTACGTTCGTCGGCAGGATCTCCCTCACGGCGTCAGGCCAGCCCGCGCCGGCGTCGCCCTGCACCACCCACTGCTTCATCGCCTCGATATCGGGCGCCAGATAACGGTCGGATTCCACAAAGGCCACGCGGCTGCGGATGCGGGCCAGTTCCTGCTCCACCAGCGGCGACGACTTCAGCGGCCGATGGAACTCGATGCCCTGCGCGGCGGCCATGGCCTCGATGCCGACGATCACGGCCGTGTTGGCGGCCATGTCGCCCAGGCGGCGCGCGCCGTAGGTGGCCATCGACACATGGTCTTCCTGGTTGGCCGACGTAGGCAGGCTGTCCACACTGGACGGATGCGCCAGCGACTTGTTCTCGGACGCCAGCGCCGCCGCCGTGACCTGCGCGATCATGAAGCCCGAATTCAGGCCGCCATCGCGTACCAGGAACGGCGGCAGACCGGACAACCCCGTATCGAGCAGCAGCGCCAGGCGGCGCTCGGAGATGGCGCCGATCTCGGCGATGGCCAGCGCGATGATGTCGGCGGCAAAGGCCACCGGCTCGGCGTGGAAGTTGCCGCCGGACACCACGTCGCCCTGTTCGGAAAACACCAGCGGGTTATCGGACGCGGCGTTGGCCTCGATGCGCAGGATGCGCGCGGCGTGCGCCAGGTTGTCCAGGCACGCGCCCATCACCTGCGGCTGGCAGCGGATCGAGTACGGGTCCTGCACCCGCCCGCAGGTCTTGTGCGAATCGACGATCTCGCTGCCGTCGAGCATCGCGCGCACGGCGCCGGCCACGGCAATCTGGCCCGCCTGCCCGCGTGCCGCGTGGATACGGGCATCGAACGGCTTGACCGATCCCTTGATGGCTTCCAGCGACAGCGCGCCCGCCACCAGCCCTGCCGCGAAGGCATCCTCGGCGGCAAACAGCCCGGCCAGCGCCAGCGCCGTGGACACCTGCGTGCCGTTCAGCAGCGCCAGCCCTTCCTTCGGGCCCAGCGTGAAGACGTCCAGCCCGGCATGGGCCAGGCCTTGCGCGGCCGGCACGCGGCGGCCGTCGATCATCACATCGCCCACGCCAATCAACGTGCAGGACATATGGGCCAGCGGCGCCAGGTCGCCCGAGGCACCGACCGATCCCTTGGCCGGGATGCACGGCGACACGCCGTGGTTGGCCAGCGCCAGCAGGGCATCGATCAGTTCCGGACGCACGCCCGAATGGCCGCGCGCCAGGCTGACGGCCTTGATCGCCAGGATCAGCCGCACGGTATCGGCCGGCAGGTCGGCGCCGGTGCCCACGCTGTGCGACAGCACCAGATTGCGCTGCAGTTCGGCCAGCTTGTCATGGGCGATGCGCGATTGCGCCAGCTTGCCGAAGCCGGTGTTGATACCGTAGACCACGGCGTCGGCGTCGATGATGTCCTGCACCGTGGCCTGTGCGGCACGCACGCCAGCCCAGGCCGATTCGGCCATCGCCAGCCGCACTTCGCCACGGTAGATGCGGCGCAGGTCGTCCAGCGACACGTGGCCAGGGTTCAGGGTCAGGAGGGAGCGGGAATCGTTGGTCATCTGCGTACGTCTTTGTTGTATGAGCCTGTCTATACAGGTTAGTCGAAAAATAAACCCGATGGTCGGCTTTTGGCTGGCCTCGGGAATCTGTTCTAGCCGAAGGCGGGATTGCCGTCGGCGCGAAACCGGCTGCCCAGCCGATACCGGTTGCCCGGGTGCAGGCAGCGAACGAATGTGACCGGCACGCCATGCGTCCAGGTGCGGCGGGTCAGCAGCAGACAGGGCTGCGTGGGCGGCATCTCCAGATGCGCGGCCTGCTCGGCCGTGGCGGCGATGGCATCGACCACGTGCTCCACCTGGTCATACGGCACGTTGCGCAGCAGGTACTCGCCCGGCTGCGTATCGGCAAAATCCTGCGTGATGAAATCGGGCGCCACGCGCGGATTCACGTAGCGGTCCTCCAACTGCACCGGCAGGCCGTCTTCGCGATGGATGCAGATCGAGTGGTACACCGATTCGCCGGTGCGCAGTTCCAGCGCGGCGGCCACCTCGATCGACGCCGACACGCGCTCCACCAGGATCACGTCGCAGGCGTAGTCATGGCCGCGCATGCGGATCTCGTCCTGCAGGTTGACCACCGACAGCAGCGTGGATTGCGGCTTGTGTTCGGCCACGAACGTGCCCACGCCGGCCACGCGCACCACCCTGCCCTGCTCCGACAGTTCGCGCAAGGCCCGGTTGACCGTCATGCGCGACACCGAGAAGCGGTTCACCAGTTCCTGCTCGGACGGCACGCGGTCGCCGGGCTGCCACGCGCCGCTCTGGATCTGGCGCGCGATGTACTCCTTGACCTGCTGGTACAGCGCGGCCGGAGCGTTGGACGGGGAAGGTGCCGGGTTGGCGGACGGATTCATGACCTGTTGCGGAATGCCGGATTGCCGGTTCAGTGCTCGGCCGATGCCATGGCTTCGGCACGAATCTCCTCGGTAAGCCGCGCCTTGAGCACGGAAAACTCGGGCGATGTCTTGATCGTGTAATGGCGCGGATGGGCAAAGTCCACCGCGATCTCGCTCTTGATCCGACCGGGCCGCGCGGAAAAGACCGCCACGCGGTTGGCCATGAAAATGGCCTCGTCGATATCGTGCGTGACGAATAATACCGTCTTGCGGTGCGACTCCCAGATCCCGAGCAGCAGCTCCTGCATCAGCACGCGCGTCTGGTTGTCCAGCGCGCCGAACGGCTCGTCCAGCAGCAGGATCTTCGGATCGTTGGCCAGCGCCCGCGCAATCGCCGTGCGCTGCTGCATGCCGCCCGACAGCTGCTTGGGGTAGTGCTGCTCGAAGCCGCGCAGCCCCACGCGGGCGATAAAGAAATCGCTACGTTCCTTCTGCTCGGCCAGGCTCATGCCGCGTTCGCGCAGCCCGAAGCGCACGTTCTGCTCGATGGTCAGCCACGGAAACAGCGTGTACGACTGGAACACCATGCCGCGGTCGGCGCCCGGACCGGCCACGGGCTGGCCATCGAGCAGCACGCGGCCGCCGCTGGGGGTATCGAGCCCGGCCACGATGCGCAGCAGCGTGGATTTGCCGCAGCCAGACGGGCCCAGGATCGTCACGAAATCGTTGTCGCGCACCTCGAAATCCACCGGCAGCAACGCCTGCGTGCTGCCGCCGCGCGGATTCTCGAAGGTGCGGGATACCTGCTGGATCGACAGCGCGCTCATTTGATCGAACTCCACGGAAACAGGCGCTGGTTGGCCAGCTTGAAGACCAGGTCGGACACCAGCCCGATGCAGCCGATGACGATGATGCCGAAGATGATCTGCCCGGTGTTCAGCAGTGCCTGGCTGTCGGTAATCATGTGGCCGATGCCCGAGGACGAGCCGATCAGCTCGGCCACGATCACGTACGTCCACGCCCAGCCCAGTACCAGCCGCAGCGTCTCGGCAATCTCAGGCGCCGCGCCCGGAATCAGCACGCGGCGCACGATGCCGCGCGGCGTGGCGCCCAGCGTGTAGGCGGCCTCCACCAGGTCCTTGCGCGCGCCGCCCACCGTGACCGCCACCATCAGCACGATCTGGAAAAACGAGCCGATGAAGATCACCAGCAGCTTCTGCGTCTCGCCAATGCCGGCCCACAGGATCAGCAGCGGAATGAACGCCGACGCCGGCAGGTAGCGGCAGAACGACACGAACGGCTCGAAGAACGCCTCGGCCGCCTTGTAGGACCCCATGAAGATGCCCAGCGGCACGGCCAGCACGGCGGCCAGCACGAAGCCGCCGACCACGCGCCAGACGGTCATGCCGATATCGCCGATGAAGCCGTACTGCGTGAACAGCAGCCAGCCCTCGTGCGCCATCGTCACCGGATCGGCCAGGAACGTGCGCGGCACGAAGCCGCCCAGCGTGACCACGGCCCAGACGCCGAAGAACGCAACGAAAAACGACAGGCCAAGGATCCAGCGGGCCTGCGACGACACCGGCACCAGCGGCGACAGCCACGGATGGCGCGCACGCGGCGCACGGTCCGCCGGCTGGGCGGCGATGGGCGCGGGCGGGCGCGCCGTGGCGGGGGCTTGCACGGACGACGACATCACGGACTCCGGCTTACTTGAGGTATCGGGCGTCATAGAGCGCCGTCACGTCGGGCACCTGGCGGATCACGCCGATGTCCTTGAGCACATCGGCCGCTTCCTTGCTGAAGCTGGCCAGCTCGCCCGCGAAGAATTTCTGGTTGGCCGCCTTGTCCTGCCAGCGCAGGTAGGCCGACGACTTGGCGAACTGCTCGCCGGTCTGCTTGACGGCCGCGCCCATGATGTCGTTGGACTTCTCCGGCTCCTTGCGGATTATCTCCAGCGCCTCGAAGTAGCTGTCGACCAGCGCCTGGGCGGCCTTGGGATTGTCCTTGAGCCATTTCGGCGCACAGCCCAGCGTGTCGGTCACCATCGGGTAGTCGAGCGTGGTGGCCAGGATCTTTCCGCGCTCCGGATTGGCGCGCACCGTGGACAGATACGGCTCGTAGGTCATGGCGCCGTCGTTCTGGCCCGCCACGAACGCCTGCGCGGCCGCCTGCGGCGACAGCGTGGTCAGCTTCACGTCCTTGAGCGTCATGCCGTTCTTCTTCAGCATCCACGCCAGCCCGAAGTACGGCGCGGTGCCCGGCGCATCGACGCCGATGGTCTTGCCCTTGAGGTCCGCAAACGTCTTCACATCGCTGCGCACGGCCAGGCCGTCGGCGCCGTACGACTTGTCGAGCTGGACGATCTGGGTGATGGGCACGCCGTTGGCGTTCCAGGCCACGTGGGTTTCCACGGTGGTGGCCGCGCACTGGATGGCCCCGGAGGCCAGCGCCAGGTGGCGGTCCTTCTGCGGAATCATCTTGATATCCACATCCACGCCGTGCTTCTTGAAGATGCCCGCCTTGTCGGCCAGCGTCAGCGGCGCGAAACCGGTCCAGCCGCTCATGCCGATGGTGACCGGCGTGTTCTGGGCGTGGGCGGGCGCGGCCAGGACTGCGGCGGCAAGGGTGGACGCAACGGCGGCAAAACGGAACGGCAGGGGCAGCTTCATGCTGTCGGCTCCATCAGTCGTGGGGTGAAGGCAATCTATCAATGCTGTATATACAAGTCAAACCCGGGGTTTACCTGAGTCGTCAGTCAAGTGCGACTTGCTGGATCCCAACGAGGGCGCGCAATTGCGGTGCCCGATCATGCTGCAATGCACCGCAGAGGCGCATGGCGTTGGCACGGAGTGCGTCGGGATGCACCGACTTGTCTATACAGGTAACGCAGGGGGAGGGTAACGCAATGGGCGTGCCTGGCCTGGAAAGAGGTGGCCGCTACGTGATGGTGCTCCCCTCTCCCATTTCATGGGAGAGAGGGGCCAGACATCGCAACCTGGCCGCGTCAGCGATCAAAAAACGCGCTGACCGTGGGATAACGCAGCCGCAGCCGCAGTTCGCGCTTGAGCCGGCGGTTGTCGAGCCGGCGCGATTCGCTCATGAAGCTCAGGAGCGTGGGCTCGATGGTGTCCCGCGCCTGCTGGCGGGTGATGCGCGGCGGGCGCGGCAGGCCCTTGCGGTCTGCCACGAGGTCGAAATAGTCCGCCATGCGCAGTTCGGTGTCGTCGCTGGCGTGCACCACGCGCTGCGGGCGGCCGCGCCACAGCGCGGCGATCATCGCCCGCGCCAGGTCGTCGGCATGGATATGGCTCGTGTAGACGTCGTCCTGCGGCGCCAGCGCGGGCGTGCCCTTGTTCAGGCGCGCCACGGGTAGCCGGTCTTCGGCATAGATGCCAGGAATGCGCACGATGCCGGTCCGCCAGCCGGCGTCGCGGCCAAAGGCGCGCACCGCCGCTTCCGCCGCCACGCGCCGCCGGGCCCGTGCAGTCTGCGGACGCACCGCATGAAATTCCTGCACGCGCGCGCCGCCGCGGTCGCCGTAGACGCCGGTGGTGCTGGCGTAGATGAAGGCCCCCGGGGCACGGTGGCGCGCCGACGCCTCAAACGCGCGGTGCCAGCCCCGCTCGGGTAGAATGGCGGCCTCGCTGACACCGGGCCGGAGGGCGCGCGTGCGACGCCAGCTGGTGCGCCGTAGCGCACCCAGCAACGCTTGCGTGCGTGGATCGCCATCGCCCTGACCCGGCGGCGGCGCCAGGTCGATGACCCGGCTGGCCAGCCGCGACAGCCGTGCCAGCGTGGCCGGCTGATCCAGGTTGGCCACCAGCGGTATCGCGCCGGCTTCGCGCAGTGCCGCCTGGCGCGATGGTTGCGATGTCACGGCGAACACGCGCATGCGCGTGGCCAGCACGCGCAGGATGCGGGTGCCCACATCGCCGCAGCCAACGATCAGCAGGCGCGGACGGCCCAGCCGCCGACGCCGGACGCCCCGTGGGGAAGACAACGCCGCTTGCGGCGACAGAATTTGGTTCATAGACCCGATTATGGCTTATCAAGTTACCGTCATGCCGAGTGGCCACAAGTTCGAAGTGGCCGCCGACGAAACCATCCTGGGCGCCGCGCTGCGCCATAGCATCGGCCTGCCCTACGGCTGCAAGAACGGCGCCTGCGGGTCGTGCAAGGGCCGCGTGGTCGAGGGTACGATCCACCAGGGCGACCATGCCGCATCGGCGCTGACCGCCCAGGAAAAGACCGAGGGCCGCGCGCTGTTCTGCTGCGCCAATGCCAAGTCGGACATCACGATCGAATGCCGCGAGGTGCATGGCGCCGGCGACATCCCCATCAAGAAGATCCCGTGCCGCGTGGCCACCATGGAGCGCCTGGCCGACGACGTGATCTCGGTCCGGCTGCAACTGCCCGCCACCGAGCGCATGCAGTTCCTGGCCGGCCAGTACGTGGAATTCCTGCTGCGCGACGGCAAGCGCCGCAGCTATTCGATCGCCACGCCGCCGCACGAGGAAGGCCCGATCGAACTGCATATCCGCCACATGCCCGGCGGCGCGTTCACCGACTACGTGTTCGGCGCCAAGGAAGGCATGCCGGCCATGAAGGAACGCGACATCCTGCGCTTCGAGGGCCCGCTTGGCAGCTTCTTCCTGCGCGAGGATTCGGACAAGCCGATCATCCTGCTGGCATCGGGCACCGGCTTCGCGCCGATCAAGGCCATCGTCGAGCATGCCGCCTACACCGGCATCACGCGCCCGATGACGCTGTACTGGGGCGGCCGCCGTCCGGCCGACCTGTACATGCACGCGCTGTGCGAGCAGTGGGCGCGCGACCTGCCGAACTTCAAGTACGTGCCGGTGGTGTCCGACGCGCAGGCCGGCGACAACTGGACGGGCCGTACCGGCTTTGTCCACCAGGCCGTGATGGCCGACCATCCGGACCTGTCGGGCCACGAGGTCTACGCCTGCGGCGCGCCGGTCATGGTCAACGCCGCCCGCACCGATTTCTCGGCCCAGTGCCGCCTGCACGAGGACGCGTTCTTCGCCGATTCGTTCACGTCCGAGGCCGATCTGCACGCGGCCGGCGGCGCCTGACCGGCCCCGCCGCCGTTGGCGCCGACACAACAATGCCACCCGGGTCTGCCAAATTTCGCTTTGACACCCGGGCGCATGCGTCTTATATTGGCCGCCATGAACACCGCCATGATCCGACGCCGCGCACGTACGTTGCTCCCCTCCGGGGTGCCGCGCGGCTGACCGCAGACAGCGTTTGTTCAGGTCAACAAGCCACGGGCAGCCCCCGTGGCTTTTTGCTTTTCTCCGTCCCTCTTTTCGTGCCGATCCCAGGAGTCCGCCATGGCATTTGCTGAGTTTCCCGTCCAATCGCTGATGTACATCACCAACCGCCCCGAACTGGTCTTCACCGAAGGCAAGGGTTCGTGGCTGACGGACCATAACGGCAAGCGCTATCTGGATTTCGTGCAGGGCTGGGCAGTCAACGCGCTGGGCCATTCCAACGAGGGCATGATCCAGGCGCTGGAGACGCAGGCCCGCAAGCTGCTGAACCCGAGCCCGGCCTTCTACAACGAGCCGATGCTGAAGCTCGCGCAGCAGCTGACCGACAACAGCTGCTTCGACAAGGTGTTCTTCGCCAACAGCGGCGCCGAAGCCAACGAAGGCGCGATCAAGCTGGCGCGCAAATGGGGCCGCAAGCACAAGGGCGGCGCGTTCGAGATCATCACGATGGACCACAGCTTCCATGGCCGCACGCTGGCGACCATGAGCGCATCGGGCAAGGCCGGCTGGGACACCATCTTCGCGCCGCAGGTGCCGGGCTTCCCGAAGGCCAACCTGAACGACCTCGCTTCGGTGGAAAAGCTGATCAACGACAAGACCGTCGGCATCATGCTGGAACCGGTGCAGGGCGAAGGCGGCGTGATCCCCGCCAGCCGCGAGTTCATGCAGGGCCTGCGCGCGCTGGCCGACAAGCACAAGCTGCTGCTGATCGTCGATGAAGTGCAGACCGGCTGCGGCCGCTGCGGCACGCTGTTCGCCTACGAACTGTCGGGCGTGGAGCCGGACATCATGACGCTGGGCAAGGGCATTGGCGGCGGCGTACCGCTGTCGGCGCTGCTGTGCAAGGCCGACGTGGCCAGCTTCGAGGCCGGCGACCAGGGCGGCACGTACAACGGCAACCCGCTGATGACGGCCGTGGGCAGCTCGGTGATCTCGCAGCTGACCGCGCTGGGCTTCCTGGACGACGTGAAGGCCAAGGGCGAATACCTGCGCGAGCAGCTGCTGGCGCTGTCGGCCGAGTTCGGCCTGGGCGGCGAACGTGGCGAAGGCCTGCTGCGCGCGCTGGTGCTGGGCAAGGACATCGGCCCGCAGATCGTGGAGGAAGCGCGCGAGATGAACCCGACCGGTCTGCTGCTGAACGCGCCGCGGCCGAACCTGCTGCGCTTCATGCCGGCCCTGAACGTGACGCGCGACGAGATCGACCAGATGATCGGCATGCTGCGCGCGTTGCTGAAGAAGCTGGCGTAAGCAAAAAAGCCTCGCAGAACGCGAGGCTTTTTCGTTTGAAGCAGCAGGTGTTTGCTCCCCTCTCCCACGTCGTGGGAGAGGGGCGACAACCTCACTCGCCCAGATACGCGGCCCGCACCTTCGGATCGTCCAGCATCTGCTTGGCGTCGCCGCTCATCGTGATCAGGCCCGACTCCATCACGTAGCCGCGGTGGGCGGCCTGCAGCGCCAGGCGCGCGTTCTGCTCGACCAGCAGCACGGTCACGCCCTGCCCCGACACGGTACGCACCACCTCGAAGATCTTCTCGACCATGATCGGCGACAGACCCATCGACGGTTCGTCCAGCAGCAGCAGCTTGGGCTGGCTCATCAGCGCACGCGCCATGGCCAGCATCTGCTGCTCGCCGCCGGACATCGTGCCGGCCAGCTGGTTGGCACGCTCCTTCAGGCGCGGGAACGTCTCGAACATGCGGTCGATGTCGGCCTTGATGCCGGCCTCGTCGTTGCGCGTGTACGCACCCATCTGCAGGTTCTCGGTGATCGTCATGCGCGCGAACACGCCGCGGCCTTCCGGCACCATCGCCAGGCCTTGCTTGAGCAGCGTGTAGCTGGGCACGCCCTTGATGGACTTGCCCATGTACTGCACGTCGCCGCCGGCCCAGCCCTGCAGGCCGGTGATGGCCTTCATGGTCGTGGTCTTGCCGGCGCCGTTGGCACCGATCAGCGTCACGAGTTCGCCGTCCTGGATCTCCAGATCGACACCCTTGACGGCCTGGATGCCGCCATAGGCCACCTTCAGGCCCGCAATCTTCAGAATCGTTTGTGGCATTGCTTCTCTCCCGCCTTAGTGCGCCGACGCGCCGAGGTAGGCCTCGATCACGGCAGGATTGCTCTGGACTTCATGCGGCAGGCCCTGCGCGATGACCTTGCCGTAGTCCAGCACGGTCAGGCGGTTGCACAGGCCCATCACCAATTTCACGTCGTGCTCGATCAGCAGGATGGTCTTGCCATCGTTCTTGATCTTTTCCAGCAGGCCGCGCAGTTCCACCTTCTCGGTGGCGTTCATGCCGGCCGCGGGCTCGTCCAGGGCCAGCAGCTTGGGCTCGGTGGCCAGCGCGCGGGCGATCTCCAGACGGCGCTGGTGGCCGTACGACAGGTTCTTCGAGGTGAAATTGGCGTACTTGCCAATGCCGACGTAGTCCAGCAGGTCGTGCGCCATGTCCTCGATGCCCTCTTCCTCGCGGCGCACCGCAGGCGGACGGAACACGGCGCCGAACAGGCCCGCCTTGGTCCGCACGTGGCGGCCCACCATCACGTTTTCCAGCGCGGTCATGTCGCCGAACAGGCGGATGTTCTGGAACGTCCGCGCGATGCCGGTCTTGGCCACCTCGTGCACGGCGGTCGGCTGGTACGGCTTGCCGCCCAGCACGAACTCGCCCGAATCGGGCGTGTACAGGCCCGTGATCACGTTGAAGAACGTGGTCTTGCCCGCGCCGTTCGGGCCGATCAGGCCGTAAATCTCACCGGGCTTGATCTGCAGGCCCACATCGGACAGCGCCTGCAGGCCGCCGAAACGCTTGTTGACCCCCTGTACGGACAGGAGGAATTCGGAATTGCTCATGTTGTCCTCCTGCTCAGAAACGGCCCACGTTGCCCGCGCGGCGCACCACCGGGCGGTCTTCCTTGCGCGGCGATGGCCAGATGCCTGCCGGGCGGTACAGCATCACCGCCACCAGCGCCAGGCCGAACAGCAGTTGGCGCAGCACTTCGGCATCGACGATCACGTGGCCGAACAGGCCGGTCTGGATCGGCTCCGCCACCACGCGCAGCAGTTCCTGGAAACCCACCAGCAGGACGCCGCCCAGGATCACGCCCGGGATATGGCCCATGCCGCCCAGCACCACGATGGCCAGGATGTAGATCGATTCCCACAGCGTGAACGATTCCGGCGAGACAAAGCCCTGGAATGCGCCGAACACCGCACCCGAGGCGCCGCCGAACGACGCACCCATGGCAAAGGCCAGCAGCTTCATGTTGCGGGTGTTGATGCCCATGGCCTTGGCCGCGATCTCGTCTTCGCGGATGGCCACCCAGGCCCGGCCGATGCGCGAGTTCTGCAGGCGCAGGCAGATGAACACGATCACGATGACCAGGAACACCAGCAGGTAGTAGTACATGAAGACCGGCGTGAACTTCATCCCGAAGATCTCGTGCGATTTCGAGAAGTCGAAGCCGAAGATATGCACCGGGTCCACCGCCGTGATGCCCTTGGGGCCGTTGGTGATGTTCACCGGACGGTCCAGGTTGTTCATGAAGATCCGGATGATCTCGCCGAAGCCCAGCGTCACGATGGCCAGGTAGTCGCCGCGCAGCTTCAGCGTCGGCGCCCCCAGCAGCACCCCGAAGGTGGCCGCGATCAGCACCGCGCATGGCAATACGAGCCACATCGTCAGGTGCAGGCCGTTCGGGAACAGCTGCTGGATCCACTCGAACTGGTTGGCCAGGTGCGGCGAACCGAGCAGCGCCATGCTGTAGGCCCCCACCGCGTAGAACGCGATGTAGCCCAGGTCAAGCAGGCCGGCAAAGCCCACCACGATGTTCAGGCCCAGCGCCAGCATGATGTAGAGCAGCGCGAAGTCGAGCACGCGCACCCAGTAGTTGCCGCCGAAGGTCTGGACGAAGAACGGCGCGCACAGCGCCACCACCAGGAAGGCCAGCAGGGCCGCCAGGGTCTTGGCCGGGACACGCGACGGTGCCGCCACGGCCGTGGATGGAATCGGAGTATTCATGGATTCTCTCCCCTCAGGCCCGGTCGGCCACGCGTTCGCCCATGATGCCGGACGGACGGAACACAAGTACGGTAATCAGCACGATGAAGGCAAACACGTCCTGGTAGTTCGAGCCGAACACACCATTGGTCAGGTCGCCGATATAGCCGGCGCCCAGTGCCTCGATCAGCCCCAGCAGCATGCCGCCCACCATGGCGCCCGCCAGGTTGCCGATGCCGCCCAGCACGGCGGCGGTGAACGCCTTCAGGCCGGGGATGAAGCCCATGTAGAAGTGGGCATTGCCGTAGTTGGTGGCCATCATCACGCCTGCCAGCGCCGCCAGCGTGGCGCCGATCATGAATGTGGCCGAGATCACGAAGTTGGGGTTCACGCCCATCAGGCCCGCCACCTTCTGGTTCTCGGCGGTGGCGCGCATGGCGCGGCCGAGCTTGGTGCGGTTGACCAGGGCCAGCAGGCCTGCCATGACCATCACGGCCAGGCCGATGATGACCATTTCCTTGCCGGTGATGGTGGCGCCGGTGGAACCGATGTCGATCGGGTCCGAAGGCAGCAGTTGCGGGAACGTCAGCGGGTTGCGCGACCAGATCAGCATCCCCATGGTCTGGAGGATGATCGAGACACCGATCGCGGTAATCAGCGGGGCCAGGCGCGGCGCGTTGCGCAACGGCCGGTAGGCCACGCGTTCAATGGTATAGGCAAGCACTGCACAGACGGGCATGGCGATCAGCGTGGCGATCACCAGCGTCAGCCATTCGGGCAGGCCGGGGGCGAATTTCTGCAGCCCCATGATTGCCGACAAAGCGGTCAGCGCGCCAATCATCAGGACGTCGCCATGCGCGAAGTTGATGATGCCCAGAATGCCGTAGACCATGGTGTAGCCCAGTGCGATCAGCGCATAGATGCTGCCGAGCACCAGACCGTTCACGATCTGCTGGATAAAGATATCCATGAAAACTCCTGCTTCAGCCCCGCTCCGGCCGGCATGGTGTGGATGCCGCGGAAGGGACGGTAATGTTGGATAGGTCGGGTAGGTTGGTAATCAGTTTTGCTGGTGTGCTGCCCGCCCTGTTCCACCCATGGTAAGGATGCTCATAACACGTTGGCGAGACTAAAAAGAACGGCACCGCAAGGTACTCACGGTGCCGTTCGTCTGGGACGGTAAGCCCCGGATTACATCTTCACGACGTCGAGGACGGACTTCTTCTTGTCCTTGTACTCGTACAGCGTGATGGTGCCTTCCTTCATGTCGCCCTTCTCGTCGAAGGCGATGTTGCCGATCACGCCCTTGTAGTTCGTCTTGGGCATTTCGGCCAGGATGGCAGCCGGTTCGGTCGAGTTGGCGCGCTTCATCGCATCCACGATCACCATCACGGCGTCATAGGTGAACGGTGCGTAGATCTGCACCGGCGAGTTGAAGCGGGCCTGGTAACGCTTCTCGAAATCGGCGCCCGTTTCCATCTTCGACAGCGCCAGGCCGGCTTCCGAGCAGATGATGTTGGTCACTGCGTCGCCAGCCAGTTCGGCCACCTTGTCGGTACACACGCCGTCGCCGCCAACGATCTTGGACGTGATGCCCAGTTCCTTGGCCTGCTTGGCGAACGGGCCGCCGGTGGCGTCCATGCCGCCGTACATGATCACGTCCGGCTTCTTGCCCTTGATCTTGGTCAGAATGGCCTTGAAGTCGGTGGCCTTGTCGTTGGTGGCTTCACGTGCCACCACGTTCACGCCGGCGGCCTTGGCGGTCTTCTCGAACTCGTCGGCCAGGCCCTTGCCGTAGGCGGTGGCGTCGTCGACGATCGCCACGCTCTTCGCGTGCAGGCTCTTGGCGGCGTAGTTGGCCAGTGCCGGGCCCTGCTGGGCGTCGGTGGCCACCACGCGGTACGTGGTCTTGAAGCCTTGCTTGGTGTAGTCGGGGTTGGTCGACGACGGCGAGATCTGCGTGATGCCGGCGTCGCTGTAGATCTTCGAGGCCGGGATCGACACGCCCGAATTCAGGTGACCCACCACGGCCACGACCTTGGCATCCACCAGCTTCTGGGCCACGGCGGTGCCGGTCTTCGGATCGGCGGCGTCGTCTTCGCCCACCAGTTCCAGCTTGATCTTCTTGCCGCCGATCTCCAGACCGGTCTTGTTCACTTCCTCGACGGCCAGGCGTGCGCCGTTTTCGTTGTCCTTGCCAAGGTGGGCGATGCCGCCCGTCAGCGGCGCGGCGTGGCCGATCTTGACGACGGTTTCACCGCCACCGGCGGCGGCAGGCGCCGCGGCGGCCGCCGGTGCAGATGCTGCCGCATCAGCCGGCTTTTCTTCCTTCTTGCCACATGCAGCGACCAGCGCCACAGCGGCCGCGATCGGCAGAATCTTGGCAAACGTGAATTGCATGAGTGATCTCCTAGGATTCACAAAAACAGGGAAATAACTACGCCTCCCGGACGTATTCCCTGGACCGCCTTTGTTTAGTTTCAATTTGAAACGCGCGCATTGTATCCCCTTTCTTTGCGGATGCAATACGCGACGCAACAACCTGAACCATTTACCCGCCAAATGAGCTAGGGAATTTCCCCAATGCACAGAATGGGGCAATCTCCGCCCACTTGGCAGACCCGTCTCCTTCCCTTTCAAGAATCATGCCTGCAGCGCCTGAGGCGCCGCACAGGGCACCAATTAAGCCGTCCCGGCGCCACCCATAATGCCGTGCTATTAATTAGGCATTTCATTCGATTTACCGGACGCCTGCTCTAATGTGCAGAATGTAGCGCCGCACCATAATAGGGAAAACCCCATTCCCCGGGATTACCCTGATATTGTCTGCGTGTTCGTACAGGTACCCCCGGATAATCACGCCAAATAAGGCATTGCGCCGTGCAAGGCGTATTGCAATGTATTCCGGAAGATACGGCTCGACGCACCGGTGCGGTGCAACCGGTGGGGATGGGATACGGAGAAGCGCCAGAGATGGGGCGCGGTCGGGACGAGGTGCCCTGGAAACGCAAAACGCCGCTGGCGGCGGGCCAGCGGCGTTTCGAAACGTCAGAAAGCAGGCGGGGTCGTCAGGACTGGACCGACACGCTCGCCAGGCCGCGCGGCAGCGGGAACGACATGTTCTCTTCCACGCCTTCCAGGGCCCGCACGCTCTTGACGCCAAACGTGCGCAGGCGCTCGACGATGGCCTGGGCCAGCGCCTCGGGTGCCGACGCGCCGGCGGTCAGGCCGATCCGGCGCTTGCCAGCCACCCACTCGGGCTTGAGCTGCTCGGGGTCGTCCACCATGTAGGCCGGCACGCCAAGGCGGTCGGCCAGTTCCCGCAGGCGGTTCGAGTTCGAGCTGTTCGGGCTGCCCACCACGATCACCACTTCCACCTGGGGCACCATGAACTTCACGGCGTCCTGGCGGTTCTGCGTGGCATAGCAGATGTCCTGCTTCTTGGGCTCCCGGATCTGCGGGAAGCGCGACTTGAGCGCGGCCACGATTTCGGCCGTCTCGTCCACCGACAGCGTGGTCTGCGTGACGTAGGCCAGCTGGGCCGGGTTGGCAACCTCAAGGCGGTTCACATCTTCCACCGATTCCACCAGCAGCATGCCCTGCTCGGACTGGCCCATCGTGCCTTCCACCTCGGGGTGCCCCTTGTGGCCGATCATGATGATCTCGCAGCCTTCGGCGCGCATCTTGCCCACTTCGACGTGGACCTTGGTCACCAGCGGGCAGGTGGCATCGAACACCGTGAGGCCACGGCGCGTGGCATCGGCACGCACTTCCTTCGACACGCCGTGCGCACTGAAGATGACGGTCGAACCGGCTGGCACTTCGTCCAGTTCGTCGATGAAGATCGCCCCCTTCTTGCGCAGGTCGGCCACCACGTAGGCGTTGTGCACGATCTCGTGGCGCACGTAAATCGGTGCGCCGAACCGCGACAGCGCGCGTTCGACGATTTCGATGGCGCGGTCCACGCCGGCGCAGAAGCCGCGCGGCTGCGCCATCAGGATTTCGGCGTCTGCAGAGGTAGTGAGTTCGGTCATGCTGCGTTCCATCGCCACGGCGGACATCAGAGAATTCCGATCAGCTGGACGTCAAACAGGATCGTCTGTCCGGCCAGCGGGTGGTTGAAATCGAAGAGCGCCGCGGTGTCGCCGTATTCCTTCAGCACGCCGGCGTACTTGCCGCCGCCGGGCGCGTTGAATTCGACGAGATCGCCGGGGGTGTATTCCTCTTCGAACGAGCTGTTCTCGCGCAGCGTGGCCAGCGAGACCCACTGCAGCAGTTCAGGATTGCGCGGGCCGAACGCGTGCTCGGCGTCCAGTCGGTACGTCATGCGGTCGCCCTCGGGCATGCCCAGCAGCGCCTGCTCCAGCGTCGGGGCAAGCTGGCCCTGGCCCAGCAGCAGCGTGGCGGGCTTTTCCTCGAACGTGCTCACCACTTCGGTGCCGTTCTCGAGGGCGATACTGTAATGAAGCGTCAGGAAGGAATCGGCCTGGACGGTCTTGCGCGCGGACGCGCCACCAGCGGCGGCTTGCGCCGAAGAAGTTTGCAAAGTCATGGGAGTCAACCGGTCAACAGCCGCCATTGTATGCGACTGGACCGTCCGCCGCCGGGTACGGCCGCGCCCCTGTGTCGGAAATCGACGAAGTCGTTCCGCCGTCGCCTGGCTGGACAGGCCGCCCCCGCCCCATTACAGTGTGGCCCGCACCACTGTTCGTCCGTGGTGCGTCCAGAGCAGGACCGGCTTCCGGGCGTCATCCCACGTGACGCAGGCGGCACGGCGCAACAGCCCCCTTCCGAATCTGCCGGAAGGCATTGATTCGCCGCTCGATTCCGGTCTATAATGTTCGTTTCGCTGAAGTACCAATCCGCTGCAGTCCGGGCCCGTGCGCCTTTTGTTGATCTGTTGCGAACATTGTCCACGAATAAGATTTAGGAGTGCTTCATGGCACGCGTCTGTCAAGTGACCGGGAAAGCGCCGATGGTCGGCAACAACGTTTCCCACGCAAACAACAAGACCAAGCGCCGTTTTCTGCCCAACCTGCAGAACCGCCGCTTCTTCGTTGAATCGGAAAACCGCTGGGTGAGCCTGCGCGTCTCGAACGCCGGTCTGCGCCTGATCGACAAGAAAGGCATCGACGCCGTGCTCGCAGACCTGCGCGCACGCGGCGAAGTCTAATAAGGAGTAAATCATGGCCAGCAAAGGCGGACGCGACAAGATCAAGCTGGAATCGACCGCGGGTACCGGTCATTTCTATACGACCACCAAGAACAAGCGCACCATGCCGGAAAAGATGGAGATCTCGAAGTTCGATCCCATCGCCCGCAAGCACGTGCCTTACAAGGAAACCAAGATCAAGTAATTGATCCCTGGTCTTCAGCCGAAAGCCCCGCCCTCGCGGGGCTTTTTGCTTTGGGGCATCCGCCTGCACCGGGCTTGGGCGCCGCCGGCGTTGTGGCCCCCGCCTTTCCACACCCCGCCAACCCTTGTCAGACAAGGGAAAGATGTCAGTTTCGTGGCAAGCCGGTGTAGACTTGCCAGCTTTCCCCATCACGCTTTCGCCCCCGAAGCGATCCCCCTGCACCATGAACTTCGATGTCGCGATTGTCGGCAGCGGTCTGGCCGGCCTTACCGTCGCGCTGCAGCTGGCCGACACTCACCGGGTTGTCATCCTCAGCAAGCGCGCCATGACAACGGGGGCCAGCGACTGGGCGCAGGGCGGCATTGCGGCAGTGCTCGATTCCGGTGACAGCCACGACGAGCATACGCAGGACACGCTCGTAGCCGGTGCCGGACTCTGCGACGAGGAAGCCACGCGCTTTATAGTGGAGCATGGGCGCGAGGCAATCCAGTGGCTGATCGATCGCGGCGTGCCATTCACGCGCGACGACCAGGCCGAACTTGGCTTCCACCTGACGCGCGAGGGCGGCCACAGCCGCCGCCGGATCATCCACGCGGCCGATGCCACGGGCCACGCCGTGGTCACCACGCTGGCCGAGCAGGCGCGCAAGCATCCGAACATCACGATCCTGGAAGACCAGTTCGCGATCGACCTGATCACGTCGGCCAAGCTGGGACTGCCAGGCAACCGCTGCTACGGCCTCTACGTGCTGGATGTGAACACGGACGAGGTACGCACCATCACGGCCACGCACACGGTGCTGGCGGCCGGCGGCGCGGGCAAGGTCTATCTCTATACGACCAATCCCGACACGGCCACCGGCGACGGCATCGCCATGGCCTGGCGCGCGGGCTGCCGGGTGGCGAACATGGAATTCATCCAGTTCCACCCGACCTGCCTCTATCACCCCTACGCCAAGTCGTTCCTGATCTCCGAGGCGGTGCGCGGCGAAGGCGGCCTGCTGAAGCTGCCCGACGGGACCCGTTTCATGCCCGAGCACGACGACCGTGCCGAACTGGCGCCGCGCGACGTGGTGGCCCGCGCCATCGACTTCGAAATGAAAAAGCGCGGCATCGACTGCGTCTATCTCGACATCACGCACCAGCCCGAGTCGTTCCTGAAGGAGCACTTTCCCACCATCCACGCACGCTGCCTCGAACTGGGCATCGACATCGCGCGCGAGCCGATTCCGGTGGTGCCGGCCGCGCACTACACCTGCGGCGGCGTGGTCACGGACACCGCGGGCCGCACCGATATCGGCAACCTGTACGCGGTCGGCGAGACCGGCTGCACGGGCCTGCATGGCGCCAACCGCCTGGCATCCAATTCGCTGCTCGAATGCATGGTGATCGGCCAGGCCGCAGCCTCGGACATCGCGTCACAGGGCAAGTCCGGCGCCCCCGATATCGCGCTGCCCGCCTGGGACGAAAGCCGGGTCTCGGACGCGGACGAAGAAGTGGTGGTGTCGCACAACTGGGATGAGCTGCGCCGGATGATGTGGAATTACGTGGGCATCGTGCGCACCGACAAGCGCCTGGAGCGCGCCCAGCACCGCATCGGCCTGCTGCGCGAGGAGATCGCCGAGTACTACGCGAACTTCCGCGTCACGCGCGACCTGCTGGAGCTGCGTAACCTGGTGGAAGTAGCATCGCTGATCGTCGATGGCGCGTACTCGCGCCACGAGAGCCGCGGGCTGCACTACAGCCGCGACTATCCGGAAACGCTGCCGAAGGCGCTGCCCACGGTGCTGCAGCCGGAAACGGGTCGGGCGGCCCGCCACCGTCAGCACCGGGGCTGATCAAAGGGCCGATACTCGGCCCTTGGTCAGCCCTTAGCCGATGATGCGCAGCGAGTAGTCGGTCGCGCGCACATCCTTGGTGAGCGCGCCCACCGAGATGCGGTCGACACCGGTCTCGGCGAACCGGCGGATCGTCTCGTAGTTCACGCCGCCGGAGACTTCCAGCAGCGCACGGTCATGGTTCAGCGCCACGGCCTCGCGCATCATCTCCAGCGTGAAGTTGTCGATCAGCACCGACTTCGCGCCCGCTGCCAGGGCTTCTTCAAGTTCGGCAATCGATTCCACCTCGATCTGGATCGACGCCTCGGTACGCAGCGCCAGCGCGGCCTCCATCGCCGCCGTGATGCTGCCCGCCGCGGCAATGTGGTTTTCCTTGATCAGGATGCCGTCGTACAACGCCAGACGCTGATTCTCTCCGCCACCCACCTTTACCGCATACTTCTGCGCCAGCCGCAGGCCAGGCAGCGTCTTGCGCGTATCGAGCACGCGGGCGCGCGTATCGGCGATCAGATCGGCGTAGCGGCGCGTGGCCGTGGCCACGCCCGACAGCAGCTGCAGGAAGTTCAGCGACGGACGCTCGGCGGTCAGCAGCGCCCGGGCCGGGCCCGTGATCTCGCAGACCACGTCGTCGGGCGCCATGCGCGCGCCCTCTTCCTTGTGCCATGTCACCTGCAGGCGCTCGTCCACGGCCTTCATGCACGCCTCGAACCACGGGCGGCCGCACAGCACCGCGGCTTCGCGCACGATCACGCGCGCCTGCACCGGCTTGTCGGCCGGCACCAGCAGGCCGGTCAGGTCGCCGGTGCCCACATCCTCGGCAATGGCGGCGCGAACATTGGCTTCCAGCGCCGCCTTGAGCGCCGGACCGTAGCTGTCGAATACCGGATTTACGCTCATGCGGGGCCCACCCCCTGGAACAGCGCGGCCGCCTTGGCCAGGTCTGCGGCAGGACGCACATTGGTCTTCTGCTGCGCGGCGAAATCGAGCATGCGATCGATGCAGGTAACGGCACGCCGGCCGATATCGGCATCGACGTGGATTTCATTGCGACCGGTCTCTAGCACTTCGGCCAGATTGGTCAGTGCATTCATGGCCATCCACGGGCAGTGCGCGCAGCTCTTGCAGGTGGCGCTATTGCCTGCCGTGGGCGCCTCGATGAACAGCTTGCCCGGCGCGGCCATGCGCATCTTGTGCAGGATGCCGTTGTCGGTGGCCACGATGAATTCGTTCGCATCGAGCTGCTGGGCAGCGGCAATCAGCTGGCTGGTGGAGCCCACCACATCGGCCTGCTCCACCACGTTCGCGGGAGACTCCGGATGCACCAGGATCTTCGCCTTCGGGTGTTCGCGGCGCAGCAGGTCCAGTTCGATGCCCTTGAACTCGTCATGCACCAGGCAGGAGCCCTGCCACAGCAGCATGTCGGCGCCGGTCTGCTTCTGGATATAGCTGCCCAGGTGCTTGTCCGGGGCCCACAGGATCTTCTCGCCGCGCGCGTGCAGATGCTCGACGATCTTCAGGCCGATGCTGGACGTCACCATCCAGTCGGCGCGCGCCTTCACGGCGGCGCTGGTGTTCGCGTAGACCACCACGGTCCGGTCCGGATGCGCGTCGCAGAACGCGGTGAATTCGTCGGCCGGGCAGCCCAGGTCGAGCGAACACGTCGCGTCGAGGTCCGGCATCAGGATGGTCTTTTCGGGGCTCAGGATCTTGGCCGTCTCGCCCATGAAGCGCACGCCGGCCACGACCAGCGTCTGCGCCGCGTGATCGCGGCCGAAACGCGCCATTTCCAGCGAATCGGACACACAGCCGCCAGTTTCCTCGGCCAGGTCCTGCAGGTCGGCATCGACGTAGTAATGCGCCACCAGCACCGCGTTGCGCGCCTTGAGCAGTTTGCGGATACGGTCCTTGAGGGCGCCGCGCTCATCCGGCGTCAGTGCCGGTGGCACCTTGGCCCAGGCATGGGCCACGCAGCTACCGCCGGCAGCGTTGTCGGCATCCGCGAGGTTCGGCTTTTCGAACTCGACGGTCTTGATCGATTGTGGGGTCATCTGTGCAGTACTCCTCGGGGCACCCGGTGGCCGCCGCGCTTGAGCGCGCGATCTATGCCGCGAACATGGGGGAGTGTAGCCAAAAGAAAAGCCCCGCCTGGGGCGGGGCTTTTAGCCATGACGGGCGCGTCGGCGATTGTATCAGGCGTACCGGCGCAGGCGCAGCGAAAACTCCTGCAGCGCCTGAATGCCGCTGGCTTCGGCGCGATGGCACCAGGCCTGCAGCTGGGCCAGCAGTTGTTCGCGCGTCATGTTCGAGCGGCCCCAGATCACGGCCAGCTCGCGGCGCATTTCCACGTAGGTGTGCAGCATCTTGTTCTGCTCGGTGATGCTGGCCAGTTGCTGGCGCTGCGGCGCCCCCAGCTTCACTTCCTCGCGGTGGATCCACTTGCGGGCCGGCTTGTAGCTCTTGTACTCGGGCGAATTGCCTTCCTTGTGCTTGCGCAGCTCGGCCTTGTACGCGTTCTTGAGCGCCTTGGCGTAGCGCGCCATTACGTCGTAGCGGTTGGCGATGATCGCTTCCAGCGTGTTGTGATCCACCGGACGCGCTTCCACCAGGCGAGCCTTGGGCGGGGTCTTCTTGACCTTGGCCAGGCCGACCGACTGCATCGCGCGGATGTACCACCAGCCTACATCGATCTCGTACCACTTGATCGAGAACTTGGCCGACGTCGGATACGTGTGGTGGTTGTTGTGCAGCTCTTCGCCACCAATGATGAAGCCCCACGGCGACACGTTGGTCGATGCATCCTCGCAATCGTAGTTGCGATAACCCCACCAGTGGCCAAGGCCGTTGATGATGCCGGCGGCGTGGATCGGGATCCACAGCATCTGCACGGCCCACACGCTCATGCCGACCACGCCGAACAGCGCCAGGTCGATGATCAGCATCAGGCCCACACCCTGCCAGCCGAAGCGCGAATATACATTGCGCTCGACCCAGTCATCGGGCGTGCCGTGACCGAACTTGGCGATGGTTTCCTTGTTCTTGGCCTCGGCGCGATACAGCTCGGCGCCTTCCAGCAGCACCTTGCGGATGCCGCGGGTCTGCGGGCTGTGCGGATCGTCCTCGGTTTCGCACTTGGCGTGGTGCTTGCGGTGAATGGCGGTCCATTCCTTCGTCACCATGCCCGTGGTCAGCCAGAGCCAGAAGCGGAAGAAATGCTGGGCAATGGGATGCAGGTCCAGCGACCGGTGCGCCATGCAGCGGTGCAGGAAGATCGTGACACCGGCAATCGTGATGTGCGTCACCACGAGCGTGTAGATCACGATCTCCCACCAGGACCAGTTGGCGAGGCCGTTGGCGGCCCAGTCAAGAATTGTGTCGAACAAACTATGTTCTCCGTCGTAAAACGAGTGTTTGCAGCGCGGCACCACCGTGCGGCGCACCTGTCGCGCAGAAAAAAGACTGCAAATTTATCGATTGCGATAGCTTTCTGGCGCGGGCTGTATCCCTGAGGGAGCCTGGCCGAGGCACGAACCGCTGCAATCTGGCGGTTGTCTGGTGTGGGGCTGCGGGTCATCCGTATACCCCGCGACAACCCGGCATTCTACCGGATCGGCGCGAGAGGGACATCCGCTTTTTCCCCGACTTCGATACCTGCCAGCGGCCTTTGTTCCGCAGGTGATGCGCGAAGAACTTACTCGGCGTTGGCTGCGGTGACGGGCAAGGCACCCGCAGTGGGGTTCAGCACCCGCAATTCTCGCTGCGGGAACGGTATGGACACGCCATGTTTCTGGAAAGTTCGCCAGATGGCGCGGTTCATCGCCGATTGCACGCCCAGCCTGCCGTTCTGCGGATCGGCGATGTAGACGGCAGCTTCGTACTCGATGCCGCTATCGGCAAATGCCACCAGGAAGGCGGCAGGTGCCGGTGCATCGAGCACACGTGGAATATCGCGCACACATTCCTGCAACAGCCCGATCACCGTTTCGGGGTCCGTGTTGTAGTCGGCCTGCACCCGCACCGCCACCCGCACATTGGTCCCCGAGAACGAATGGTTCTGCACCGACTGGGCCACCAGCTGCTCGTTCGGCAGCAGCGTTTCGCCGTCGCCGTTGCGCAGCACCGTGTAGCGCGTGCGGATCTGCGACACGATCCCGGTGTACTTGTCCACGGTGATCTGGTCGCCGAGCGCGATCGAGCGGTCCAGCAGGATGATGAACCCGGAGATGTAGTTGCTGGCGATCTTCTGCAGGCCCAGGCCGAGGCCCACGCCCAGCGCGCCGCCGAACACGGACAGCACGGTCAGGTCGATCCCCACCAGCGACAGGCTCACCAGCAGCGACACCAGCAAAAGCAGCGCCTTGGTGATCCGCGTCAGCACCACCTTGAGATTGGCGTCCAGCGTCTGGGCCCGCATCAGGCGGTCTTCGAGCCAGGAGCCGAACCACATCGCCACCAGCACGGTCAGCAGGATCCAGACCACACCCATCAGCGCGTCGGCAATGCTGATCGGGTGCTTGCCGCCCACCGAAAACCGCACGGACTCCATCCACCGCACCACGTCTGGCAGCAGACCTACCACGTACAGCGCCATGCCGATCCACACCAGCGTGGTCAGCACCTTCTCCACCAGCACCAGTATGCCGTGGAGCTGTCCGTTGGCGGACATCACCCGGCGAAGGATATAGAAGGTGAAATACAGGCCCGTGATGCCGAACAACGGCACCAGCGCCAGCCGCAACACGCTGATCGACGCGAACGGCGCCAGCGCGTACCGCGCCACCAGCACCAGCAGCCAGGCGAACAGCGGGAACATCGCCCGCTCCAGGCTGACGGCCGCCAGGCGCAGCGCGAAGCTCGATGTCTCGTGCCGCGCTTCGAGCCGCTTGACCACGTTGCGCGCCAGCGGCCACGCCACCAGCAGGCAGGCGGCCAGAATGCCGATCTGCCAGAAGAACCCCTGCCCGCCTGCATCGTGGATCAGGTCGTCGAGCATCTTGCCCATGACCGAATGCGAGCGGGTCAGCGCCGCGAGCGTATCAGGGTTCATCGTGCTGCCTTCTGCATGGTTTTGCGCATCTCCCGCTTCAACCCCTTATTCCCTTAGCGCGTACGTTCCAGCACGGCCGCGAAGAAACCGTCGGTCTGGTGGATGTGCGGATACAGCGCCAACATGCCGCCTTCGGCCGGCAAATCGGGCACCGTGATCTTCTGCTCGGCAAACACCTCCGCCGCCGGCACAAGGCGGAAGTTCTCGTTTTTGGCCAGGAAATCACGGACGATGGCTTCGTTTTCGGCCTCCAGCACGCTGCAAGTGGCGTACACGACACGCCCGCCACCCTTCACCAGCTTGGCAGCCGCTTCCAGAATCGCCGCTTGCTTGGCGGTCAGTTCCAGCACCGATTCCGGCGTCTGACGCCACTTCAGGTCCGGATTCCGGCGCAGGGTGCCCAGGCCGCTGCACGGCGCATCGACCAGCACGCGGTCGATCTTGCCGGCCAGACGCTTGACCTTGACATCGCGCTCGGAGTCGATCAGCACCGGATGAACGTTGGACAAGCCGCTACGTGCCAGGCGAGGCTTCAGGTTGGCCAGGCGCTTTTCCGACACATCGAATGCATAGAGCCGGCCCGTCGAACGCATGGCCACTCCCAGCGCCAGCGTCTTGCCGCCCGCGCCCGCGCAAAAGTCGACGACCATTTCGCCGCGCTTCGGTGCCAGCAGATGGCACAGCAGCTGGCTGCCTTCGTCCTGTACTTCGACGCCGCCGTTGATGAACAGCGGCAACTGGTTCAGCGCAGGCTTGCCCTTCAGGCGGATACCGGCGGGGGCCATCGGCGCCGGTTCGGCCGCGATACCAGCGGTCTGCAGTTCGGCCAGCGCCTCCTCGCGGGAGAGCTTGGCCGTGTTGACGCGCAGGTCCAGCGGCGCCGGGCGCAGCCAGGCATCGCCCAGGGCGGCCGTGAACGCTTCGCCATGATGCGCCACCAGGTCGTCGTACAGCCATTCGGGCAGGTTGGCGCGCACGCGCGGCGCCAGGCTCGATCGCTCGATCGTGGTCAGGCGGTCCAGCCACTCGGCTTCGTCGGGATACAGGAACGGCGTCAGCGTGTCGCGGCCAAGCGTTGCGGCCAGGCCCAGCAGGCCCAGGCGGCGCGTGGCCGCGCCGGTGCCGCTTTCGGCAAACTGACCAAATTCGACGCGTCGGCGCAACACTGCGAAAACTGCTTCGGCAATGATTCCGCGATCACGATGGCCAAGTTTGTTATTTTCACGGAAGTAGTGGCTCACCACGGCATCGGCCGGACGTGCGAACAGCAGCACCTTGCCGATCAGGCGGTCGATGTGCTGCAGGTGAAACGCCTGCAGCGCGCCCGGCGTACGGGGCGCGTGATTGGCCTGGTCACCCTGAGACCTGCGGATCGGGCTGGCCTTGCCCTTGCTGCCGCGCGAACGCTGGCGGTTGTCGCGGGAGGTCGTGTTTTCTTGTTGGCGACTCATGGCTGTTTTCCTGCCGCTGCGGGCGAGATGGCCATGAACCATTGGGGTTCGGCCGGTTGAACTTGAACTACGCCGTCCTGCACATGCAGGCGGTCTTCGACAAACCAGCGCACGGCGCGCGGGTAAATGACATGTTCGCTATCGAGCAAACGATCGGCCAGAGAGTCTGGCGTATCGCCAGGCAGAACATCAAGCGCAGCCTGTACCACAATCGGGCCATGATCGAGTTCGGGCGTGACGAAATGCACGGTCGCGCCATGCAGCTTGACGCCCGCCTCCAGCGCTTGCCGGTGCGTATGCATGCCCGGAAAGCTCGGCAGCAGCGACGGATGGATATTCAGCATCCGGCCCGCGTAATGCTCGACGAAGTCGTCGGTCAGGATGCGCATGAAGCCGGCCAGCACCACCAGGTCGGGCTGGTACGCGTCGATGGCGTCGCGCATCGCCGCGTCGAAACTGGAACGATCGGGAAACTGCTTGTGGTCCACCGCGCCCGTGGCGATACCGTGACCGGCGGCAAACTGCAGGCCCGAGGCATCGGGCCGGTTCGACAGCACTGCGGCCACGCGCGCCGGCCATCGCTCGGCCGCGCAGGCCCGGACAATGGCTTCCATATTGGAGCCGCGCCCGGAAATCAATATGACAATATTTTTCATCGCCGCGATTCTACCAAGCTGTGGTGCAAACGCTTGCAATCCGTGCTCAATAGGTACTTAATTACCGCGAAACGCGCTTCCCACAACGCTTTTGGGCACGCCTGCAAGAAGAAATACCCAAGTGCCACCGATTGTGACGCGCACCCCGCTCTGTTAGAGTGGGTCCTACGTCCACGCGCCGCTTTCTCGGAAAACGGTGACAACAAGGACGAAACGGGAAATTAGACGGGAATACGCATGTCGAACGCTGCACCGACTTTGTTGGTGGTCGATGATCATCCTATGGCTCTTTCCGGCACCACTGCCTTCCTGGCGGAGGTGATGCCCGACGTTGCTGTCCACGCTGCCGGGAGCGCCAAGGAGGCTCTCCACTCGCTGAACCAGGGACTTCGTCCCGATATCGTGCTGCTCGATATCTGGTTGAATGACGGCACGGGCTTTGATGCCATGCAGGCGTTCAAGACCGTGATTCCGGGCGCACGTTTCATCTTCATGTCCGCCGAAGCCACGCCAGAGATCGTGGGCCGTGCGCGTGCGCTGTCCGCATGCGGCTTCGTCGGCAAGCATCTCGATGCCAATGCCTTTACGGCCGCCGTGCGCAAGGTGCTGGCCGGCGATACGAGCTTTCCGTCGGACGAAGCGCTGTCCGGTCGCTCGCAGTCTTTCGGCCCGGCGCACGGCATTCCCGTCACCCCGGCCGAACTGGGCCTGACGCCGCGCCAGGGCTCGGTGCTGGCACTGGTGCTGGAAGGCCTGCCCAACAAGGTCATCGCACGCAAGCTGGGGCTGACCGAAAACACGGTCAAGGAACACGTGTCTGCCATTCTGCAGCGCCTGGGCGTGCGTACGCGCATGCAGGTGATGTCGCGCATGGAGCGCTTCCGCCTGCGCCAGTAAGCGCCCTGCCCTGCCCGCCACAATAAGGAAACGCCGCCTCTGGTATCCAGGGCGGCGTTTTTGTTTGGGTGATGCCCTTTGACGCGCGGTTGGACAGACGGCGACCGCTTCAGCCAACCTGCAGCCAGCGGCGCAGCAGCATGCGCAGATTGGCCGGGTCCACCGGCTTGGGCAGCACGAAATAGCCGGCATCCTCGGCCGCCAGCAGCGCCGCCGATTTCAGGTCGCCAGTCAGCAAGGCGCTGCGCGCCTGCGGCTGCGTGGTCTGCCAGCGTTCCAGCAGGTCCAGGCCGTTCTCGTTGCCCGGCAGGCGCAAGTCGCAGAAGATGATGTCCGGCTTCAGGCCCTTGGCGAACAGTGCATCGGCCTCCTGCCCGTGCGCGGCACAGGCGACGCGGATACCCCATGCCTCCATCAGCGCGATCCACGCCTTGCGGATCTGGCTGTCATCGTCCACCACCAGTACCGTGCCGCGCAGCCGATCCTGCCGCGCTTCCTCGGCCTGCGCATTGGCGCGCATGGCCCGGACGTTGGCCACGGTCTCGGCCGGCACCGGCGCCAGCGCGAACCAGAACACCGAACCCTTGCCCGGCACCGAGCGCACGCCATAGGTGCCGCGCATCAATCGCACGCATTCCTTGAAGATGGCCAGCCCCAGCCCCAGCCCCTGCGACGGATCGCGCTGGGGGTTATGCACCTGGTAATAAGGCGAAAAGATCTCGGGCAAGTGTTCCGGCGTGATACCCGCGCCGGTGTCCCAGACTTCCACGCGCACATGCTTGCGGCGCTGGCGCGCGGTGACCAGGATGCCCCCGCGCCTGGTATAGCGCAGCGCGTTCTGCACGAGGTTGAACAGCGCGCGCCGCAGCAGCACAGGTTCGGCCATCGCGTAAAGTTCGTCGGGCACGCGCGGCGTCAGCGTCAGACCGCTTTCGCGCGCGTCGGCGGCGAACTGGCTCATGACGTCGTGGATCAACGAGTGCAGCTCGCACGGCTCCAGCGTGGGCAGCACCTTGCGCCCTTCGAGCTTGGACAGGTCGAGCAGCGAGCGGAACAGCAGGTCGATGGTCTGCGTGCCGGCCGCCACCTGCTCCACCAGCGGATGCAGCGCGCTGGACTGGTTGCGCGCGCGCAGCGCCTCGACCAGCATCACCAGCGCATGCACGGGCTGGCGCAGGTCGTGGCTGGCGGCGGCCAGGAAGCGGGATTTTTCCTCGCTGGCGTGGAGCGCCCGCTCCTTTTCCTCCTGAAACTGCTTGGCCAGCCGGCGGCTTTCCGATTCGAGCTGGATGGCGCGCACCAGCGTGTGCTGCAGGTTCAGCGAATGGCGCGCCAGCATCAGCGCATAGACCACCAGCAGCAGCTGCACGTAGCCGCCATGGGCCGGAAAGGCGATCTCGGCCAGCAGGATATTGGGCACCAGGATTGGCACGCCGGCAAAAACCAGGTTCGAGGGGATCGGCGACTGCGACGTGGCGCCGCCCGCCAGCACCCCCAGCGTCAGCAGGTACAGCACGCTGGAAAACACCACCGAGCCTGTATACAAATGCAGCAGCGCCGAGCTTCCCCAGGTCAGACCTGTCAGGAAGGCTATCGCCCGCATGTTGTTCCACCACTTGCGCGTGTGCGCCGAACGGCTCATCTTGCCGCTGTCGCGCTGGTATCCAAGGTAGAACCAGCTGCCGCCAGCCGTCAGCAGCAGCATGATCGCGCACCAGACCAGTAGCGCCGAATGGCTGGCTTCGTTCCAGAACGCCCAGGCGGTCAGGCCCGGCAGGAGCACGGACGAGGCAATGGCGGTGGGGGAGACGCGATGGACCGTGGCCAGCAGCTTGGCCCGCGTCTCGGTGTCCAGTTGCGGCCCGGGGGGCGGCAATATCTTGTTAAGCAGCGCGTTCAAGTGTGGCCTGGCATGTAAGGCGACGACATTCCGCTGCGACAGACCCGGGGAGCGGCGACTGTTGCAGGAATCGCGCGGTTCTTGTTCTGAATTGGGCATATCATGCCGCCTTTTGCGGCGCTGCGCCATGGCGGAGTGGCGGATAGGCCCACAAATTCGCCATTTGTGGGCAGCTTGCCTACAACGGCACAAGGCCGGTGCCGTCAAAAGAGGCAATCCGGCGGCACGCGGGGCCATTCGCCTTATAATGCTCGCTTTCCCTGAAAAGCTCGTCCGCCGTCCTCGTGAAAGTCTTCCGCGGCCTGCCCAACGCCGAAAGCCGGGCGCCCTGCGCGCTCACCATCGGCAATTTCGACGGTGTGCATCGCGGCCACCAGTCGCTGCTCGCGCGCGCCCGTGCGGCCGCCGACGCGCGCGGCCTGCCGCTATGCGTCATGACGTTCGAGCCGCACCCGCGCGAGTTCTTTGCGCCGGAGCACGCCCCCACCCGTATTGCCCTGCTGCGCGACAAGCTCGATGCCTTGCGCCGCAACGGCGTGGACCGCGTGGTGGTGGAACACTTCAACGCCCATTTTGCCGCCCAGTCGCCGCAGCAGTTCGTCGAGAACGTGCTCTGGCACGGCCTGCATGCGCGTTGGGTGCTGGTGGGCGACGATTTCCGCTTTGGCGCCAAGCGCGCCGGCGACTTCGGCTACCTGCTGCAGGCCGGCCGCCAGTTTGGCTTCGATGTGGAGCAGATGGGCTCGGTCTCCGAAGGCGGCATCCGCATTTCGAGTTCGGCCGTGCGCCAGGCGCTGGCCGATGGCGACCTGGAACACGCGCGTCGCCTGCTGGGCCACGGCTATGCCATCAGCGGCCACGTGATCCACGGCCGCAAGCTGGGCCGCAACCTGGGGTTTCCGACCCTGAACCTGCGGATCACGCACAAGCGCCCGGCCGTGAACGGCATCTTCGTGGTGCAGGTCCATGGCATTGCCGATCACCCGCTGCCAGGCGTGGCCAGCATTGGCGTGCGACCCACCGTGGAAGACGCCGGCCGCGTGCTGCTGGAGGTGCATTTGTTCGACTTCAACGCGAACCTCTACGGCAAGCTGGTGCGCGTGGAATTCATGAAGAAGCTGCGCGACGAAGAGCGTTTTCACACGCTCGAGGCGCTGACCGAGGCCATCGCCAAGGATGCCCGCGAAGCCCGGGCGTTCTTCGGCCTGGAGGCCGCCAATCCGGCCGGCGACCGGCGCGACTTCGCCACCTCCGCCACCGACCGAATTAGCTAGCGGCCGGCGGCGCGCCCCATGCATGCGCGCCGCCGGGACCCGCCCTGCCTTGCCCCGAAATGACACGCGCGCGGCGGTCATCCCCCGGTCCGCGCCCAAACGAATTGCCCCGAGAATCAACCATGTCCGACGACAAACGCGCCAAGCCTGAAAAAAGCAAGTATCCGGTCAACCTGCTGGATACCCCGTTCCCGATGCGCGGCGACCTGCCCAAGCGCGAGCCGCTGTGGGTCAAGCAATGGCAGGACAAACAGCTCTACAAGAAGATCCGCGCCGCGCGCAAGGGGGCGAAGAAGTTCGTGCTGCACGACGGCCCCCCGTACGCCAACGGTGACATCCACATCGGCCACGCGGTGAACAAGGTCCTGAAGGACATGATCATCAAGGCGCGCGGCCTGACCGGCCTGGACGCCGTCTACGTGCCGGGCTGGGACTGCCACGGCATGCCGATCGAGATCCAGATCGAAAAGCAGTTCGGCAAGGGCCTGCCGGTGCAGGAAGTCCAGGCCAAGGCACGCGCCTACGCCACCGAGCAGATCGCCCGCCAGAAGAAGGACTTCGAGCGCCTGGGCGTGCTGGGCGACTGGGACAATCCGTACCTGACCATGAACTTCAGCAACGAAGCCGACGAGCTGCGCGCGCTGGGCAAGATCATGGAAAAAGGCTATGTGTTCCGTGGCCTGAAGCCGGTGAACTGGTGCTTCGACTGCGGTTCGGCACTGGCCGAGGCCGAAGTCGAATACAAGGACAAGGTCGACCTGTCGATCGACGTGGGCTTCCCGTTCGCGGAGACCGACAAGATCGCCCACGCCTTCCACGTGCCGCTGGCGCAGCTCGAAGGCAAGCCGGGCTGGATCGTGATCTGGACCACCACGCCGTGGACGATTCCGTCCAACCAGGCGCTGAACATGCACCCGGAAGTGGAATACGCGCTGGTCGAAACCCCGCGCGGCTTCCTGATCCTGGCAAAGGATCGCGTAGAGGAACAGCTGAAAACCTACGCGCTGGAAGGCCGGATCGTGGCGACCGCGCGCGGCGATGCGCTGACCGAAGTGCGCTTCCACCATCCGCTGTCCAGGATGGACGCCGGCTACGCGCGCACGTCGCCGGTGTACCTGGGCGACTACGTGACCACCGACACCGGCACCGGCATCGTCCACTCGGCCCCGGCCTACGGTGTGGAGGATTTCCAGTCGTGCAAGGCGCACGGCATGCCGGATTCGGAAATCATCAGCCCGGTGATGGGCGATGGCGTCTATGCCAGCACGCTGCCGCTGTTCGGCGGCCTGTCGATCTGGGATGCCAACCCGAAAATCGTCGAAGTACTACGTGAGTCGGGCAACCTGTTCAACTCGCACAAGTACGAGCACAGCTACATGCACTGCTGGCGTCACAAGACGCCGATCATCTACCGCGCCACGTCGCAGTGGTTCGCGGGCATGGACGTGGACCCGGCCGACAACGGCCCCACCCTGCGCGAGAGCGCGCTGGCCGGCATCGAGGCCACCGAGTTCTACCCGTCGTGGGGCAAGCAGCGCCTGCACAACATGATCGCCAACCGCCCGGACTGGACGCTGTCGCGCCAGCGCCAATGGGGCGTGCCGATGGCCTTCTTCATCCACAAGGAAACCGGCGCGCTGCATCCGCGTACGCCGGAGCTGCTGGAAGAAGTGGCCAGGCGCGTGGAGCAGCACGGCATCGAGGCCTGGCAGTCGCTTGACCCGAAGGACCTGCTGGGCGACGAAGCCGCGCTTTATGAGAAGAACCGCGACACGCTGGACGTCTGGTTCGACTCCGGCACCACGCACTGGACCGTGATCCGCGGCTCGCATCGCGACGAACTCTACGATCCGTCGGCCGACACGCCCGATGGCCGTCTGGCCGACCTCTACCTGGAAGGCTCGGACCAGCACCGCGGCTGGTTCCATTCGTCGCTGCTGACCGCGTCGATGCTGTACGGCAAGCCGCCCTACAAGGCGCTGCTGACGCACGGCTTCACGGTGGACGGCGAAGGCCGCAAGATGTCGAAGTCGGTGGGCAACACGGTGGCGCCGCAGGACATCTCGAACAAGATGGGCGCGGAAATCATCCGCCTGTGGGTCGCTTCGACCGACTATTCCGGCGAGCTGTCGATCTCCGAGGAAATCCTCAAGCGCGTGGTGGAAGGCTATCGCCGCATCCGCAACACGCTGCGCTTCCTGCTGGCCAACCTGACGGACTACGACCACGCGAAGCATGCGCTGCCGGCCTCGGAATGGCTGGAAATCGACCGCTACGCGGTGGCCCTGACCGACCGCCTGCAGAAGGAAGTGCTGTCGCACTACCAGGCGTACGAGTTCCACCCGGTGGTGGCCAAGCTGCAGACATTCTGCTCGGAAGACCTGGGCGGCTTCTACCTCGACGTGCTGAAGGACCGCCTGTACACGACGGCCCCCGATTCGCAGGCGCGCCGCGCCGCGCAGAACGCGCTGTACCACATCACCCAGGCGATGCTGCACTGGATGGCGCCGTTCCTGTCGTTCACGGCCGAGGAAGCCTGGCAGGTGTTCGCGCACGGCACCGAGCACACCGACACGATCTTCACGAGTACGTACTACGACCTGCCGCCGGTCAGCGAAGCCGACGACCTGCTGCAGAAGTGGCACGAGATCCGCGCGGTGCGCGCCGAAGTCACGCGCCAGCTGGAAGCGGTGCGCGTGGAAGGCGACATTGGTTCGTCGCTGCAGGCCGAGGTCACGATCGCTGCGGGCGGTCCGGTGCTGGCCGCGCTGCAGAGCCTGTCCGACGACCTGCGCTTCGTGCTGCTGACGTCGGCGGCCAAGGTCACGCCGGCGCCGGAAGGCGGCGACCTGCTGGTGACGGTCACGCCGTCGCAGCACGCCAAGTGCGAACGTTGCTGGCACTATCGCGCCGACGTGGGCCACAACCCGGCGCATCCCACCCTTTGCGGCCGCTGCCACAGCAACCTGTTCGGCGCCGGTGAACACAGGAGCCACGCCTGATGGCATCGTCCTCGACCCGTTCGACGCGTTCGTCCTCGCCGCGCAGCAAGAGCAAGTCCGGCGGCAAGCCCAGCGCCAACGTCACGCCGTGGCTGTGGATGGCGTTTGCGCTGCTGGTGGTGATGATCGACCAGTTCTTCAAGGTCGTGATCACCCGGTCTTTCCAGTACGCGGAATCGCGGCCGGTCACCAGCTTCTTCAACCTGGTGCTGGTCTACAACAAGGGCGCGGCGTTCAGCTTCCTGGCTGACGCGGGCGGCTGGCAACGCTGGTTCTTCACGGTGCTGGGCGTGGCGGTGGGCGGCTTCATCGTCTGGCTGCTGTATCGCCATACGGGGCAGAAGATGTTCTGCCTGGCCGTGTCGCTGATCCTGGGCGGCGCCGTGGGCAACGTGGTGGACCGCGTGATCCATGGCCATGTGATCGACTTCCTGGACTTCCACTGGCGCAACACGCATTTCCCGGCCTTCAACGTGGCCGATTGCGCGATCACGGTTGGCGCGATCCTGCTGATCGTGGACGAATTGCGACGCGTGCGGCGGCACTGAGGGCTCGTCGTACTCCCCTCTCCCGCCCGCGGGAGAGGGGTTGGGGGAGAGGGCTCGGAGGCTCTGCTTGCCACTCGCTGCAGTTTGAGCCGCCCGCCCCTCTCCCCCGGCCCCTCTCCCACAAGTGGGAGAGGGGCGCAAACCTGTCGCATCCTCCCAGCGCCCCCCCTCACCCGGCGGTATCATGCACAGATTCCCGTTCCCTGAAGAGCCTTCCCCATGGATCTGCGCGGCAAGCACATTGTCCTTGGCCTGACCGGCGGCATCGCCTGCTACAAGTCGGCCGAGCTGGTACGGCTGCTGACCAAGGCAGGTGCCACCGTGCAGGTGGCCATGACCGAAGCGGCAACGCATTTCATCACCCCGGTTACGATGCAGGCGCTGTCCGGGCGCCCGGTGTTCCTGTCGCAATGGGATGCGCGCATCGACAACAACATGGCGCATATCGACCTCTCGCGCGAGGCCGACGCCATCCTGATCGCCCCCGCTTCCACCGACTTCCTGGCCAAGGTGGCCAACGGTCTCTGTGACGATCTGCTCACCACGCTGTGCATCGCGCGCGAGTGCCCGCTGCTGGTGGCACCGGCCATGAACCGCCAGATGTGGGCCGCCGCGCCGACGCAACGCAATGCGGCCCAGCTGCGCGCCGATGGCGTGACGATCCTCGGCCCTGGCACCGGCGACCAGGCCTGCGGCGAAATCGGCGACGGCCGGATGCTGGAGCCCGAGGAACTGGTGGAAGACCTGATCGCGTTCTTCCAGCCCAAGCCACTGCAGGGCAAGCGGGTGCTGATCACCGCCGGCCCGACCTTCGAGGCCATCGACCCGGTGCGCGGCATCACCAACCTGTCATCGGGCAAGATGGGCTTCTCGATCGCCCGCGCGGCCCGCGAAGCCGGTGCCGACGTGCTGCTGGTGGCAGGACCCACATCGCTGCCCACGCCGCGTGGCGTGGTGCGTACCGATATCCGCAGCGCCCAGCAGATGCACGATGCGGTCATGGCGCAACTGCGCGATGTCGATGTGTTCGTTGCCGTGGCCGCCGTGGCCGACTGGCGCCCGGCCGAGGTGGCCCAGCAGAAGCTGAAGAAGGCCAACGACACCGACACGCCGACGCTGCAGTTCGTGCAGAACCCGGACATCCTGGCCGCCGTGGCAGCCCGCGCGGATGCGCCCTACTGCGTGGGATTCGCGGCCGAAAGCGAGAACCTGGAGCAGTATGGCGAGCAGAAGCGCCAGCGCAAGGGCGTGCCGCTGCTGGTGGGCAATATCGGCCACCACACCTTCGGCCTCGACGACAACGAGATCGTGCTGTTCGATGCCAACGGCATGACGCGCCTGCCGCGTGCCGACAAGCTGTCGCTGGCCCGCGAGCTGGTGGCCGCCATCGGCCAGCGCCTGCCGCACAAGTCCGTGTCACACCGCCGCACCCACAGCCATGAGTAATACCCGCCCCAGGCTGCGCCTGTCCGTGCTGGACCAAAGCCCCGTCATCCACGGCCATACGGCCCGCGATGCCCTGGCCGCCACGATCGATCTGGCCCAGATGGCCGACAGCCTTGGCTTTACGCGCTACTGGTGCGCCGAGCACCACGGCCTGCAAGGCGTGTGCAACCCGGCCCCCGAAGTCATGCTGGCGCGGCTGGGTAGCGTGACCCGGCGCATCCGGCTGGGGTCGGGCGGCGTGATGCTGCCCTACTACAGCCCATTCAAGGTGGCCGAGCAGTTCCGCATGCTCGAGGCGCTGTTTCCGAACCGGATCGACCTTGGCGTGGGCCGTGCCCCAGGCGGCGACATGCGCACCGCACAGGCCGTGGCCATGGGCCAGTACAACCGGGGCGACCAGTTCCCGCAGCAGGTGCAGGACCTGGCCTTCCTGCTGCGCGGCGAGGTGCCGCCCGATCATCTGGCCGAAGGCGTGCTGCTGCAGCCGGCCATCGATACCCGGCCCGAGATCTGGGTGCTCGGCTCCAGCGACTTCGGCGGCGCGCTGGCCGCACGGCTGGGGCTGCGGTTCGCCTTCGCGCATTTCATCAACGCCCATGGCGGCGACATGGTGGCGCAGCAGTACCGCGAGGATTTCGAGGCCGGGTACGAAGACCAGCCATACAGCGCGGCTGCGGTGTTCGTGATCTGCGCCGATACGGAGGCCGAGGCCTCCGCGCTGGAGCGCGCCGTCGATATCCGCCGGCTGCAGATGGCCTATGGCGTCAACGCGCCGATTCCGTCGCTGGCCCAGGCCGCCGATTTCACGCCCACCGAACGCGACCGCCTGATCATCGAACGCGAGCGGCCCCGTACGATCTGCGGCACGCCCGCGCAGGTGGCCGAGCGCATGCTGGCGCTGAAGGGCCGCTTCGCGGCCGACGAACTGGTGGTGCTGAGCGTGACGGCGTCATACCAGGCGCGCATGCGCACGTACGAACTGCTGGCCGAGGCCTTCGACCTGCAAGGCTGACCGCGGGGCGCGACACCACGTGGCGGATCGAAGTGGCGGATCAGCGAAGGCGGCGCGGTATCATGCCGCCTTTGTCCCCTCGTACGAATCCACATCCATGACCGTAGCCGCGAATCCGACTGTCGAGATCAAGGTGCTCGACGCCCGCCTGAACGACTGGGGCCTGCCCGCCTACCAGAGCGACATGGCCGCCGCCATCGACCTGCACGCCTGCGTGGACGGCCCGGTGACCATCGAACCCGGCACGCCGGCGCAACTGGTGCCGGCCGGCTTCGCGGTGCATATGGCCAACCCGTTCATGTGCGCGACCATCGTGCCGCGTTCGGGCCTGGGTCACAAGAAGGGCCTGGTGCTGGGCAACTCGATCGGCGTGATCGATGCCGACTACCAGGGCCAGATCATGGTGAGCGTGTGGAACCGCAACGCGCCCGGCACCGAGCCGATCGTGATCCAGCCCGGCGAACGCATCGCCCAGATGATGTTCGTGCCGGTACTGCGTCCGGTGTTCACGACGGTGGAAGCGTTTTCGGAGGATTCCGCGCGCGGCGCCGGCGGCTTCGGCTCGACCGGCGTGGCACACGCGAAGGCGTAAGGCCAGATCGGTGTTCTCCCCTCTCCCGTGAAATGGGAGAGGGGAGCAAGAATTAGCGCTGCTCGAAGATCAGCGCCACGCCGTTGGCCTGCCCGGCCGGGATCCACGTGATGGACGGCGACAGGTCGGTGGCCTGCACCCCATTGGCCCGCCAGTGTGCGCGGGCTTTCTCCAGATCGTCAGTGGCAAGCCGGATCGCAGCATAGCCCGTGGCGCCATGCCGCAGCCCCGGCACGTCGGCAGCATCGGCCAGCGCCTGCGGCGCCGTGACCACGAACGATGCACCATCGATATCGAGCATCGCCGTTTCGCCACTGGCGCGCGCAATCGTCGCGCCAGTCAGCGTGGCGTAGGCTTCGGCCGTGGCCGCCACCTGGTCCGCTTCCACCACCAGATACGTCGCTGCAATCGCCGTTGCGCCATTCGCGTGCGTCAGCCATTCCGGCCGCCACAGCAGTTCCGGCGTGCGATGCTCGCAGACGAAATAGCGGGCGCCTGGCGCCTGGTCCAACGCTGTCACGCGGAACGTGGCGGGGTGCTCCGAACCATCGTCCAGACGCACCGGCCGAGAGAATTCGATGGGGTCCGAAGGATGAAAGCCGGCGGCACGCAGCCGGTCGGCCGTGGCAAACGCATCGCGGCTCTTGCACGACATGGCTGCGCAACCGCCGCCGCGCTGCTGGGCATCCCAGTAATACTGGCGGCTCGGGCTGGGCGCGGTCACGTGCAGCAATTCGAGGTAGTCGCGCGCCAGCATGATGCAGTGGTTCTGCGATCCCAGCGTGTGATAGCCGCGCGGCGTCAGCGAAAAACCCAGCGCGCGCCAGCGGTCTGCGGCAGCGTCCAGGTCTGCGCAGACGATGACGGCGTGGTCGAACGGTTCGGGTAACGTCGGCATCGGGTCAGTCGAACTGGATGTTGGCCTTGCGGGCCACGGCCTGCCACTTGTCGTGCTCGTGACGGACCAGGTTGCCCAGGTCGGCCGGCGACCCCACGGCGATTTCGAATCCCTGCGCGGTCAGCGCCTCCACCACGCGGGGCTGCCTGATCGATGCGCCCAGCGCGTCGTGCAGGCGCATCACGGTGTCCTGCTGCATCTGCGCCGGCCCGAAAACGCCAATCCACGAATAGGCTTCGAAGCCCTTGTAGCCTTGCTCGGCCACGGTCGGCACCTGCGGCATCTGCTTGATGCGGCTTGTTCCCGTGACGCCAAGCACCTTGATCGTCCTGGCGGCCACGTGGGCCTGTACGGCCGCGTAGCTGCTGAAGAACAGGTCCACCTCGCCCGCCAGCACGGCCTGCACGGCCGGGCCGCCGCCCTTGTAGGGCACGTGCAGGAAATGCACGCCGGCCTCGGTGGCCAGGGCCTCGGCCGCCAGTTGGTTCAGGCTGCCGATGCCCGAGGAGGCAAAGCGCACCGCGTTCGGGTTCGACTTCGCCAGCTCGATCAGTTCACGCACGTTCGATGCCGATAGCGCCGGGTTGGCGGCGATAACAAGCGGGAAGCGCACCAGTTGGGTGATCGGCGTGAAATCCTTGAAGGTGTCGTACGGCAGGTTCTTGTACGCAAACGGGTTGATGGCGTGCGTGTCGAAGGCCATCAGCAGCGTGTTGCCGTCCGGCTTGGCCCGCGCCACGGTGCTGCTGGCAATCAGGCCGCCGGCGCCGGGCTTGTTGTCGACCACCACGGTCTGTCCCAGGACCGTCTTCAATCCCGGTTGCAGTTGCCGGGCCACGATATCGACGCTGCCCCCGGGCGGGAACGGCAGGACCATCGAAATCGGCCGGCTGGTTGCCGAGGGCTCGGCTGCGTGGGAAACCTGGGCGAGGCCCGCGAGTGACGCCACAGGCATGGCGCCCATCAGCAGGGACTTGAGCAGCAGGCGGCGCAGCCGCATGCGGTCGGGAGAAGACATCAGAGACTCGGGCTGGGCGGCCGGATGGCCGCGGAATCAGGAAAAGGCGGCATGCCGCCAGCCGCGTATTTTGCCCGATGATCGCCCAACTTGCAGGATTGCCCGTCGCTGATCGCCCAAAAATGGAACAATCGCACCCCGATTTGCCGGGAAACGGACAAAAAAATGGCCGGGGGAACCCGGCCATTTTTGCATTGCGGCGTGGCGCAATCGAGGCGCGCTCAGACTTCCGCGCGCTGCTCGCTTTCCGGCGCCTCGGGCGGCTCCGGATCGGCTTCCGAGAACGTCAGCTTGATCTGGTCCGCTTCGTCCAGATCCACGGCCACCTTGCCGCCGGTGACCAGCTTGCCGAACAGCAGCTCGTCCGCCAGTGCCTTGCGGATCATGTCCTGGATCAGACGCTGCATCGGACGCGCGCCCATCAGCGGATCGAAGCCCTTCTTGGCCAGGTACTTGCGCAGCTTTTCCGAGAAGCTGGCTTCCACCTTCTTCTCGTGCAACTGCTCTTCCAGCTGCATCAGGAACTTGTCCACCACGCGCAGGATGATTTCCTCGTCCAGCGCCCGGAAGCTGATGGTCGCATCCAGACGGTTGCGGAACTCCGGCGTGAACATGCGCTTGATGTCGGCCATCTCGTCGCCCTGCTCGCGCGCCGTGGTGAAGCCGATCGTGGCCCGGTTCATCGTCTCCGCCCCCGCGTTCGTGGTCATGATGATGATCACGTTGCGGAAGTCGGCACGACGGCCGTTGTTGTCGGTCAGCGAACCGTGGTCCATCACCTGCAGCAGGATATTGAAAATATCCGGATGTGCCTTCTCGATCTCATCGAGCAGCAGCACGCAGTGCGGCTTCTTGGTGACGGCCTCGGTCAGCAGGCCACCCTGGTCAAACCCGACATAGCCCGGCGGCGCGCCGATCAGGCGGCTGACCGCATGGCGCTCCATGTATTCGGACATGTC
Organism: Cupriavidus sp. 94F1; assembly: GCF_057798875.1. Lineage (NCBI taxonomy): Bacteria > Pseudomonadati > Pseudomonadota > Betaproteobacteria > Burkholderiales > Burkholderiaceae > Cupriavidus > Cupriavidus sp. 94F1. The sequence continues at coordinate 869,032 of NZ_JBYOJT010000001.1, forward strand.
GAAGCGCAGCAGTTCGATGCCCATGATGAACGCGAGCTGCTTGGCCACTTCGGTCTTGCCCACGCCCGTGGGGCCTGAGAACAGGAACGAGCCGATCGGCTTGTCGGTCTTGCCCAGGCCGGCGCGCGACATCTTGATTGCCGATGCCAGCGCCTCGATGGCCGGGTCCTGGCCGAACACCACCGACTTCAGGTCACGCTCCAGCGTCTGCAGCTTGCTGCGGTCGTCCTGGTTCACGCTCTGCGGCGGGATGCGGGCAATGCGCGACACAATGTCCTCGATCTCGCCCTTGCCAATGGTCTTCTTCTGCTTCGACTTCGGCAGGATGCGCTGCGCGGCACCTGCCTCATCAATCACATCGATGGCCTTGTCAGGCAAATGGCGGTCGGTGATGAAGCGGGCGGACAGTTCGGCCGCCGCGGTCAGCGCCGAGGCCGCGTACTTGACGCCATGGTGCTCTTCGAAGCGCGACTTCAGACCACGCAGGATCTGCACGGTCTGGTCGACCGAGGGCTCGACCACGTCGATCTTCTGGAAACGACGCGACAGGGCCGCATCCTTCTCGAAAATGCCGCGATATTCGGTGAACGTGGTGGCACCCACGCACTTGAGCTGGCCCGAGGACAGCGCCGGCTTGAGCAGGTTGCTGGCGTCCAGCGTGCCGCCCGATGCGGCGCCCGCGCCGATCAGCGTGTGGATTTCGTCGATGAACAGGATCGCGTGCGGATTGTCCTTGAGCGACTTCAGCACGCCCTTGAGCCGCTGTTCGAAGTCGCCGCGGTACTTGGTGCCGGCCAGCAGTGCGCCCATGTCGAGCGAGTACACGGTAGCCTTTTCCAGGATATCGGGCACCTCGTTCTTGGTGATGCGCCAGGCCAGGCCTTCCGCAATGGCGGTCTTGCCCACGCCGGCTTCGCCCACCAGCAGCGGGTTGTTCTTGCGCCGGCGGCACAGCACCTGCACCACGCGCTCCACCTCGCTGTCGCGGCCGATCAGCGGATCGATCTTGCCGGCCTTGGCCAGCGCGTTCAGGTTCTGGGTGTATTGCTCGAGCGGGCTTTCCTTGCCGTCACCGCCCTCGCCTTCGGGGTTGCCCTCGCCGTGCTTGGCCGGTTCGGCCTGGTCCTTGCGGATGCCATGGCTGATGAAGTTGACCACGTCCAGGCGCGTCACGCCCTGCTGCTGCAGGTAGTACACCGCGTGGGAGTCCTTTTCGCCGAAGATGGCCACCAGCACGTTGGCGCCGGTCACCTCCTTCTTGCCATTCGACGTCGACTGCACGTGCATGATGGCGCGCTGGATCACACGCTGGAAGCCCAGTGTGGGCTGCGTGTCCACTTCATCGGTGCCAGGTACGACAGGCGTGTTGTCTGCGATGAAATTCTTCAGACTGGTGCGCAAGTCCTCGATATTGGCCGCGCACGCGCGCAGCACTTCAGCTGCTGTGGGGTTGTCAAGCAGCGCCTGTAGCAGGTGCTCCACGGTAATGAATTCGTGGCGTGCCTGGCGAGCCTCGACAAAGGCCATGTGCAGACTTACTTCCAATTCTTGCGCAATCATGCTTCCTCCATCACGCACTGCAGGGGGTGGCCCGCCTGCCGCGCATGGGTTGATACAAGCTCGACCTTGGTCGCCGCAATATCCCGCGTGTAGATACCACAAACGCCTTTACCTTCCCGGTGGACGGTGAGCATGATCTGCGTCGCCGTTTCCCGGTCCCTGCTGAAATACTGCTGCAGGATCATCACGACAAACTCCATCGGAGTGTAGTCGTCATTGAGCAGGAGCACCTTGTACATCGCCGGCGGCTTGAGCTGCTGCTCTTTCCGCTCGATGACTGTGCCTGCTTCGCGTTGGGGGGTGTTCGCCAGCCGTGTCGCCATGGCTTTTATTCTAACCCTTACTCACAAGTCTGCAATTTGGGGAACTGGCCCCGTATTCAAGGGCAGCCCTTCGGAAAAATCCCGGCGTGGGCAACCGCACAAAGGGCGCCCGGCGCACGTTCCCGGTGCATGGTACGCGCCCGCCGACCCTTGCCGGGGCACCGGACGGGCCGCCAGACGGCATTTTCAAAAATCCATGCACCACGGCGACAAAGGTACCATCTGGCGCCGTTTCAATCCCGCCACACCCCACGCCCAGTGGGGAATCTGCCAGCTTGACAGTATGTAGGTTTGCCAGAAAAATCGTTTGCACATCCGGGCCTGGACAGCGAGCCGAAGCAAAAAGTCCAGACCGGATGTATCCGTGAGCAGGGAGGCCCACGACCGGCGTAGGTCAGCCATTTGCGGCGCGTTTCCGGAGGCGGTTTCGTTTCCGGACGGGCGCGGCGGCTGGCCACGCGAATTTCATTTGCGCGGCGCTTTACGCAGCTGGTCCGTCAGGAACGGCATGCTGGGCCCGCCAGGGTGGTTTTCAGCTGGCCATTGGTTTCCCCGCTTGAAATCAGCTTTTTCGTTGGGGGAGTTTATGGCAAGCGGTATCGTCAAATGGTTCAATGACGCCAAGGGTTTCGGATTTATCAAGCCGGACGATGGCGAGGAAGAACTGTTTGCGCACTTTTCGGCAATCCAGATGGCGGGCTTCAAGACGCTGAAGGAAGGCCAGCGCGTTTCGTTCGAGGTGGTGCAAGGCCCGAAGGGCAAGCAAGCCACGAACATCCAGGACGCCGCCCAGTAAAGTGCGCCGCGGCCGAACACGCCATACAGAGCGGCGTCGGCCAATGCGGATGTGAAGGGGGGAAACTTCCTTCGGAACGGGATCCAGTGCCACGGCTGGCAATGCCAGTCCGGGGCACACGCCAAGCGCGTACGCCAAGCATCCGGAAAAACGCCCGGCCCATGTGAACCATGTGCCGGGCGTTTCTGTTTCTGCGTTGGCCGCTGCGGTTCCCGAGCGCGGAACGGTGTTCCGTAAAACCCCTCGCCGAGCCGGCGCTGTCAACCAGGTCAAGGAAACTTCCCAAGGTCGCCTCGCTTTCGTAGGAGCGCCATTTCGGCATCGATGGCGGCTTCGTAGACTGGCCCGAGCCATCCCCGCGCACGGTGCGCGCGGACACTCTCGACCATCGGAGCTTCGCCAAATGACACACACGCTACGAGCAGCCGCATTCTGCTGCGCCATCGTCATGGGGTCAGCCAGCGCAATCGCCGCCGAACCGCCTGGCCACGACCCTCACGCCTGGTCCTACGAAGGCGCGACGGACCCCTCTCACTGGGGCGAATTGGACCCAGAATTTTTCCGATGCGCCTCGGGCAAACTGCAATCGCCCGTGGATATCCATGGCGCGACACCGGCGCACCTTCCGGCGCTCGCGTTTCACTATCGGCCCACGCGGGTCAAGGTCGCCAATACCGGACATACGATCGAGGTGCGGCCCGCTGGCGCCGAGACGCTGACCACGGCGACGGGCACCTATCGGCTGGCGCAATTCCACTTTCACACGCCCAGCGAGACCCGCTTCAACGGCAAGGCCTATCCGCTGTCCGCGCACTTTGTCCACCAGGACGATAACGGGCGCGTCGTCGCCGTGGTCGCGGTCATGTTCAAGATGGGCAAACCCAACCCACAACTGGCCACGTTGTTCCGCACGCTGCCCAAGCCGGGCGCCCAGCCCGTGCCGATGCCCGGCCGGGTCAACATCGCCGGCCTGCTGCCTGAATCACATCACTACTACACGTTCCCCGGCAGCCTGACCACACCGCCTTGTACCGAGGATGTCCAGTGGTACGTGATGAAGCAGCCGCTGACGATCTCGCCGCAACAACTGGCCGCGTTTCGTAGCCGCTATCCGATGAATGCGCGGCCGCCCCAGCCGCTGGATGGGCGCGCCGTGCAGTCGGACGGTTGAGGGACATCCGAAAAAAGACGCCCCGGCCACCTCGCGGTGCCGGGGCGCTTGCCGTCCGGGTCGGCCAGCCTTACATGTTGTCGATCATCACCTGGCCGAAGCCCGAGCACGACACCTGCGTGGCGCCTTCCAGCAGCCGCGCGAAGTCATAGGTCACCTTCTTCGACTGGATCGACTTTTCCATCGACTCGATGATCAGGTCGGCAGCCTCGGTCCAGCCGATATGCCGCAGCATCATTTCGGCGGACAGGATTTCCGAACCCGGATTCACGTAGTCCTTGCCGGCGTATTTCGGCGCCGTGCCATGCGTGGCCTCGAACATGGCCACGTCGTCCGACATGTTGGCGCCCGGCGCGATGCCGATGCCGCCCACCTGGGCCGCCAGCGCGTCGGAGATGTAGTCGCCGTTCAGGTTCAGCGTGGCGATCACCGAATACTCGGCCGGGCGCAGCAGCACCTGCTGCAGGAACGCATCGGCGATAACGTCCTTGATCACGATGTCGCGGCCGGTCTTCGGGTTCTTGAACCTGCACCACGGGCCACCATCGACCAGTTCGGCACCGAATTCCTGCTGCGCCAGTTCGTAGCCCCAGTCACGGAAGCCACCCTCGGTGAACTTCATGATGTTGCCCTTGTGCACCAGCGTGACCGACGGCTTGTCGTTGTCGATCGCATACTGGATCGCCTTGCGCACCAGCCGTTGCGTGCCCTGCTTCGACACCGGCTTCACGCCAATGGCCGACGTGTCCGGGAAACGGATCTTCTTGACGCCCATTTCGTCCTGCAGGAAGGCGATCAGCTTCTTCGCCCCCTCGCTGCCGGCCTCCCATTCGATGCCGGCGTAGATGTCCTCCGAATTCTCGCGGAAGATCACCATATTGGTCTTTTCCGGCTCGCGCACCGGCGACGGCACGCCCTTGAAATACCGAACCGGGCGCAGGCACACATAGAGATCGAGCTGCTGGCGCAGCGCCACGTTCAGCGAACGGATGCCGCCACCGACCGGCGTGGTCAACGGGCCCTTGATCGACACCACGTACTCCTTGACCACGTCGAGCGTCTCTTCGGGCAGCCACACGTCCGGGCCGTAGATACGCGTGGACTTCTCGCCGGCGAAAACCTCCATCCATGCGATCTTGCGCTGGCCGCCGTAGGCCTTGGCCACCGCGGCGTCCACCACCTTCAGCATCACCGGGGTGATATCGACGCCCGTGCCGTCGCCTTCGATATACGGAATGATCGGGTTGTCAGGCACGTTCAGCGAGAAATCGGCGTTGACCGTGATCTTCTCGCCTGCCGGCACCTTGATGTGCTGATACATGTTCGTCTCCAACTGCGGATGGGGTGATGGCTGGCACCAGGCCGCGGAGCCCGGCGACGCGATTGTGTTGTGCGAGGCATTGTAACGGGCGTTTCGCCACCGTCGCGTGACATGGACCAACGGCATCCGCGACCGGCGGTGTGCCACATCGCATAGCAGTCTTATATAAGACATAAGACTATCTGTATATTATGCATAAAGCGATGGCGCGCGCCAACCTTTGCGCGCCGGCCATGGCGGCACTGGTGGATAATGCGCGGCCATGACCTTGATCGCCCTCAACAAGCCCTTCCAGATGATGAGCCAGTTCTCCGCGCATCCGTCGCGGGCGACGCTGGCCGACTGCGTCGACATACCCGGCGTCTACCCGGCCGGACGCCTCGACGCGGACAGTGAAGGCCTGCTGCTGCTGACCGACGACGGCGCGCTCCAGACGCGCATCGCCGACCCGAAGCACAAGCTGGCCAAGACCTATCTGGCGCAGGTGGAGGGCATGCCCGACGATGCCGCGCTGGCCCGCCTGCGCGGGGGCGTGGATCTTGGCGATTTCACGACGCTGCCGGCTGCTGTGCGCGTGGTCGATGCGCCTGCCTGGCTATGGGATCGCGATCCGCCGATCCGGTATCGCGCGGCCATTCCCACCACCTGGGTCGAACTGCAGATTCGCGAAGGCAAGAATCGCCAGGTGCGGCGGATGACGGCCGCCGTGGGCTTTCCCACGCTTCGGCTGATCCGGGTAGCCATCGGCGGCCTGTCGCTGCCCGCGCTTGGCCTGATGCCGGGGCAATGGGGCGAGGTGGATGTCCGCGCACTGGGACTTCCATCCCGCCCGTCACATGTCCGTGGCGCAATACATGTGCCCAGACGCCGGTAAAACGCAGTTACAAATAGTGTTAAACATGACGTCAACGGCAAAAGATGGCGTTTCGTTTTTGCGAGTGACACGTCTACGCGCGTCGAACCCTCCAAATACTGGATACATTTCTGAGGTACTCGCAATGAAAAAACTGATCGCTGCCCTGGTTGTTGGCCTGTTCGCTACCGGCGCTTTCGCGCAAGCTTCGGCTCCCGCTGCTGACGCTGCGCCGGCCGCCAAGGAAGCCGCGAAGCCCGCGAAGTCCACCCACCACAAGCATTCGTCGACCAAGCACCACGCCAAGAAGGCGGAAGCTTCGGCACCGGCCGCCCAGTAAGGCGACCCTGCGCGCGGACACCTTCCGCGCGTCTGTAGAAAGGCAGGCGCCCATGCGACCTGCCTTTTTTCATGTCCGGCGTTTTCGGCACGGCCGGCATGGCTGCGCTATGCTCTCGCCTGCAGCAAGACCCCCAACGACAAGATCCGCCATGCATCCCGTGTTCAAGACCCTGATGGCCGTGGGCGCCGCCGCGCTGACGAGCCTGGCCCACGCGCAGTCCGCGCTGCCTGTCATCCCGCTGACCGCCGGCATGTACGCCATCCAGGCCGAAGTGGCGGCATCGTCCGAAGCGCGCGAGCGCGGCTTGATGTTCCGCAAGTCGATGCCCGCCAACGCCGGCATGCTGTTCGTGTTCGAGGAAAAGGCCGGGCACTGCTTCTGGATGCGCAACACGGACCTGCCGCTTTCCATCGCCTTCCTGGCCGATGACGGCAGCATCGTGAACATCGAGGACATGAAGCCCCAGACCGAGGACAACCACTGCCCGCGTGCGGCCGTGCGCTACGCGCTGGAGATGAACAAGGGCTGGTTTGCGCAGAAGGGCATCAAGCCCGGCGCAAAGATCGGCGGCCTGCCGCAAGCGCGGCAGGGGCAGTAGCCATTCCCGGTTCGATCGTGCTTCCTAGTCGCGGAAGTTGTTGAAGTCCAGGGGCGCCTCGCTGACGTCCTTGCGCAGCAGCGCGATCACCGACTGCAGGTCGTCGCGCTTGGTGCCCGTCACGCGCACGGCGTCGCCCTGGATGCTGGCCTGCACCTTGATCTTGCTGTCCTTGATCATGCGCACGATTTTCTTCGACAGGTCGCCGGTCACGCCCTTCTTGATCGTGATGACCTGCTTGACCTTGTCGCCGCTGATCTTCTCGACCTTGCCGTAGTCCAGGAAGCGCACGTCCACATTGCGCTTGGCCATCTTGTTGATCATCACGTCCTTGACCTGGCCGAGCTTGAAGTCATCATCGGCAAACGCGGTCAGTTCGCCTTCCTTCTGCTCGACGCGGGCGTCGGACCCCTTGAAGTCGAAACGCGTGGAGATTTCCTTGTTGGCCTGTTCCACGGCGTTCTTCACTTCCACCATATTGGCTTCACACACTACGTCAAACGACGGCATATCGATTCTCCTGGTCTTGCACGGCGCGCCGTTTGCCCCGGCGGCCCGTTCATGCGGTTACGTATAATCTTGGCCTGCCCCGGTCCGGGGTGCTTTCCCCGTCCTTCATGGCAGATTTTTACGAATTTTATCCCCTGCGCACCCACAATACATTCGGGTTCGATGCGCGTGCGCGTCTGGCGGCGCATATTCGCAGCGAATCGGACCTGGTTTCGGCCCTGTCGGACCCGCGCGCGGCCGGGATGCCGGTGGTGGTGCTCGGGGGTGGCAGCAACGTCGTGCTGACCGGCGATCTCGACGCCTGCGTGCTGCTGATGGAAATCCCGGGCTACGACATCGCCGAGGACGTCAGCGCAGGCCGCGCCGACTGGCTGGTGACGGCCGGTGCCGGCGAAAACTGGCACGGCCTGGTGAGCCGCACGGTTGCCGACGGCGTGCCGGGCCTCGAAAACCTGGCCCTGATCCCGGGCACGGCCGGCGCCGCTCCGATCCAGAACATCGGCGCCTATGGCGTGGAATTGCGGGACCGCTTTGCACGGCTGCGCGCCTACGATCGCCAGGCACGCGAATTCGTCACGCTGGACCTGGACGCCTGCGCGTTCGGCTACCGCGACAGCCTGTTCAAGCGCGAAGGCCGCGACCGCTACATCATCACGGCCGTCACGCTGCGGCTGCCGAAGACCTGGCAGCCAGTCCTCAACTACGGCGAACTGGCGCGCGAACTGCAACACATTGCATCACCCAGCGCCGCACAGGTGCGGGATGCCGTCATCGCCATCCGCTCGCGCAAGCTGCCCGATCCGGCACAGATCGGCAACGCGGGCTCGTTCTTCAAGAATCCGGTGGTGGAAGCGGCGCAGCGCGATGCGCTGGTGGCCGAGCATCCGGCGCTGGTCAGCTATCCCCAGCCCGACGGTCGCTACAAGCTGGCGGCGGGCTGGCTGATCGACCAGTGCGGCTTCAAGGGCCTGGACGACGGCCCGGTGGGCGTCTACGGCAAGCAGGCGCTGGTGCTGGTACATCACGGCGGCGGCACGGGCGCCGCGCTGCTGAAGCTGGCGGACCGCATCGCGGATACGGTCCAGGCGCGCTTTGGCGTCAGGATCGAGCCGGAACCGGTGATCCTTTGAAGGGTGTACTTCTCCTCTCTCCCGCGTAGTGGGAGAGGGGAGAAAACCGTGCAGCTTAAGCCAAAGCTCAAGCGAAGTGGCAGACGTAGTCCAGCGTGTCGGTCACTTCGATGTCGAAGCTGCTGTTGCTCGGCACGTCGAACTGCTGGCCCGCGCCGTAGGTCTTCCATTCTTCCGAGCCGGCCAGGCGCACGCGGCAGCTGCCCGCGTTGATTTCCATGACTTCCGGCGCGCCCGTGCTGAACGTCAGCGCAGCCGGAAAGATCACGCCCAGCGTCTTGCGCGTGCCATCGGCAAACAGCACCGTGTGGCTCACGCACTTGCCATCGAAATACAGGTTGGCCTTCTTGACGACCGACACATTGTCGAACTGGCTCATCTCAATCTCCTCGGATCTTGCGGTTCGTAAAGACGTAAAAAAGGGAGCCATCGCGGCCCCCTTTCATTGGCTCCAGCGGCGGCTCAGTAGCGGCCGCAGAGCAGGTATTCCATCAGCGCCTTCTGCACGTGCAGGCGGTTCTCGGCTTCTTCCCAGACCACGCTGCGCGGGCCGTCGATGACGGCGGCTTCCACTTCCTCGCCACGGTGCGCCGGCAGGCAGTGCATGAACAGTGCATCGTCCGCGGCGCAGTCCATCATCGCCGTGGTCACCATCCAGTCCTTGAACGCGCGCTTGCGCGCTTCGTTCTCGGCCTCGAAGCCCATGCTGGTCCAGACATCGGTGGTCACCAGGTGCGCGCCCTGGCAGGCTTCCAGCGGATTGGCGAACACCTTCACGCGCGGCGCGGCCGATGCCGGCACCATGGCCGGGTCCAGCTGGTAGCCCGGGGGCGCCGAGAACGTGAACGTGAAGTCGAGCCGCTCGGCCGCCTGGATCCAGGTGTACGCCATGTTGTTGGCGTCGCCGATCCAAGCCACGGTCTTGCCGGCAATGCTGCCGCGCTGCTCGATATACGTGAAGATATCGGCCAGCACCTGGCAGGGGTGGTATTCGTTGGTCAGCCCGTTGATCACCGGCACGCGCGAATGCGCGGCAAAGCGGTCGATGATGTCCTGGCCGTAGGTGCGGATCATGATGATGTCGACCATGCGCGAGATTACCTGCGCGGCATCCTCGATCGGCTCGCCACGGCCCAGCTGCGAATCGCGCGTGTTCAGGAACACCGCATGGCCACCCAGCTGGTGGACACCGGCCTCGAACGACAGGCGCGTACGCGTGGAATTCTTTTCGAAGATCATGGCCAGCGTGCGGTCGTGCAGCGGGTGCCATGTTTCGTAGTTCTTGAACTTCGCCTTCAGGATCCTCGCGCGGTCCAGCAGGTACGCGTACTCGTCGGCACCGAGGTCGCTGAACTGGAGGTAATGCTTGATCGGGGTTGGGCTCATAAAACAAAGAAGGCGGCTCGCTTGGGACACGCAGCCCGATTGCGCGGAAGTGCAATCCATGAGGGCCGGAGCGTGTCGCGGAGCCGCCTTTCGCGTCGCTTACGCAATGTAATTGCAAAGATCATAAGGGATTATTCCAGCTTTGGCGAGCCCGGTCCGTTAACCTCCAGAGGCGGCACTGGCGCGCCATCCGGCGGTCACTGACAGGTTTCCGACAGGATTCAGCCTTATGCGCAGGTCTTATATAAGATATAATACTCGCTGATTCACGCGGGGCCCGGCATACCCATGCCAACAGCCCGCCGCCGGCATCAAAAGTGCCCCCGCCGACACCACGCCCCGCTGGTCATGTCCGGATGCGCGCGAACCATTCGCCCGCCGGATGCGTCAAACGGTGCGCCCGTTGAAGCGGGTTTACCGTCGAGTCACCAAGCAGAATCCCCGCAGTCCCATGACCACCCCCCAAGTCCGCGAATATTTCATCCAAGGCGTTACGAAGGAAGGCAAGACCTTCCGCCCCAGCGACTGGGCCGAGCGGCTGTGCGGCGTGATGGCGCAATTCCGCCCCGAAGGCGATACCGGCGATCCCCGCCTGACCTACTCGCCATATGTGCGTCCGGTGATCGTAGCTGGCGTCAAGAACGTGGTGGTCGATACCCGGCTGCGCGACATCGAGCCCAAGGCGCTCGATTTCGTCCTGAACTTCGCCCGCGACAACAACCTCCAGGTGGTGGAAGCCTGCTCGGTCGAACACTGACACCGAAGTCGACGCACCCCACATGAAGAAACCCGGCCGGCGCCGGGTTTTTTGTTGGCCGGCCGCACGCGGCCAAGCCAGCGACAGCAACGCGCCAGAAAACAAAAAAGCCCGTCCGAAGACGAGCTTTTCTTTCTGCAGGCCACCGGGGTGGCCCAGGCAGACTCAGGCGGCCATGCCCTTGATGGCGGCCGACAGGCGCGACTTGTGACGTGCGGCCTTGTTCTTGTGCACGATCTTCTTGTCAGCAATGCTGTCGATGATCGTTTGCGACTGCTTGAAGATTTCAGCAGCTGCAGCCTTGTCGCCGGCGTCGATCGCCTTGCGAACTGCCTTGACGGCGGTGCGCAGACGCGAGCGCAGGCTGGAATTGTGGGCGTTCGCGGCGACGGCTTGGCGCGCGCGCTTGCGAGCTTGTGCGGAATTTGCCATGTATCTCTTCCTGAATTCAGAATGCGCGCCCGGGGCGACGCAATAATTTGGGACGCAACAATTAAGTCACATCGTGCGACCCGGGATGTTTCGACAAACGAATCCTGGACGCGACTGTCCTTGCGAATCGGCGATTATACACACATGCTGGCGGGACAGGCAAGGGCGATTCGTATACCCGCGCTGACGGTCGCCCAACATCGGCCGATCCGTATAATAAGCGCCACATCCGGCGCCGCCTGGCCGCAGACCGTGGCGCCGCGGCAACTTTTGGGGCCAAACGGGCGTCTGAACCGCATTCCGCCCGGGCTGCGCAGCGGCCGGACGGCCTGAAGCTTTCCCCGACTACCACCTTGAACCTTCTCAAAGCCCTTGCCACCATCAGTGGCCTGACGATGCTGTCGCGCATCACGGGCCTGATGCGCGAAATCCTGATTGCCCGGGCCTTCGGCGCTTCGGACATGACCGACGCCTTCAACGTGGCGTTCCGCATCCCCAACATGCTGCGCCGCATCTTTGGCGAAGGGGCCTTCTCGCAGGCCTTCGTGCCGATCCTGAACGAATACCACGGCAAGCGCGGCGACGCCGAGACGCATCTGCTGATCGACGCCGTGGCCACGGTGATGGCCTGGGTGCTGGCCGCCGTTTCGCTGGTGGGCGTGATCGCCGCGCCGATCGTCATGACCGTGGTGGCCACGGGCTTCCGGGGCGACGCCGAAACCTACGACTCGGCGGTGTTCATGACGCGCGTGATGTTTCCGTACATCGGCCTGATCTCGATGGTGGCCCTGGCCTCCGGCATCCTGAACAGCTGGCGCAACTTCGCGGTGCCCGCCTTCACGCCCGTGCTGCTCAATCTCTGCCTGATCGTGGCCGCGGTCTGGGTGGGGCCGCACCTGAAGCAGCCGATCTATGCGCAGGCGTGGGGCGTGCTGATCGGCGGCGTGCTGCAACTGGCCATCCAGGTGCCGGCCATGCGTCGTCTGGGCGTGCTGCCGCGGATTTCGCTGGACCTGCGCCAGGCCTGGTCCAATCCCGGCGTGCGGCGCGTGGTCAAGCAGATGGCGCCGGCCCTGCTGGCCGTGTCGGTGGCCCAGATCAGCCTGATCATCAATACGAATATCGCATCGCGCCTGGGGGCCGGCGCCGTGTCGTACATCACCTATGCAGACCGCCTGATGGAGTTCCCGACGGCGCTGCTGGGCGTGGCGCTGGGCACCATCCTGCTGCCGAGCCTGTCGCGCGCCAACGCCAACGACAACCGCGAGGAATACTCGGGCCTGCTCGACTGGGGCCTGCGGCTGACCTTCCTGCTGGCCCTGCCCTGCGCGGCCGGGCTGATGCTGTTCGGCACGCCGCTGACATCGGTGCTGTTCAACTATGGCCGCTTCGACGCCCACGCGGTGGAGATGACGCGTCAGGCGCTGGGCACCTATGGCGTGGGCCTGCTGGCGCTGATTCTCATCAAGATCCTGACGCCGGGCTTCTATGCGCGGCAGGACATCCGCACCCCGGTCAAGATCGCGATCCTGGTGCTGGTCATCACGCAGCTGTCCAACTTCGTGTTCGTGCCGGTGCTGGGCCATGCCGGCCTGCCGCTGTCGATCAGCTTTGGCGCCACCGTCAACGCGCTGCTGCTGTTCTTCGGTTTGCGCCGGCGCGGCTTCTACCGTCCGGCGCCGGGCTGGGGCATGTTCCTGCTGCGGCTGGCGGCGGCCATGCTGATCCTGTCCGGCATGCTGCTGTGGTTCTCACGCAATTTCGACTGGGTGGCGATGGGTGCCACGCCGTGGCTGCGCATCGCGCTGATGGCCGCCTGCCTGGTACTTGCAGCGGCGGTCTACTTCGGTACACTGTGGCTCATGGGCCTGCGCTACGCAGCCTTCCGGCGCCGCGCCGGCTAGTCAGGAACACCGCCCCATGACCTCCACGAAAGTCCTGGATTACTTCGCCAGCCTCGTGGCCGACGACGATGCGATCCCGCTCACCGAAACCGCGCTTGCGATTGCCCAGGACGCCTACCCTGACCTGGACCTGCAAGCCGAACTGGCCGCCCTCGACGTACTGGCGGTGCGCCTCAAGCGGCGGATCGCCGAAGGCACGCCCGCCATCCAGCGCCTGCGCCTGCTAAACCATTTCTTCTACCGCGACCTGGGCTTCGGACCCAACGCCAACGATTACTACGACCCGGACAATTCGTACCTGAACGTGGTGCTCAAGCAGCGCCGGGGCATTCCGATCTCGCTGGCCGTGCTGTACATGGAGCTGGGCCAGCAGATCGGCCTGCCGCTCAAGGGCGTGTCGTTTCCGAACCATTTCCTGGTGCGCATGACGATTCCCGCCGGCGAGGTCGTGCTCGACCCGCTGACTGGCGAAACGCTGTCAAAGGAACAGTTGCAGGAAATGCTCGACCCGTTCCTGGAGCGCGAGGGCATCACGGGGTCGAATGAAGTGCCGCTGGGGCTGTTCCTGCAGGTGGCCGGCCATCGCGAGATCGTGGCGCGCATGCTGCGCAACCTGAAGGCCATCTATCTGCAGGAATCGCGCTGGCAGCGGCTGCTGGCGGTGCAGAACCGGCTGGTGATCCTGCTGCCCGATTCGATCGAGGAAGTCCGCGATCGCGGCCTGGCATATGCCAACCTGGAGTGCTTCCGGCCGGCGCTGGAAGACCTGGAAGCCTATGTCCAGGCGCGGCCCGACGCCGCCGACACCACGCAGATCCGCGACCGCATGCCAGCCCTGCGCATGATGAGCCGCAGCCTGAGCTGACGTCCGGCCGCGGCGTTCAGGGCAATGCGCCGCCTTAGCGGTCGGCCGGGGCGCGCGTGCGGCCCTTGCCGCGCACCAGCTTCCACAGCCCCCCCAGCACCAGCGGCACCACGGCCGCGCCGATACCGGCCAGCACGATCAGGTTCAGATACTGCTTGATGAACGGCAGGTTGCCGAAGAAGTACCCGGCGAACACCAGGCCGAACACCCACGTGGCCGCACCGATCACATTGAACAGCTGGAAGCGTGCAAACGTCATCTGCGACACGCCCGCCACGAACGGCGCGAAGGTGCGCACGATCGGGATGAAGCGCGCCATCACCAGCGTCTTGCCGCCGTGGCGTTCATAGAAGTCGTGCGTCTTGCGCAGGGCTTGCTGGTCCAGGAAGCGCCAGTGCTGGTCGAACACCTTGGGCCCGATCCAGCTGCCCACGAAGTAGTTGACCGTGTTGCCCGTGACGGCAGCCACGAACAGCAGGCCTGCCAGCATCCATTCGTTCATGGCGCCTGCCGCGCACATGGCGCCGGCAATGAACAGCAGCGAGTCGCCCGGCAGGAACGGCAGCACCACCAGTCCGGTCTCGGCAAAGACGATGGCAAACAGGATGCCGTAGACCCAGACCCCATAGTCCAGGACGAACTGTCCCAGGAATTTGTCGACATGCAGGACCATGTCGATCAGATGCAATACGGTATCCAAATTAGCCTCTCTCCAAAGAAGGCCCCCATCATACAAGAGCCATTACGACAATCCGTCACCTCTTGGCGGGACTTGTGCCGAAAACGTGTCCGCCCGCACGTATAATCGCCCGCATGCCTGCCGACGCCGCCCTGCCTGACGCCTCAGCCCCCCTTCGCACCACCCAGCCTGGCCGCCCGATCCGTCCGTTGCCGGATCAACTGATCAGCCAGATTGCGGCTGGCGAGGTGGTGGAGCGCCCCGCTTCGGTGGTCAAGGAACTGCTCGAAAACGCACTCGATGCCGGCGCGACCCAGCTGGGTATCCGGCTGGAGGAAGGCGGCGTGCGGCGCATTGTCATCACCGACAACGGCTGCGGCATTCCCGCCGACGAACTGCCCGTTGCGCTGATGCGCCACGCCACCAGCAAGATCGCCTCGCTCGATGAACTGGAATCGGTCCTGACGCTCGGTTTCCGGGGCGAGGCCCTGGCGTCGATAGCCTCGGTCTCGCACCTGGTACTGACCAGCCGCACTGCTGCGGCCGCACACGCCACCCAGATCAGCGCCGACAGCGGCCAGCTGCAGCCGGCCTCGGGCGGCGTGGGCACGATGATTGACGTGCAGCACCTGTACTTCAACACGCCGGCGCGTAGAAAGTTCCTGAAATCGGAACAAACCGAACTGGGCCACTGCCTGGAGATGATCCGGCGCGCGGCGCTGGCGCGGCCCGATGTCACGATCTCCGTCCACCACAACGGCAAGCCGCTGGAGCACTGGAATGCCGGCGACGTGTCCACGCGCACGGCGCAGGTGCTCGGCAGCGACTTCGCGCGGGCGCGGCTGGCGCTGGATGAAGACGCCGATGCGTTGCACCTGTACGGCTTCGCCGGCCTGCCCACGGCGTCGCGCGGACGGCCCGACCAGCAGTACTTCTTCGTCAACGGGCGCTTCGTGCGCGACAAGCTGCTGAACCACGCCGTGCGCAGCGCCTACCAGGACGTGCTGCACGGCGACCGCTTTCCGTCGTACGTGCTGTGCCTGGACCTGCCGCCCGAACTGGTCGACGTCAACGTCCACCCGTCGAAGATCGAAGTGCGCTTCCGCGAATCGCGCGCGGTCCATCAGTTTGTCTATCACGCCGTGCAGCGTTGCCTGGCGCGCCAGGCCGGCGAACAGGGCGACAGCCTGCATTCCGATACCGGCGACGGTGCCGGCCTGATGCCGATGCCCACCGCGCGCCCGGCCACGCCCGCCCCCGGGGTGCCCGGCGCCGCGCCACAATGGATCAACTACTCGGCGGGCCGCCAGACCGAACTGGGTATTGCGCAGCCGCGCCAGGCCTATCTGGGCATGGTGCGTGACGCCACCTCGCCGGGATCGGCCAACCCGGGGTCGTGGCAGCCGTCGTCGCGCCCGCCCGCCTGGCTGGCCGACGCCCAGGCCGCCCGTGCCGACGACCCGCCCGGCCTGCTGGACCGCCTGCCGCCGCGCGTCCCGGAACTGCCCGGCGCCGATGCCGAATCGGGCGAGGCCGATCATCCGCTTGGCTACGCCATCGCCCAGTTGCACGGCATCTACGTGCTGGCGCAGAACGCGCGCGGGCTGGTGCTGGTGGACATGCACGCCGCGCACGAACGCATCCTGTACGAACAGATCAAGGATGGCCTGGCCGCGCGCCAGCTGGCCGTGCAGCCGCTGCTGATTCCGGTCACGCTGCCGGCCAGTCCGGTGGAAATCGGCGCGGCCGAAGAGCACCAGGAAACACTGCAGCTGCTGGGCTTCGATATCGCCCCAATGTCGCCCACCACGCTGGCCGTGCGCGCCATTCCGGCCCTGCTCAAGCAGGCCGATGCCGAAGCACTGGCGCGCGACGTGCTGCGCGACCTGCAGTCCTACGGCGGCTCGCGCGTGCTGGCCGAACGTCAGAACGAACTGCTGGCCACGCTGGCCTGCCATAGCGCCGTGCGCGCCAATCGCAAGCTGACCGTCGAGGAAATGAACGCGCTGCTGCGCCAGATGGAACAGACCGAACGCGCCGACCAGTGCAATCATGGCCGTCCCACCTGGGTGCAGCTGACCGTGACCGAACTCGACCGCCTGTTCCTGCGCGGCCAGTAGGCCCCTGTTTCCCGTTGGCCGTTTGATGATGTCATCGCAGTTTTCCGACTTTCCGCCGATCGTCTGCCTGCTGGGGCCCACCGCGTCCGGCAAGACCGCTGCCGCGCTGGAGCTGGCCGCGCGCCGCCCGGTGGAGATCATCAGCCTCGATTCCGCGCTGGTCTATCGCGAGATGGATATCGGCACGGCCAAGCCCACGCCGGCCGAACTGGCCAGCGTGCGGCACCACCTGATCAACATCATCGATCCGCTGGACAGCTACTCGGCCGCGCAGTTCGTGACGGATGCCGAACGGCTCATCGACGAGATCCGGTCGCGCGGACACACACCGCTGATCGTCGGCGGCACCATGCTCTATTACAAGGCGCTGACGCAGGGCCTGAACGATCTGCCGCAGGCCGATGCCACCGTGCGCGCCGAACTCGATGCGCTGGCTGCCGAGCGCGGCTGGCCCGCGCTGCATGCGATGCTGGCCGAAGCCGATCCGGTCACGGCCGCGCGCCTGGCGCCCAACGATGCGCAGCGCATCCAGCGTGCGCTGGAGATCTACCGGCTCAGCGGCCAGCCGATGTCGGCACTGCTGGCCCGCCAGGCCGATGCGCGGACCTTCACGGGGGCGGCCGATGCGCGCTACCGGGTGATTGCGCTGGAGCCCTCGGACCGCGCAGTGCTGCACACCCGTATCGCCGACCGCTTCGACGCGATGCTGGCTGGCGGGCTGATCGACGAGGTGCAGCGGCTGCGCGCGCGCGGCGACCTGCATCTGGGGCTGCCCTCGATGCGCTGCGTTGGCTATCGGCAAGTGTGGGAATACCTGGACGGCGACTGCGATGCCGCCACCATGCGCGAGCGCGGCATTGCCGCCACGCGCCAGCTTTGCAAGCGGCAACTGACGTGGCTGCGCAGCACGCCGGAGCGCATCAGCGTCGATGCCCTGGCACCCGACTACGTCGCGCAGGTGGCCCGGGCTGCGGGCTGGTGACCGCGCGCCGGGTGACCGATAATCATCGCTTCCGTTTTTTTGAGCGAATGACGATGACCGCCTTCCTGATCCGCCCCGCCACGCCTGCCGACAGCGCCACGCTGTTCCGCCTGATCTCGGAACTGGCCGAATACGAAAAGCTGACGCATCTGGTGGAAGCCACGCCGCAGAAGATTGGCGACGCGCTGTTCGGGGCCAGGCCCCATGCCGAAGCGGTGATCGTGGAAGTCGACCAGGATGGTGCGAAGCAGGCTGTTGGCTTTGCCCTGTTCTTCCACAACTTCTCGACCTTCCTGGCCAAACCTGGCCTGTACCTGGAAGACCTGTTCGTCGAGCCCGCCTGGCGCGGGCATGGACTGGGCAAGGCGCTGCTCAAGCATCTGGCCGCGCTGGCCGTGGAACGCGGCTGCGGCCGCTTCGAGTGGTCGGTGCTGGACTGGAACCAGCCGTCGATCGATTTCTACCGGGCGATGGGCGCCGACGTGATGCCGGACTGGCGCATCTGCCGCGTGACGGGGGATGCGTTGACGAAGCTGGGGACGGAGTAACAATGCCTGGAGTTGGCTCCCCTCTCCCACGTCGTGGGAGAGGGGAGAACAGCAAACAGTCAGATCAGACCACCACGGTCTGCGCCTGGCCTTCGGCGCGTTCCTGGATTTCGCCGATCTGCCACACGGCTTCACCGGCGGCCTGCAGGTGGCGGATGGCGCGTTCGGCGTCTTCCCGGGCCACGATCACGACCATGCCGATGCCGCAGTTGAACACGCGGTGCATTTCGGCGTCGGCCACGTTGCCCTGCGCCTGCAGCCACTGGAACAGCGGCGGCAGCGTCCAGGCATCGCGCTGGATCACGGCGGTCAGGTTGTCGGCCAGCACGCGCGGCACGTTTTCGGTCAGGCCGCCGCCGGTGATATGGGCCATGCCCTTGACCGGCAGCGTGTCGATCAGCGACAGCAGCGGCTTCACGTAGATGCGCGTCGGCGCCATGATGGCGTCCTGCAGGCGCTGGCCGTGGAAGTCGGCATTCAGGTCCGGCCTGGCCACTTCGATGATCTTGCGTACCAGCGAGTAACCGTTCGAGTGTGCACCCGACGAGGCCAGGCCCAGCACCACGTCGCCCGGGCGGATCGTGGTGCCGTCGATGATCTTCTTCTTTTCCACGGCGCCGACCGCGAAGCCGGCCAGGTCGTATTCACCGTCCGGGTACATGCTCGGCATTTCGGCGGTTTCGCCGCCGATCAGCGCGCAGCCCGACAGTTCGCAACCATGGGCGATGCCCTGGATCACGGTGGCGGCGGTGTCCACGTCCAGCTTGCCGCAGGCGAAATAGTCCAGGAAGAACAGCGGCTCGGCACCCTGCACCAGGATGTCGTTGACGCTCATGGCCACCAGGTCCTGGCCCACGGTGTCGTGGCGGTTCAGCTGGAACGCCAGCTTGAGCTTGGTGCCCACGCCGTCGGTGCCGGATACCAGCACCGGCTCCTGGTACTTCTTCGACAGTTCGAACAGGGCGCCGAATCCGCCGATACCAGCCATCACGCCTTCGCGCATGGTGCGCTTGGCAAACGGCTTGATCCGGTCGATCAGGGCGTCGCCGGCATCGATGTCAACACCGGCATCGCGGTAGGAAAGGCCTGCCTGGCCGGCGGTCGGGGATGCGCTCATGAGAACCTGCTTGTCTTGGATGAGGATGAAGTGCGGAATCCGTCGCTTTTAGCTAAGTCCCTGGGCCGGGGAGGCCAATCGGGCACGGAGCACGGACGCGAGTCCAGTAAAATCGCGATTTTAACGGATACAGGCTCCTGGCGACCAGTGATCGCGGACGAATCCACCTGCCACACTGCCAGACCATGACGCGCCGGACCCTCCGATGACCGCTCCCCTGCTTTCCCAAGACACCAAGCGCATCCTGCTGTGGATGGTGGTCGGCGCCGCCCTGTTCGCCGTGGTTCTGGCGCTGGCGCCCGTGCTGACGCCGTTTCTGGTGGCCTTCATCTTTTCGTACATCCTCAATCCGGGCGTGGACTGGCTGCAACGCCGCCGCGTGCCGCGTTTCATCGGCGTGGCGCTGATGATCGGGCTGCTGGGCGTGGTCCTGGTGCTGCTGGTGCTGCTGCTGATCGCGGTGCTCCAGCGCGAGATCCCGCAATTGCGCGAACAGGTGCCGATGCTGCTGCAGAAGCTCAACAGCGTGCTGGCGCCCCGGCTGGCCGAACTGGGCGTACGCGTGCGCTTCGACTTCCCCGGCCTGCGCAGCATGCTGCAGAACCGCTTCGCGGCCAGCCCCGAAGACCTGATGCAGGTGCTGTTCGACTACGTGCGCGTGTCGGGATCGGCGCTGATCGAACTGGCCGGGCTGCTGTTCATCGTGCCGATCCTGATGTTCTACCTGCTGATGGACTGGCACATGGTCATGCGGCGTATCGAGCGCCTGGTGCCGCGCCGCTGGGTGCCCAAGGTGCATGAACTGTCGGCCGAGACCGACGCCCTGCTGTCCCAGTACCTGCGCGGGCAGATCCTGGTCATGGTGATCCTGGCCGCGATCTACTCGATCGGCCTGACCGTGGCAGGCTTCGATGTGGGCATCCCGGTGGGCATCTTCACCGGCCTGGCCGTGTTCATCCCGTATATCGGTTTCGGCATTGGACTGACGCTGGCGGTGCTGGCCGCGCTGCTGCAGTTCGGCAACTGGTACGGGCTGGGCGCCGTGGCGGTGGTATACGGCATCGGCCAATTCGTGGAAAGCTTCTACCTGACACCGCGGCTGGTGGGCGAGCGTATCGGCCTGCATCCGCTGGTGGTGATCTTCGCGCTGCTGGCGTTCGGGCAGCTGTTCGGCTTCTTTGGCGTGCTGCTGGCACTGCCAACCTGTGCGGTGCTGCTGGTCGGCGCGCGTCAGCTGCGACGCGTTTACCTGGCCAGCGACCTCTATCGGCACTAGGCCGGCACTAGGCATACTGCAGGCACGCATCGCGCAAGTAACGGATTCGTCATGTCACCGCGTCAAAGTCATAAGCAGCTGTCGCTGGAACTGGGCAGCCCGCCCCCGTCCACGTTCGACAATTTCTTCGTGTCGGCCAATCGCGAGCCGGTGCAGCGCCTGCGCGACCTGCCCGGCCTGGTGGCGCGCGAGCAGGCCAACGACCGCCTGTTCTACCTGTGGGGCGACATGGGCTCCGGCCGCACCCACCTGCTGCATGCCGTCTGCGACGCCGCGCTCCACGCCGGCCTGAACTGCCGCTACCTGAGCCCGCATCACGCGCTGGCCGACTTCATGTTCGACCCGGCGTGCCAGATCTATACCGTCGACAACGTCGACCTGCTGGACGAGGCGCGCCAGATCGCCGTTTTTTCGCTTTATAACGAGGTGCGCGCCCATGTGCGCTGCGCGCTCGTGGTGGCGGGCAGCCTGGCGCCGCGCGCCATGCCGGTACGTGAAGACCTGCGCACACGGCTGGGCTGGGGGCTGGTCTACCAGCTCCAGCCGCTGTCCGACGAGGACAAGATGGCCGCGCTGGTGCAGGCCGCCAAGGAGCGCGGGCTGCAGCTTTCGCCCGAAATCCCGCACTGGCTCGTGACGCGCCACTATCGCGACATGCCCAGCCTGATGGCGCTGCTTGACGCGCTGGACATGTATTCGCTGGAGCGCAAGCGCGCGGTGACGCTGCCGCTGCTGCGCGAAATGTTCGCCGAATTCCGGGAGTAGCCGCCGGACCCGCACGCTTGCCTGGTGGGGCCGGCGAGACGCCGCCCCGCTCGTCCCCCGGGCCCGGCCGACCGCCCGGGACACCTTAATGTAAAATCGCGCCCCATGAATCTGGCACTGTTTGACCTCGACCACACCCTGATCCCGACCGATAGCGACCACGAATGGGGCCGCTTCCTGGTCCGCATGGGCGTCGTCGACGAGGAATCGTATCGTCGCAAGAACGACGAGTTCTACAGCCAATACAAGGCTGGGACGCTCAATATCCAGGAATTCCTGCGCTTTGCGCTGGCCCCGCTGGCGGCCAACCCGCGCGACCGGCTGGACCAATGGCGCGTGCGCTTCATGCACGAGGTCATCGAGCCGGTGATCACGCCGCAGGCGAAGGCCCTGGTGTACAAGCACCTGGAAGCCGGCGACCTGTGCGCGGTGGTGACGGCCACCAACAGCTTTGTCACGGCGCCGATCGCCCAGGCCTTCGGCATCAAGCACCTGATCGCCACCGATCCGGAAACGATCGACGGCAAGCCCGAGAGCGCCTTCACCGGCGAAGTGGCTGGCGTGCCCAGCTTCCGCGAAGGCAAGATCACCCGCGTGGAAAGCTGGCTCAAGAGCCTGGGCGCCAAGTGGGACGACTTCGGCACCACCACGTTCTATAGCGATTCGGCCAACGACCTGCCGCTGCTCGAAAAGGTCAGCGAGCCGATCGCCGCCAACCCCGACGACCGCCTGCGCAACCACGCCGCGGCCGCTGGCTGGCGCATCATGGACCTGTTCTGACGTGATCAAGAAGCTCATCACCCGGCTGCTGGGCAAGCCGGGGCCGAAACAGCGCCGCACGGGCCGCGCCCATACCCCGCGCGTGGTTGGCGTGGAAGAACACAGGATCGACCCGGCGCTGATCTCGCGCAACGCGGTCAAAGTCACGTCCACGCTGCAGCAGGCCGGGTACCAGGCCTTTATCGTGGGCGGCGCCGTGCGCGACCTGCTGCTCGGCATCAAGCCGAAGGATTTCGACGTGGCCACCAACGCCACGCCGGACCAGGTGCAGGCGCTGTTCCGCCGTTCCCGCATCATTGGCCGCCGCTTCCAGATCGTGCACGTGACGTTCTACGGCGGCCGCGAGCAGGAGATCATCGAGGTCTCGACATTCCGCGCGCTGGTGGACGCCGTGGCCAGCGAGACGCTGCCCGAAGGGCGCCGCCTGAAGCGGGCCGAGCTCGACAGCAAGACGCACGCGATCGACGCCAGCGGCCGCGTGCTGCGCGACAACGTGTGGGGATCGCAGGCCGAAGACGCCGAACGCCGCGACTTCACCATCAACGCGATGTACTACGATCCGGCCGCGCAGACCGTGCATGACTACCATCACGGCATGGAAGACATGCACGCCCGGACGCTGCGCATGATCGGCGACCCGGTCACGCGCTACCGCGAGGACCCCGTCCGCATGCTGCGCGTGGTGCGCTTTGCCGCCAAGACCGGCTTCGGCATCGACGAGGAAACCCGTGCGCCGATCGCCGAACTGGCTCCGCTGATCCACAACGTGCCCAGCGCGCGCCTGTTCGACGAAATGCTCAAGCTGCTGATGTCGGGCCACGCCTGGGCATCGCTGCAGGAACTGCGCAAGGCCGGCCTGCACAAGGGCCTGCTGCCGCTGCTGGACGTGGCCATCGAACAGCCGATGGGCCAGCGTTTCGTGCAGCTGGCGCTCGACAACACCGACCGCCGCGTGCAGGCCGGCAAGCCGGTGTCGCCGGGCTTCCTGTTCGCGTCGCTGCTGTGGCACCACGTGCTGCAGCGTTGGACCAAGCTGCGCGACGAAGGCGAGCATCCGATCGCCGCGCTGAACACGGCCATGGACATGGTGCTGGAAAAGCAGACCGGCCAGCTGGCCATCCAGCGCCGCTTTGTCACCGACATGCGCGACATCTGGGGCATGCAGCCGCGCTTTGAAAAGCGCGTGGGCCGCATGCCGTACCGCCTGCTGGAATCGCCGCGCTTCCGCGCCGGTTACGACTTCCTGCAACTGCGTTGCGAAGCCGGCGAGCAGCCGGCCGAGGTGGGCCAGTGGTGGACCGACTTCCAGAACGCCCACCCCGACGAGCGCGAGGCGCTGATCGAGGCGGCCCGGCCCCCGCGCGGCAAGTCCGGCAAGGGTTCCAGGGGCGGTTCGGGTGAGAGCCACGACGGCGGCCAGGACGCCGGCCACGACGGTGGCGCGGAAGGCGCCGAGGACGGCACCGGCCACGATGGCGACGCGCCGGCACGCAAACGGCGCCGCCGACGCGGTCCGCGGAAATCGGATAAAGTGTCTTCCCGCAGCGAGGCGCAATCGACTGACGGGGCCGATGGAGGTCAGCCCGAGCCGGGACCGCGCCGCGCCCAGCCGGAGGAATAACATGACGCTTGCCTTCATCGGCATCGGCGCCAATCTTGGAGATGCGCGCCAGGCGTTGAAAGACGCCATCGTGTGCCTGGCCCAGCAGGTCGGGATCACGGTCGTTGCGCGGTCGTCGTTCTACCGCACGGCCCCGGTCGACGCCTCCGGCGACGACTACTTCAACGCCGTGGTCAAGGTCGAGACGACCTTCACGGCGTCGCAACTGCTGCGCATCTGCCACCACATCGAAGACCAGTTCGGCCGCGAGCGGCCGTTCCGCAACGCCCCGCGCACGCTGGACCTGGACCTGCTGCTGTTCGGCGCCGAAGCGATCAACACCGAGGCGCTGACCGTGCCCCATCCGCGCATCACGGAACGCGCGTTCGTGCTGGTTCCGCTGATCGAGCTGGACGCCGCGCTGGACATTCCCGGCCGCGGCCGGGCAGCGGACTTCCTGCCGGGCGTGCAGGACCAGCGCATCGAAAAGCTTTCCACTTGCAAGTGCACGCGCCTGCAGGAAGGCAACACCCCGTCCTGAGCGCACCGCGCACCTGACGCATGCTCGACCATCTGCGCCGCATCGTCGTCGAAGGCCCGGTCGGATCGGGAAAGTCCGCGCTGGCCCAGCGGCTGGCGCAGTACCTGCGGGCCGGCGAACTCGCCGACGGCGCCCGCCAGAATCCCTTCCTCGAACGCTTCTATCGCGAGCCGCAGCGTTACGCGCTGCCGATGCAGCTGGCCTGCCTGAACCAGCGCGCCACCCAGGTGCAGCAATGGCAGACCGCGATGCTTGCCGGCCAGCGCATGATGACGAACTTCCTGTACGCACGCGACCGTCTCTATGCCGCGCTGACGCTGGAGGCCGACGAACTGGCGCTTTACGACGCACTGGCGGCACGGCTGCAGGTGCCCGCGCAGCGCGTGGACCTGGTCATCCTGCTGCAGGCTACGCCGTCGCTGCTGCGCGAACGCATTCTGCGACGGGGCCTGCCTGGCGAATCCGCCATCGACGAGACGTATCTGCAACGGCTGCACGACGCCTACGGCGAACTGTTCCATCGCTACGACGACGCCCCGGTGCTGATCGTCGATACCGCCCACTTCAATCCGGTAGACAACGACGACGATTTCCGTACACTACTGTCGCGCATCGAGAACATGCGAGGCCGCAGGGCCTTCCTGAATCTCGCTGCCCGCTGATCTGCTCCAAAGCCGCTGCAAAGACGCGCCTAAGGCCCCCGGCAGCACAACACGATAACGACAACGGCCGCCGCCGAAGCTTGTTCGTGCGACCCACGGCCGCCACTCCTACGGGCACTGCCATGAGTTACCTCCTCGACCCCTCCCGCAAGACCGTCACCGCGCCCAGGCTGCAGGCCATGCGTGACGCCGGCGACAAGATCGCCATGCTGACCGCCTACGATTCCAGCTTCGCCGCACTGCTCGACTACTGCGGCGTCGAGATGATCCTGGTCGGCGATTCGCTGGGCAATGTGATACAGGGCCAGCAGACCACGCTGCCCGTCACGCTGGAACACATGGCGTATCACACCGAATGCGTGGCACGCGGCAACCAGACCGCGCTGCTGGTGACGGACCTGCCGTTCGGCACCTATCCCACGCCCGAAAAAGCCTTCGAAAGCGCGGCCACGCTGATGCGCGCCGGCGCGCAGATGGTGAAGCTCGAAGGCGGCGAATGGCTGGCGCCCATCGTGAAATTCCTGGTCGAGCGCAGCATCCCGGTGTGCGCCCATATCGGCCTGACGCCGCAATCGGTCCACGCCTTCGGCGGCTTCAAGGTGCAGGGCAAGACCGAGGCCGGCGCCGCGCAACTGAAGCGCGAGGCCCAGGCGCTGGAGCAGGCCGGCGCGCAGGTGATCCTGATGGAAGCCGTGCCCGCCAAGCTGGCCGGCGAGGTGACCGCGATGCTGAAGGTGCCGACCATCGGCATCGGCGCCGGCGTGGACTGCTCGGGCCAGGTGCTGGTGCTGCAGGACATGCTGAACATCTACCCCGGCCGCAAGGCCAAGTTCGTCCGCAACTTCATGGACGGCCAGACCTCGATCGAAGGCGCCGTGCGCGCCTACGTGGCCGCAGTGAAAGACGGCAGCTTCCCGGCGTTGGAACATACGTTTTCGGCTTGAGAAAACAACAAACCGGGGGTGGTCTCCCCTCTCCCATTTATGGGAGAGGGGGCG